>JAZLBZ010000051.1:0-31938 GCA_045613945.1 Bacteroidaceae bacterium
GTCGAACCCTCGCCATGCATCAAGGCGCCCTACGGTGATGAACTCAACTATGTCGCCATTTTTGCTGCTTGTACCGGCTATTGCAGGCTGTTTTTCAACAGCGACATCGGTGAACAGCACAGCGCGCTTGCGGTGCTTGGCGGGTATAAGGTCGCGTGTAATCTCGGTCTTGCACAGCATAAGGTCGGCATTCTTGCAGCGTCTCTTGAACCCAAAGTTTAGTGGCAAAGCCTTTACCGTCATGCGGCGCACCCATTCAATCAGGCGGCTCTTGCGCGCATAGTGGCTGCTGTATTCTGCAGGGATTGTCTCAAGACCACCTACAGGACCCCAAACGAAGAACTGCTTTTGGCCGTATGAACTCACCTTCCACAACACGTTGCCATACGTTAGGTGATGGAATACCTTTATATCATTCTCCTGCATTGTGCGCTTTACAATGCTGTTTGTGCACACTTGCCATATATTGTAGTATGTACGCACGCCGCGCAATCCCTTTTTCCAGAACCTCGCCCATTTGGGAAGGTCAAAGTAAAGGAAGTGTATGGCACCAAACTCGGGGTGCTGTGCAATCCAGGGCTCTATTGTGCCGCGATTGCTCTCGCGTGTGAGCACCCACAGTTCAAAATGCTTGGACATCTCAAGCACCCAGTGCCATCCCACACCAATCTCGCTGCCAAGCCCCGGCTCGCAAGCGTAGGCCGAGACGAGGATTTTTAGTTTGTCAGTTGCGGTCATTGCTTATCTGTATTTGATAGTCCTGTACAGCCACATGGCAAATGTACCAAAAGGACTCATAAGGTTCGAAACGACAGAAAACATCTTTGGGTATCGCTTTGCTGTCTTTACAATAAATGAACAGCCGGTGACATTGCTGGCAGTCTCTTTAATGTTGCTTGTCTTGTCTTTTATGCTGCTGCCAAAGAAAAGGTAACTTCTAATGCCAAGGTGATACATTTTTTCACCCAGATTCCTGATGTACTTTTTAACATTGTCATTTGAACTTGCAAATGTGGTTTCTGTCAGTTCAATAAGCCTTTTGCCCACTCTTAAAGTGCTGTATACGGTTTCGGGCGACTTGTACGATGTCATTGTAGTGGAAACCGTTGTCTTGTTGTAGTGTATGAACAGTATTGGCTGATACTGTGTGCGTGTAGCGTGGTGAGTGAGTACATGTACCCAATCGACATCCTCAATACGCTCTTTTTCGGCAAAGAACAGGTTGTTGTCTACCATCAACGAACGCTTGAAAATAAATTTCCAGGGTGCATAGGGTATGGAGTTTCTCTCTATCTGCTCATCGCCTGTCATAACTTCCCTGTGCGGGAAATTATGTTGTAGAGTATTGCTCTCCTTACCTGGTGACTGGTAGGCGCAGTCAACTATAAGAATCTCAAGGTCGTTCTTGTTCAAGTGGTCATAGACTTGTGTTATACTCTCTTTGTGGTAGTAGTCGTCCTGGTCTATGAAGCAGATATACTTGCCTCTAGCTGCTCTTACACCTTTGTTACGCGCTCCGCCTTGTCGTATGTTCTTTTCGTTTTCTATTACTACAAGGTTGGTATGCTCTTTCTGTTGCTCTTTAAGCCATGAGCGTGTGCCGTCGGTGCTGCAGTCATCAATGCATATTACCTCATAGGTATCTTTCTCTAGCGATTGTCCCCAAATAGAGTCAAAGCATTTAGGGAGTCCGTTTGACAAACCGTTGTATACAGGTATTACTATTGATAAAAATGGATTGTTCATCTTATCTCAATCTCTTTAAGTTTTTCTTGTGCTGCTTGTTGAAAACAAAAGTCAAAATTTCATTGACAGCAACCTGCGGCGTACTTTCGTTCAGCACCTTTGTATATCCCTTTTTGCTTGCAAGGTAGTCAATCTTTGCATTGATAGTGCTGATGCCTTCCTCGTCAAGTTCGCGCTTGCGGGCAAGGATTGTCTCGCTGCTTGCTGTGAGCAGAATGTTATAGTTCAATGTTGGGATGAACAGTTTGCCCCACCAATAGAGGAACTTTGGGCTCAGGTATATGCGTGAGCGGCGGCTGTCGCAGATGATGTCGGTGTAATAGCGGTCGAACACCACCACGCGTGTGATGCGTGTAACCGATTTTACCTTTACAAAGTAACCAATGATATAGTCAAGCGAGTAGTAGCATAGGCGCACGAATGAGTTCAGTTTGCCGGTCTTGCCGCCACGATGTGGGTCGCTGTAGTTGCGGTCAACCTCTTTCTTTATACCGGCCGAGTGTGCCACCTCGCCCAAATTACCAAACAAGGCAGGGCGGAAGTGATAGTACTTGTGTGCGGTTCTGAACACCGGTGCAATGCGCTCAAGTATTGTGTCTATGACAGTTGTCTTGCCGCTGCCGTCGGGGCCTGTGAAACCGATGCTGAACCCGGTGCGCGAGCGCAGATAGTTGCCAATGAAGGTGTAAAGGAACGCAAATATCCCAGCGAGCACTCCAAATGGGCGGCGCTTAAGGTTGTTCCACAGAGCCTTGAAGAGCAGGCGCTTGCCACGCTTTTGCTCGCACTCGCCGGCGCTGCTGCAACCAAAAATATGCTTTATCTTGCTCTTTACTATCTCACTCTCCTCTGCAGCCTCTCGTGTAGCGCGGTACTTCTCGGGGTATTTGCTGCCAACAGCGCTGTTGTAGAGTATCTTGTCGAGGAACTGGCACTCAACGCCCACGTAGTACAGGAAACCGTTAAACTGCTTGTGTGCGAGGAACTCTTCGGCGCTCATCAACTGCACACCCCATACCGATGTGTCAAAGAAGAAATCCCATTGTACAATTTCGGTCTTTTCTTCGGTTGTAATGGCGCAAACGTAACTTATGAGGCGGTCGCTGTTGAGGTATGTGATTATCTTCCACCCGCTGCGGTCAATGAGTTCCACAAGGGCGCGTCTCATCATCTTGTAACTCTTGCGGGTAATTATTATGTCAATGTCGCGGCTTGGGTTATTGTCGGGTAGCCCTTCAAAGTTACGCAGCACTGCGTAGTCGGCGTTCTCATTCAGGAACCCGATAACTTCTTTTATATGTTCAATTACAGTGTTTTTTGTCATACTTTATATATTTTTTAGACATAAGAACATAAGTACATAAGGGCGCTGTTTTGTTTTTAGACATAAGAACAAAAGTACATAAGGTTTATATGCTTTGCTTTATATGTTTAAGTTCTCTGCTATGAGATAAGTATGTTGGAATTTCTTTCCAAGTTAAATGGTTTGCACCTGTGTCAATGGGAAAACTTGTTCTCACCTTGCCATAGGTTCAAACCATTTATCGTCGCAAGTGAAACTATGCGACTAGTTTATCCCATAGCTGAGAGTTTCTTCTGTTCTTCTGTCTTAAAATAATTAAATCATTATTTCTTTTTGAAGAAGTTGTGCTTTAGTTTGTCAAGGATGTATCCTGGGCGGTAGTAGATTGATTTTATAATCTCCCACATGGCTTTGAATATATTCTTGCGCTTTAGGTAGAACGCCCCGTTGCGCAGGGAGTCTGCTGCAAGGGCATCCTTTTTCAGTTTCTTTATCTCCTTCTCGCTCAATGAGTCGTAGAACTGTATGAATGTAAGTTCCTTCTCTCCGTTGCGGCGCCTCAAAAGGTTCTGCTTTGTGTAGCGCATCTTCAGTATCATGTTGAAGTGGTTGGATGATAGCCCGTCCATCTTGCGGTAATGATACAGAACCTCGGGCAGTGCTATGATAGCTTTCCCCTCTGTGTGGAAATCGCTCATTCGTGTCCACATATCCAATTCCTCACAAAAATCCTGATAGCGTGGCTTGCCTTCATGGAAACCCTTGATGCAGATGCTACCGGCTTTTATGGCATAATCTCGGTCAAACATTGTGTGGATGGGAAGGAATATCAGTTTCCTCTTGCTAGCTTTCTCAATGAAAGTCTCCTTTGTCTTTTCACCCAAGAAGGTTCCGCCATGTACTCTCTTGCCTTTGGCATCAATAAAGTCGTTCCAGCAGGATACTCCAATTAAGTCGCTGTCGCAGCTAATTACCGTGTGCTCCTTTTCAACGAGTGTCGGCTCTAAAAGGTCGTCGGAATCTATGAAAAGGAAATACTTTGTTGTGGCATGTGCGATTGCAAAATTCCTTGCATTTGCAATACCTCCATTCTTCTCAAGTGTTATGATTTCATGCTGTCTTGGATGTTCGGCGAAAAACTTTTCAATAACGGCTAGGCTGCCATCGGTGCTGTAATCGTTGACTATAAGCAGGTGAAAATTCTGCATAGTCTGTGCCATTACACTCTCAAGTGTCTCCTTTATGTATTTCTCGGCGTTATAAACGCAAATAGCAAGGGTGAGATTGGTCATTATTGTTCTAAAATGTACTTGAAAAAGTTATAAATATCGTCTGCGCATTTTTGAGGAGTGTACAACTGCTCAACAACTGTTTTTGCACGCTTTGTATATTCATTGTATTTCTCTTTAGTAAGAGAAGTGGCAACAAGCATCTTCTTACATAAATCATCATCTCCTTCAAATCTGATTCCAATTTCTTCACCTGTTAGCGACAATCCGTTGTCAAATTGTTCTTTTGTTCCAGTTGTATTTCGGCCAATGACAAGACAGCCGTTTAGCATTGCTTCAGTGGTAACACGCCCGAACCCCTCAAATTTAGATGCGACAACAACAGCATAGGCTTTTTGCATTAACTGGTCAACATCACTGCGTGCTCCAAGAAAACAGACTTTGTCTTTTAAATTATTTTCTTCGCAATATCTCAACAACTTATTGTACTCATCTTGTGACACTGCGCTACCTGCCAATAGGAGTTTATAATCTTCATTTGTTTTGCAAAAAGCATTGAAAGCGTGAATTACACCCAGTGGATTCTTCTCTTCAGCTAGACGCCCGACAAAAAGAAACGTTTTTTTTCTGTTGTCGTTATCTTTCTTACACGATGTCAGGAGCCCATTGTATATAACCCTTGAATTTGTGTTGTTTGTTAAATGAAAATGCTCTTGTATACCTTTTGTTATGCAAATAGTGTAACTGTTCTGTAAGTTTTTAATAAAATGACGTCGTGACGGAATTATTTTCATTCCAAAATCTAAGTCTTGGTATTCTCGTAAATGATACACGTGCGGGATATGTAATTTTTTCGCAACGTTGTACCCTGTATTTACAACACCGACGTTTGTGTATATAATATCGGGATTATGTCTTTTTACGGTTTCTAAAAGCGTGCGTTCCTGTTTTTTATTTTGAATGAGGTGTCGCAGTAACTTAATTGGCGTGAACAGGAAATTTCTTTTGGTTGCTTTGGGATAGATGTTAAATCGTGTCGGGACAATTTCTGTCTTGATATTCAGATTTTTCAAATAATCGTATGCAGGACCTTTGCAAGGTACGGACACTACAAGATCAACATCCTCCCTTTGATTGATTTCAGTACAATATTGTACAAAAGAGAGAGAACTTCCACCCGTGAGGCTTGATGTGCTGAGTATGCAGAATATCTTCATTTATAGTTTGATATTTACTTTTTCACCATTCCTATTGATGATTCTTGCCGGATTGCCACAAACGATGCAGTTGTCCGGGATATTTTTTGTTACAATTGTACATGCACCAATTGTTACGTTGTTGCCAATGCTTATGTCGCCAATGACTACTGCACCTGTACATATCTTGACGTTCTCCCCAATGCGTGGACGCCTTCCTTTATCATGCGCTCTTCCAATAGTCACATTGTGCCAAATCTGACAATTTTTGCCAACGCTTTCTGCGAATATAATTGTAGAGTAACCGTGCTGAATGACAAGACCTTCTGCGATATCTTCTTTATTAGTAATAAAATGCAGTTCCTTTGTGCACGGAATAAAGGCTTTGATAATATTGCAAGCTTCTCCGCATCTGAAAAAGAAAAGATTGCGGTATTCTCTAAGTGCTGCAAACATTCTTATGAACGCAAAGAATTCACTTTTGTATTTAATGACTGTAAGTGTGTTTTCCCATTGCCTTAAATCTTTGGACATTATTCCGTTCTTGTTGTTGATCAAGAATAAGATATATAAAGGTGCAAAAAGGAGGCATTTAATTCTAAATATTAAGAGGTGTATCATGTTGTAATGGCGTTTTAGTTGTCAATGAGTTCATATTCATCACATATTTCATTATCTTCATATATTTCTGGGTTGTACCTGTTTTCATAGAAATAACGCACACAGGTTATTACCATTGCAAGTTCCCAGGCATATTGTATATTACCTTTCATTGAACCTCCAATACCAGCAAGCATAAATAATGACGTTAGTGAGAAAAAACGGTACCCGCAACTGTATGCGAAAATCAATGTATATATGTAAAACAGGAAACCATAGTCATCAAACGGTGTACCAGTTTGTTTGTAATACAGACCATTATTTTTGTTATAGTCAATGCCATATCCAAGCCAGGTCTCTTTTTTGCTAAAATCGGCATTTAGTGAATTGATGACAGGGGCAATACGTGTTGCGGCAGAGCCGTCAGTCTCTTGTACTGTTTCTTTATCAAATGTTGCTGTCGCTTCAATTGTATTTGTTGCTCTGTCAAGCGCCTCGATACCTGAATTCTGTAATAGAATATAGCATACTACAAGTATTGGGATTATATAGTACCAATTGTCTTTTCTTACAAAATACAACGCGAAGAGTATAAGGCATACAAATGCTGTGCCGCTACCCATTGTAAGCATCATCCAAAGGAAACGGATTGTCACCCACTTGTGTTCTCCGCTGAATAATTCACTTATAGTAAATGGCCCCTCATCGCGCTTGTATTCACTGCATTTTACGTATGCATAATAAAACACAAGCATGAAGCGTCCGAATGTACTTGGCTCTATTGATAATGAATTGCATCCAATACCTCTGTCCAAAATTTTCCATAAGTTAATTATAGGCATATACGATACACCGGCAAGTAAAAATACCTGCTGCATTATACACCATACGAAATAGAGCATCATGAACCATTTGCAAATTCTTATGAAATGCTCAATAGTGAATACCTTTTCAATGTATACCAGATTGTAGAAACTGACATACGTAAGAACTAGTAATATGGAATATATGTACGTACTCCAACGGAACGATTCAGGGTGAAAACTTGCAACGGTATATTGGAATATGAGATACATAACACCCAATATAAGGGCCTTTGATGTCTTGAATGTATAGAACAGCAATACAAAAACCGATGACGCCATCAATGCCATTTTGATAGGCGCATTCATACCAAAAGAGTCTATAGGCATATAGTATATTCCATAGAATATTATGAGTATTGTAGCGAAGAGCGTAAGTCCTCTTTGTCCTTTGAATATATCAAACATGGTAGGTTATGTTTTATTTTAGTACATAAGTCACTTTTTTTATTTTTTAGACAGAAAAACACGATAGTACGCTAGTTCTATTTTTAGACATAAGTACAAAAGTACATAAGGTTTATATGCTTTGCTTTATATGTTTATTGTTTCTTTCCGAGCATAAATCTGAGTTTGCCATTGAAAAGATAAACCAATGGATAAGTCAGTAATATGCAAATGACGAAATATATAATTGTTCTTGGTCCTTCAAAAACAGGGTGGTGTAGTATGTACTTGTCAAACGTCATTAGTATTTCCATTGTGATACTGAAGTGTGTGCACATCAGTATCAATGAATTTACTCCCCAATAGGTGAAGAAGCGTGTAATGATACCTTTGGTAAACACTGCAAACAAACACATGAATGCTATTGCCGGCAGTGTGTTGCTTAAAAGCCCATTGATATAATAAATATTGAACGGAGGTTCAATAATCAATATAAAACTTATTGCAAATAGCAATGCGGATGTTGAAAGTAACTTGATTTTGTTCATTCCCAAAATGCTCTTCCCCCATCTCTTGCCTAGTAGATAACCGATTGCAATGATTGGCCAAGCATATAACCCACTTACAATGGGCTGCATTGGTGCATCAAGGATTTTATAAAGTTCGTAGTTGTTTCTTAAGGGCAACCACTGATTATAGTATAGATGATTTGCCAGTAAAGTTATAGCCATTCCAATGGCTGCATAAAACCAAACATTTTTACAGTTCTTGATAAGCGTAAAAATGTACTCGCCCATCAATAGTACAGGCAAGAACCATAGTGTTCCAATACCGCGCAGAACTATAGTTTTGTATATATCGCGTAGTAGAATGTCGCTTTCTATCAGTCCAAGTGCAACCCATAGTGTGTCAAAGAGAATTATCAGCAAACTAAACCAAAGATAAGGAACTCCCAACTGTCTTATTCGTTTTTTGAACAGTTCCTTTGCAGTAGTTGGCTTATTGCTTATTCCAATCACCCACCCGGCTGTTACATAAAATGCTGTAATCATGAATTTCCCAATCCAAGCATTGAGCCAATCAGGAATTACTCCTTGTTCAAAGTGCAGGAATGCGATGCAAAGTATTGCAACGCCTTTTGTTGCGTCGATATAATCAAATCTTTTGTTCATCCTTTAAATGCTCAAACATTATAAGTTGAGTTATGTTTTTTAGACATAAGAACACGATAGTACGCGATTTCTATTTTTAGACACAAGTACAAAAGTACATAAGGGCGCTGTGTCGTTTTACTTGATTTTATTGTATAAAGTAAAAACCAAAACGTAAAGTCTCATCGATAGCTTTGCTATCTGTTTTCCAAGCCAATGGTCATTGCTATATTTGTCTATATAATAGCAACGCGATTTTCCCCATGTTTTGAAACGCTTTACAGGGTCTCCCTTTTCATTCTTGACATGACGGTGCACCGCTTGTGCTGTTGTAAGGTAGTACATACGTTTGCCGGTCATCTCTACCTGGCGCGAGAGTATAGCCTCTTCGCAATATAAAAAAACCTTTTCATCGAAGAAGTTTATCTCATTGAGGAAAGATGTTCTTATCATGAAACAGCAACCGCTTACCTTGTGGCAGTAGTGGCTTTCGCAGTAGTTGTCGATGAAATCGTATGCATCGCTCTTTTTCTTCTTGCTAATAATCTCCTTTATCCAGGCTAACGAACCTCGCCAATTGCCTTCCTTGCCCATTGGGCTTTGGTGAATGCCCTCGGGTGTTACAATATCGCTACCACAGACAACGATATCCTTCTCCTCGTGCATTTTAGCAAGCAGGGTTGCAAGATAGTCTTTTTGTGGAAATTCCATGTCCGGGTTGGCTATCAGTGCATATTCATAGCCTTTCTCTGCAGCATAGCGCAAACCAACATTATTGCCGGCATTGTAGCCCTTGTTCTCGCTGTTGGCAATGAATGTGCATCCTTGCTCCTTGCACAATTGCTCAGCCGCTTTTCGGTCATCGTCGTGCGAACAATTGTCTACAACGACAATCTCCTGCTCAACGTCTTGTTGTGCTCTTAGATAGCCGATGCACTTGCGACAATCGGCACAGCTGTTGTAGTTGAGTATTATTACAGCAATTTTCATTGTTTCAAGAACTCTTCGTATAAATCAACATAATCGTTAAAACGTGCGTTCATATCATAATTTTGGGATTTCTCGATACAGGCTTTGACATAGTGTTCTTTTCCATTCTTGGTAACACGTATAATTGCATTCTTCATCTGCTCCAAATTCCCGTGTTCTACAACAATGCCTGTCTTTTCATCAACACTCTCGGGCGAACCTCCGGTTCTATATGTGACGATTGGGGTTCCACAGGCAAGAGCTTCAAGGTTCACTGTTGGGAAATTCTCTTCCATTGTAGGATTGGCAAAAACATCTGCTGCAGTGTAGATTTCAGCAAGTTCCTTTTGATTGGTTGTGCGTTTGTATGCAATTATTTGTTCGCAGTTTATTTCCTCTTGAGAAATGCCTACAAGAACAATCTGGAAATCCTCGGTAAGCATTGAAGAGAGTTTAATGAAATCTTTCAGTCCTTTCCTTATTGACCAAGTGCTTGCAACACCAAGGATAATCTTTTTATTCAAACTTCTTATTTTACTATATGTGTCGCCTGTTGTTGGCGCGAATGTCTCAAGGTTTATTCCATTGTTTATTGTCAAACATCTGTATTTTGATAAAAAACTTTTACCGGTAAGTTCTTTAAGCCACAAAGATGGGCACACGATTGTCATATTCTCTACTGAGTTGAATAACCTGTTCTTTCTGCACCAATTGTAGGCAGACAAGTCGAAATACCAACTTTTAGGCATATAGCTTATTTGCGGGCATTTACCGCATCCGGTTTCCCATCTGTCGCATTTGGCAGTGTCAAAATATATACATCTACCGGTGAATGCCCAACAATCATGGAATGTCCAGATGATAGGTTTATTGTATTTCCTGAGAAATCGGAACAGTATACCGATATTTACATACCATCCAACAATGTCGTGCAGGTGTATTATATCTGGTTTGATTTTTTTTATCTTGCGTATCAGTTCGTATGTGGCAAGAATAGAACCAAAATCCTGCAAGTCTGTCATCCAGGAAAAATATCTATGGATAGTGTGCTCAATTCTTGTCCCTAAATATGTATGGAATGGGTCCTTGCGGTTTTGCCATAAACTCATTCTCGTTTTTTTGGAGGCCGTAAAAGCTTCATGCCCCCGTAATCTTGTTCTTTCCGCAATATTCAGCATAATATTCCCAGTGCTGAACATGTCTGTCATATTTATCTGTAGAACTCTCATGGTGTGCTTTTTAAACATTTGAACAAGTCTTCCCACTTGTCAACAATCCTATAAAGATCATTTTTTTTTGTTTTATTGTCTTCCGAAATGTTTTTTTGTATTCTTAATCTGTATTCTTTATTGCTAATCAACGAGATTAATGTCTCAGAATATTTCTTTTCAGAGAATTTATCAATAAAAAATCCGGTTTTCCCATTTGTGATTGTATCAGTCAAACTTTCAAATGAATTAAATGCGATGGGGATAACATTATATTGCAAAGCTTCAATTATGACCATGGGTAAGCCTTCGTGCGAACTTGTTACACATAAAATAGCAGCCTTCTTGTAATATTCTTCAGGATTACGTTTGCCTAAAAACTCAACACTATGCAACTTTAAACCATTACTTAATTCCTCATATAAAGTTTTGTGTGTGCCATCACCAACAATTTGTAGTTTCCAATCTGGGATTTTTTTATGTAATCTTTTCCAAATTCTTAATAAACGGTCAACTCTTTTTTGAAAATCCAAACGTCCTACAAACAACACAATTTTTTCCTTGTTTGCCAAAAACGTTTCTGTAAGTGAAAAAGCATTGGGGTTGCCTATTGCATATAACTTTTTTTGGCCATTTATTTTTGCAAGTTTTGCAAAACTATTCCTGAAATTATCCGAAAGCAGTACAACTGCATTGCTCTTTTCGTAGTATTCTTTGTATTTATGGGATATGTATTTTCTTCTGTTATGGTACTGATATATGGCTCTTGCAAAATGCAGTGGAAATGACAGGTAGAACCTCCAACTTAATTTTAGTTTGTGTTCATCCCAAAGATCATGGATACCCTTTAAGATACCCCTTGGATCGCAGTGTAGGCATGAAATTATAGGAATATCATTATGGGTGTCAGATATTAGATCAAAAATAGCTTTCTGTTCGGCCTGATTAATAATTATATCAATACCTTTTGTTGTATAGAAATCGTTCAAGAACTTCTTGTTCTCCTCAGATTTCGTGTCTGAACATGGAAGTTGAAACTGTGTTTCCGTTAACTCGTCATTGCCAACCGGAGCGCAAACGGATATCATATAAACAGTGTGTCCTTTTTCTCTGAACGCGGTCGATAGAATGTCTGTGACGCGGTCAATTCCACTTTTGGTTTTTGATATGTGCCCAAAACTAAAGAAACAAATATTCATCCGATATTATCTTTACAACTATTGTCACCTGTTTTTTATCTCATCATTTTTTTGAAAAAGAGTAATTTCAGTATAAATACCGGCAATACTCGAATAAGGAAATTTGAATAAGTTATTGTAATTCGTTCAAGAGTCTCTAACTGGTAGTTGAATGTCTTTATGTCATTTATCAATTTATTATGAAAATCAGATCCAAACCACTCTTTACTTGGCACGTATTTGTAGCAGACAACATTTTTTAGTATAGTAATTCGTTTTCTGATTGTATCTTTGTAATACGCATTCAACTCTTCTGTAGGTATTGATTTTATCAAATGTTTAAAAAATAATGATTCGTAACTTGGGGATTTTTTGAAGGTCTTGTCACATCCGTAAAGGTTTACGTTGTAATTATATACGTTTTTCTCAAGTATCACGATTTTGTTATTAGTATTGAATCCTAATCTAATATTCATTATAAGGTCTTCTCCGTGTATTATTTCTCGAGGTATGTCAAGGACGTTGTCGGAGAATAACGCGCATCGGAACAATTTCCCCCAAGGAGCACTACTCAAAGTCTGACCGGATATAAGATAATGAAGAAATTCTTCTTTGCTTATATATTCTGCATTAGGGTATTTGTGCCCGGAAATCTGGCTGATAACGATATCCGCATCATCAGACATTGCTTTTGAGAGTTGATGTAGGGCGTCTATTGTTATTGTGTCATCGCTGTCTACAAATGTAATGAACTCACAATCGCCAGCTTCTTCAACACCTCGTGCCCTGGCGCGTGTTACACCGGCATTCTCTTGGTGAATGACTGTAATGCGTGGGTCTTTTTTTGCGTATTCATCGCATATCTTACCCGCATCGTCAGGCGAGCCGTCATCAACCAGTATCAGACGGAAGTTTGTATATGTCTGCGCAAGAATGCTTTCAATGCATTCTGCAATATATTTTTCAACTTTATATACCGGCACTACTACACCTATAAGACCTTGTTCCATTATTAAAATTCTATTTTTTCAAATGGCTTGTTGTATACCTTTGACGCAGCAAAGGGATAGCCGCTGTTGTACATCTGTCCGGTGCGCATAAGATATATTTTTTCGGCATTTGCTATCATAAAGAAGTCGAGGAATGTCTTTTCGTAGGCTTTGTATTCATTCTCCTTGTTCTTGCCGTCAATATGTGTGATGTTGCCCGGGATTACATATACGTAATCAAGTTTTGCAGCTGTTTGCAGGAATGTTGTACTGTCTGAGTTGACAAGTATTCGTTTGTCTGGGAATTTGTTATGCAACAATTGTAGTTGCTCAATATTTTTTGCTATCAGTTCGTTTTGTTCTTCTTTTGTCAACTTGCTATGTAACTCAACTGTCTCATTGAAGTCGCCAAGCTGATTCATAAAACGGAAAGATGTGCTGATGTAGTAGGCACCTAATATCTCCTTTTGTTTTTCTATACTAGATAATAGTTGTGGTGATGGCCTGAAAAGTTCATTGAATAAGGTTGAGTAGTCTCCGTTATAAGAGAATATGGCATTGGTTCTAACGTGATACTCCTTGTACTTCTTCTTAAATTCCCGTCTGAACCATTGTTTTTGCTTTTTTGCCTCATATTCGCTACCGGCAAGGGTGTCAATATAACAAAGGTCTGTTATATTTGTGTTGTAGTTCAATTCATTCTCTTTGATTTCCCAATTGATTTTGTTTGGAATAAGAAAATCCGATAAATTGAATGGATTAGTGAATATAATCTTGAAATTGATGTCTTGCTCTTTGCAAATTTCATAAACGGAAACAATGCCTCTCAAGCGGTCGGCAAGGCCTCCATTCTTTATTTTACCGTCAAAGATGCATACGACTCTTTTGTTTCGGTTTTGTTTTACTGTTGTTTCTGTAGAGTATTCGCCGAGTGAAATTATCTTGCCTTTTTTGAACCTTATGTTCTGGTTCTTTACATTATTCCATGAGCGTCTCTTGTCGCTAAGGAAAATCTTGGATAATCTCCACTTGATATTTGTTATCAGACTGTCAAATGTCATTTGATTATCTTTTTGAATAGTTTGCTTCTGTGTATAAAATCTCTAAAACCTGCAGAAACTATATAATATGCAATAAAGGTTATTGCTGTCATGATAATGGTGTATATAACTCCGCTTGCAATAAGCCCCGACCAATTATCTGTGGGAATATGTTCTTCAATGAAATTGCTGAATATTGAGCCTGTTGCAAAAAAGGCGATGATTGTTGCAGATATGTTTATTGCAAAGAGTTTCCAGTATTTGAAAACAGATAGTTTAAAACCTCGCGAAAAGAGATAGTAAGGTTTCCATATGTATATGATTACTACGATAGAAAGCAATGGACCGCATAATACTCCGGGGAGTCCATATAGGTGTCCGCCAATAATTGCAAATGTTGCCATAATGATGCTCTCAGCATATGGTGCCCAAACATCGGCAAACAAGCCACAGCCATAACAAAACTGGTCGAGGACGCCGCGTGCAATGCCCAGTCCGCTAAGAATAGCAACTAAGGTTACAGTGTAATTGTCCAGTATATATTCATTACCTAACCATACACCAATGAATTTTGAAGCGAAACTGTATATACATGCAGTGATTATAGATGCGACAAAAAACCTGATTGCTAAAAGTTCCCTAAAAACCTTTAGTATCTTTGTTTGGTCGCCTTCGGCGATAAGGTTGCCTATGGCTGCACCGGTACTATTAATAACGCCCGAGATGAGGCCTTCAAGTTTCTGGGTAAGGATTGTGTAGTTCGTGTACAAGGCAACCATTGGCAGTGATACAAAAGAGTAGATGAGGAAGGGGGTCAGTTGTCCCTGTACCAGTCCGCCTACTTTATGTACAAATATTTGCTTGGTGTATTCGATGATTTCGGGATATTTTTTGAATATCTGTTTGCCTTGTTTTATTTCACTCTTTAGCCAGGGATAGGTCTGGTTTATTTTCCAGTTAAGGATTATGGTATTGATGATGCCGCCAATGAGTTCAATGGCAAGGTAAACGTAGAAACTGCCAAAATAGATTGCAAGTACCATTTGAAGGATAACCTTGCTTGTTCCAATAATTTGAAAATAGCCTGTTACAATGTAGTTGCGTTGGTCGGCCGAGAGGAGTGCAGCACGATAGTTGACGAAATAGCCAATCATTGATGCAGCAAGGTAGGCATAGAAACCAAAGTATATGACACCGAGCGGTATGTCGGTATTGGGGAATATGAGCGGCAAAAACAGTGAACCAATGATGCCCAATGAGAGAATGGCAAGGCCTATGATGCGGTAGAGATAGCCAAGCACAGAGATTACCTCGTTTATCTTGAACTTGTCGCCATCGGCAATGGGTTTGTAGAGCACATAGCCAATTGCTGTGCCAATACCCAATTCGGCAAGGTTCAGGAATGACAATAGGCTGCCCACCGTGCCTGTAAAGCCTATAAATTCTGCTCCAAGATGGTCAAGCAGTATCTTGCGGGTAAAGAATGCTGTGATGAACGATGCAAAATAACATATTAGGTTAATTTTTGCATTGAGCATTGTTTTCTTTACTCTTGATTCTTTTTGCATATTTGAAACGTTATGTGCTTTATATTTTTAGACAGTATTACCTGATATTTTTATGTTTCTTCTATTCTTCTATCTTCAATAATTAGATCAATGTGCTATACTGTT
The DNA here is from genome assembly GCA_045613945.1 of Bacteroidaceae bacterium. Lineage (GTDB taxonomy): Bacteria > Bacteroidota > Bacteroidia > Bacteroidales > Bacteroidaceae > HGM04593. The sequence goes on from JAZLBZ010000051.1 coordinate 15,533, forward strand.
TGTTGCTTTGATTTATGTTTATTTTGTTCAGTTATCTTTTCTTGAACGCTTTCATCACACCTCTTGCTACTATTGCAAAAAAGCGGATGACGGGGTTTTCGTTTGTGAGCAGTGTGCGCTCAACGGCGGGCAATTGGTAACCATACTGCTCGATGTCGCTTGTCAGTTCCCTGTAGAACTCAGTATCCTTCATCCCCTTGACGCGGAGTCGCTTGCCCCAGAAACGCTTGAAGTGTCTTAAACGGCTCTGTATGGTGAGTTTGAAGAAACGGTTCTTCTCCCTCTCCGGGATTGATTGCACAAGGCACTGCTGGAACAGGTGCTCATACGCCGGCGTGGTTTTGAATGTGTGCATAATGCTGCATTCATTCTCCCTGTAAAAATATATGTCCGGGTTGTTGATTATTGCGACTCTCTCTCTGTGGCTTGAGAATGTGAGCCTTATATCCATCAGCATATCTTCTCCAACAACTATTGTGCGTGGTATGTCAAAGGTGTGCGAGTTGAACAGCCTGCGGCGGAACAGCTTGCTCCACGGTCCCGTATTTACTCCGCCAATGAACAGATGCTCCAGATATTTCTCTTTGCATAGGCTTGCCTTGCAAATATTCTCTTCGTTTGTTACAATGTCAATGTCGTCACTGACGGCGTTGTACAAATCACCCAAATAGTTGGTGGCTATTCTATCATCACTGTCAACAAACGTAATCCAGTCGCAATCTGTAGCTTCCTCAACACCGCGTGCTCTTGCGCGTGCCACTCCTGCATTCTGTTGGTGAATGACGGTTATGCGTGTATCTTTTTTGGCGTATTCATCGCATATTTTGCCTGCATTGTCCGGGCTGCCGTCGTCAACAAGTACAAGACGGAAACGGGTGTATGTCTGCGCAAGAATGCTGTCGATGCACTCTGCAAGATATTTCTCGGTCCTGTAGACCGGTACTATTACACCAATGAGGTCCTGCTGCATATTTTTGTTCTTCTGTTCTTCTGTCTTAATTTAATATTCTTTTAACTTCGTTGAACCTGCTTTGATTTATTATTTGAACAAGTTCTTTATTCTTTTCCACCATTGCGAATACTTGCTTTTTTCGGTGCATTGCACTGTGGCATTGCATACTCCATATTTTCTGGCCCTGCGGAAGAACTTCTTGCGTCTTTTGGGCTCGCGCACGTCGCGCTCTATCGATGGGTTGTATTTCAGTGCCTCGCTATAGGGGATTGCGAGTCTGTCGCACTTTGGCAGGCCGCACTCCTTTCTTTGCAATACAAGCGAGAGGCCTTTGTCGTCGTCAATCTGTGGGCAGATTTGCTGTGCGCCCCACAGGTCGGCTAGCGTAATGTCGCTACCGCTCTTGCCGTTGCGGGCCGGGCACTTGTAGCACGAGGGGCGAAGGCACAGGTCCCTGAGGAAGCACTTCATGAAGAGGTTCTCTCCCATCCTTTCGCGGAACTCGCATTCCCGGCCATTATCACCTGCGTATTTGATAGCAAAACCGTACTTTTTCCATCCTTCGGCCTTGTTGCGGAACTGGATATCAGTGATGTTAGTGATGTTGTTGCCCTGGCAAATTTCGTTGAGATATGCGTCCCAAATCAAAGGGCTTGGTGCGCCATGACAGACAATGTCGATGGTTCTTAGGGTCTCGTATTCCTTGCGAAGGAATCTCTTGAGTCCGGCAATTTGGCAGGGAGTGCCGCTGAAGAGCACCTCCTTGCCATCCTTCAGGTACCTTTCGGCAACGGCATAACTGTTGCCAATATTGCTTTGTACATATTTGCTGCCACGCAGTCTTTTTATGTCGTTTAGGTTGTCGACGCAGATGTGCTCAACCTGCCAGTTGCTGTTGAATGCTGCGCCAAAGACAACGCCTCCGTTGTTTATTGTCTTCTGGGCAAGCAGGGTGAAGATGCCGCCCGAGGAACTCTGCTCCCTGACAGTATCGTTGCTATTTGTTGCCGCGTATGTGGCAATAGGCTGCTGTGCGGGCTGCTGGTTTATCACTGGGCAAACCTTGTTGCACAATCCGCAGTTGCTGCATTGCTTTGCGTCAATGACAGGGTAGGCGAAACCCTCCTTGTCGCTCTGCATTGTGATGCACTGTCGGGGACAGCGCTGTGCGCAGGCGCCGCAGCCGCAGCAGTTGTGCTTGTCGGTAATTCTAATCATTTGCTCAAAGATTGTTGTGCAACAAATTCTCTACCTGTTCAATGTGCTGTTTGCTAAGTTTGCACTTTGTGAGGTATTCGATGGAGTCTTCGCTGTGCAGGTCGCTGCCGGCAACGCTGTAGAGTCCGTTGGCTAGCAGCCACAAGGCTTTCTTCTTTACTGCTGTACCATAGCCGCCGCCAAGCGAGGCCAGGTTTAGCTGGAACTTTACCCCTTCGCTGTGGAGTCTTACGTATTCGGCATTGTCAAGGTACATGTACCTCTCGGGGTGGGCAAGCAGGGGGTGGTAACCTAGTGACTTGATTTGCTGTAGCGTGTCGCGCATTCTCATTGGGGCATTGTAGTACGATGTCTCCACAAGTATGTGCTTGCCGCCGGTGCCTACGGGGAGGAGTGGGGGAACTCCCTCCCCCTGCGGGTACTCCCTCTTTGACAAAGAGGGAGAGTTGTTTGTTTCTTGTAGCAACTTGTACAGGTGGTTGTCTATCATGTACTCTGCAGCAAGGTGCAGATCGATATTGCCGCTGTAGGCGGCTTTCAGTTCCTCAAAACGTGCGGTGAGTTTTTGCGGGGTGTTGGGTATATCCTCCATTATGTGAGGAGTGAGCCACAGAGTCTTTATGCCCAATGCCTCATATGTGGCAAGTGTGCGTAGTGCCTCGGCCATCGTCTCCACGCCATCGTCTACTCCCGGGAGTATGTGGGAGTGGTGGTCGGCAGCGCCTTGCAGGGCACCGCTTGACGCTATTGTTGTTTTTTTGTCAAATGGCCACACGCTAAATTAGGTAAAAGGTGAAAGGTTAAAACGGGAAACGGAAAAACAAACTACTTTCAGATTTTCCTTTTCAGTTTTCACTTCTTTTGGTGGTAGTGGTATCCGTAGCCATATCCGTAGCCATAACTGTAACTGTATCCGTATCCGTAACGGCCGCCGCTGCTGTGGGTGCCGTTGAGTATCATGGCAAGTCCCTTGAAGCGCTTGTTGTCATAGAGGTCCTGCAGTTCGTCGAGCATCTCGCGGTTGAGCAGGCCTGCACGGATGACAAAGAGTGTGCGGTCGCAGTATTTTTCAATAATCTGCGTGTCGGCGACAATCTCCACCGGCGGGCAGTCGATGAGTATGTAGTCATAGTGCTTGCGCATTTCGGCAATCAGTGTCTCAAACTTCTTGCTGCCTACAAGTTCTGTCGGGTTGGGTGGGGGTGTGCCCACTGTGATGATGTGCAGGTTCTCGTATCCGGTATCGGTGGTTATAATCTCGTCTATGTTGCTTGTGCCGCCCGAGAGGTATTCGCTAAGGCCGCCGGATGTGCTCTGCACGTATTCCGACGCCGATGCGCGACGCAAGTCGCCGTCGATGACAAGTACCTTTGAACCCTTGATGGCAAGTGATGCACTGAGGTTCATTGTGAGGAAGGTTTTGCCACTTCCGGGGTTGAACGATGTGGTGATGACAACGCTGCTTGCCTTCTCCTTGTCGTTCATGAACTGAAAGTTAGTGCGCATTACGCGGAAGGCCTCGTTTATGACGTTGCGGCTGCCTCCCTTTACTATGATTTTCTTTTCCTTTGCGCTCTCTTTGATGCTTCCTTTGTATTGAGGAATCTCGCCAATAAATGGGATGTTGATATCCTCGAGGTCGCGGCGTCCGCGTACTTTCTTGTTGCTGATCTCAAGAATGAAGATTACAATCAGCGGCAAGAGGAAACCAAGAGTGAGTGCCAGCATTATTATGGGCTTTTTCATTGGCTCAACCGGGATATTGACGCCTGTTGGGTGGACAAGGATGCGGTTGTTTGAGGCTGTGAATTCCTTTGACAACTCTGTCTCCTCGAGTTTCTGCAGCAGGAACAGGTAGAGGGCGTTCTTTACCTTCTGTTGGCGTATGAGGGTCTGCAGGTCTTTGGTGTTGTGTGTTGTGGATGCAATCTTGGAGATGTTGCTCTCGATTTGTTTGTTTGCATCGGCAATCTGCCTCTCTAGTTCCTTGATGTGGCCCTCAATAGCGGTCTGTATGCCGGCGTGCATTGCCGCGATGTCCTTGTCGTAGTCCTTCACGACTGGGTTGTTCTCGCTGCTGTTTGCAGCAAGCCTGTTGCGCTCGAGCAATGTTGTGTTGTACTCGTTTATGAGCGCCTCTACGCTTGGGTTGGAAATTCCTGTATTGGATGGTATAATCTCTTTGCCGCCACTCTGTGCCATATAAGAGTCTATGAAATTGGCCAATTCGAGTTGGTTGCCGAGCGACATGAGGAGTTCCTGCTCTTTGCTGTTGATGGCATCTTGTACAAGGTTGTTGGTGCCGGCGGTCGAGAGTCTCTTGTCTCCACGGAATTTTGCAATCTCTTTCTCAATGGCCTCGAGTTCCTGCTTGATGTCCTCGGCGCGACGGCCGATGAACTCGGCAGTTTTTATGGTGGCATAGTTGCTCTCCTCTACCCATTTCTCGTTGTAGATATCGAGTATTGCGGTGAGGATGTCTGTGGCTCTAATGCTTGAAACGTCCTTTATGCTGATGCTGATAACGCTTGTCTTCTCCTTTGTGATGCTGGCGCTGAGCCTTGAGCACAGGGCATTGGCTAGCATGTCGATATTGTGCTTCTCAATGTATAGTTCGGCATTCTTGAACAGATTGAGACTACCGGTGCTTTCAATGGCAATTTTTCCAATCGGGGTCGGCGCCGGCTTGCCGATTGTGGCAGTCAACGCGTCATCACCCAGAATCTCTCCGTTGAAAGTGAAATCCTTTAAAAGGACTGTGCTGTCGGATGTGATGACGGCAGTGAAGGTTGCACGGTCGCTCTCGCCGAGGTCAAGCGTTTTGATTTTCAGAGGTCTATCCTTGTATATGATGCCGTTGTAGAAACGTCCTTCACCTTTGAATTCTACATCAAGGGCAAGGCGGCGTATGGCCTCTTTCATTATCTCGACCGACTGCAGGGCTGTAATTTCGTTCTCGGCATCGGCAGTGGTGCGCGAACTGCCCAGTTCTTTGAAGGTGCTGCCGGTGCCTGCGCCGCCTCTTTGCTCGCCCTCCTTGATGAGCACCTCGGCATAGCGAAGATACTGTGGAGGGGTGGACTTGATCTGATATACAGCAACGCACATGGCAATGGCAAGTGAGATTACGAACCAATACCACTTTCTAAGGCAGTAGAATATCAGGTCCCTGATGGGAATTACGTTGTCGTTTTTTTTCTTGTTGGCCATCTTAATGCTGTTTGAAGTTAGATACCCTTGAAGAATGTTATCAGTGTGAGTGCTAGCGATGCTACAGAGAACCAGAATGAAACCGAGCGCACGGTGTTGCCGTTGATGGATGAAGAACCGGCCTTAGCGTGGTTGGGCTCGACATAGACAATGTCGTTCTGCTGCAGGTAGTAGGCCGGCGAGGCGTGGAACTGTGCGGCGTCGTTGAGGTTGAGGCTGTATGCTTTCTGTACGCCATACTCCTCACGCAAAACGGTGATATTATCTCTTTTTCCCTGGATGGTGAGGTCGCCGGCCAATGCCAGTGCATCGAGCACGGTGAAGCGGTCCTTGTTGATGTCATACTTGCCGGGTTTGCTTACTTCGCCGATGACTGATACCTGCTGGTTGTGGAAACCGACAATGACAACAGGGTCGAGGACCAGTTTCTTTTCGAGGATGATGCTCTTTATGTGCTTTGCCAGTTCGTCGCGTGTCTTGCCTTCGACATAGATTTCGCCCAGAGTGGGGAAGTCAATGTAGCCGCGCTCGTCGACAGTGTAGGCAAGGCGGGTCTCGTTGCCACTGCTATTAGTTGAACGTATGAGGTTCAGTGGCAGGGCGAGTTCCTGGTCCTTGCTGTTTACGTGGATGGTGAACTGGTCACCGCTCTTGAGCCTGATGTCCTGAGGGGCTGCGATCTTTACGCTTTCACCTTCGTTGAGGTCCTGGAAATAGGGGACTTTCTTTTGTGTAGAGCACGAAACTACCAACAGTAGCATAAACAGTGCGGGAATGATTTTTCTCATATCTATAAGTTTTTAATTTGTCGGGTTGTCCGAGCGTTGGCGCATTTGTGTGAACTTGCTTTGGATAGACGGTGTGCGCCTCGCTCGCGCGTGTGTTATTTTTATTGTAAATAAAATTTACTTGAAAATATTTTGAAATATTTTGTGGGTGCTTTTTTGCTATGCCCTGTCGAGCACTTCTATGAAATCGGTGCTTATTTCGGTCAAGGCAACGGCTGTGATTCCTTCAATGAGCAGCACAACGCGGCGACTGCGCTTGCCCTGCAACTTGACGAAGTGTCCCTCTGTTCCATCAAACACACCGCCGTGAACACGAACTCTTGTGCCCTTCTTGATGTTGACCTCCTCGGGGCGCAGATAAGTGATTTTTTCGTTGCCTGCATTGGTGACGGCAATAAAATGCCGCATCTGAGTGTCTGGGACAATGATTGGCACGTTCTTGCCATTCTGTGGACGTGTACAGTATTGCAGAAAATTGACTCCCTGTTTAAGGGATTTTATCCTCTCTTTTGTTGTGTGGACAAATATCAGGTTGTGTATTGCCGGAACCATTTGGCGGCTCTTTGTCCTGTTTCGCCTTTCAACGAGCGACTCCTTCATCGGTACGAAACACTCAATGCCTTTTTGGTCAAGGAACTGCTTGGCGATGAGTTCGCGGCGATAGGGGGCGTTCATTGCAAACCAGACTGCTGTGTTCTCTTTTTCCACGATGGAAGGGCTTTCTACTGATTGATGCAGTTGCTGTATGGGCATACTTCGGGCTCCTTGATAGTGTTGTAATGTGTTGGCTATCAAGTTTTTGAATTTTTATATATGCGTGTTTGCCAAGATGGCAGGCCGGGGATTGGATGCTCAAAGCGAATAGCCCCGACTTTTTCTTTAAACAAATATATTAAAAAACATGATACTCTGCAAACTGTTTTTGTGCCTGTGTGGTATCGTGTAAAAAAGTTTTACCTGCGTCTCATTTGAGCGCTATGCGTGCAAGGTAGTCGTAGTGTTCGCCGTCAATACACTTTTCGCAGATGAAACCATGCTCCTCGGCATACATTGAGAGTGTGTCAAAGTCTATGTAGAGCCAGTCGAACGGTTCGCCTGTGATGTTCTTGTAACGCATCTGGTAGTCTATCTCTCCATAATATCCGGCGGCAAGGTCTATGTCCATTGAGCCGTCGTCATCCATGAATATATACCTTATGTCCGAAGAGTCAAGCAGTACCTGCCCGCCAGGTGCCAGAAGGCGCTTTACGCTGCGGAAGAACTGGGGTAGGCGCTCAATTTTGCCAACGATGCCAATGCCGTTCATTGCAAGCAGTATGGTGTCGAACTTTTCGGTGAATGTCTCATCAAAGAAATTGATGTTGCGTGCATCAATACCCCTCTCTTTCATTACGTCGACCGAGAGTTCCGAGATGTCTATGGCGACGGTTTCAAGGCCGCGTTCATTGAGTATGACGCTGTGACATCCACTGCCGGCGCCAACATCAAGTGTTCTGCCGTTGCATAGTTCTATGGCTTTTTGCTCCTGTACGGGCATTTCGGCAAAATCGCGGAACAGGGTGGCAACGGGTATCTCATCCTCGTAGAACATGGATGAAAGGACTCTCAACTTACTGGCCTTTCTTGTGTGGAAATAGTCGAAAATTGCCCTTCCCATCGGGTCTTTTTCCTTGATTGTGGTTGTCTGCATTGTGGTTATCTTTTTGCTGTAACAATTCTGTGCATTATTCTGTCTGCAATAATCTGCGGCGCGATGTCCATGCAGTGGTAGTCGCCAAACTTGCAGGGCTTGTTGCCAAATATTGAGCATGGGCGGCAATTCAATTGCAGTTCAATGCAGTCTTCCTTGCTCTGTCGCCATCCCAGGAATCCTGCAAGTGGTGATGTGGCTCCCCAAATGGATATTGCAGGCACGCCTGCAAGTGATGCCATGTGCATATTTGCCGAGTCCATGCAGAGCATTGCGTCGAGATGGCTGATGAGGCGCAGTTCGCCATTGAAATTGCTTTTACCGATGAATGAAACTGTATTGGGGTATCTGCCGCACCAGTTGCTGATGATTTTTTCTTCTTCGGGGCCATTCCCAAAGAAGATGAGCCTGACGTCTCCTCGTCCGGAGAGGATGGATACCACCTCCTCCATCTTTTCCAATGGATATATCTTGCCGGCATGGCGTGCGAATGGCGCAATGCCTATCCAAAACTCGTTGCCTTTTGGGGGGATAATGGCTGTCAAGTCGTCAATGTTGCCTTTGCTCTCCTTGAAAAGCGATGTGAAGTTCGGGGTAAAGGGCAGGCCTAGGGCCGTAAAAACATCGCGGTAGCGCTCGAAAGTGCTTTTAAGTTCTTTTCTGTGCATGCCGCTTGTAAGTTGTTTCTTCTCTTTGCGTCCTTTGTCAATGCAGGCTATCCTGGTTTTGCCAAAGACGCGGAAGAGGGTTCTGAGAACTTTTGTCCTGAGAACATCGTGGAGGTCGGCAAACATATCAGGGTTGTGTGCCGACAGTTCGCGGTAGAGTCTGTAAAGGCCTGTGATGCCCTTGTATTTTGCCAAATTTATCCCGATGAAATGGAGGTTTTCGGGAGCATTGATGAAAAACTGCCCTAATCTTTCCCGGCTTACAAAGATGAAACGATGCCGGGGGTAGGCCTCGCATAGCGAATAGAGCAGCGGGATGGTCATTGCCACATCTCCCACTGCCGAAAAGCGCGTTATCAGTACGGTCTTTTCAGTGCTGTCACTTTTTCTGGCCATAGAGAACCGGGTTGAGCGCAGGGTCGTTGTACATCTTCATCTGTCGGTACACCTTCATGAACTTGCGTCCGGCAGCAATGTCGTCAAGCAACTGGCCTATTGATGTTGTCATGTCCTTGTACTGCTCGTTGAGTACATCAAGTTTTGCCTGGCATTTTGCACGGTGCTCATCGTCGACATCGGTACGTTTTACCTCCTCCTGCATGTGGTATATCTTGAGCGAAAGGATTGAGTAGCGGTCGACTGCCCATGCCGGGCTCTCGGTGTTGATGGTTGCATCCTTTAGTGGTTCGACATCCTTGTACAGGTCTAGGAAGTAACTGTCAATGAGTTCTACAAGGTCGGTGCGGTCCTGGTTCGACTTGTCGATGCGGCGCTTGAGGGTGAGCGCTTCGGCCGGGTCAATCTCCGGGTTGCGGATAATGTCCTCGAAATGCCACTGTACGGTGTCTATCCAGCACTTGAGGTAGAGATAGTATTCAATGCTCTTCACCGGATATGGATTGTCTATTGGTGTGTCTACGTTGTCGGTCTTGTGATAATCGGCAATGGCCTGGTTGAAGATGGGCCAGCTCACCTCTGTGAATTTCTTCATAATATGTATTGTTTTGTATATCCCGCTCTTCTATAGTACGTTTGGCAGTGCTGTTTTGTTCTGCAAATCATATGCAAAACTAACGATTTTAATTATATCTGCCAAACTTTGTTCTAAAAGTCGTTTTATCTTGTTACATTTGTATGCGTTAGGCGCATTTTTGTATAATCAAATAATGTATCAAGGAAAATGAAGGTTGTCATAGATGAAAAGATTCCTTATCTGCGTGAGGCTCTGGCTGCAATGGGGATGGATGTGGTGGCGTTGCCGGGTGATGCTATCGGGAATAGCGACTTGGCCGACGCTGATGCACTTTTCGTGCGTACACGCACTGAGTGCAATGAGACACTGCTTTCAAACACCGCTGTTCGCTTCATTGGAACTGCTACAATTGGTTACGATCATATTGATGCGGGATATTGCCGCGAGAATGGCATCGCCTGGACAAACGCGGCGGGCTGTAACGCCGGTGCAGTGCTGCAATATGTGCAGTCTGTGGTATATTCCTGGTCGCGTGATTATAGGATGCCGGTAGAGGGGCTTGTGCTTGGCGTAGTCGGTCTGGGCGAGATTGGCTCGCGTGTTGCCGAGTGGGCAAGAGGTGTTGGGATGAAGGTGCTGGCTAATGATCCGCCGAAGGCCGACGAGGGAATGTGCGGCCTTGCGTCGCTGCGGGAGATTGCAGAGCAGTGTGATATAATAACTTTTCACCCTACGCTCAATGCCGATGGCAGGTACAAGAGCCTTCATCTTGCCGATGAGGAGTTCTTTGCATCGCTGCAGCACTGCAGGCTGCTTGTCAATGCATCGCGCGGGCCTGTTGTTGACAATGCCGCGCTGCTTGATGCTCTTGAGAGTGGTGTGGTGAAGTGCGCGGCTGTTGATGTTTGGGAAGGGGAACCTAAGATAAATCTTGAACTATTAGACAAGGTGTACATAGCGACTCCTCATATAGCCGGTTATTCACTCGAAGGTAAAATGAATGCCACTTCAATTGTGCTTGGCGAATTTGCACGCCATATAAAATATGAAGGTGAGGTGCCTGTGTTTTCTCTTCGGGCTCCCGAACAGCCCTATGTGAAAGCTGTTTCAGAAGGTGAGGCGCTCCTTGCGATATATGAACCGCTCAAGGATACTGCACTGCTGAAAAACTCTCCGGGTGATTTTGAGAGCCTGCGTAATAACTATGCTCTGCGTCGCGAGCCGTCGGCTTTTGAAATTGATATAAAATGAAAAACTGATGCCGGTTTATTCTTGCTTTTGCACATTTTGGTAGATTTGTGCAACGCGCCGAGCATTTTTTTCTATATTTCTTTGTAGTTCTTAATTTTTATCTTACTTTTGCGGCAAAGATAGTTTATGAATCTTTAAAATTTACAGTTATGTCAGAAATTGAATCAAGAGTAAAAGCGATTATCATTGAGAAGTTCGGTGTATCAGAGTCAGAGGTTACATCAGATGCTAACTTTACAAACGACTTGGGTGCAGACTCATTGGATAGAGTGGAACTTGTTATGAACATCGAGGATGAGTTCGGTATCTCAATCCCCGAGGATCAGGCAGAGAAAATTGCGACAGTCGGTGATGCTGTCAAGTTTGTAGAGGAGATGGTTGCCGGAAAGTAATTTCCTTCCCTTCTACTGTACTCTAACAATTCTATATGAAACTTAGAAGAGTTGTTGTAACAGGTCTTGGTGCCGTTTCGCCCATTGGAAACGATGTTCCCACAATGTGGGAGAATGCAGTCAATGGAGTGAGTGGCGCAGGACCTATTACTCGTTTTGATGCCTACCTCTTCAAGACACAGTTCGCGTGTGAGGTGAAGAATTTTGACCCCACTGTGGCAATGGACCGTCGTGACCTGCGCAAGGTTGATACCGATACCCAATATGGTGTGGCTGCGGCCGTTGAGGCAATAAACGACAGTGGCCTTGACTTTGAAAAGGTTGACTGCAACAGGGTTGGTGTTATCTTTGGCGAGGGTATTGGTGGATTGGGCTCTCTTGAGGATGAGGTTCGTGCCTATTCGCTCAACCAGGAGAACGGTCCGCGTTTTTCTCCGTTCCTGATAACGAAGATGATATCGGATATGACTCCCGGCATCATCTCTATCCGTTACGGTTTGAAGGGTCCCAATTATGTTACCACATCAGCGTGCGCTTCATCATCAAATGCTTTGATTGATGCCTATGACCAGATTCGACTCGGCCGTGCTGATGTTGTCATATCGGGTGGCGTAGAGGCTGCAATATGCAACATTGGTATAGGTGCTTTCAATGCAATGCACGCGCTGTCGGTGCGTAACGATGACCCCAAAGGTGCATCGCGTCCGTTCAGCAAGAGCCGTGACGGTTTTGTGATGGCCGAAGGTGCTGCTTCTCTTATTTTTGAGGAATATGAGCATGCGGTGGCTCGCGGAGCAAAGATATATGCAGAGGTTGTGGGTACAGGTCTCACTGCCGACGCTTATCACATCACTTCTCCTCATCCCGAGGGTGAGGGTGCATACCGCGTAATGAAGGCTGCGCTGGATGAGGCTGGTCTCTCTCCCGAGAGTGTTGACTATATCAATGTGCACGGTACATCTACCAATGCCGGCGACATTGCTGAGGCAAAGGCAATCAAGAATCTTTTTGGTGAACACGCCTATAAATTGAATATCAGTTCTACAAAATCAATGACCGGCCACTTGCTTGGTGGTGCAGGTGCGTTGGAGGCTGTGCTGACAGTGCTGACAATAAAGCATGGAATAGTTCCGCCCACAATTAATCATGCCGATGGCGATGAGGACCCGGAAATTGATTACCGTATGAACTTTACCTTTAACAAGGCGCAGAAGAGGGATGTAAATGTCGCTTTGTCAAATACATTCGGCTTCGGCGGCCACAATGCAAGCGTTGCTTTTAAGAAAATTGAAGGTTAACAGACTATTCAAGAAACTGATTGATAAAATAAGACTCCTGTCCCGCAAGGACAGGGAGTCTTATTTGTTGTTGTACTCAATCCTGGGATTTGTGCCTCGTGACATCAGACTGTATGAGATGGCCATGACTCACAGTTCTATATCGGGTACAAAGAAACTGTCGTGCAACGAACGTCTGGAGTTTCTTGGAGATGCTGTGCTGAGTTCGGTGACAGCCGATTTCCTTTATTCAAAGTTCAGCCGTGAACGAGAGGGGTTCCTCACAAAGTCCCGTAGTAATCTTGTCTGTCGTGAGAGACTGAATGAACTTGCTCTTGAGATTGGCCTTGACAAGTATGTCAGTGCGTGCGGCGTGGCGCATCAGCATAATAATTATATATATGGCAATGCTCTTGAAGCACTTGTGGGGGCTATTTATATTGATAAAGGATACAAGTTCTGTCGTCGTTTCCTGCTCGACAGGGTTTTCTCCCGCCTTGCCGATATTGAAACTGTTGTAAAGTCCGACAAGAACTATAAGAGCCGTCTCATTGAGTGGGGGCAAAAAAAACACATCGATGTGGAGTTCCGCATTGTTACCGAGGAACTGCGCAAGGATGGTGTCTTTTTTGTAAGCGAAGTGCTTGTTGCCGGTGAAGTCTGCGGCATTGGTGATGGTTTCTCAAAGCGTGAGAGCCAACAGAAGGCCGCTCGTCAGGCCTTGACAAAAATCAAGTAATCATCTTTTGCTCGAAAGGGTAACCGCTGCTTTCAGCCTGTCGCCTCCCATAGGCGGTGTGTCTTTGCATAGCGTTATTCTAATGGCACTTATCTGCCCGAAACTTTCGTATAGCCTTTTTGAAATCCTGCTGCAAACATTCTCAAGCAAGTTGGATGGCAGTGCCATCTCACGGCAGAGTATTTCGTATACGTCGGCATAACTTACAGTGCCATCTATCAGGTCGTTTTCGCAGCAACTTGTGTCTGTAATCCCAAGTTCAAGGTCAATGGTGAACCAGGCTCCAATTTCTCTCTCCTGCTGCATTACGCCATGATGTGCAAAGAGGTGTACGTCGCGCAGTTGTATGGTGTATTCTTCTATATGCATAATTCGTTGTATCTTATGCCCAAGAGCGCAATTAATTGCGCTCTTGGGCATCTATTGTAAATATTATCCACACTTTGAGTATCCGCAACCGGGGCAGTGCAGGCAGCCTTCCTCAAATATCAACTGCTGCTTGCAGTTAGGGCACTTTTCGGCGGTCGAGGTGCCGTCCTTGATGTATCGCTTGAGAGCACGCTCCACGCCGTTCTTCCAGGTGTTGATGTTGTCCGAGGCGAGTTGTAGAGAGGATATCAGTTTGATGACCTGCTCTATCGGCATCTTATAGCGCAATACGCCCGAAATGAGTTTGGCATAGTTCCAGAACTCGGGGTTGAAACGCTCAGACAAGCCCTCAATGGTGGTTTTGTAGCCAATCTTGTTCTCGAACTGGAAGTCGTAGCGCTTTGTGCCGTCCTCGTTAGTGTGCTTTATGATTATTCCCTGTGTTACATTCTTGGGCAGTGGGATGCCATCTTCGTCGTCCTGCTGTCCGGTAAAAATCTCATATGGCTCGCCGTTGAGCAGGCCAATGAATGCAACCCATTTCTCCTTGTTGTTCTGGAAACGTACAACATCGGCTTTCAGTGTTGTTGGGCGTACTTCGGTAACGAACGGCTTGGTTTCCTCGCTCTCTTTCTTCTCCTTCTTCTTGCTGTCTGTTGATACAAGCACGCCGGCACGTGAACCGTCGCGGTATACCGTACATCCCTTGCAGCCGCATTTCCAGGCTGTCACGTATAGTTCGTTTACCAATTTCTCGTCAACGTTGTTCGGAAGGTTTATGGTTACGCTGATAGAGTGGTCAACCCATTTCTGAATGCGTCCCTGCATCTTCACTTTTGCAACCCAGTCAATATCGTTGGATGTTGCCTTGTGGTATGGCGAGCGTGCAACTATCTCGTCTATCTCAGTTTGAGAGTAGCGTTTTGAGGTGTCTATGCCGCTTCTCTTCATCCATTCGATGAACTTATGGTGGTAGACAATGTATTCCTCGAAAGAATCGCCGTTTTCATCGGTGAAATCCACGTGTACGTTTGTGTCATTGGGGTTTACCTTTCTGCGGCGTTTGTATACAGGCATGAATACCGGTTCAATGCCCGATGTGGTCTGTGTCATGATGCTCACAGTGCCTGTCGGGGCAATTGTGAGGCAGGCGATGTTGCGGCGGCCGTACTTCTTCATCTCCTCATAGAGGCTTGGACAGGCCTCTTTCAGTCTGTTGATGAATGGGTTCTTGGCTTCGCGCTCAATGTCGAACACCTCAAATGCTCCACGTTCCTTCGCCAGGTTTACCGATGATGAGTATACAGCGATTGCCAGGGTCTTGTGTATCTCCTCGGCAAATGCAGTTGCCTCCTCTGTGCCGTATCGCAGGCCCATTGCTGCAAGCATATCTCCCTCGGCTGTGATGCCTACGCCTGTGCGGCGTCCCATGCTGCTCTTGCGGTATATCTTCTCCCACAGTTTTCTTTCGGCACTCTTGACCTCTTCACTCTCGGGGTCGCTCTCAATCTTCTCCATAATGGCTTCAATCTTCTCCAGTTCAAGATCTATGATGTCGTCCATTATACGTTGGGTCTTTGTGGCGTGCTCCTTGAAAAGGTCAAAGTCGAAATATGCCTCGGGGGTGAATGGGTTCACCACGTATGAGAACAGGTTGATGGCAATCAGTCGGCACGAGTCGTAGGGACAAAGCGGAATTTCGCCGCAAGGATTGGTCGATACTGTCTCAAAGCCCAGGTCGGCATAGCAGTCGGGGATTGATTCGCGTTTTATGGTGTCCCAGAAAAGCACTCCGGGTTCTGCCGATTTCCAGGCATTGTGGATGATTTTTCCCCAAAGTTTGGCTGCGTCAATCTCTTTTGTATATATCGGTTCCTCCGCGCCTATTGGGTACTGCTGTCTGTAGGGGGTGGCAGTTGTTACGGCCTTCATGAATTCGTCGTCTATCTTTACCGAGACGTTGGCTCCGGTAACCTTTCCCTCGGTCATCTTGGCGTCAATGAATGCCTCGGCGTCGGGGTGCTTGATTGATACGCTCAGCATCAATGCTCCGCGACGGCCGTCCTGTGCCACTTCTCGTGTGGAATTTGAGTAGCGTTCCATGAATGGCACAAGGCCGGTTGATGTGAGTGCCGAGTTCTTCACCGGTGAGCCTTTGGGACGTATGTGTGACAAGTCATGTCCAACACCGCCACGACGTTTCATCAGTTGAACCTGTTCCTCGTCAATGCGTATGATTCCTCCGTATGAGTCGGCCTTTCCCTCCAGTCCTATCACAAAGCAGTTGGAGAGTGATGCAATCTGGAACCCGTTGCCAATTCCGGTCATCGGGCTGCCTGAAGGTATGACATATCTGAATTTATCAAGCAGGTCAAAAACTTCCTTTGCGGACATCGGGTTACTGTATCTTGACTCTATTCTTGCAATCTCATTGGCAATTCTCCAATGCATATCTTCGGGTGACTTTTCATATATGTTGCCGAATGAGTCTTTCAAGGCGTATTTATTGAGCCAGACTCTTGCCGAGAGTTCATCTCCGCCAAAGTAGTCAAGCGAAGCCTTCAAGGCTTCGTCCTGTGAATATTGTTGTTGTTTCACGTTGAAAATCTTTTATGGTTATAAGTTCTGGAAATGTTATTCAAAATGGGTAATGCAAAAATAAAAATCATTTTCAGAATTACCAAATAAATAATTTATTTAACTTTTGATAAATGCGAAGTTTTCCAAAATATTTTTTAATATGCTGATAATCAACAATATTAATTTTTTATTGAACTCAAAAGTTTTCCAAAAAGAAAATTGTATGTATTATTTTGTAGAACCACTTTCCCAATGTGCCATCTCTTGGACCAACCTGCTTTGCAATCTGTTATAATATC
>JAZLBZ010000052.1:0-73138 GCA_045613945.1 Bacteroidaceae bacterium
TCGGATTATGGGCATTATTAATAGCAGTATCTCATTTAGTGATAGATGCAATAAAGATTCATTGTCCAAAAGGCTTGTGGAGCTTTGTTATAGACCAATTGCTTCACTTGGGTATATTGACTGCAATATCCACCATTTACGAAACGACAAAAGAATTGCCATTGCAGATGATTGATAGCCCAAGTTCGTTCTCAACGCCACTTTTAATATTGGCAGTTCTCTTGTGTATGAAACCTGCCAATATCCTTATTAAACTGATTTTAGAGAAGTATCAAGTTGGCGATTCGGAGTCTTGCGACAACATAAAGAATGCTGGAGCGTTGATAGGTAATTTGGAGCGAATACTAACCATCGTATTTGTGTTACTTGGGCAGTTTGAAGCAATTGGCTTTATAGTTGCTGCTAAATCAATTTTGCGATTCAAGGATACAGACACAGCCAAGACGGAGTATGTATTGGCTGGAACATTCCTAAGTTTCGGAATTGCAATACTCTGCGGATTGATGGCGAGAATATGACATTACATTTCTGGAGGGAGTGCAGTTTACCGTCTGCCCAATTATTATGATTCCTAAAGAAATCCCCTCCTATGGATAGAAACGAGAACAGCGTACAATTAGACTGTTATTCATAGACCTACTTGTACGCTGTTCTTTTTGTGTTTTAATTACTTTTCCGTCAGTCGTTTGTTTCCGTTGCCAAGAGCGTTCTTTGTACAGACGTGAAAGGGAAAAGGTTTTCGGGCTGAATACCTCCGTAGGAGGAATATTCTGCCCGAAACGGCTTGCCGCTTGACCTTTTCGCTTTCAGAAGAGTCTGTACTAACTTAATGGACAGCAACGGAGAGCAACAACTGCAACATTCACTGAATGGAATGTTGTAGTTGTTTTTTTTTGAGCACAAACTGTCACTGCAATCCAGATAATCGGACTCCGACAGCGCCCTGTAAAAGACACAAACAAGTAGGAAATCAGGCGTCTTTTTTCACTTTCCGCGAAAAGTTAAGGACTAAAAAACAAAACACGCTTATTTAAATAAGCGTGTTAAGGGTTTGAAAAGGGATATTTCCCTTTCTCCTGTCTGAAAAGACCCCCGACCGCCCTGCATCGCCCAACCGAAAACCGCCCTTTTCCGTATCGCAATATGTGCGGTAAGCGAGCATACAAAGGGAAAATGATATTTTCACTTTGTCGAGCGGGGCACATTTCAGCGAAGCTAATATGTACGGTAAAATCGCTTCCGTGAGGCTTGAATTGGGTGGCGAGGTCAATTCAAACTATACGGGATTAGATTTACTTCCTAAAGCAACAATCAAAATATTCCTTAGATTTTCTTGATTAATGGTATCAACAGTAGATATTCGATATGGCTTCAAATTATATTTTATAAGTATTTCATCTTTAAGTAGGTCTCTCGATTGTTGAACTTCACTTTCTGCATGATACTTCCAACCATCAACTTCTATAGCCATTAAAGGTTTTTTTGTTATTGTATTGTATAGCAGAAAATCTACATGGGAAAAAGGGCTTTCTGCAAATGCTTTCTCTTTATCATTCAAAAGACTCCAATCTGCAATGAGACGTGATAAAGGATAATGACATAATATGTCAAAATTGCTGCATTTCAACTCGCACAAACTCTTGCGTAATGCATCATAAATTATATTTTCAGATAGATATTCAGAAACTTTATTGACTTGAACTTCGTATGCCAATCTCTCAGCCGTATATTGCTTGTATAGAATATCAAAAACAGAGTGAATTTTACTTTCCTTTATATAGAAATTATTATACTGAATGTATGATATTAGTTGTGCCAAATTTGAATTTGCTGGCATTTCATTACCATTTACAACAACGCATAGTTTTGTCTTAGCACGAGATATAGCCACATTCATTAAGTTTGGGTCGTCCGAAAAATCTGTAGGGGCGTTATCTACCATGCTCATGATGATTGCATCACATTCTCTGCCTTGAAACTTATGTACCGTACTAGCTATATCTTTACCTAATGCTTGATTGATTGCTATAGCTTGATCCCTATATGGTGTGATAATACCTACACTCTCAGATTCTGAGTACTCAGGCATAGCTTCCTGAATTATCACGTCAATTTCACGTTGATTAAAATGGCCTCGTGCGTGGTTACCCGGCACAGTCTTTATCACTTGTAAAACCTTATCTTCATTACTATCTAAGGTCATAGCGATAAGTTCTCCATTGTAGAACCGTTGATTGCAAAAGTCTATAATTCTAGGATGACAGCGATAATGTTCCCTTAATAATGTGACAGGTGCATCTGTAAATACCTTAACACATGATTGAAGGAAACTATTTGCTGTTGCTTGATATTTTTCATCTACACAATAAGTTGATTGTATTGCATTCAATGCTTGTTCTTCATCATGACTTACTACATTGGGCAATTGTTTGTCGTCACCGACTATAACAGCATTCATAGCACATGATAAAGCTAAGGCTCCAGTCTTAATATCCACTTGAGACGCTTCGTCCATAATAACATAATCAAAGACCATATCTTTGCTGATACAGGCTTTCGCAGAATATGTTGTACTCAACACTACAGGATATTCCTTAAGAAAAGCCTCTGTCTGAGGTTTAATTGTCTTAATGGTAAATCTCTTTCGCTCACCTGTAAAGCGTTTTGCTATTGTGCTTTTCAGGGCTTTTAAGGACAATTGTCTTAATTCTTTAACTCGTTGCTGTATATCAATGGTTTTAAGTGACGTTTCAATAGTACAAAGTTCATTCTCTATTTCACGTTTTCTTGAAACATAATATGCTGTTTCCAATACATTTATGATGGTCTCAGGTTTTGCTTTTAAGAACTTATGAACTTTGAGCCCTAATGCAAAGCTCCACTTAAGTATTTGCAACAAACTAAACTTTTGCCCTTTTTCTGTTAAAATCCCATATTGTAGTCTGAATGACATCAATTTCTTGGAATGTTTATTAAACAACCATTTGTGTTCATCTGCAACATCGTGATGCATTTGGTCATATTTGGCTTCTTTATGTAAAGCATCAAGTTCTGTTTTAAGTAAGGCAAACTTAGATTGTCCCTCAAAACCTAGTGAGACATCTCTTAACGCTTGTTTTACTTGTTGTTTAATTGAACTCGTGTCTTCAAACTTCCAGTTATCCATTAAAGGATATTCTTTCTGATTGACAATAAAAAGTTCTTTATTTTCAACACTGCCTAATTTTGCTACTAAGAATCCTAGTCCTTCTCCTTCTAATTTCTCAGCAACATTCTCAACAGCAGAATTGTTGTTTGAGACAACGAGGACGCTTTTCTTCGCTAATAATAAATTGGCAATAATATTCAGAATTGTTTGAGTTTTACCGGTTCCTGGAGGGCCTTGTATAATGCTGACCTGATTGGTTAATGCATTTTCTACAGCTTTCTTTTGGCTGGCATTACAACCGAAAGGATAATATATTGTATTAGGGGCTCTAAATGTTGCTAATTTTGTTTTATCTCCCAAATACTGTGCTAAAGGTACATTGTCTCTCTTAACATCGATGATTCCATATTGGAGAGCTAGAATATTATCTCCCTCTTCGGTCATCAACCCTGTTTCAGTGGCAAGTTTATTCAGATACTCCCACGTTGTTCCACCGTTTTTATCGATAGGAGTACGGGTTACATACACTTCGTTACCATCTAGATTTTCAGTAAATCCATTGTTATATACGACATGATAAAAAACATGTCTTCCATCATCAAACTTTAGAAGTTCAGAAACATTGGTGATATGTTTGTTTTTTATATAAAGCCCCTTTTCTATTAAATCAACACTGATAGGATTGGTAAGATATAATAATCGTGATTTGTTGTAATTGAAAATTCGCTGAGATGTGGAAAATTTAACAGCCCATAATCCGTTGTTGTTTTCACTAATATGAACGACCTGCTCGGTGACAAACATTCGCTTATCACCTTTCTTTTCCAAGTCGATTATCATACATTTTCGTGCGTCCATATATAACTATTCAACTCTAATCATTTTCGCCAGTTGAACAAAATAATCGTTTGACCAAATGTCAAGTTCTTTTGGATTGCGCACGAATGGCAGGACATCTGCCTTCACCTGCTTCATATCAGCAGTGGAGAGACGTTCTATAAGTTTTTCTTTGAACAATTCTGGAGTTATTTCTTCATTATTGAACTGCTTGCAACGCTCGGCCAAATGAGTAAAATCCAGCGGAACGTTATTACGCACATACCATTCAAAGTCATACCAGTCACGTCCTTTAACCCGATTTTTCCACGCACGGTAAACAAGTGCATGCATTTTACCAGCAAACAAATCAGGTAAAGTGAAACAACGTGTCATGAACGAATGTGGCTGCAACAGTAACTTTTGCTCTGTTGAAAATTTTAGTGGAGGACAAGTGTCTACTTCGATTTTAATTTTAATTGACTTTTCCGTTTGGAAGGTTACATCATATACATCAGTATTGTCCTTGAGAAATGCCGATTCAACCTTGCCGAAGTTCTTCTTATCCTTCTTCTTTATCTCAACCTCACGGCCTACCATTGCAAAAGCATCAACGATGGCAGGAAAGTATTTCGTAAAATCAAAAGCCTCATCCTGTGCCATCAAGGAAAAATCCATATCCTCACTAAAACGTTGCAATCCGTGAAAGATCCTCAAACAAGTACCGCCATAAAATGCAGCCGATTCAAAAAAACCTCCGGCATACAAGCCTGCTAGTATTACCTGCTGGTTCACTTCAAATATTGCATTTCTTTTATGTTGCTCAGTAGTCAAATCATAACGAGAGAGCATATTCTCAAATATCTCATTCTTCATCGTCTCAGGAATTTTAATAGTGTAGAAATAGAATCGGCCTTTTTGCCCACCTTTATATAATCTTCGAAAATAGAGGTGTCCATCTTATAGAATTCGTCCATATCCATACGAATATCCTGTTCAAGATATATCTCCACGTCCTTCATATAACGAAGATTCACTTTTGAAGAGTTTGCAATCAAATCGCATAAAGCCTTTTCGGGCGAAGCCATAAGAAAAGCATAATCACCCTTATGAATACTCCTTACTCCAACCGCGAATGCAGTTCTTGAAATATAATCATATTCGAAGATACCAACCGGAGTATCAAAATTCCTTGAATGCTTGATTGTCATTGATTGGTGTGTATATACAGCCTCTGGAATAAGTCCATAGTATCTCAGTGCCGACGACATTGAAATATACGACGGTGCATAGAGGTGATTTGCTATCAATTCTGTAGATAGCATCTTGCCCGATAACTCAGGATTCAGCACATACAAACCACGCTTTAACCTGATAATGTATCCCTGCTTCTCAAGCCAAACAACCTTTTTCTCAGGCGACTTCAACTCCGGAAACAACGATGCTATCACCGATGTCGTCACCGGCACATTACCAATATTCTTCAAATTCATATCCATATAGGCTGCTTATATCCATTGTTTACTGCAAATATAGTAAATATTTGAACAATAAAAGAAATTAGACTTCTTTTTGTGTTCAAATATTTACTTATTTTAAAAGCACGGCCTTCAGGATTACAAAGAATATACATACTATTCCTGGAATAGATTCAACTCTAATATTTACAAAACAATGCCTATTGCATAAAAAATATACTATTTTATGCAGTACAGAGTATTTGTTGAGTAAAAACAGTGAAATAGATTGTGCATTCGTTAAAATAATTATGCCTTTTCTTCGGCTTGCTCGTGTGTGGTAAATATATAATGAGCTGTTTATGACTTGCAAAATATTTTGTTCATTTTTATGCGATGTTCAATGAGATTGAACAAGGGTGCATGAGTGAACAAGTAGTCGTCACTGAAAAATTAGTCGCACAATACGACTGTTTTTTCAGTACATTTTTTGTGGTATTATAGCAACTTAATTCTTGCATTGCACAATTACCTTTGTGGCATATCTAAAAATAAAAAGCATGCAACCAATAGACTGTCGTGATTTGAGCGCAAAGGAGATTGTAGATTACATTATAGAATTAAACCCTGATTTGAGAGATGTAAAAAAAAGAAAAAGGGTTTACGTTGGGGTGACTGGAAATCTTGAGGAACGCCTTCGAAGGCACAATGCCAGAGAGGTTATATTTAGGGGACAGACTGCTAATCAGAATGTTGCAGCTGCAGTGGAGGCTGAGGCTCGCCGACGTGGCTTTTACATTGGTAAAGTCGGTCACGGAGGAAATGGCACAAACAGTTATTCAATATATGTATATGCTTATTTGAGGGGATGGTATACAATTGATTGATTTGCGTTGCGTATGAAAAAGCCCTCCGAAGAGGGCCTTTTCTGTAATTTTTGTGCATTTCGTTTTTGCCTTGAAAATCACATTTCGTTTTTGCAAAGTTGCGCTTTTGGTTTTGCCGTGATTACAAAGAACAAAAATAATCAGAGTCGAGGGGATTTCAATAATAAAACAACTACGCGCAGTATATATTGTCAATTGGTGTAAGTTTTTTTGTACCTTTGTCAAACAGACTAGAATGTGGTATGATTACACGCTGTTATCTTGAAATAACGAATATATGCAATCTTGATTGTCTCTTTTGTCCAAAGACGACAAGGGAGAAACGGTGTCTTACGCCGGAGGAGTTTGATTTGCTTACCGATAAACTGCGCGGGAAAATAAAATTCCTCTATTTCCATCTGATGGGCGAGCCTCTGCTTCATCGTCATCTGCCCGAGTTTATTATCACTGCGCGTGAAAAGGGCTTTGTACCTGTGCTGACAACTAATGGCACGTTGTTGTCGCGTGCAGGTGCTGTTATTGATGCACGCCCTTACAAGATGCAGGTGTCGCTCCATTCGCACGAGGGCAATGGCAGGGAGAACCTTGAACTGTATATTGCCGAAGCAATGCGCTTTGCTATTGACGCTGCATCAAAAGGTGTTATAATGGTGCTGCGCCTGTGGAACCAGGGTGGCTATGACAAGGAGAATGAGCGTTTGCTTGATATTGTGGCCGAATATCTGCCGCGTCCCTGGGGAGAGTGTCAGAACGGTTGGAGGCTTGCCGAGAATATTTTCATTGAGTATGGCCGTATGTTCGAGTGGCCCGAGGCTGAAAAGCCTGATAATGGCGAGGAAGAGTCCTTTTGCTATGCCTTGCGTAACCAGATTGGTGTGCTTGTGGACGGGACTGTGGTGCCTTGCTGCCTTGACAGTGCCGGGGCGCTTAAACTGGGAAATCTCTTTGAGCAGACTCTTGACGAGGTGCTTGCATCGCCACGCGCAAGGGCTATCTACGATGGCTTTACACAGCACAAGGCTGTGGAACCCTTATGCCGCAGTTGCGGATATGCAGCGCTCATAAAATAGGTTGACAGCGATTTTTTTGGGGGGTAATGATATTGATGTTTACCCGGATATAAAGAGTGGTCGGAAATTTTTCAGGAATGTATTGTCTTGGTGTTGGATATCATCGGATGCGTTTACTGAGCAAGTTTATAATACGTCACAACATAGAACTCGTGGTGAGTGATGCATGCCACCAACAGTAGGTATTACCTGCGTGAGAGTTCTGTAGCCGTCCCAAATATCTGTGTGTTTATCGCAGAGAACATACTTGGGGCGTATCTTGTGTTTGAGGATGATGGCGTCGAGAATGCCTTCTCGGCCAAAGCAATCGTAGTTTCCACCAAAAGCATGATCTTGAAGCAAGAAAATCCATGGAGCCTTTTTGTACTCCTTGCAGAATAATTGATAATAACTTGATATTCCATCAGCGAAAAGGAAAGTGATGGCAAAGCGGGCCGCTCCCCAGTTGTCATCATAGCCTGCATCGCGCTCCATGATTTCGGTTATGCAATAGGGGAGTTCATTGGATAATACATAGCGGTAGGGGTCATCGCTGTACATTGGCCTCTGGGCTATGTACATGCAATATGGCCCTTTGGGGAGGATGTCTGTTGCTTTCCACTCGATATGACCTATGCTGTGGTAGCCTCGTATACTATCTGGTCGGGAGAGTTCATCGAGCAACGCCTTCTTGCTTACGCTATAGTCGACATATAGGTATGAGTGCAGAGCGTGCGACCGATTACCTGTCTTTATCAAGTTCCCATCGAATTCGCTACCGGGGTAATATCCCACTCTGCTTGACATGATGTCTGCAAATGTGATTTTGGCTTCGCTGTTATAATTGCTAAGCCATTGGGGTATGTCTTCTTTGTATTGAGACAAATAGTCAACTACCGTCAGGTGAGGAACTTTGTTGTTGGAGGTATTCATGTCTGTTGAAAAAATATTGTCTTGATAACTCTATCTGTGATTCTAGTTAGCAAAGATAAAAAAATATTTTATTTCCTTTTTATTTTGCTATGAAATGAAAAATATCTTCTGCAATGGCCGGGGTTGCGCAAATTTTATTTAACTTAACACCGGAAAACAAAAACAGAACTACTTTATATGAACCGTATTTACAGACGATTGAAAAAAATGAGGGAGAAGTATATCGATACATTGGCAAAACTGTATGATTACTCTACCGCCGTATACTCAAAGAAGACATATACACAGTGGTACGATACAAAGGAGGGCTCTTATACCTATGCCACCTTCAAGAACCAGTGTGACGCTCTCTCAAAGGTGCTCACGCAGTATGGCATTGGAGCGGGCGACAAGGTGGCAATCCTCTCCACAAATATGCCCAACTGGTCTGTGGCTTTCTTTGCTACAGTGGTCTTTGGACGCATATCAATACCCATACTGCCCGATAGTTCGGAGAACGAGGTGACAAACATCATCAATCACTCCGAGAGCAAGGTGCTCTTTGTGGCAAAGAAGATGATTGGCAAGGTGTCAAAGGATATAATTGACAAGATGACGCTTGTCATTGAACTCGATACGCTTGAGATTATAAAGGCCGACGAGGAGAAGTTTACCTGTGACGGCCGTACATCGGTCCCGACACCCGATGAGATTGCCACAATCATATACACTTCGGGCACGACAGGCAGCGCAAAGGGCGTTGTTCTCAGTCACCGAAACCTGGCATCGAATGTGATTACCTGCTACCACTCGTGCAAGCGCGGCGAGAAGGACCGCTGGCTCTCGCTGCTGCCAATGGCACATACGCTTGAGATGACGCTTGGCATGCTCTATCCAATGTATACAGGCTCCACAGTCTACTATCTGCCCAAGCCGCCGGCTGCACCGCTGCTACTGAAGGCGATGAAGGTGGTAAAGCCCACAACAATGCTCACTGTGCCAATGATTATTGAAAAGGTATACAAGAACAGCGTGCTGCCGACAATAAAGAAGAGCCGTACGCTCTCATGGATGAACAAGCATATGCATGGACTAATGTGCCGCATCATTGGCATGAAGTTGAAAAAGACTTTTGGCGGTTGCATAAGTTTCTACGGCATTGGCGGTGCAAAACTCGACCCCGAGGTTGAGAAGTTCTTGCTTGCAGCCCGTTTCCCATATGCGATTGGTTATGGATTGACCGAGACTTCGCCGTTGTTGGGCTATGCAATGTCGGGGTGGAGGAGTGTAGGTTCCTTCGGCTATCCGGTGTACAATGTGCAGTTGAAACTGCATAATGTTGACCCGGAGACCGGCGAGGGTGAGATTGTTGCAAAAGGTCCCAACGTGATGCTGGGATACTACAAGGATCCTGTGCGTACAAGGAGCGTCTTTACCGAGGACGGTTGGTTCCGTACTAGTGACATTGCTGTACAGGATGAGAAGGGACGTTTCTACATCAAGGGACGCAATAGCAATATGATACTTGGCCCTTCGGGCGAGAATATCTACCCCGAGGAGATTGAGAATGTGCTGAACAACGTTGAGGGCGTGGGTGAGTCTATTGTTGTTGAGCGTAACGGCCGTCTTGTGGCGCTGGTGGCTCCAACAGATGATTTCATCCAGTGGAACCAGGAGGGCGAGGACAGGTTCTATGAGAAACTTGACCGCTGGAAGGCTAAGATCCTTAGCATCACCAACAAGAATGTGAACAAATCGTCACAGGTGAGTTCGGTAGAGGTTATGAAGGAGCCTTTTGAAAAGACTGCCACACAAAAGATCAGACGTTTCAAGTACAAGGATTCTGCCCCCACTGTCGAGGAGGAGAAGAAAGATAAATAATCGCTTTCCCGCAGAACTAAAGTGCGGTTTAAGGTGTTATTAATGCAATAGTCACCTGCAGCACTTGCAAGTGCCGCAGGTGACTGTTTTTTGTATCCATTTACAAACCTTAAACCGTTATAGTTATGAGAAAACGCTATTTATCGCCTGTGGCAGAAAGCATTTGTATTCAAACAACAATTATTGCAGCCTCGGCGCCTGCCGCCAGAATGACGTTAAACCTCGAAGAGGGGGATACTGATACTGGGAAAGGTTCCTGGGGAAGTATCTGGGAGTGAAAGTAAATTAGGGTGACCCGTTCTTTTGGGTCACCCTAATTCTTGTAATTATAAACTGTTATTACTTTGCAACAACAGGAGAGATGCGGAGTTTATAACTCATCTGCTCGTTTGGTACACGGTACTCTGGCAGTGTGCCTACATCGTAACCGCAAGATGCGTTACCGATACCGCGCATCCAAGCGTCGAGGTGGAGCACTGTGTATGGGCGCTTTGTCATCTCCCAGTAATGACCGGCTCTCATGAGATCCTCATCGGTGTATGGGAGTGCCGAGAAACTGACATTGCCTTCTGTCTCAATCTTCACACCCTGTCCGTTGTCATCAGTGAGCACAAGTTCACGCAAGCCCTCGCGGCTGCCGCTGCTCTGTGGCTTCACATAACGGTCGGCCATCTCGCCGTTAGCGCTTGTTGTGTAACGTCCAACAACTACACCGTCCTTGCGGTCTACGGTGTTCTCCCAGGGACCGTATGCATAGTATGCCACGTTGCTAAATGAGTTGTCGATGTTGCAAACAAGGCCTGCACGGCGCAAGTCGCCGCTCTTTGGAATGAACTTGGCATCAACATCCACAATACCTTGTGGATAGATGGTGTAGTTGATTTCTGTGTCGCAGATTGAACCCTTGCGCACTGTCTTTACAACAGTGTTGCCGTTCTCTTCGACAACGCTAATCGTGCCATTTGCTTCAAGGCCGTTTGCTGTCTGCGCCTGTGGCTTGCCAGCGTCTGGTCCGTAGTAGTCGTAACCTTGGCGGTCGTTCTCAATCCAACGGTGGTTATCGTAGATGAATCCCTGGCCGTCGGCGATGATGTTCTTGCCACCGAATGCGAGTGCTGTGAGCTGTGCTGTCTCGGCATCAAATGTCAACTGTACCTTGTCGTTGCCAATAACCGTCTCGTGGAGGGATGATGTGGCTGCAAGTGGAGCACCCTTTGACTTTATTGCAGCAAGCGGAGCGCGCTCGGCAAGTGTGAACTGTGCCATTGCAACCTCGTGGCCGGCAGGTGCGAATGTCTGTGCATTGCGGTATACGATATGAGCGTTGATGAGCAACTCGTCACCCTTCTTCAGGGCCTTGTTGATGCTGGCTTTCTTCACTGTAATCCATACCTTGCCTGTCTGTCCGCTCTCTGTGTAAGGGATTGGCGATTTGCCGGTGTATACGATATTGCCATTTTTTACAATCTCATATATCATCTCAAACTCGTTGAGGTTGGTGAAGTTGTACTTGTTCTTCATTGCAATGGTAACAATACCGCCGTCGAACTCGGTGTTCACCTCGGGCATTGTAATGTCAATGAACTGGTGAGCAGCCTTCACCTCCTTGAGTTTAGCACTCTCCTCGCGTGTTGGAGGAATGATGCCGTTTGAGCAGAAGTTGCCCTGGTGAGGACCCGGATAGTCATAGCCTGTATGTATGCGGTAAACGCCTTCCTTCATCTCCTGTGGGTCGTAGATAGCCTGGTCAACCCAATCCCAGATGCAGCCACCGATGCAAGAGTTCGATGCCTCAATCTTCTGCCAGTACTCCTTGAGGTTGCCGATGGCGTTACCCATAGCGTGAGCATACTCGCAGATGAACATTGGCTTGTCGAGGTCGTTGGTGTACTTGTCCATCCATGCCTGGCCGGGGTACATCTTTGAGTAGAAGTCGCTGAAGCGTCCGCCACCATAATCGCCGCTTGAGCGTGTTCCCTCGTAGTGTACAGGGCGGCTGTCAAGGCGCTTAGCCTCGTCGTAGCAAGGACCGAAGTTGCTGCCGTTGCCTGCCTCGTTACCCAGGCTCCACATTACAACACTGGCGTGGTTGCGGTCGCGCAATACCATGCGGTTGATGCGGTCAACAAATGCCGGAATCCATGTCTTGCGGTCCGAGATACTCTGGTTTGCATGGTCCTCCAAGTCTGCCTCGTCGCAGCAGTAGAGGCCATAGTAGTCAAACATCGCATACATCTTTGCCGCGTTGGGGTAGTGGCTTGTACGTATTGTGTTGATGTTGTTCTGCTTCATGAGCTTGACATCCTGCAGCATTGACTCAGTTGTGACAGCGCGGCCATGTACAGGGTGTGTGTCGTGGCGGTTTACGCCCTTGAAGAATACTCTCTCGCCGTTGATATATACAAGTGAGTTCTTGATGACGATGTCGCGGAAACCATACTTTGTAGAGAATGCCATCTCTTCGTTGTCCTCGTCATCGTACTGGATGATGCGTACGGTGTAGAGGTTTGGCTTCTCGGCACTCCACAACTTGAGGTTGAATACCTCGAGTTTGATTTCGCCGCTTGGAGATACAATCTTTGCCGCTGTGTTTACAACTGTAGACTCCTCGGCGGCAAGTTCGCCGTTTGGATCGAATATCTGCGCCTTCACAGTCTTGAGACCTGGGATAAAGTCGCGGTTGTCAATCTCGAACTTGATGCTTACGTCTGCGCTGAAACGGTCGGCCGACATCTTGCTTGTGATGTAGTGGTCGCGAACAGCTGTCTTTGGCACGTTGTAGAGATATACATCGCGGAAGATACCGCTCATGCGGAACATGTCCTGGCACTCAAGGTATGAGCCGTCGCTCCAGCGGAATACCTGTACGGCAAGTTTGTTCTCGCCCTTCTGCATATAGTTGGTGATGTCGAACTCGGCAACGTTGTTTGCACCCTGTGTGTAGCCTACATACTGGCCGTTGAGCCATACGAATGCAGCAGAGTAGATACCGCCAAAGTGAATGAATGTGCGTCGTCCGTCCCAATCCTCGGGAACCTCGAATGTGCGGATGTATGAACCTACGGGGTTGATGCCGTATTTGCTGCCGTTGTCGTTGTAGCCCGGGCGTGCCTTGATGTATGGAGGTGTGTTGGCGTGTGGGTACTCTACGTTGTTGTAGATTGGCTTGTCATATCCAAGCATCTCCCAGTTCGAAGGAACTGGAATCTCGTCCCATGCGCTTGCGTCAAAACCGGCCTCAAAGAAGTCGAGCGGGCGCTGTTCGGGTTCACTCACAAGGTTGAACTTCCATGTGCCGTTGAGGCTCATGTAGCGGTTGTTCACAGGCTCGGTCCAGGGAGTTGCGTAGTACTCCTTGTCGGCAAGCATCTTGCTCACGTTGTCATATGGCATATATGTTGCCACTGCACGCTCCTTGTTCTCGGCGAACATGGTCTCGTCCTCCCAGTGTGGGGCATTGATCTTTGGCTTCTCAACTGCTGTAATGTTGAACCATGCATCCTTGTCTTTGGGGTCCTTCTCAACGAGCATCATGCGGCCATCCTTGACTGTGTACATCGTGCCCTCTTTGCCTGCCGATGTGATGAGGTATACGCCAGGCTGCTTTTCAACAGGCTCAAAATGGAACTTTGCATTGTTCCACTCGCCTGCCTTTGCCGGCCACTGGAGCAGATAGTCAATGCTTGGGTTGCCGCCGCCATCGTCAAAGTTAATGCCGTAGAATGAGTTCTCGATAGCAAATGTAAATAGGTCTATTGTCTTGATGCTCCAGTACTGTCCCTTGTTGCCGCTTACGGTGTCCTCGCACACGATGCGTGCGTTGTTCTCACCTGAATCGCCGTTGCCAAGTACCTGGCCGGGCTTTGTAACGGGGCAAATCTGGTATGTAAGGTTGTCATCGAAACCGGCAACCTCCGAAGGCTGAATCTTGAACTTTGCAGCGCGCATGTTTGCCGCTCTCTCCTTCTTGATTACAATGAGTGTGCCACCCTTGCCCTTTGCCACAGCGAGTGTCGGGCTGTTTGCCGGGATGAGCATACCGTTCTCAAACTTCCACAATTGCGCCTCGTCCGAGCCGTTGTTCTCGCCAACTTCAACAAGGTTGCCGTTGACACGCAGGGCGTTGTTGGTTACAGGATTTATGATGCGCCAGCTGCCCGACAGTTCCGAAATCTTCCAGTAGATAGAAGCATCTTCCTTGTCATAGTTGGCAAATCCTGCCATTTCTCCAATTTTCTCGGCAACGAGATTCTCTGTCTCACCGGCACCATAGATATGGTACAGTTTGCCTTTCTCAAATGTCTCTTGAGCATTGCTGCTGAATGAGCACAGGAGTGCCACAGCAGTCAATAGAAAGCATTTTTTCAATTGTTTGATTGACATAGTGTTGTGTTTTATGGTTATTATTATAAAATACTTTTAAATGCTACAAACGAGCAAAATATAAAGCAATGCTTCAATATTTTACTGCGAGTGCAGTACATATTCGTGAAATATCACAAAGATATAAAGATATTTGTGAAATTTGGTTTTTCTGGACGAAAAGTTTTGATATTTTATGTGTTAAGGATTATAAAACTGAAAGGTGAAAACTGAAAGGTGAAAACTGAAAGCACAGTTCCGGTAATAATAAAAAAGACAGGCAACAACAATAGTTGCTGCCTGTCAAATGATATTCTGTGCGTTGCTTTACTTGTTGACACGCTCGCGCAGGGTCTTTATCATATCCTGTGTCATAGAGTCGAGGTCGTAACTTGGCTTCCAGTCCCACTCGTTGCGTGCGCAACTGTCGTCCATCTTGTTTGGCCAAGAGTCGGCAATTGCCTGGCGAACAGGGTCGAACTCATAGTGCATCTTGAAGTCGGGGATGTACTTCTGGATAGACGCCTTGATGATTTCGGGGTCAAAACTCATTGATGCAACGTTGAAGGCATTGCGGTGTATGAGGCGTGTGGGGTCTGCATTCATAATGTCAACGGCTGCCTTCAGGGCATCGGGCATATACATCATATCCATGAATGTGCCGGCCTGAATGGGGCAGGCAAAATCCTCGCCCTTGACAGCGGCATAGTAAATCTCCACTGCGTAGTCGGTTGTTCCGCCGCCGGGCAGAGTCACGTTTGAGATGAGGCCCGGGAAACGTACCGCACGTGTGTCAACGCCATACTTGGTGTAGTAGTAGTCGCTTAGCAACTCAGTTGCCACCTTTGTGACACCGTACATTGTCTTTGGGCGCTGGATGGTGTCCTGTGGTGTGTTGTCGCGTGGAGTGTTGGGACCGAACGAGCCAATTGAACTTGGTGTGAAGACGGCACACTTCTTCTCGCGCGCAATCTCAAGAATGTTGATGAGGCCGTTCATCTGTATGTCCCATGCCAACAGGGGCTTTGACTCGGCAACAGCTGACAGCAGTGCTGCAAGGTTGTATATGGTGTCAATCTTGTATTTCTCTACAATGTCGGCAAGTTGCTGGGCGTTCTTTACGTTGGCTTCCTCGGCAGGGCCGCTCTCGAGCAGAATGCCCTTTGGCTCGGCGCCTGGGATATATCCGGCAACGATATTGCCGTCCGGAATCATATTACGCAATTTCATTGTGAGTTCCGAACCAATCTGTCCGGTTGAACCGATGACAAGTACGTTTTTCATAAACTATATGATTTTGTTTTTTTATTATCTTTTGCTGGAGTGCAAACAAAGTTACTGCTAATTTCGCTATAGGTGCAAGTTTTTTATAATAAAATGTTACAAAAATTATCTAAAGCATAGCAAACAGGCTGAACATCAGGTAGCCGATGTAGTTGCCTACGGCATACCCCGCAAGGCCGTTGGTGATGCCTGTTACAATGACATCCTTGTTTTTCATTGTTGCTGCTATCATGGGCACGCACACAGGGGAGTTGATGAGCGTGTTCGATGTTATGACTGCAGTGTCAGCGTCAATCCCCGAGAATCTTGCGAGAATAATGGTCAGCAGCAGTGAACCAAAGATAATTGTTGCCTGGTAGAGCAGTATGTAAAGGCTCTGTTCCCAGTCTATGCTGCTCAGGTCGGCCATTGTGGCCATTACAAGGCAGAATACATATATCAGGTACATGCCGGCATCGTAACTCTTGTCCCACCGCTGCACCTCCTTCCAGTTTGTCAGCAGTAGCGAAAGGGTGGTGATGGAGAGGATGAGCGCTACAGTAGATATGCCATTCCCGCCTCCTGCAACAGTGCCAATGTAGACAGATATTCCCATGACAGCCAACGAGGCAAGCAGGATTTTTACAAGTTGCAAAAGGCATTCCCTGCTGCCAAAATCCTTGTATGGGTTTTCATCGGTATACTCCTCAATACTTACGTTCTGCTCCTTGCTGCCATGTTTTCCCACAATGCGGCGCGCCAGCCTCACGCCGCCACCCATCAGCAGCATAAGGTAAAAGAATGACACAATGAGGTTACAGGTCGATAGTATGACAAAATTCTCGGTACTCAGGCCCACCATCTGCTTTATTGCTGCAAGGTTTGCCGCGCCGCCAAGATACTGTCCTGTGAGCGCTGCCCCCATCTTGTCGCTCTCTTCGCCAAGATGTCCTTTGAAAAGTATAAAGCCTATGAACGCAAACAGCGCAACAGAGAAAATACCAGCCACCAATGCTCCAAGCGACCTGCCCAATGAGAATTTCCTGAAATTGCAGCCAAACAGCATCATTGGCAGTGCCAGTGGCACAAGTATCTCCGATATTGAGTTCTGGAAACCCGTCAGGCTTTTATGGGCATCGGGCGCCGAGGGCAGTATGCCAATGTTTGCAACAGCCACTCCCAGCAGATAAAGTGTCAGCACCGGTCCAATCTTGTTAAAGAACCTGTTCTTGCGGCATATGTAAAGCACGCCGGCTGGGGCAATAATGTAGAATATGAGTAAAAGGGTGTTTGTGAGCATTGCTTGTTCATTATTGATAGTGTACGGGGCATAAAAATACCCTTTTGCGTGCCAAAGGTATAATATTTTGTTAGAACATCGCTTGTCAAAGGGCTGCGAAATGCTCCTTGCGTGCTGCATTTGTGTGTGTGACGAAATATTTTCCCGTTCCCGATATGTATTTTGAATCAAAAAATGTACTTTTGTAGACCGACGGGAGTTCTTCTCCCTTGTAATGATAATCATCAACTAAAACAATATATATAATGTACGGAAATTTTCAACAACACTTGAAAGACGAACTGGCTGCCATTGACGCAGCCGGCTTGTACAAGAGAGAACGTAACATTGCATCGCAACAGTTTGCCGAGATTACCCTTGAGGATGGTTCAAAGGCACTCAACTTCTGTGCCAACAACTATCTTGGCCTCTCGAATAACCCACGCCTGATGAAGGCTGCCCAGGAGGCTATGGAGGCACGCGGCTTTGGTATGTCGTCGGTACGTTTCATCTGTGGAACACAGGACTACCACAAGACTCTTGAAAAAGCTATTGCCGACTATTTCAAGACCGAGGATACAATCCTCTATGCAGCCTGCTTCGATGCTAACGGTGGTCTCTTTGAACCTCTGTTCACTGCCGAGGATGCCATAATCTCAGACTCCCTGAACCACGCCTCAATCATTGACGGTGTACGTCTTTGCAAGGCGCAGCGTTACCGCTATGCGAATGCCGACATGGCCGATCTTGAGCGTTGTCTGCAGGAGGCGCAGGCACAGCGTTATCGTATCATTGTTACCGACGGTGTCTTCTCAATGGACGGCAACGTTGCTCCAATGGACAAGATTTGTGACCTTGCCGAGAAGTACAATGCTCTTGTAATGGTCGATGAGTCACACTCTGCAGGCGTTGTTGGAGCTACAGGTCATGGCGTTGCCGAGCAGTTCGACTGCTATGACCGCATTGACATCTTCACCGGTACACTTGGCAAGGCTTTTGGTGGTGCTGTAGGTGGTTTCACTACAGGCCGCAAGGAGATTATCGACATGCTGCGCCAGCGTTCACGTCCATACCTCTTCTCCAACTCATTGCCACCATCAGTTGTGGGTGCGTCTATCGAGGTGTTCAAGATGCTTGCAGAGAGCGACGAACTCCACACCAAACTGCAGAACAATGTAAACTATTTCCGCGACAAGATGCTGGCAGCAGGCTTCGATATCAAGCCTACACAGTCGGCAATCTGTGCAGTTATGCTCTACGATGCTCCTCTGTCACAGGTGTTCGCGCAGAAAATGGCCCAGGAGGGAATCTTTGTTACCGGGTTCTACTATCCTGTAGTTCCAAAGGGCGAGGCACGCATCCGCGTCCAGCTCTCGGCCGCTCATGAGCAGGAGCACCTTGACAAGGCAATTGCAGCTTTCATCAAGGTTGGCAAGGAACTTGGAGTGATAAAGTAAGGTGAAAACTGAAAGGTGAAAACTGATGTTTTCCCGTTGTATAATTGAAAAAAAGATGAAGGCGATAAATTTATCGCCTTCATCTTTTTCCGTTATTTGTTACTTGGTCTTTTCCAATCCCTTTTAACCTCGATGTCAAAGGTGCTTGCTGGTAGGTCGGCTTCGTTCACAAGGTTGGCATCGGTGTAGGGCTGCCATGCGTAGCGCACACGGTGGGCTTCACGCTCTATTATTATACGGTTGTCCTTGAACTTAACCTCTTTCTCTGCGTCAACCTTGCTGAAGCGGCCACTATGGTCGGCAACCTCCAGGCCTCTCAAAATATAGTTGTCGCTTGTCTTCAGTTCTGTTGCGTTACTGAACTCAATGACGGTCCTGCCATTGAAACTGAATGCTTTGAAAGGTGCTGGGCCATGCTGTGCTACGTGCTGCATGCCATATGTCTGGTTCAGCGCCAGGCGTGCAAGTCGCTCTCCAACGGGCGCTTTCTCTTTTGGATGTACATCGCTTGGGTGTCCCTTGTCGCTCGATACGGCAAAGTCACAGTTAGGTATTTCTGCTGCCAGGCGGCGCTGCGAGTCGCGGAAGTGCGGCCACGATGGGCGGTTTATGCTTGAGAGTTGAACAAAGTAGAATGGCATTTCAGGGTCGTTCCATGTTTTGCGCCAACTGTCGATGAGGGTGGGGAATATCACTTCGTGCAACTCAATGTTGTGCGCGTTCGATTCGCCCTGGTACCATATCGCTCCCTTTATCGGGTAACTTGCTATTGGCATAATTCCTGTCTCGTAGAGATAACAAGGTTCGTAGGGGTGACGTTGTAATTTGACACTGCTCTTTGCAATGTTCTGCTTTGCGCGGCCTCGGCACCAGTCCTGTATCATGTCATTCTCTTTCCAGTTGTAGAGTATGTCGACCAGTACGGGGTGAAACTCAAGTGTCTTGCGGTCTATGTATGCTTCGGCAGGTGCACCGCCAACAGCATTGCAAATGAGTCCCACCGGAACACCGAGCGAGTCGGCAAGCATGGCGCCGAAATGGTAGGCAACAGCCGAGAAGTCGCTCACGTTCTCCTTGTTTTGCAACTGCCATGTGGTAGGCTGGTAGTAGTCGTGGTTATTTAGTCTTACAAGGTCGACGGAATCCCACTCAACGCTGTTGGTGAGTACGCGTGGTTTCATGTCATAGAGGCGGATGTCTCTCTTCTTTACATTCGAAAGGCTCTGCTCAATGTGCGATGATTCCTTTACCATGAAAGCCATGTTTGATTGTCCCGAACAGAGCCATACCTCGCCAATGACAAGGTTCTTGTATTCTTTCTTCTCTTTGCCACATTCAACGGTCAGTGTGTAACTCTTGCCGTCGGCTACCATTGGAGTGAACATTACCTTCCAACTGCCATCCTCTGCTGCTGTTTTAATGATTCTTTGCTTGCCGAACCGCACAGAGACCGCTTTGCCGGCATTGGCTGTCCCACTTACAACAAAAGGCTTGCCTTGCTGCACAACCATGTTGTCGCTGTATATTGCCGGCAATGACAAACCGCCGTAGTCATTGGTTATTGCCGAATATACCTGTCCTGCAATTATGCCTGCACCCTGCTCGTTGGGGTGCAGCGCATCGGGCATTAGGTCGGGGCGGTGGTACATATAACGGCTCAGGTCAATAAGTTCAAGTTCCTCGTATTTTGCAATATCTTCAATGACCTCCTGAATCTGCCAGTACCAGTCGCGTGTTCCGCTTTTGAAACGGCGGTGCCAATGGAAAATAGGTGTCATACGGCATATATAGACCTTCACTTCGGGGTTCTTGTTGCGCAAAGCCTTGACGATGTTCATATAATCGCCATAGAACTCATCGCGGTAGTTGGGCCACGCACGTGGGTCGGTGTCGTTCAGCCCTAAATGGATGATGGCAATATCGGGCGCAAACTCAAGTGCTGCCGTGTATTCGGGCAGGTTGACGTATGGACGGTATCCTTTGCTCAATAGTGTCGCTCCCGAGTGACCGAAATTTCTCACCTCGTACTCCTCGCCAAGCATCTGCTGCAGTTGTGTGGGGTATGATGTCTCGGCAGGGTTCTTGTGGGTCATACCGTAGGTAACGCTGTTGCCAATGCAGGCAACCTTTATTTTCTCCTGCGCTGTAGCAAGCAATGGCAGTGCCAGCAAAATGGCCAGTAAGGTTCTTTTCATAATCTATTTTTGGTTGTATATA
Source organism: Bacteroidaceae bacterium (assembly GCA_045613945.1). Lineage (GTDB taxonomy): Bacteria > Bacteroidota > Bacteroidia > Bacteroidales > Bacteroidaceae > HGM04593. Next base: position 20,729 of record JAZLBZ010000052.1, read on the forward strand.
AAATGTGAGGTGTTTAATTCTTGATGTGCCGCTCTTTTCAGAGTACTTACGCAAAAATAGGCTTTTGCTTTTGAAAAAGCAAGGGAAAAGAAGCAATTAAGCGGGTGTACGTTAACGACTAAAGCGTGAGTGCCCCAGGAGCGCTTACGCTTTAGTCGTGTGTTTATGTGTTATCAGAAACCGTTACTGAATACCTCCATCATCCACAGGCTGCAGGTAGTGGCGTGGTCAACTGGGAGTGCAGACTCTTGCAGGGTGACAATGCCGCTCCCGAATGCATCAAGGATGGCAGTGCTGTTCTCCTGTGGTACAACCGCGTCGTACGGTGAATAGTGGAGTTTCATTGGGTGAACGGGAGTCCATCCCTTGGTAAGGTCGTTCTCCTCAAGGCACTGATAGAGTGCTTTGCAGATGGGAGATTCCTTGTCCAGGATTTCGGGACTTAGGATATCTGTGAGGTATATCTCGTTTTCGGCAAGGGCAGCGTCAGTTGTCTGCTTTACCTTATCCAAGAACAACTGGTTAATGGCTGCCGTGTCATGCTGCTTGCCGGCAATCATGCTGTCAATCTCTGACTTGACGTCAAGGTAGTTCTGTGAGTAGACCATCTCCTCGGTGAAGCCCTTCATGATGTCGGGGTAAGAGTCGAACATTGTCTTCATAACCAATGGGAATACTACCGGGTATGCAACCTTGCCGTCGGTAAGGTACTTGTCAATGGTTACAACGGGGCTGTATGGGCCTGATGAGCAGTTGCTTGATGCAAAGTTCCATTTCCTGGCAAGCGCGAGATTTGTGTCCATGTACTTGTGTACGGCAATGGCGTTGCTTGCGCCCTGTGATGCACCGGCAAGGTAGAGTTTCCAGCCCTGCGACATTCCGCACTTGCCTTTGTCATTGAATAGACCGAATCCCGCAGTCAGGGCATCAATGGAGTTGATGGCGCATACTTCGTGGTTAAGATAAGGGTGGGGCAACTCTTTGGTTATGCCGTAGCCAAGATAGTCGGGCATGATGGTTAGGGTGTTGCCGGTGATGAACATCTCAAGGGGGAATGTGCTGCTTGGAGCCTCGGCGTCACTTGTGATGGTGTAGTGCTCCATCAGGCAGATGTTGTCGGGTCTCAGGTCGTTCCACACTCCATTGTCGAAGTAACCCAGCCAAAAGGCTGCCGCCGAGAGGGCCACTGCCTTGCCCTGTACATCGGTGCTGGGGTAAAGGTATGTTGTCTTGCGGAATCCTAACTGGATATTCTCATTGCCCAACTGTTCTTTCAGGGCATTCTCACGCATTGAAAATACCATTGCCATTGGTTCCTTGATGGCTGCATATTCGTCCGGCATACTGTTGAGGAAAAGGCTCATTGGAAGTTGCATATCGCTCACGACTTCGTATGATGCGCTTGAATCTTCGCCCGGGGTCTCCATGTTGTTGCCGGGAGTGCATGCTGCAAAAATAGTCATCATCAATACGATGATGGGTAGCATGTAAAATCTCTTTTTCATAAGTCTGTGTAAAAAAACTATTCAATAAAGTAGGTGAGCGCCTTTGACGGCCCTCACCAGTTACTCTTATCTAAGTATTGTCTTCTTGCCGTCAATAATGTACAGTCCCTTTGTTGGGTTGTTGACGCGACGTCCCTGCAAATCGTAGATGGCTTTCACCTTTCCGTTTTCCGCTTTTCCCTCGTTATTCACTTCCTCAATCGCTGTCGGGTTGGTTGACTTGATTGGGTAGAATGGTGCGTTGTCGCTGAACTTGTAAGTTCCGTTGCTTGCCCAGTCAAGTGAGAAGCGCACAAAGCGCATTGTAAAGCCACCGAACACGCCGTTCTCCTCATAATATACGCCAAGTGTACCGTCGGGGAGCACGACTGCAGCGCTGTAGGCCGAACCTATTGGGCAGATGGTCTTTGGAGTGCCGAATGTTGCGCCCTCGTCGGTTGAGAGTGCGATACTTACATTCTGGCGGCTACCACTGTTAGGCAATGTCTGGAATGCAATGTCCCATGCGTTGCCTTCAACGGTTGAGCACCATACCATGTACTCGCCGTCGCATGCGTTGCCCGAGATTCCGCTGTTGAAACGTGTCTGTGAAGGCAAATGCCATGTCTCGCCATCGTTAGATGTGTAGTTGTAGTAGTTGTAGCCGCTCGAGCGTACGCTGATGGCCAGGTCGCCGTTGTTGCGCTCGAGCGTCTTTGGCTCGTCGGCGCCGCTTGTACCACTTGTGCCGCTCACATACCAACTCTGGCCGCCGTCCTTGCTCATGAAGAAATAGAAGTGTTGGCTGTTGTCGGCCTGACGGTTAACGAAACTTGATACAAGTGTACCGTCGCGTTTCTGCAGTGCTGCGCCTGAACCCGAGAATCCGCTCTTCCATGTGTTGGTCTTGGGGTTAGAGCAGTTTGCACCAAAGAGGTCGTCGGTGTGGTCAACCGGTGTCTCCCATGTAAGACCGCCGTCGCGGCTGATGATTGTCTTCCAGCGTGGAGGCTCGGCTGCTGTGCCTGCGAAGAATCCGTGACCGTATGTGCCTGCGCTGGTCATAATACCTATGATTTCGCCGTTCTCGCGGTTTGTTACAATTGAGGCGTCGCCATGGCCATAGTTGCCACCGGTCTCGGCAGTACCGGCAACTGTCACAGGGTCACTCCATGTGCGGCCGTTATCCTCGGAGTACTGTGCTACAAGGTAGCAGTGGCTTGGGAGGTCGGAATTGTGCCCTTTGCGGTCATCGGTGAGTGTTACAAGGCGCTTGCCGTCCTTTGTCACAGTGATTGAGGGGATGCGGTAGTAGAGCGAGCCCTTGTCCATTGGCATGAGCACTGCTCCCTCTGAAAGGAATATTGTAACGCTGTGCGCCGGGTTGCCGTTATCCTCGGCAGTCTCCTTGCCGTCAACGGTGTAGGTAGTGATGCTTGCATCAACTGTGTTGCCCTCTTTGGCTGTCTCGGCAATGTCGTATGTAATCCACAGATAGTGGTCGCCCGGAGCAAGTGTCTTGTTGCCTGTGATGGTGAATGTTCCGTCTGCTGCAAGTGTAACAGTCTCGCCGAACTGCTCGCCGTTCTCCTCGCGCCATGTCATCTTCTTTTCAGGGTCAACGAACAACTCGCGTGAGTTTGTCGCAAAGTATGCTTTGACGTTTGTAATGTCGTTTTTGTCGGTTCCTGCGAAAGCACCCTTCACGCCCTGGAACTCAACGCTGCCTTCAAGTCCGCTGACGCGGATTGTAGAACGCACGATGGGCTGGTCGGTGTTGCCAATTCCTGTGCTCACCTTGCCCTGTACAACATTTGAAGATGAGAACTCGGCAAGAGCGTTGGTTACGTCAACCTCGTCAAAACGCCAGAGTGATGCGCCGTCTGCGTCTGCCGCCCAGCGTACAATCACTGCGTTTGCCTCCTGTGCGTGCAGTTCTACGGCATTGTCCTTGATGGTAAAGAAACCGAAAGCGCTCTGAATGGTGTAGATGTAGTTTGGCTCGCTCACAACACCAAACGATGTCGAGCCGCCGGTGCCGGCACCTGCTGTACCAAAGTACTCGCCCTTGTAATTCTTGATAGCGAGTTTGCCATCCTTCTCCCAGAAACTCCAGATGCGGTCGGCACTGAATGTCTTGTCGGCAAATCGCAGTTTCTGCATGTCATTGTCATAGTAGATTACCTTGCTTGCGCAGTATGCCTTTGACGAAGCGTTTGCAATGTAGTACCAGTGCTCGTCGCCCTCGGTGCTGATAGATGGAGCCTCAATCTTGTCCTCCTTTATCTTTACAGTGAAATTGGTGAGCACAACGCCGTTGCCGTTGCTGCCTGCAAGAGTGAACGATACGCTGCTTGCCTTCTGTGCCTTTGCACTGATGGTCTGTGCTGCTGTTGAGGTTGTGTATACTTTGCCATTGTCCATTGTAAGGGTGAGGCCGGTGTTGTGGCCGTTGTTGGCAAATGTGAAACTGTACTCGGTAATTACATAGCCTGCAGGCGGGGTGATTGCATATGCTGCGCTGCCGGCTGTACCGGTCATCATCTGCACGTTGTCGCCCTGCCAGTTCATGTTGTTGATTGTACCGCAACCGAACTGAAGTTGTGGAGTAGCGTTGCTCTTCCAGACATTGTTCCAGTTCTGGTTTGCCGATGTGCCACGATAGAGACTGCCGTTGCTCTTGTCAACTGTATATGTGAGTGTAGATGGTTGTTCTGCCAGTTCGGCTGCCTCTACGATTGAGAACTGGCAGCCTGTATCGCCTCGGTCGCTTCCTAGTGTGGCGCTGTTGCTCCAGTTGTAGAGTTTGTAGTTCTGTCCCGAGCCTGTCTGGTTCAACTGGACGTCGCCCGATGAGATGATGTAGTATGCAGGTGTGTTTGCATAACTCACAGTCCAGCCTCTTGAAGGCTTGTTCTTTGTTGTTGAAATCTGTGTGTTGTAGTTTGCAACAGGGTTCAGGTATGAACCGTACTGGCGGTTCACAATGTCAAAGGTGTTGTCGCCACGATCAACGAACTTCCACATTGACGCAGCCGATGCCGCAGTGTTCTCCTTGCCTACAACGCCTGTAGCCTCGCCCTCGGCGCTGATGAAGAGGTTAGGGCTGCGCAATGATGTAAACTGATACCAATGCTCATTGTCGGTTGTGCTTGCCTTTGGCATTGCTATGGCCGATTCAACTGCCTCGTTGAGTTTGCTGCTCATTGCCTGCACCTCGGCCTCGGTTATGCTCTCCTGTGCAAGCAGCGCGTATGCGTTCTCAAGTTCTGCGTCAAATGCCGCCATCTTTTCGGGGTCGTACTGTCCCATAGCGTCACCGCGCTCCAGGAGAAGGCCGCGTGCAATGGCCTGTGAAAGGGTGTTGCGCAGTGTTGCCTGTGCATAGCGCACCTCGGCATCAGCCTCGCTTATTACTGTATATGTGTCTGTTGGAAAATCTGCCTTCAGGGCATCCTTCATTGCATTTGCCATTACAACATATCCCAAACCGCCAAGATAGTTACTGGGGTAGAAATACTTTGTATTGGCAACGTTGCCGTTGAGCATTGGAGTGTATGTGTCTACATAGCGTATATTGCCTGTGGCAATGCTCTTCATATACTCGTTCAACGCTGCAATGCGTGATGTGTTTGTTGTTGCATTGTTTGTAGGACACAGGGCCATGAGGTAGATCTTTGATGTCGGTGACTTCTGTGCAACCTTGTCAACAAGGGCTTTGTAATTGCTCTTTACGGTTGCAATGTCAGTGTTGCCGTTGCAGTCGCCTGTACCTGTGTAGATGAAAATTGCCTTTGCATCCTTCTTCTCCACACCGGTGCTTGCAAATGTGGCATCAATAATCTTGCTTGTTACAGAGATGTCGCCGCCATAGCCCCAGCCTGTACCGCGATTCTTTACATTGCGGTTGCCGAGCAGTTCCTGCCATTCACCGTTCTTGATGAACTCGTCACCGAACACCAATACATCCTCGTTGCTGATGGGCAACATGCTTGCGTATGTTGCGCGCATGCCGTGTGCGCTGCCCAGGCCACCGTTCTGCTGCAATGACGATGTATTCTCGGGGTAAACTGTTTTCACTGTGTAGTCCTCGCCCTCCTGCAGGTACTGGCAGATGGTCTCGCACCATACCTTGTAGGCTGCTGCTGTGAGGTGAAGGTTGTCATAACTCCACACGCCGCCCTGTGCAACGCCTGTGAGTTTGTCATAGAGGTCGATGTATGTGAGCCACTCCACATTCATTGTCTCCACATACTTTTTCACAATCTCGTTAGTGTGGAGCCAAGTTGCCTCCACGCGGTTGCTTGTCTTGTTGTTGAGGATGCTGTAGAGATAGATTCTTGTCTGTGGTGAGCGTGCGTGAATGCGCTCTACAATGCTCTTGACGTATGCAAGCACCTGCTCGCCGCTGAAGTTGAGGCCGCCCGATGTTGCGATGTCGTTTGTGCCAATCATCATGAACACCTTTTTGGGCTTGCCGTTGATGTATGACTCAAGGTTGTTGCTTTGCTCGGTAGAGTAGGTACCCGAGTTTCCACGATTCACAATTGGCAGATACTCGCCCGTTGAGGTCTTGAATGCCTCGGGCCAGCAGTGCATGTCGGTGATGCTATTGCCAATAAAGACAATGCTCTCGCTGTTTGTTTCAAGTACTTTGAACGAGTCGTACCTGTGGTTGCGGAAAGGCTCGTCGGCAAACATCGTTGCCACAGACATCAGTCCGCAAATGAGTAATGTAAATAATCTTTTCATAAAAAATGGTTAGTTAGTTTCTTTTGCTTTTTATGTGCACAGTATGCACTCGTGTGCAAATATAATAAGTATTGCAATACGATTTTAAAAAATTATATTTAATTTTAGTTAATGTGATGTTGTCATTATATAATTGTAAGAGAGGTTCTTCACGACGTGAAGAACCTCTCTATTTTATAGTCCTTGGGCTGTTACTTGACCAAGACCTTTTCTCCATCAATGATGTAGATACCCTTGATAGGCTTTGTTACTTTGCGGCCGTGGAGATCATAAATGCCTTTCACCTTTCCGCTTTCAGTATTCACCTCCTGAATACCTGTGGCCTCGCCCTTCTTCATCGCAAGAGTAGAGGCGCTGCTGTCGGCGGTGTAGTATGCAGTGTTTGCTGATATTGTACCGCTGCTGCCTGTGCGCTTTGCAAACTCGCCGTTCTTCAAGGTGTAGATGTTTGAACCGCTTACCGATGCGCTCTTCAGCACGCCGCGCAACTGGTTCTCGGCCTCGAGAGCCGTAGCCTCTCCGCCCACACCAATGTAGTATGTGCCGTTATCTGCAGTCAGTACCACAGGAGTGTTCGCTGCAATAACACCAGTGCCGCACTCGGTCAATGGGATGTATTCAACGCCGTCAACAGTCTGTGTAGCGCCTGCAGTGTATGCAATTACGCCCTCGGGCAATGTCATTGCGAATGGCATGCATACTGCAGCATATTCGTTGATTGTCATGGCAAACTCTTCAACAGGCTCAATGTACCACAATGATGCCTCGGCATTGTTTGTCCAGGGCACAAGGCGTACATTGTCACCGGCAAGATGAAGGCCTGTGTGGCTGCCTGTGTTGTTCTGGCAGATGATTGAGCTCAATCCTGTTGAAGTGCTCTCAATCTTCCACTTTCCGGCTGCGGCATTGTCTGTTGTTACAATAGGCTGTGTCTCGTTGTTGCCAAGAGGTCCCAACATATACTGGTAGTTGCCGTTGTACAGGTAGTACTCCTTGCTGTTGCCTGTGGGCAGGAATGTGAACAACTGGTTTGCATTTTTGACGTTTGAAGCGGCTGCTGACACGCGGCTTGCCTCGGGGTTCAGGTAGAGTGTCGCATTGCTGCGCTCCGAGTTGCGTATACGGTACCACTTGCCTGCCTCAACCTCAAGGCGTGGCATGTTGGCAATGCCTGCGTTGATGGCCTCGTATGCTTCGTACGAAGGAGCAGTCTTGTATGCCTCGATGAGCGCTGCCACTGCGTCAAGTGAATTGCTGTCAACTGAACCTACATATACCGGAGCCTCGGTGTCGAACGCTGCAATCTTTGCATCAATGCCGGCTGCAACGATGGCTGTCTTGTCAACATCTGCATCATAAACGTATGCACTGTCTGTGATGTACTCAATGCTGTAGTTCTTGTAAACGATTGTGTAACCACCACCGCTTGTGCCATAAGTGTCCTCCTCGTAGAGGAAACCGATATTGTTGTCGTGCTGCAGTGTCATTGTTGAGTACGCACCTGCAACATAACTTGACTGGTGACGTCCGTCCCAATCGGCTGCAATGGCCTCGGGTGAGATGAAGTCCTCGAGTGTCTCCAACTCCTTATAATATATACCTACATTTGCGCGGCCCGAGCCAAGAGGCACTGACTGCAGTGCAAGATAAACCTTCTTGTCGTCGGCTTTGCGCTTTGCAGGCACGAACATAATCTCACCGTTTGTTGAGTTGCTAACAGCAATTGTACCGTTGTTGCTTGAGTTAGAGTATTTTGCTGTGCCCCAAGAACCCTCGGCCTTCTCGCTGTCGGTGTATGAGAAGATGTTATAGATACGTCCGCCTGTGGTACGTGAACTGATGATTACAGAACCGTCGGGCAACTCCTCGGCCTTTGGCTCGTCGCCGCCGCTTGGGATTGGTGAAACCTCACCACCGCCAAGGACTGTCCAACTCTCGCCGAAGTTGTCACTGTAGAGTACAAAGTTTACATGTGTGCCGTTAACGTTCTTTACAAGAACAGCGCAGTAGATGCGGTAGTATTCGCCCACCTTTATGTACTGGCTCTGTGAAATCTTGCCCGAACCCACGAACATTGCACGTACAGGGCCGTGCTGTGTGTTGTCGAACTGTGCGTATATGTGCTCTGCACGGTCAACAGGAGTGCTCCATGTCTCGCCGCAGTCTTCGCTGTAGAAGTGTGCGATACCCTGGTGGTTGTTGCGCTGTCCGTTGGGGAACGAAACGTTACCCGAGCAGCTGATTACAAGCACGCGGTCGCTCTCGCGGTCGGCAACAATTGCGGGGTCGCCAAAGCCTACGTACATGTCGTTGTTCGAAGCGTCGATACCGGCAGCACCCTTACCCTGGATGATGTCGAAAATCTCGCCCCATGTCTCGCCGTTGTCCTTGCTTATACGAGCACGCAAGTCGATTCGGCCGTTTGTTGCCATACCGATGTCGGCGCGGCTGTGACGGTAGTCGGCAACGGCAATGATGTTGCCGTTCTTTGCAGTTGCAATGGCAGGGATACGGTAGGGGATAGCACCTGTAGTGAGTGTGGGGAATACATCGAATGCAGGCTCCGGAGTGCGGATGTCGAGACCCATGTAAACTACGAAGTTCGAGAATGTGATACCCTTGTTTGCACCGCTTTGTGTAAAATATACTGTGCGTGCAGGGTCGGCAATCTCAACCTCAAGGTGCTGTGTTGTAGCCGATGATGTGTAGTTGCCACCCTCGGCTGTCAGTGTGAGGGTATAGCTGCCATCGTTGTTAGTGTTCACGTAGTCAAAGCCATAGCCCTTGATTACAAGACCCTCAGGTGCAGTGAGTGTGTATGACGATGTGCCCGACTGGCCTGAATAACCGGCGATGTAGTCGCCCGATGTTGTCATGTTGTTGGCATTTGTTGAGAGTGAGAAACCTGCGAGCTCGCTGCTCTCCCATTTTGAGTGCCATGTACCGTTAGCATTGCTTGCTGTGAATTCGCCCTTTGATGCAAGGATTTCAATAGATGTCTCGGCTGCTGTGAAAACGATTGTCGAACCGGCATCTGCACCCTCGGCCCAGAAAGCGAGCTTTCCAATGCCGCCAAAGTTATTCACAGCATAGTTCGTGCCATGAATGCGCATGAAATAGCCGTTTACATTGGCAATCTTGTCCGAAGTGGCAAAATCCCAACGGCCTACATAACCATCGGGGAGGTTTGCTGCGTCCTGCATAATAGGGTAGGTTGAGCCGCCTGTGCCGCCATAACCGCTGATTGCGCTCATTGTTGTCTTTGAAGCGAGTACCTTGGTTGGGCCGGCCTGTTTGTTGTATACAGCATAACCGTCGGTGTCGTTGCCGACGAAGCACCACAGCTCGTCATCATTGCCCTTTGGGGTAGAAACTCCAAGCGCAATGTGGTCGGCACCGGCATTGTCCTTGATTAGCTTTGCACCTTCTCCAATTCCCATAGTGTACCATGTGGTACCTTCGGCAAACTCACCATTCTCAATGGTAGTTGCCTTGAAAGGAACCTGTGCAAACATTGCGGCTGCCGAGAAGACAGCGCAAAGAATAAGCGTAAATAATTTTTTCATAAAAGGTTAGTTATTGAGTTTGAAATTATATTACTTTTCTGTTACCAGCCCACCTGCACGCCGTCCTCGTAGAAGTGGCGTCCAAAACACCAGCCGAATGCATTGTAGTAGCGTGCCAGTTCCTTTGCGCGGCCAATGAACTCCTCAACGTCCTTTGTCTCAGGTGATGGGTTGCTCCATCCAATCTCGGCAATTGCACCAAGACGTGGCAATGCCTTGTACTGCAGCTGCATCGGGGTTGTCACATACTCGGTCCACAGGTTGCCCTGCACGCCAAGAATGTACTTCTCCTCGTCCTTGCTCAACTGGTCGTATGGGTTGAATGAGTATGTCTTGCGCAGTGGAACATAACTGCCGTTGCTGTCAAGTTCGTCCTTGCGGTCGGTTGTCTGGCGGTAGTCGAGGTAGCAGTAGTCTCCTGGGGTCATAATCACGTAGTTGCCCTTCTTTGCAGCGGCAATGCCGCCCACAGTTCCGCGCCATGACATGATTGTCGCGTTCTGGCTCACACCGCCTTCGAGTATCTCGTCCCAGCCAATGAGCTTGCGGCCTTTTTTGTTCAAGTGTGCCTCTATGCGGCTGTTGACGTATGACTGCAGTTCGGCCTCGCTGTTCAGGTTATTATCCTTTATGCGCTGCTGGCAGTGCGGGCACTCCTTCCACATGTCACGTGGAGCCTCGTCACCGCCAATGTGTATGTATTCGCCGGGGAACAGTGCCATCACCTCGTCGAGCACATCCTCCCAGAACTTGAAAGTGCTCTCCTTGCCTGCGCAGGCAATCTGCTTCGATACGCCCCAGTATGCCCAGGTTTTGTAGTTGCCGGCTTCACCCTCGCAACCCAGCCAGGGATATGCGCTCAGCGCGCCCAGTGAGTGGCCGGGAATCTCAATCTCGGGAACAATGGTTATGAAGCGCTCCTTTGCATATCTTACAATCTCCTTGATATCCTTTTGTGTATAATATCCGCCGTAGGGGATTCCGTCAAGTCCCTCGTTATGCCCGGTTGTTGTCTGTTCGCGCAGGCTGCCAATTTTGGTGAGCAGGGGATACTTCTTTATCTCTATGCGCCATCCTTGGTCCTCGGTCAGGTGCCAGTGGAAACGGTTCATCTTGTGCATTGCCATAATGTCAAGCACCTCCTTCACAGTCTCCACGCTCCAGAAGTGGCGTGAGCAGTCGAGCATAAAGCCACGATAGGGGAAGTGTGGCGCGTCGTTTATTCTCATTGTAGGCAGCGACACCTTTTTCAGGTCAATTGGTGTCTCGAATGCCTGTACCGGGATTATCTGTTTCAAGGTCTGTACGGCATAGAACATTCCCGCGCCATCCTTTGCCTTGATGATAATATTCTCGGGTGAGATGTCCAGCAGATATCCTTCGGCCTTTATTGACCCGTCAGTAATGAAGATTACATTGTTCACAGTTGTTGCTTTTGTCGCCTTCTTCAGTTTCTTGCCAAAGATGGCCTCGGCAATTCTGTTGAGTTCGTCGGCCGCGTATTTTGCATGGCTGTCGTCAAAACCGTAAATGATTCTTGTCTCATCGGTAAAGTCAAACTTTATGTTTGCATTGCCGGGCTTGATGCTTGTGGGCTGGGGTAGAATGGTAGGGAAAGCCTTCTCCTGCGCAACGACAACTGTCGCTGTGGCTAAAAGCAAAAGTGTAAACAGTCTTTTGAACATATCTCTATATTATATTATTCTATTTAATTATTTTGCGAAGATAATGCAAAGCACCGCAAAGAAAAAGAATAAAGCATAAAAAAACTTATTTTTGAACGAATTTTGAACAGTTTCCTGATTTTGTGTGTGATAACTGATTTTTTTTATTTACATTCGCAAATGGTTCCGTCTGACGGAGAGTTTGTTTGAATTTATAACTAATCTATTATAATTATGAGCGAGAAATATGTAATTGGAATTGACCTTGGCGGTACAAATACCGTAATTGGTCTTGTTGATGTAAAAGGTCACATCCTTGCAAAGGATGATTCTATCAAGACACAGGCACACCCCGATATCGAGGAGTACACCGATTCTATTGCAAACGTAATTAAGAAACTTGCGTCGGAGAACGGTTGCGAGGGCAAACTGGAGGGCGTTGGTGTTGGTGCTCCAATGGCAAACTACTACACCGGTGAGATTGTGAATGCAGCCAACCTCCCATGGAAGGGTATTGTGCCTCTGGGTTGGCTCATCGAGAAGAAGACCGGCCTCCCCACAAAGGTTACCAACGATGCCAATGCTGCCGCTATCGGCGAGCAGAAGTATGGTGTTGCCCAGGGTATGAAGGATTTTGTATATATTACTCTTGGTACAGGTGTGGGTAGCGGTATCGTTGCCAACGGTCAACTTATTTATGGTCACGATGGTTTTGCCGGTGAGTTGGGTCACACAACATCTCCAGTTCTTGAAGGTCGTGCCTGCGGTTGCGGCCGTACAGACTGTCTTGAGACATACGCCTCGGCAACCGGTATCGTGCGCACAGCAAAGAAATGGCTTGTTGAGCGCGACGAGCCAAGTATCCTCCGCGATGTATGTATCAACGAACTCACATCAAAGATGCTCTTCGATGCAGCTATCAAGGGCGACAAGCTTGCCAACGATATTTTCGAGTTTACAGGCAAGGTTCTTGGTGAGGCTTTCTGCAACTTTATCGCATTCTCGGCTCCCGAGGCCATCATCCTGTTCGGCGGTTTGGCAAATGCAGGCGAGTTGTTGCTTGAGCCAATCCGCAAGCACATGAATGAGAATGTGGTGTTCTTGTGGAGAGACAAGGTGAAGGTCTTGAAGTCTTCACTCCCCGGTGCCGATGCTGCAGTGCTTGGTGCTTCGGCTCTTGGTTGGAAGGATTAGTCCGATATATTGCAATGTACAACGCCTGTCGCACAATGAGCGACAGGCGTTTTTTTACTCAAAGACTAAAGCGCATCGAGACTTTGCTTGGCGACTTTTGTGAATTTATCATAATAAATTTAAACACTCCATTAATTTCTAAAATATTTCAATATTTTATTATATCTTCGCAATATGCACTCCGTGGGGTGGTTTTATGACACCGTGCGGGTATAAAAACAACAAAAAACAGACCATAATATGAACAACTTCTACGACAAGACAAAAAAGGTTCTTGGTCTTTCAATGGCCGGTGCGGCGGTGTTGCCGCTTGTTGCCTCTTGCGGTGCAGCCGAGGAGAAGCCAAAGGAGCCAATGAACATCCTCTTCATTATGTGCGATGACCACTCGTACCAGACAATCAGTGCCTACGACACCACCTTCATCCGCACTCCGAACATCGATCGCATTGCAGCCGACGGCCTGCGTTTCACAAACAGTTTTGTGGCCAACTCAATCAGTGGTCCTTCACGTGCGTGCATGCTTACCGGCAAGCACAGCTATACCAATGGCTTTACCGATAACAGTTCGTCGTTCGACGGCGGCCAGCAGACATTTCCCAAACTCCTGCAGCAGCAGGGCTATGAGACCGCTGTCATTGGCAAGTGGCATCTCACATCGGAGCCCACAGGCTTCAACCATTGGGATATCCTCATTGGCCAGGGCGATTACTATAACCCCACTTTCATACGCAATGGCGAGAAGGTGCAGCGCGAGGGCTATGCCACCAACGTGACCACTGACCTTGCGCTCGACTGGCTCCACAGCGGGCGCGATGCAAGCAAGCCGTTCTGCCTGCTACTGCATCACAAGGCACCGCACCGCACATGGATGCCCGATACCTGCGACCTCGGCCTTTTTACCGATAGCAATTTCCCGCTGCCCGAGACCTTCTTCGACAACTATGATACCCGTCAGGCTGCGCAGGGGCAGAAGATGTCAATCAGCAAGGATATGGACATTGTCTATGACCTGAAGATGGCCGACAAGGACAGCACCATTCACAGCCGCCCCGACCTGGAGGAGTGGGGACGCCGAATATACAACAACATGAACACAGCGCAGAAGGCTGCATGGGATGCACACTACGATGTAGTCATTGAGAAATTCAAGGCTGCAGGCCTCGCAGGCAAGGAACTTGATGCTTGGAAGTACCAGCAGTACATGCGCGACTATGTGCGCGTGATAACATCTGTCGACCGCAATGTTGGCCGAGTGCTCGACTATCTCCAGGAGAATGACCTCATGGACAACACACTCATCGTGTACACATCGGACCAGGGCTTCTACATGGGCGAGCATGGCTGGTTTGACAAGCGCTGGATGTACGAGGAGTCATTCCGCACTCCATTGCTTGTGCGCCTGCCCGGCGGCGCAAAGGGCGAGTCAATGGCTATGGTGCAGAACATTGACTATGCACCAACGTTCCTTGAACTTGCAGGTGTTGAGGTGCCGTCAGACATTCATGGCTGTTCATTCCTTCCCGTGCTCAAGGACGAGAAGTGGGAACCAAACCGCGACGGTATATACTACCACTACTATGAGTACCCCGATGAGCATGCCGTAAAGCGTCATCTGGGTGTGCGCACCGAGCGCTACAAACTCATCCACTTCTACGAGGATGGTGTTTGGGAACTCTTTGACCTTGAGAACGACAAGCACGAACTCAATAACATCTATGGCCAGCCAGGAACAGAGGAAATCGCAGCGCAACTGAAGGAGAAACTTATCAAGTTGCAGTTGCAGTATGGTGAGGAAAATTTCATAGCAAGTGAAAAGTAATAAAAAGAATAATCTGCATCTTGCCGACGTTGCCAAGATGAGGCGCGCCCCGGCTTTCTCCACAATGGTGAAGCCAATTGGCTCGGCGTGCAACCTCGATTGTCACTACTGCTACTATCGTGACAAAAGCGAGATTTACAGCGGAACGATGCCCAAGATGAGCGATGAACTGCTCGAGACCTACATAAGGCAGTACATTGAGGGTGCATCACAGGAGGAAATCTCCTTCTGTTGGCATGGCGGTGAGCCGTTGATGGCAGGCCTGCCTTTCTTTCGTAAGGCTATGGAACTGCAGCAGAAGTATGCCGGTGGCAAGCGCATTGAAAATACCTTGCAGACAAACGGAATTCTGCTCAATGACGAGTGGTGCAGTTTCTTTAAGGATAACAATTTCCTCATTGGCCTGTCGCTTGACGGCCCCGAGGATATACACGATGCCTTCCGCCGCGACTGCGGTGGTGCACCAACCTTCGCCCGCGTGATGAAGGGCGTTGAACTTATGTCGCGCACAGGTGTTGAGTTCAATATACTCTC
The DNA here is from genome assembly GCA_045613945.1 of Bacteroidaceae bacterium. Taxonomy (GTDB): domain Bacteria; phylum Bacteroidota; class Bacteroidia; order Bacteroidales; family Bacteroidaceae; genus HGM04593. The sequence continues at coordinate 35,744 of JAZLBZ010000052.1, forward strand.
CACAGTGAATGCCCGCAGTGAGGGACGCGGTGCCGAGGTCTACAAGTTCCTGCGCTCATTGAACCCGTATATGCAGTTCCTGCCGGTGGTGGAGTATGTCATTGAGCGCCCCGGCAAGCGGCCGTTAATAGTGTCGCCCGACGAGGAGGATGCCGTTGAGGCTCCCTGGTCGGTGTCGGCAAAGGGTTACGGACAGTTCATGTGCGATGTCTTTGACGAGTGGATGAAGTTCGATGTGGGCCGTTGTTTTGTGCAACTGTTTGATGTTACGCTTGCCAATTGGTGCGGTGTGCAGCCGCCGCTCTGCGCTTTCAGTGAAGTGTGTGGCGATGGCCTGGTAGTTGAACACAATGGTGATGTATACTCCTGCGACCACTTTGTCTACCCCGAGTACCGTTTGGGTAATATAAAGGAGAAGGAACTCGCGGCAATGTACCGCAGTCCCGAACAGCAGACTTTCGGTCGTGACAAACGCGATGCCCTGCCAATGGAGTGCAAGCGTTGCAGTTACTATTTCCTTTGTCATGGCGAGTGCCCCAAGCACCGCTTTGCCTATGCCAAGAACGGCGAGCCTTATATGAATGTGCTGTGCGACGGGTACAAGATGTTCTTCCGTCACACCGACCCTCACATGCGTTACATGAAGATGTTGTTGGAGAAAGGTCTCCCGGCATCGGAGATAATGAAAAGGTGAAAACAAAGCAATTAAGAAAATAATGTAATTTAAAAACTAACTAAACTAACCAATAACTATGAATCCAAAATTTGTATTGCCAAAGATAGGCGAGTTGCCTGTCTCGGCTTCAATAGAGAGCATTTGTAAATTCGAGAAAGTACCAACCAGAATATGCCCCACAGAACCCGAGGGTGTGAAGTTTGCTGCCGATATGGTGGTAAATGCCATCAAGGCACACAAGGAGGACCGCCTTTTTGCGCTAGGTCTTTCAACAGGCCGCACGCCACTTGGCCTCTATGCCGAACTGGTGAACCGCTACCAGGCGGGTGAGGTGAGTTTTGCCAATGTAGAGGTGTATAGCCTCGACGAGTTCTTTCCAATGGAGCCTTCGTCATCACAGAGCCGCAATCATCGCGTGAACGAGGATTTTCTCAAGTACATTGATATTAAGCCCGAGAACGTACATTTCCCCGACGGTACAGTGGCGCGTGACAAGGTAAATGACTATTGCCGCAAGTATGAAAAGATGGTCGACGGGCGCATTGACCTTATGATAATGGGTGTGGGCGAACTCGGCCAGATTGGTTTTAACGAGCCCGGCAGTTATGCCCACTCGACAACCCGTCTTGTGCAGTTGAGCTACAACACCCGCAAGAACCAGGACAAGTTCTTCTCTAATCCCAACGAAGTGCCCAAGATGGCAATTACAATGGGTCTGGAGACAATTATGAGCGCAAAGAAGATTGTTCTCATGATGTGGGGCGAGGATAAGGCCGGCGTTGCAAAGAGGCTTATTGAGGGCGAAGTGAGCGAGGAATACCCCGCAACCTGCCTGCAGAACCACGAGGATGTGCAGGTTGTCATTGACGATGCTGCCGCACAGGAACTCACACGCGTCAAGGAACCCTGGCTTGTTGCACCCCCAATTGAGTGGAGCGACAAACTCATTCGCAAGGCTGTTATCTGGCTGTGCCAGACAGTGGACAAACCAATTCTCAAACTCACACACCAGGATTACATCAAGAATTCACTCTCCGACCTCTTGGAGCGTGTGGATACATACGACAAAGTGAACATAAAGGTATTCAATGAGATACAGCATATCATTTCGGGATGGCCCGGTGGCAAGCCTAACGCCGATGACAGCACACGTCCAGTGCAGTCATCACCATTCCCCAAGCGAGTAATAATCTTCTCGCCACACCCCGATGACGATGTCATCTCAATGGGTGGAACCTTCAACCGCCTCATTGAGCAGGGGCACGACGTTCACGTGGCATACCAGACATCGGGTAACGTGGCGGTGTATGACGATGTAGTGCTGCAGAACATTGATACTGCAAAGGAGATGGGCTTTGGCGATGCCTTTGACGAGATACGTGAAATCATTGCCAACAAGAAGGTGGGCGAGCCCGAACCACGCAAGTTGCTTGACCTCAAGGGCGCTATCCGCCGTGCCGAGGCACGCGCTGCCTGCCGCTCAATAGGCCTTGATGACCGTACTAACGCTCACTTCCTCAACCTTCCGTTCTATGAGACCGGCGGCATAAAGAAAGGCAAACTCAGTGATGATGATATTGAGATTGTAAAGGCTCTTATGCGCGAGGTCAAGCCGCATCAGATATACGCGGCCGGCGACCTCACCGACCCTCATGGCACGCACCGTGTCTGCATTGAGGCTGTCCTGCGTGCCTTTGAAGAGGTGAAGGACGAGGAGTGGGCAAAGGAGTGCCACATATGGCTTTATCGTGGAGCATGGCAGGAGTGGGATTTGGCAGTTGCCGACATGGCAGTGCCTCTCAGTCCCGAGGAACTCATCCGCAAGCGTCACGCCATCTTCCGCCACCTTTCGCAGAAGGATATTGTTCCATTCCCCGGCGAGGATGCGCGTGAGTTCTGGCAGCGCGCCGAGGAACGCACCCAGGGCACAGCGGCGCTCTTCAACAAGATTGGCCTGCCCGAGTATCAGGCAATTGAACTCTTTGCAAAATTGCTGTAAGGCAGAGATTTCATTGACATAATTAAGTGATGGCGGCCAGGGCCGCCATCACTCATTATAAGGATGTGTTTTCCTTCCATTGCTTTTTTTAAAAAAAAAGTTATCCATAAAAATGAATTTTTTGCCCAATGTTACTATATTGATAGTGTAATGATAATTTTTTAAAAAAAAGATACTATGGAGAAAAAGAGACTATTCTTTGATATGGATGGTGTGCTTGTGAATTTTCAGTCGGGAATTGACAAACTGAGTGATGAGGTCAAGAAGGAGTATGAGGGGCGCTTGGATGAGGTGCCAAATATATTTGGGCTCATGGAACCTATGCCGGGTGCTATTGAGGCAGTCTATAAGTTGAAGGAGCACTATGATGTGTACATTCTCTCAACTGCCCCCTGGGGCAACCCCAGTGCCTGGAGTGACAAGTTGCTGTGGGTGAAGAAATATCTTGGCGATGTCTTCTACAAGCGTGTTGTAATTACACACTGCAAGCATTTGTTAAACTGTGGCAATGGTGAGTTCCTCATTGATGACCGCAAGAAACATGGCGCGGCCGAGTTTGCCGAGAGGCATATACAGTTTGGCAGCGAGCGTTTCCCTGGTTGGGACAGTGTCGTTGATTTCCTAATCGCTCAGGCTGCATTTGAGGAGGCGCTTTGCGGCAGGCTCAGGCGTGCACTTGTAACGGAGTCAATGGCCGACAGGACAATTAAAGCGCTTGATGCCTACATGGGTGTGCTTAATAAGAAATGTGATGATGATTACACACCCGAACTCTACAAGGAGGTGATGGATATCGCCTCGCTCACCAACCGCTGGCTTGCTGCTACTGGTGAAAAGGACAAGGATAAGTATTATGATATCTGATTCTGCAGTTAAAAAACTTATCGACACAGGATGGTGACCATTTCATTTTTGGTCACTCGTCTTGTTTTATTCCGGTAAAAGGTCTTTTTTTGGGTAAATTTTTAGGTTTGTTCAACAAAAAACGGTTATTTTGCAAGGAATAAGAATTATTGGCAATTAAAATTAAAGAGTATAATGGAAAACGTTTCGGACAAGATATTCCTATGTTATGCCTGGGAGGATATGGCAGCAGTAAAGCGTGCTGTCTCTGAACTGGAGGAAGACCTTGATGCTAGAATTTCATCTGACACAGAGTTTACCGAAAATAAATTCGAGGCAAACGAGGATGTACTGCGTAAAGTGGAGGACTCTAAACTGTTCCTTGTGTTCCTGAGCAATGTATCAAAGAATGTTGACTATGTCAAGCAGTGCGTTGTCCATGCGCAGAATGTTAACAAAGGAATTATACCTGTTGAGATTGGCAAATGTGGGGCATTGCCTGAAGAGTTCAGGTTTAGGATTACCCCCTATAACTACAGCAGCCAGGAGGACAGGGGAAAACTTGAGGGGCAGATAAGAGCGACATTGGGCTTTAATGTCGTAAACGGTGATGACTATGGTTCCTTGATTCACATTCAAACCGATATGAAAGCGCATGTAATGCGCAATGGCGAAAACTTGTTGAAAGACCTGGCACCAGGCAAGGAAGGTCAAATTAGGCTGAAGAAAGGAACCCATCAGCTTCAGTTTGTGGCTGCGGATAACTTCAAGGTGCAGCACGTTGAGAAGTATGAGGTGAAGACAAATGATGGCGAGCAATTCTTGTCGGTGTCGTTGATAGATATCTACAACAAGGTACTGCAACAGGCCGAGATTGACAGGATAAAAATGGAGAAAGACCTTGATTGCCAGCGCAAGGCGGCAGCAAGCAATAAAAAAGGTCGTTCTGTTGGAAAGATTTTCCTGTGGATATTCCTTGTGTTCTTGGCATTGGCAGTTGTATTGTTTGCGGTAGTTGAATGCAGCGAGGAATCGTATGACGATTATGAGGCGCCCGACGTACTGCTATATGAAGAAGTGCCAATAAAATCTGTTGAGGAAAGAGAGTCAGAATATATTTCCTCGGAACCTGTGTCACCGATTGGGTATGACGAAGGTGAAATTCTTGGATATGACGAAGACGATGCTGTGGTGTATGGTGAAGAATTTGATGATGAGTTTAATGAGGAACTTGAAGACTACGATGCCATACGTGCAGAGCATGAGGCCAACATAAGAATGCAAGAGGAGTATGAGAACGAGTATGAGGAGATGGTAAAGGAGAGCGAGCGAGAGTATGAGGAGATGGTTAGGGAGAGTGAGCGAGAGTATCAGAAGATGTTGGAAGAGAGCGAGAGGGAGTATGAAGAGATGATGCAGGATGCCGAACAGAGGAATAATGAAATAATGAAAAAGGCAGGTGAGAGGCAGAAAGAAATGATGAAAAAGGCAGGTGATAGGCAAAAAGAAATGATGAAAAGGCAACAAGAAATGATGGATGATTTTGGGTGGTAATGGATTTGCAATAAAGTACGCGGTGCCGGGGTAATCCCCGGCACTTTTTTGTTCCCCTCCCCCTGAGAGTGGAGGAGTCCGGGAGTACGAATAATACAATGAGAACCCCAAAATTTTGAGGTTCTCGTTGTATATCTGCAGGGAGAACTTTTCGTTCTTTATGACCATATTATACAGGTATTTTTGTTTTGTTGGGAAAAACGTTTACCTTTGCTAACGTTGCAGAGAATATGTGAATGATAATTCCTAGTCATCAATTAGCCTTTTGCAATCGCACCCCGCGTGGCGTAATAACTCTCCCTCTGTTTATAGAGGGAGTTCTGCACTGCTCGATTATATTTGGTCCTTGCTAATTGACCTGTTTGCAGTTGCTTTGCAAACGCCACCCGCGTGGCACAAACCGTGTCTGTGCTTCACGCGACTTTTGGCTCTGCAAACAGCTCGATTATATTTGGTTCTTGCTAATTGACCTGTTTGCAGTTGCTTTGCAAACGCCACCCGCGTGGCACAAACTGTGCCTGTGCTTCACGCGACTTTTGGCTCTGCAAACAGCTCGATTAGCCTATAACGGAATAATTGATGAGGTTAGTCCTCATCAATTATTCCGTTATAGGCTAATTCACCTTCTACGATGAAGTAGAGTTCCTCGGGGTCGAAATCGCCTATATCGCATTTCTTTGCCTCTTTGGCAATGAACTCGGCAATCTCGTTGATGTCAATGTCGACATACTCGTTGTTGCTGTCGAGGATTCCGCTCTTGTCGTAGTAGTCGTAGATGGTGTCAAGGAAGAAGTAGAACTCGTCGTCACTGTACTTCTCTTTCAGGTCCTGTGGCAGTCTTTCACGTATAAAGGCTATGGTCTTCTCGTCATCGAGGTCGTCCATTGCAAATTCGTCGTTGTTCATGGTGCTGCGTTTTTTGGATTAGAGAAGTGCCTCGAACTTTGCCTTTACGTCGCCCTTTGACTTTGAGCCTACGAAACGGTCTACAATCTTGCCGTCCTTGATGAAGATGACTGTGGGGACGTTGCGGATGCCATACTCCATTGTGAGGTCGTCGGCTTCCTCAATGTCGCATTTGCCTACTGCGATGCGGCCTGCATACTCCTCGGAGAGTTCGTCGATGATTGGTGCCAACTGCTTGCAGGGACCACACCATGCTGCGCTGAAGTCAAGTACTATTGGCAATTCGGTTGCCATGAATTCCTTTGCGTTCTCGTTTGTTACGTTTGTTGCCATAATTTAAAAGTTTTATGTTATGGGTTAATTCAATTTATAATCTATGTTTTCAATCTCCTTTATGTAGTCGAGCAGTTCGGGAAGTACCTCTATGTCGCGGTTCTTTGATGCGAGTTCAAGGGTAAACTCCTGTTCGTAGTCCTTTATCTTGAAGATGAGTTTGCTGTTGCCGGGGTGCTTCTCGGTGTAGTCGATGATGGTGCTGTAGACCTCCTCGGTGAGCGACATGACATCGAAGGTGATGGTGATGCTCTTTACCATTCCCTCCTTAATCTCGGGCATGAGCTCAATGCTGTCTACCACAAAGTCGTACTTTGTGTCGTCCCAGCGGCGTGGCTGGCAACTGCCCTTGATGTAGAGGAAGTTGCCGGGGATAAAGTAGTTCTGCTTTTTCATCCAGTCATCGCCAAAGAAGAACATCTCGGCCGAGCCGCTGAAGTCCTCAATCTTGGCAACTCCGTAGGGGCTGCCTTTCTTTGTGAAACCTGTGCGTGGCGGGTCACTGACTACGCCGCCAAGTGTTATCTTGCGTCCCTTGAGTGCCTCAATGTTGTCCATCTCTGCCGCTTTGGTGTTGCAGAACTCGTTAAGGATGAGTGCATAGTCGTCGAGCGGGTGTGCCGACAGGTAGATGCCCACAAGTTCCCTCTCGCGGTTGAGGCGCTCAAGGGTGCTCCAGTTGCCGCCGGCAGGAATCTCCGGCTTGGGAATCTCGGCCATCTCTGTGTCTCCAAAGAGTGATGCGGTGGCGTTGGCCTTGTCGTTCTGGTAGGTGTTGCCGTAGCGGATGAGTGCCTCAAGGAACTGGTCGCCCTTGCTGTTGGTGTTTGCGTACTGTTCGCGGCTGATGTCGCCGGGCAACTCGTCAAATGCTCCGGCAAAGGCAAGGCACTCAAGGTTCTTGCGGTTGCAGGCGGTGAGGTTCACGCGCTCCACAAAGTCGAAGATGCTCTTGAACGGTCCGTTGGCCTCGCGCTCGTCAATGATGCACTGTACGGCATTCTCGCCTACGCCCTTTACGGCGCAGAGTCCAAAGCGTATGTCACCCTTCTTGTTGACACTGAACTTGCGGCGCGACTCGTTGACGTCGGGGCCAAGAACGTTGATGCCCATGCTCTTGCACTCCTGCATGAGTTTGGTGATTTCGGTAATCTTGTCAAGGTTCCGGCTCATGGCACCTGCCATGTACTGCGACGGGTAGTTGGCCTTGAGGTAGGCTGTCTGGTATGCAACCCATGAGTAGCAGGTGGCGTGTGACTTGTTGAAAGCGTATGAGGCGAACTTCTCCCAGTCTGCCCAGATTTTCTCAAGCACCTTCTCGTTATGCCCGTTCTTCTTGCCGCCGTTGATGAACTTTGGCTTGAGTTCGTCCAGTTTGGCCTTGAGTTTCTTACCCATTGCCTTACGCAGGGTGTCGCTCTCGCCACGTGTGAAATCGGCAAGCAGGCGCGAGAGAAGCATCACCTGCTCCTGGTACACAGTGATACCGTATGTGTCCTTGAGGTATTTCTCCATGCAAGGGATATCGTACTGCACAAGCGAGGGGTCGTGCTTGCGCTTGATAAAGTCGGGGATGTAGTCCATTGGGCCCGGGCGGTAGAGGGCGTTCATGGCAATGAGGTCCTCAAAGGTGGTGGGCTGCAGTTCGCGCAGGTATTTCTGCATACCCGGTGACTCGAACTGGAACGTGCCGATGGTGTTGCCGGCGCTGTAGAGTTCGTAGGTCTTTGGGTCGTCAATGGGGATGGTGTCAATGTCGACATCGATATTCAAACTCTGACGTATGTTTTCGATGGCCTCTTTGATGACCGAGAGGGTCTTGAGGCCCAGGAAGTCCATCTTGATGAGGCCTGTCTCCTCAATGACGCTTCCTTCGTATTGTGTAACGAGCATCTTCTCGCCGGTGTCCTTGTCCTCGGCAATGCTGATGGGGACGTGGTCGGTGATATCGTCGCGGCAGATGATTGTTCCGCAGGCGTGAACGCCGGTGTTGCGCACGTTGCCCTCAAGCATCTTTGCATATTTGATGGTATCGCGCAGGATTGGGTCGGGCGATGCCTCGGCCTCACGCAGTTCGGGCACTGCCTGTATGGCGTTGGGCAGGTTCATCTTCATTCCATCTGGCAGGCGGTCGGGGATGGCCTTGCAGAGTTTGTTGGATATGTCGAGCGGCAACTTTTGCACGCGCGCGACGTCCTTGATGGCAAGTTTGGTTGCCATTGTGCCGTATGTGATGATGTGTGCCACCTTCTCCTGGCCGTACTTCTCGGTTACCCAGTTGAGCACGCGGCCACGTCCGTCGTCGTCAAAGTCGACGTCGATATCGGGGAGCGAGATACGGTCGGGGTTCAGGAAACGCTCAAACAGAAGGTCGTACTTGATGGGGTCTACACGTGTGATTCCCAGGGTGTATGCCACAACGCTACCGGCTGCCGAGCCACGTCCGGGGCCAACTGAGACGCCAAGTTCCTCGCGTGCGGCCTTGATAAAGTCCTGCACTATGAGGAAGTAGCCCGGGAAACCCATTGTCTTCATGATGTGGAGTTCAAAGTCAATGCGGTCGGTGAGTTCCTGTGAGAATGGCTCGGGGTAGCACTTCTTTGCGCCGTCGTAGGCGAGTTTACGAAGGTAGTCGCCCTCGAGTTTTATGCGGTAGAGTTTGTCGTAGCCGCCAAGTTTCTTTATCTTCTTCTCGGCCTCCTCCTGTGAGAGTACGACATTTCCCTTTTCGTCGCGAGTGAACTCGTCAAAGAGTTGCTGGTGGGTTATTGTCTGGCGGTAGCCCTCCTCGGTACCGAACTCCTCGGGGATGGCGAAGTTGGGCATGATGGGGGCGCTGTCAATGGTGTAGTACTCCACTTTGTCGCAGATTTCGACAGTGTTTGTCATTGCTTCGGGGATGTCGCCGAACATCTCGGCCATCTCGGCCTTTGTCTTCATCCACTCCTGCTTGGAGTAGAGCATACGGGTGGGGTCGTCAAGGTCACGGCCTGTACTCAGGCAGATGAGACGGTCATGAGCCTCGGCATTCTCCTCGTCCACAAAGTGTACGTCATTGGAGCAGATGAGTTTTACGCCGCACTTCTTGCTCAGTTCTACAATGTGCTTGTTTACTTCGACCTGCAGGGGGTATACCTCGTGGTTGGCGCGCTCGACGGTTGCTTTGTGCAGTTGCAGTTCAAGATAGTAGTCGTCGCCAAAGAGGTTCTTGAACCACATTACGGTCTCCTCGGCCTTTGCAAGGTCGCCGTTCTTTATGAGTTGTGGCACCTCGCCACCCAGGCACGCAGAGCAGCAGATGAGTCCTTCGTGATACTTCTCAATCTCAACCTTGTCGGTACGTGGGTTGTAGTAGTAACCCTCGCTCCACGCCTTTGACACAATCTTTACAAGGTTGTGATAGCCTTGCAGGTTCTTGGCAAGCAGGATAAGGTGATGGCCACGCATATCCTCCTTGAGTTCCTTGTTGAAAAGACGACGCTCGGCAACGTACACCTCGCAACCGATGATGGGCTTGAACTTCTCGTCGTCGCTTTTCTTATCGTTTTTCTTGTTTACATAGTTGAAGAACTCCTTGATGGCCATCATATTGCCATGGTCGGTGATGGCTATGCCTTTCATGTTGTCGGCGATAGCCTTGTCGACAAGCTTCTTTACTGCAGCCTGTCCGTCAAGTATGGAGTATTGCGAATGAACGTGTAGGTGTACGAAATCTAGCATCTGTCTCTTTTTTATCGTTGATAAAGGTAACACCTTTTGTTTATATATAGTAGTTTTTTGCCAAAAAAGTTATCAACATTGGCTTTTGCGTAAGTGCTGTATTATGACTTTTTTGCATTTTTACATTTATTTTAATTTGTATTTGATTTTTTGTTGCTATATTTGCGGTACTTAGTGAATATAGTCTGCACTCGCTATATTTGCAGTATGTAGCGTGCACGCTTTTATAAATGAGAACTTATACCGGAAACCTGATATGAAGAAATTTAGAAGAATAAGAAAATTAAAGGATTATAGAATACACAGAGAGGGTACCGAGATTCTGCTCCTGGGCTTTACGGTCTTTGCTTTGGCAGCTTTCTTGCTTTGGCGCTATCTGCCACAGTGCGTGGTGCTCAATAGTGTGCTGTCCTTGATTTTTCTTGTGACCTATCTGTTGATGGTCAACTTCTTCCGCAGTCCAAAGCGCATATTCCCAGGTGATGTGGAGAATGTTATTGTTGCCCCTGCCGACGGTAAGGTGGTGGTGATTGAGAAGGTTTTTGAACCTGACCACTTCAAGGATGAGAGGCTGCAGGTTTCCATCTTCATGAGCCCCATGAATGTGCACGCCAACTGGTATCCGGTAGACGGTGTGGTGAAGCGTTCCGAGCATCAGAAGGGCAAGTTCCACAAGGCATGGCTGCCAAAGGCAAGCACTGAGAACGAGCGCTCGCTGGTGGTAATTGAGACACCAGATGGCCGCGAGATTCTTGTGCGACAGATTGCCGGCGCTATGGCACGACGCATTGTCACATATGCAAAGGCGGGCGAGGAGTGTTTCATTGACCAGCATATGGGTTTCATTAAGTTCGGTTCGCGTGTCGACCTCTACCTGCCGCTCGACGTTGACCTGAAGATTGAACTTAACCAGAAGACTGTTGGTAATGAGACCGTAGTTGCAACCTTCAAATAAAGAAAGATGTCTATAAAGAAACATATTCCAAACGCAATAACCTGCTGTAACCTTTTTTCGGGCTGCGTGGCTTGCGTGATGGCTTTCACCGGGAAGTTCGAGTATGCAATGCTCTTCATTGTGCTGGGCGCTGTGTTTGATTTCTTTGACGGTCTGGTGGCACGCCTGCTGGGAGTTTCTTCGCCACTCGGTGTTCAGATGGACTCTCTGGCCGACGATATTACGTTTGGCCTTGCTCCGGCAACGGTTATATTCTCGTTCATGAAGAATGTGCTGGTGTATCCCGCATTCCTGGGATGTATTGTTGATATCCTGCCTTACTTTGCATTCCTTATTGCTGTGTTCTCGGCTTGCCGCCTTGCGAAGTTCAACATTGATACTCGCCAGACTACATCGTTCATTGGCTTGCCTACACCGGCAAATGCGCTTTTCTGGTCTTCGCTCATTGTTGGCGGCAGTGAGTGGCTGCAGGGCATGGAGCATGCGTGGGCGCTTATTCTGGGGCTCATCTTCTTGTTCTCATATTTCCTTGTGTCGGAAATCCCAATGTTCTCAATGAAGTTCAAGAACTTCAGATGGAAGAGCAACAAGAGAAGGTTTACATTCCTTGTGGTTGCCGCGCCAATGCTTCTGCTGGGATATCTTGCACCTGTTGCAATAATATCGTGGTACCTGCTGATGTCTATCGTCTTGTGCAAAAAGAGGGCCTGAGAACTGTTTTGTCCTTATCTTTTGCAAACCATATTCCTGTCTCTATGTTCTAAAGGTAGTGACGGGTGGCGTAGCGCGATATGCACCTCTGTACTTGATTGTTTATTTTGAAATAGAAAGATTATGAGTATACTTTTGATTCTGTTACTTCTGTTTCTCTTTGTGCCCTTAACGGTCATCCTCTCCTTTTTTGCGAGGATTGTCTCGTTCTTTGGCATGGGGAAGAAACGCCGGGGCAATGACGGATATGATGTCGGCCCCGACAGGGGCGATACTCGCAAAAAATCGTCAAAAACGGGAAAGAAGAAAAAGATTTTTGAGAATGACGAGGGTGAGTATGTAGATTTTGAGGAGATAAAATAAAAGCATTCAGCCGTGCGGCTGAATGCTTTTATTTTATCTATCAGTAATGTTCCTTATGGATGAACGAATGTTCCAATCTCCTCGCCTGCCATTACCTTCTTGAGGTTGCCCACGATGTCCATGTTGAACACGTAGATGGGGAGGTTGTTCTCGCGACACATTGCTGTGGCGGTGATGTCCATTACCTTGAGGCCGCGTGAGATTACTTCGTCGTATGTGATATCCTGGAACTTGGTTGCTGTGGGGTCCTTCTCCGGGTCGGCGGTGTAGATGCCGTCAACGCGTGTGCCCTTGAGCATAACGTCGGCCTCAATCTCAATACCGCGAAGTGATGAGCCGGTGTCGGTTGTGAAGTAGGGGCTACCTGTGCCGGCTGCCATAATAACTACCATACCCTGTTCCATTGCCTCAATGGCTTTCCACTTGGTGTAGAACTCGCCCACAGGCTCCATGCGTATTGCGGTGAGCACCTTGTTGGGGACACCGGCTGCACCGAGCGCCGAACTAAGCGCAAGGCTGTTGATGACGGTTGCCATCATACCCATCTGGTCGCCCTTCACGCGGTCAAAGCCCTTGCCTGCGCCGGTGAGTCCACGAAAGATGTTGCCGCCACCAATTACAATACCTATCTGCACGCCCATCTCTGCAACCTCCTTAATTTGTGCTGCATATTCGTTAAGGCGCTTTACGTCTATTCCATAACCCTGCTCGCCCATTAGGCTCTCGCCGCTGAGCTTCAAAAGTATACGCTTGAATTTTGCCATATTGTTAGTTAGTTTGATATTACTTGCTTTTGTAAAAGTAAGACATTTTATTAATATATGCTATATTTTACTGCAAAAGGTTAAGATTATTTATTGCATTCCTTTTTTTTACTACTTTTGCAGCAGTTAAAGAGATTGCTGAGATGAGATTCCTGAAGAACCCTAACATTACTGTGGCGGTACTTGCTATTTATACTGCCGTTGTGTATATCTACTTCTTTCCCCGCAACAACGAGATGAGCACTACCGAAAAGTGGCTCACTGTTGGCGCATCGGTAGTTATGCTTGCCCTGCTGTGGGTGCTTTTGCGCCGACGCGCTAGGCTACGTCGCGAAAGGGAAGAGAGGGAGAACGGGGCAGGCAAGGATTAAAGCACCATTTCAACCTCTTTGAAGGCATAGCGGTTTGTACTGCCGTCGTTGCGCAGCAGTATAAGATGCCCGTCGCTTTCAACGTCCTCTATTACGGCATCGAAACGTCCATTACAGTCAATGAAGGTGTGTCGTTCATCCATCCCAAGGAGCACTCTCTTGTATTCCGCAGCAATGGCATCGCGGTGGCCAAACCTCAATTCTGTGTAATAGTGCTCAAACAGGTCAAGTATTGTTGCAAGCACATCGTCAAGTGTAAAGTCACGCTTCCGCAGCATTTTCATTGATACAGGTTTTCTATCCATTGGTGGGAACTCTTCCTGGTTTACATTTAAACCGATACCTATAATGGCTTGCTCTACAAACGCACCCGAGTAATCGAGTTCCAAAAGAATGCCTGCCAGTTTGCGGTTGCCTGCGTATATGTCGTTAGGCCATTTGAGGCGTGTGTCAACGCCGTAACATTTCATTGCATCGTGAATGCTCAATGCAACGGCCTGTGACAACAGGAATTGTTTTGAAACTTCCAGCGTCTCTCCCGGGCGCACAAGGATTGAGAACAACAGGTTCTCGCCAGCATTTGAACTCCATGTGTTTCCTCTTTGGCCTCGTCCGGCAGTCTGGTGCCCGGCTGTGACAACGACAAAATCACCGGTACCGCGATTTTTCCACAATGCAGTCGCCTCATCGCGTACATAACGGTTGGTGGAGTCGACTTCCAAAAGGTGAACGATAGAATCTTTATTCCATGCCATACTTCGCGCGTGTCTTTTTGGGGAGTTTCTTTAGTACCTCGCTGTATGAATGGTCTACAAGCGAATAGAAGAGTTTGTCGCTCAGCGCAGCAATGTCCAACTGATTCCAGTACTTCTTGTTCATGTGCCATGCCGGTGCAATCTGCGGGTAACGGTCGCGTAGCTCAATGGCATAGTCGGCATCGCACTTCACGCAGAACCACTTTGTGTTCTCAAGGTCGGTGATGGCAAAGATTTTGTTCTCCACCCTGAACACCAGTGTCGTCTCGTCAAACGGGAAGTCCTCTGTTGCATTGGGCTTGCTAAGGCAATATATGCGTGCGTCTTCTATGTTCATAGTTGCGGCGTTTTTACCATTCGGGGTAGAATGCATCCTCAATATGTTCAATTCTATATGGCTCGCTATTGCCTATTACGGTGATGATGTCGAACCGGAACTTGAGGTCGATGTTGTATTTGCGTATATATGCCTGTGCTGCCGTGATGAGCAGGCGTATCTTCTTGTCATCGACAGCGTCGTAGGCGTTGCCATACTCCTCGCTTGTGCGGCTCTTGACCTCAACGAAGACCAGCGTGTCGCGCTGCTGCGCTATGATGTCAATCTCCTTGTGGCCGCTGCGCCAGTTGTGGTGGTGAACGGCATAGCCCTTGTCGAGCAGGAACCTCGATGCAAGCATCTCGCCCTTGTTGCCAAGCAGGTTGTGTTGTGCCATATTGCTGTTATGAAGTGCTATTTTGACAATTTCATAGCGAAGATACTATATGAAAGGTTCAAAAGCAAATGAAAAACTTGCATTTGCTCCAAAGTTGGATTATTTTTGCGCAAAATAAAAAGTAATGAGCGCAAAGAAAGCAAAATCTCCGAAGGCAACGACAGCACGCACACAGCCGGTGCGCCATTCGCGTGTTGTGTGCCTTGTAAGCGACGAGGAGATGAAAATCATTGACGACTACCTCAAAAAGTACCGCATCAATAACAAGAGCAATTGGATGCGCGAGACGCTGTTGTCGTTCATTTACAAGAATCTTGACGAGGATTACCCAACGCTCTTTGGGGAGCACGATATGCGCCGATGATGACAGATACCGACTATATGAAGATGGCGCTTGTCGAGGCGCAGAAGGCATTTGACGAGGATGAGGTGCCCATTGGCGCTGTCATTGTGTGCAAGGGGCGTGTTGTTGCCCGCGCGCATAACCTCACCGAGATGCTCAACGATGTTACAGCGCATGCCGAGATGCAGGCAATCACTGCTGCGGCATCGAATATCGGCGGCAAATATCTCACCGACTGCACTCTCTACGTAACCGTTGAGCCTTGCCCCATGTGTGCAGGCGCCATTGCCTGGGCACAGATGGGCAGGGTAGTGTATGGTGCCGAGGACGAGAAACGCGGCTATCACCGCTATGCGCCCAATGTGATGCACCCAAAAACCGAAGTGGTGAGCGGTGTGTGTGCCGATGAGGCTACAGCGCTTATGAAGAGGTTCTTTGCTAGCAAAAGGTGATAAGGACAAAAAGAATGTATGCGCATATAACTAAGAAGCGGAAGGCTGCAGCCTTCCGCTTGTTAGTTATATGCTGTCACCTTTACTTAATCCTTTGTTAACAGCCAGCCGCCGGTTTGGGTGGCTTCAATTTCGAGTGCAATGCTGTTTGTGCTTATTGCATTGACAATGCCGCCGTTGATGTTTATGGCAACTCCTGATGATAATGCATATTCATAGGCCTTTGCAATTAGCGTGCCGTCATTGATTGTGAAAATATCTGACTGTATGGCGCAACTCTTCTTGTCATCCTCAATATCTGTGTAGTTCTCACCTGTTGCAAGCAGGGTAACCTCGCCGCTGTTGATGATGACCTCGTTGTCGCAGTTGATGGCCTTAGAGCCTTTGCCCTTGCAGTCGATGGCGACCTTGCTGTCTGTTATCTCAACATTGCCATTGCTCTTTATGCCGCCTGCCGATGTCTCGTCACTTGATACTGTGCCGTTGACAATGCCGGTGAGTTTGCCGCCAGTGATGGTAACGGTGCCGTCGCTGTTTATGATTTTTGAGCCGTTACCGTTGACAGTGGCCTCAATGATGCCTCCGCTTTGCGTGTAGTTGCGTGTGGTCTGTATTGCCGAACTCTTCTCGCCTGTTGTGGTAATTTTGATGAAACCACCTTTGATATATGCGTCGGGGATAACTGCAGGGTCGGGGTCTACCTCGTCGTATACAACCTTGATGCCTTCGCCGCCCGATGTGATGTCTAGTTTGCCTGCCTCAATGGTAAGTGTGCCCTCGGTGCACTCAATGCCGTTGCTTGTGGCGTTGATGGTGATGTTGGGCGAATAGGCCTCGGTGCGGCCAATTATGAACTTCTCCTTGGTGCGGAATCCGTCCTTGGCTGCAGAGAGAATGTTGATGTTGCCGCCACGTACCATAATATAGTCGTCGCTACATATTGCATGGCCGCCATGGCTTGTTACGTTAAGCGTTCCTGTGCCGTTGGTGTAGCCGTCGAAAATAAGTTGTCCTTCACTGAAGAGTGTACCTTTTTGGTCCTCCTCCTCGCCATCGCTGCCAATAACGGGCGCGCTGTATGTTGTGCCGTCGCAAAGGGTGTTAGTCTTGCCGTTTACGATTGATGCATAGACGGTTTTGCCACTCTGTATGTTGATGGCCGGGCCTGCGGGGTTGGTGAGGGTGATGCCGCCAAACAGCAGACGGAACTTCTTCTCGCTATAAATCTTGAGCGAGCCGTTGCTGCATGTACCCTTAACTTGGTAACCTATTTTACTGAGCGTTGAATTGATTACAATGTGGCCGCCATTGATGGTGGCTGTGATACCGCTTGGCAGGGTGGTGGTTTTTACCCCTGTTTCGCTGAACATGATTGTGATGATGCGCGATGTGGAGTAGTTCTCGATGAAATCGCCATACTCGTCGGCAAGTTCGTCGGTGGGTACGGGTTGTGTTATCTCGTTGAAATTCTCCTTGTCGGCCGCATCAAATGCAACGGTGGGGTTGGTGTTTGGAATCAGTTCTGTGCCGCTGTTCGATGTGGGGGCAATGTTTGTTATCTTACTTGTGGCAAACTGGCTTGCCATGCGGTCTTCATGCTCAATGTAGATGAGTTGCTGTTGCTCATCGAATCTTATTTCACCGGCCTTTTTGGTGTCTACGGCCAGATATGTGCCGTTGCTGTTGTTAACGTACAGCACTTGTGCCTGCGTAAAAGATGCTGCAAGCACCCCAATGAATAATAGTGCCTTTTTCATCTTTTGATTATTTTAGTTGTTCTTTCGTTTGCTTTCACAATGTAGATGCCCTGTGGCAGGCTGGCAATGCTTATCTTCTCGCCCATTGCGTTGATGCGCCTGGTGAGCAACTGCGTGCCTGTGAGGCTGTATATGACTACCATTGAACCGGCTTCGCTGTTGATTGAAATTTCGTCGGATGAAATATAATCAACGAGTTTGTCATCCTGCGAATTTATGTCTGCAATTGATGACAGGTCGCTGAAGTATATTCGCTCAATGTCGCCCATTGAGGCACTGCTCTTGGTGCCGTCGGTCTGCTCAATATTTACGGTTGTGCCGTCAAAAGTGATTTGCTTGAGGTGCTCAAGAGTGAAAACCTTGTCCTCGCCTTCAACTGTCTTCACAACTATATGTTGTGCTGTGGCTGCAGTAGCAAGGGATATGAATGATATTATGAACAATAGTTTTTTCATAGTCTTGTTTTCTTAAAGGTCTATTGAGTACTCAAAACCAATTGCGTGTCCGTTGGCCTCGCCATTGACGTCCTCAAAGAGATAATACAGAGATATAGAGTTGTCCTTGTTTATCTTGTAACTTGCGCCAAGGCGGTAGCGGAGCTTGTCATAACCCTTCCATTCGTCGAGGCGGGTGTAGAGTTCAACCGATGCAAACGGGTTTACCTTGCAGTTGGGGATGTCGTACTTTACATTAAAGCGCGAACGCAAGGTGAGGTTGTGCTTTGCATCCTTTTCCTCTAAGGCTGTTTCTTCAAACAACTGATAGGAGTTGGGATCTAAGTCTTCACCTGTTGCAGATTTATATTCATATTTTGTTTCGTTTGTTGTGGCTGCACATGTGTGGGTATATTGTAGGCGTTCACGCAACCCGAATTCAAAACGCCCCACCTTGTACTCGCCGCTGATTGTGGCGTAGACGCGGTTACGTATTACCCAATAGTCGTGGTCAAAATTCCTGTTTTGTCCAATAAAAATATCATCTACCAACACGGAGTCTTTGAGTTTTGTCTCGCCGGGGTTGTGCTTGTAGTGGAACTGATATCCGATATTTGATTTCAACCATTTGAGAATCTTGTACTCAAACTTCACGCCGACTGCGGCACGCTCAACATTATTTACAAAATCGTAGGTGCGGAACTCGGCGTCGCCGACAATCTTGAACTTCTTGTTGATTTTCTTTGATGCCTCAACAGTTGCCCAGATGCCGAATTCATCCTCGCAGTTCTGTGCATTGGCGTTGCATAGTGGTGCGAGCATGAACATTGCAACGAGCAATGCCAGTATGCCTTTATTCTTTAAGTTTGTATTCATCTGTCGGGGTTTTAAGGGTTGTATCTACTGAATTGTTTGCTTCGTTGCTCTTGTAATACATCTTTACAATTGCTGCGTCCTTGAGGAAATCGATGGCCCCCACCTCTACTTTGATGATGTTCAGGCCTGTACGCTTTTCAAGGTCGGCAATGAGAGCCTCGCGCTTGTCGGGTGTGATGAGGCCGATGTTGTCGTACTTGATGACCTTGTATGAGTAGTGGCTGATGAGCAGTTTGCTCTCGCATACCCATATTGCCGCAACGAACAGTATGTTGATGATGATGACCTCGCCAATGCTCAACTCGCTGATTGTCAGTCCATTGATGGCACTCAGTGCTATAATGACGAACAGATAGGTCATCTCGCGTATTGCTATCTGCTCGGTGCGGTAGCGTATGATGCTGAACATGGCAAAGAGACCAAGTGCGATGCCGGCCTTGAGCTTGACGTCGCCCAGCACGTAGATGAGCATGAAGGTGCTTATGGCAATGAGTATGTATGTGAAGAAGAACTCGCCACGTTTGCACTTGGGGTAGTAGAGCCAGCGCACAACAATCATTATTGCAATGAGGTTGATGAGGAATGCCAGCAGCAGTTTTGTGACGTGGTCGGTGTCTATGAACTCGTCGCTCTGGCGCTTTTGCTTTACCGACACGGCCATCTTCTCGGGCTGGTCGAGGTCGTTGTCATAGTCAATGAATACATTGACCGCTTCGGCTTTCTCAATCTCTGATGCAACGGCGCTTACGGCTTCGACTGCACCTGTTTCGGGTGCCTGGTTGCTCTTGACATTCTGTGCCTGGACAAATATTGTCGAGCAAATGAGTAGTAGGGTTGTTAAAAGTTTCATTGTTATGGTTTTATCGTTTGTTTTCCATTTTGTTTATCATAGTAAGGCGTTCCTTGAAGTTGTTCCTCTTGAGCCTGTTGTTGGTGAATGCGCTGCCAATGCAGTACTTGCTGAAGCCGGAGCGCTTGATGCGTGTCTCGCGCAGCAGGTCCAATGCCGGCGAAGGGACGTTGCCGTCGCGCTTGAGTTCAATGATTGCTACGCGCTGCAACTGATGGCGTCCGTCGCTCTTCAAGTGATGGAAACGGAGGTCGAAGTCAATGGTCAGTCTCTCGCTCTTGCCGTAGTTGACCAGAGTGATGCGGCTGAACCAGTTTTCAATGACGGGTGAGATGTCGTCTATCGTGTACCAGGCATGCTTTGCCATAAATGGGACAATGCTTTCGCGCTCCTGTTCTATGGCATGGTGTCCTTTAATGGATATGCGCTTCTTCTTGGTGCGGCCGTGATTGTTCTTGTTCTTTATTTCGAAGAAGGTGTCGTTGCTGTCAAGGTAAGTGCGCACGCGAATTTTCTCCCTCACTTGGCGCCCTGCATGGTGTATGCCGTACATCTGGTAGTCATTGGTGTCGAAATAGGTGGTGTGGTAGTTTGCGATGCGCTTGCCGTTAATTTCCTGAATATAGTACTTGCCCTTGACTGCAAGCAAGAACGAGTGCAGTTGCTCAAGAGTGGCCACAAATTTTGTGTCCGTCCTGTTCATAAGCTTGATACCCGACATCTCTTCGAGTGTAATCGGAGGCAGCAGGAGTGTCTTTTCGGCGATATTCTCCATAGTTTTCTTTTTGAGCACAATACTCTCTTTTACAAAAATAGATAAAATTATTTAATGTGCAACCCGCTTTTGTATGTTTTAACTAATGTATTAAGCAAAACGGTTGTCTTGATGGGTCAAAAGGCCTGTTTTTCTTTTGTATCTTGCAAAGGATTTTCGTATCTTCGGTACGTAATTGAAACTTGTGTCTTATGGATGGAATAAATGTAAAAGAGATTATCGATTTCTATTACCCCGAGGATAATGAATTGAAAAATATTTACATCAAGCACGCTGTGAATGTGACAGAACTCGCTCTTGAAATGGCAAGAAAACATCCCGAACTGGGCATTGATCTGCAATTTGTGGAAGAGGCTGCCATGCTGCACGATTTGGGAATTTTCCTTACCGATGCGCCACGTATATTCTGTTGTGGCAGTGAACCTTATCTCTGTCATGGCTATCTTGGCGCGCAGTTGCTGCGCTCTCGTGGATATGAGCGGCACGCGAGGGTTTGCGAGCGCCATACCGGAACAGGACTGACAAAGGCAGCGATAGTTGAGAACGGATGGAATTTACCGGTAAAGGATTTTGTCCCCGAGACTTTGGAGGAGCAACTCATTTGCTTTGCCGACAAATTCTATTCAAAGACAAAGTATCTTGAGACGCCGCGTACGCTTGAACAGGTGGTTGAGAGTATGGCCCGGATTTCGCCCGAGTCGGCAGCGAAGGTACAGGAGTGGTCCAGGATGTTTATGTAGGCATTACGGGGCCTAAAGGACGAAAAGGACGAAAAGGCGACAATGTAGGTGCGGACTGCTTCTCACGCGCGCGTTTTTAAGTTATTAGCATTTTTTTTATCTTAAAAATAGAAAAACCTCCTTTTTATTTAGTAATTTTGCCTTTTGTATTGATGAAAGGCTAAATGAAGGATAAGGCATTGGGTTTTCTGTTGGCAATGATGTTGTACTTGGCCGCCTCTATTGGGGTGTCGGCCAACAATTTGTCGTTTTTGCCCGGTGCTGTTCCCTTTATGCTGCAGGATACGCTGCTTGTCGATACACTGGCCGCCGACACGTTGGCTGTGGCGGTTGATTCCCTAAAGACAACTAAACCAAAGAAGGATGCAATTGATGCTCCGGTATTCTATGAGAGTACAGACTCAATGGTGTGGTCAACCAACGGTAATGCGTTCCTGTATGGTAGCGGCAAGGTTGTCTATGACAAGATTGAACTGACAGCCGATATTATCTCAATGAACATGGACAGCAGTATTGTCCACGCTTTTGGTCGTGCCGATTCTGCAGGCGTTGTGACTGGCTTTCCTGTCTTTGTGGATGGCGGAACACCCTACGAGTCGGAGCGGATGAGTTATAATTTCAAGAACCGCAAGGGATTCATCAGTAATGTATATACCCAGCAGGGTGATGGATTCCTCATGGGCGGCAAGACCAAGAAGGATTCTACCAATGTCTTTTATTCGCAGGACGGTATGTACACGACTTGCGATGCCGAGCATCCTCATTTCTACATAAAGCTTACCAGGGCAAAGGTGCGCCCCAAGAAGGATGTTGTCTCGGGCCCTCTGTATATGGTGGTGGAGGATGTGCCCTTGCCGCTGGCATTGCCTTTCGGTTATTTTCCGTTTACAAGCAAGTATTCGTCGGGAATAATCATGCCTTCATATGGTGATGAACTTGAACGAGGCTTTTATTTGCGTGATGGAGGATACTATTTTGCCATAAGCGACAAATTTGACCTGAAACTGACGGGTGAGATATATACCAAAGGTTCTTGGGGAGTTGGAGCGGCATCATCTTATGCTAAGCGCTATAAGTACTCGGGTAGCGTGAACCTCAGTTATCTTGTTACAAAAAACGGAGAAAAGGGCTTGCCCGACTATACGGTCAGCAAGAACTTCAGGATTGGATGGAGTCACAGGCAGGATGCAAAGGCGCACCCAAACAGCAATTTCTCGGCAAGCGTGAATTTCTCAACTGCGAACTATGAGCGTTCGAATCTTACCAGTCTTTATAACCCGGTGCTCAGTTCACAGAGTGTGAGGACTTCGAGTGTGAGCTATTCGCGCACATTCCCGTCCATAGGACTCACTTTGTCGACGTCAATGAACGTGTCGCAGAATGTGAAGGACTCAATAATATCATTGAACTTCCCCAGTCTGAATGTCTCTCTGTCAAAGAAATATCCTTTCAAGCGCAAGAAAAGAATGGGCGACGAGCGCTGGTATGAGAAGATTGCATTGTCATATAGCGGTCAGTTCAACAATAGCATATCGGCCAAAGAGTATGAAATCCTGAAATCGGATTTGTTGACAGACTGGAGCAATGGCGTGAAGCATAACATTCCAATCAGCGCGACATTCCAACTGTTTGACCATATAAACATCACACCAAGTTTTAACTATACCGAGCGTTGGTACTTCAAGAAGGTTAACCAGTCGTGGAGCGAGATGACGAACAGCGTGGTGCGCGATACTGTGGGCGGCTTTTACAGGGTATATAACTTCAATCTTTCGGTTTCGGCAAACACCACGCTCTACGGTTTCTACAAGCCGGCAAGTTTCATAAAGAACAGCAGGGTGCATGCGGTGCGCCATGTCTTCAAACCGTCGCTATCATTCAGTTATGCTCCTGATTTTGGCAATGAATGGTTTGGCTTCTATGATACTTATGTCTACACTGATGAAAAGGGCGAGGTCCGTACAGTGGAGTATTCTCCTTATCAGGGTGCAATGTATGGCATTCCCTCAAAAGGCAGGACTGGTAGTGTGTCGTTGAATGTCAGCAACAATGTCGAGATGAAATGGCGCACAAAGAACGACTCTTTGAAGAAGATTAGTATCATTGATGAAATCGGAGGCTCGCTCTCGTACAATCTTGCGGCAAAGACAAAGCCCTGGAGTAACCTGAATACCCGTTTAAGGCTGAAATTGACAAAGAATTATACTTTCAACTTCAATGCTACATGGGCAACATATGCCTATGAATTCAATGACAAGGGACAGGTTGTTGTGGGCGACAGGACAGAGTGGTCGTATGGCCGTTTTGGCCGTTTCCAGGGAATGAGCCATAACTTGTCATATACATTGAATAACCGTACTTTCGTGAGAATGAAGGAGTGGTTCAAGAGTAAGTTTGGAGGTGAAAAGGACGAGGAGGGAGAACTCGCCTCGGGCGATAAAAAACCGGATGCTGCAGCAGGTGAGATGAAGGGCGGGCGTAATGCCGGCAAAAAGGCAAAGAAGGCCGATGTGGATGACGATGGCTATATGCCGTTCAAGTTCCCCTGGAGTTTATCATTGTCATATGGTATAACGATGTCTGAGAATAGGGGAGCCGAAATTAATCTGAAAACGATGCGCTATCCATATATGTTCACCCAGAACCTGAATATTTCGGGTAATATCGGAATATCGGATAACTGGCGCATAAACTTTACGTCGGGATACAATTTCGAACATCGCAAGCTTACAACTACTACAATGAACATATCGCGCGACTTGCACTGCTTTGAGATGTCGTGTGGTATTGTGCTTGCGCCTTATACGTCGTTCAATTTCTGTTTTAGAGCAACGTCGCAGATGCTTGCCGATGCCCTCAAGATTGAGAAACGAAGCAGCCAGAGTTCAAATGTACAGTGGTATAACGACTGATATAATATACAATAATGGCGCCTGTCGCATGACGGGCGCCATTATTGTATATCTTATGTAATAGTTACCAGATTATCTCGCTTTTTCCCTGCTCCTTCAGGTATTCGTTTGCTGTGCTGAAATGGTGGTTCCCGAAGAATCCTTGATATGCCGACAGGGGTGAGGGGTGGGGTGACGAGAGTACAAGGTGCCTGCTGCGGTCAATGAATGCACCCTTTTTCTGTGCATAACTTCCCCAAAGGATGAATACTATGCCGTTGCGGCGCGATGCCAGTTCGCGTATGGCAGCGTCGGTGAACTCTTCCCAACCGCGTTTCTGATGCGAGCCAGCCTGCGCGGCGCGCACTGTCAGTGTGGCATTAAGCAGCAGTACGCCCTGATCGCTCCAGCGTGTGAGGTCGCCGTCCTGTGGAATGGGGGTGCCCAAGTCGTTCTGAATCTCCTTGAAGATATTTAGCAATGATGGTGGAAAGGCAACTCCTTTGTTTACTGAGAAACAGAGCCCGTTAGCCTGTCCCGCACCGTGATAGGGGTCTTGTCCAAGTATCACCACTTTTACCTTGTCGAACGGGCAGTGCTCAAAAGCATTGAATATTAGTCTCGCAGGCGGGTATATTGGAGTGTTGCCGTTGTATTCCTCTTTTACAAATTGTGTGAGTCTTGCAAAATAATCCTTCTTGAATTCGTCAACAAGTACCTCTTTCCAGCCCTGCTCAATCTTTACGTCCATATATTATTATATAATAGGTATGTTCAGTTCCTTGCATTTTTGGCGCATTTCATCGGGCCAAATGCTTGACTGTATTTCGCCAATGTGGGCTTTCTTTAGCAGCAGCATACACAGACGCGATTGTCCGATACCTCCACCTATGCTCAATGGCAGTTCGTCATTCAGCATACGGCGGTGGAAGTAGAGTTCCTTGCGCTCCTCCTTGCCCGATTTCTTCAACTGACGCAATAACGCTTCGCGGTCAACACGTATGCCCATTGATGAGAGTTCCATAGCCTTGCCAAGAACGTCGCTCCAAATCATAAGGTCACCGTTGAGGCCATAGTAACCATCCTCGTTTGTTGTGCTGTAGTCATCGTAGTCGGGTGCACGGTTGTCGTGGGGTATGCCGTCGCCAAGTTCGTTGCCAATGCCGATGATGAACACTGCTCCATGCTCTTTGGTGATAGCCTCCTCGCGTTCTTTGGGAGTCAGCGTGGGGTATTTGAGGCGGAGTTCTTCACTGTGTATGAATGTTATCTCCTCGGGGAGGGATGGGCGCAACTGTGGGTAATTCTCGCTGAGGGCAAACTCTGTGTGCAGGATGGCCGAGTAGATGTCACGGACTATCTTGCGCAGGAACTCGGTTGTGCGCTCTTCGGTGCTTATTACACGTTCCCAGTCCCACTGGTCAACGTAGAGCGAGTGCAGGTTGTCAAGTTCCTCGTGTGCGCGTATGGCGTTCATGTCGGTATATATGCCATAGCCCTGTGCAATGTTGTACTCGGCAAGTGTCACACGTTTCCATTTGGCCAGCGAGTGAACTACTTCGGCTACTGCGCCGTTCATGTCCTGAATGGGGAAACTCACAGCATTCTCATATCCGTTAAGGTCGTCGTTCAGGCCGGTGCCCTGGAGCACGAAAAGCGGAGCTGTAACTCGGCGCAGGCGCAGCGAGGATGAGAGGTTCAACTGGAATGTCTCCTTAATCTGTTTGATGGCCAGTTCGGTTTGCTTTAGGTCGAGCAGCGGCTTGTATTCCTGTGGTAGTTTGTATAATTTCATCTTGCTTTTGACAAATTGTTTTTGTTTTGTCTGTTTTTGTTGTATTTTTTTGTATCGCAGAAAGTGTTTTGCTTTCTTATTATTGGCAAAGATATATGATTTGTTTTAAAAATGCTAATAAAATACAATGAAACAATGCTTCTCTTTGTTATTTCTTTTATCTTTCTCTTTTTTGTTGAATATGCAATTGTTACTTTGCAAATTATTATTATCTTCGCAGTCGCAATTTGTGGAATTGCCGACGGCCCTGTAGCTTAGCTGAATAGAGCATTAGATTCCGGTTCTGAAGGTCGTGGGTTTGAATCCCACCGGGGTCACCTGTTGCAAAAAAAAGAGAAATGACAAAATTTTGTCATTTCTCTTTTTTTGCCCTTAAATCCTTTTCTATGATTTTTGCAACGGTGAACACCTGGTATGTGGCATCCATGTATGCCTTTACCAGTCCTCGCCGGCCCTGGATGATTCCTCCTTTTATGATGTATGCGCGGAAGAAACGCCACAGTGGTCTGTAGAAAAGAGCCCACATTCCATATTTTTTATGTGCCTTTCTTGTGACCTCATTGTCGCTGTATGTGTTGGCCTTGCTTATCTGCTGCTGTATCGTCTCGTCGGCAAGGTGCTTGATCTTGAAACGCAACGGGGCTTTCTCAACCGTACCGTCTATTCGTGGAACAGCATGGATCGTGTGTGGCCAGTCAACCTTGTCGCGTTTCATAAAGCGCAACTGGAAGTCGTGGGTGAGCCTGCTGTTGACATACTCGCCCAGGAACATATTGTGCCTTGAAATGAATAGTCCTGTTGGACAATTGGGCTGCTGGGTTATCTTGTAGAGGTACTCGCGCAACTGGGGGGTGATGACTTCGTCGGCGTCAACAACCAGCACCCATTCGTGGGTGGCCTGGCTTATTGCAAAATTGCGCGCAGGCTCCACAATTGTGATGTTGCCTTTGGGAAATGTGGTAATCCGGCAACCATACTTCTTTGCTATTTCAATGGTGCTGTCGGTGCTCTCCATGTCGCACACGACAACCTCATCGAAACTCTTTACCGATTCAAGTACCTGTGCAAGGTGCTTTTCGGCGTTATATGTGTTGATTACTACAGATATCGGCATAATTTATCAATAAGCTCTTGCGAAGAGTACGCGGCGTGCCGAAGGCTTGCCTGTTACCATGCAGGTGCCCGGTGTCTCGTCCCAGCCCAATGGGATACAACGTATTGTTGCCTTTGTCTCGTTCTTGATCTGCTCCTCGGTCTCGGGAGTGCCGTCCCAGTGTGCAAGGATGAAACCGCCTTTCTCAATCTCGGTCTTGAACTCCTCATAGGTGTCGACACTGCGTGTGTTTGCCTCGCGCATTGCGAGTGCCTTGCGGTGCAGGTTTGCCTGGATATCGTCGAGCAGTTCCTTTACATATGCTGTGATGCCCTCAATTGAGCGTGTCTCCTTCTCGAGAGTGTCGCGGCGCATAACCTCGATTGTGCCGTTCTCAATGTCGCGTGCGCCAAGTACAAGGCGAACAGGAACACCCTTGAGTTCATACTCGGCAAACTTGAAACCGGGGCGCTTGTTGTCGGCGTCGTCGAACTTCACTGTAATGCCCATCTTCTTGAGCTCGGCAATCATTGGGTCTGTTGTCTCCTTGATTTTTGCAAGCTGCTCCTCGTTCTTGCATATTGGCACAATTACAACCTGTATTGGTGCGAGTGCAGGTGGCAATACAAGGCCGTTATCGTCAGAGTGTGTCATGATGAGAGCACCCATCAAGCGTGTAGATACACCCCATGATGTAGCCCAAACGTACTCGAGATTGTTGTTCTTGTCAACGAACTGCACGTTGAATGCCTTTGCAAAGTTCTGTCCCAAGAAGTGTGATGTACCGCACTGGAGTGCCTTGCCATCCTGCATCATGCCCTCAATGGTGTATGTGTCGAGTGCGCCGGCAAAACGCTCGTTAGCCGACTTTACGCCCATTACAACAGGCAATGCCATGTAGTTGTTTGCAAAGTCGTTGTATACGTGGAGCATGGTCTGTGCCTCTTTCTCGGCCTCTTCGCGTGTAGCGTGGGCTGTGTGGCCCTCCTGCCACAAGAACTCGGCTGTGCGCAGGAAAAGGCGTGTACGCATTTCCCAACGCATTACGTTTGCCCACTGGTTTACCATGATGGGCAGGTCGCGGTATGACTGGATCCAGTTCTTGTATGTACTCCAGATGATTGTCTCCGATGTGGGGCGGATGATCATCTCCTCCTCGAGTCGTGCTGCAGGGTCAACAACTACACCGCTGCCATCCTCGGCATTCTTCAGACGGTAGTGTGTAACGACTGCGCACTCTTTGGCGAATCCTTCAACGTGCTCTGCCTCGCGGCTGAGGTATGACTTTGGAATGAGCATTGGGAAATATGCGTTCACGTGTCCGGTCTCCTTGAACATGTCGTCAAGTGTACGCTGTATCTTTTCCCAGATAGCATATCCATAAGGTTTGATTACCATACATCCTCTCACTGGTGACTGCTCGGCAAGATCTGCCTTGATTACCAGGTCGTTATACCACTGCGAATAACTCTCGCTGCGCTTTGTAAGATCTTTTAGTTCGGCCATATATTTTTGTTTTTTTTATGTTCTTTTACTAAAGTGCAAAAATACGAAATATATTGATATAATAACGAATTTCACACGGTTGTTTTTGCTGCTACTCTAATTTATCTTTAATAAATGTGGCGATGGTTGCCGGAAATGATATTTTTAGTTAACTTTGCACATAGATTGAAACTAAAAAATATACAGATATGAAATTCGTAAAGACTATTTGTGTGGTGCTCTCTTCAGCACTTCTTCTTTCAAGTTGTGGAACCTGGAGTAATTTGGCAAAGGGGACAACCATTGGTGCTGCAAGTGGTGCGGCCGGTGGTGCTCTGCTTGGTGCCCTTATTGGCAAGTTTACCGGCAAGACAGGTGTGGGCGCAGCAGTGGGTGCGGCAGTTGGTACTGCTGTGGGCGCAGGAACAGGTGCCTTGATTGGCAAGAGAATGGACAATGCCGCCGAGGCTGCAGCGCTTGTTGAGAGTGCTACGGTTGAGACTATTACCGATGCAAACAACCTTACTGCTGTTAAGGTGACCTTTGACTCGGGTGTTCTTTTTGCAACAAACAAGTTCTCTTTGAACAAGAGTGCACAGGAGAACCTTGCAGAGTTTGCAAAGGTGCTTATTGAGTACAGTGATGCCGATGTTGTTGTGTATGGTCACACCGATTCTACCGGTAGCGATGCTATCAATGACCCATTGTCTGTGAAGCGTGCTCAGGCTGTGTCTGACTACCTTTTGTCAAAAGGTGTGGCCGAGAACCAGATAAAGAGCGTTGAGGGCTTTGGCTCAAAACAGCCTGTTGCTGACAATTCAACAGCAGAGGGCCGTGCCGCGAACCGCCGAGTAGAAATTTACATGTATGCTAGTGCCGAGATGATTGAAGCGGCAAATAACGGTACATTGGAATAATTGATTGGTTCAGATATACAGAGAGAAGCCCGGGACTGTCCCGGGCTTCTCTCTGTATTACAATGTCATTATTATTTGCCATAGGAAATGGCGATTTTTTATTTTTGAAAAAAAAGTATATTTTTGTGGCTGTTAAAATGAAAATGTGAGTTGCTCTTATGAAAGCAATACTGTACTATATCGCGCTGTCTCTTCTGTTTGTCCTTAACAAACTGCCGTTCTGCATTGTATATCTGATTTCCGATATTCTGTATCTTCTTGTGTATTATGTTGTGCGTTACCGCAGGAATGTTGTGCGCGACAATCTTGTCAAATCATTCCCCGAGAAGGACATTAAGGAGATTAAGAAGATTGAACGTGAGTTCTATGCGGCGCTTTGTGACTATTTTGTGGAGGCAATCAAGCTCTATGGCATGAGCGAGAAACAGATACGCAAGAGAATGGTGTTCACCGGTCTTGATGATGTCAGCCGCATGGTGGAGCAGGGACACTCATGTGTCTGTTACATGGGCCATTTCATAAATTGGGAATACGTGACATCTCTTTCTCTCTATTTCAAGGATGATGATGTGGTGGTTGGTGATATATATCATCCTTTGGAGAACAAGCGCTTTGACAGTTTGATGAAAAAGGTAAGAGACCAATATGGCGCCGAGTCAATTACAATGGCCAATACCTTGCGCAGGATAGTGCAGATTGTAAAGGAAAAGAAAAAATATGTCATAGGATTCATTGCAGACCAGGTTCCTACTTGGGAGTCAATCAACCATTGGGTTGACTTCCTGCATCGTGATACTCCCGTCTTTACCGGAACAGAGAAGATTGCACGCCGCACCCAGGCCTCGCTGTTTTTTGTCAGGATGAAACGTGTGAAACGAGGCTATTATACGGCTCATTTTGAACTTTTTGCCGAGGATGCCTCGATGATGGCAGAGTTTGAGCCCACGAACCGCTACTATGAACTGCTGGAGAGTGAAATAAAGGCGGTTCCCGAACTGTGGCTCTGGACCCATAAGCGCTGGAAACGTACACGCGCCGGCTATGAGAAGCGTGAGAAAATACGCATAGAAGGACGAAAGCGCCTTGTGGAAAAAAATAGCAAGTAATATCTATAGTGTAACTTGTAATTTGTGCATTGTGCACTGCTATTTCATACAGTGGCGCTGCTGTTGCCGGCGCTGCTAAAAAACGGCCCTGAAAACCCTAATTCCTGTGTGACGCCTGTTCCTCTCAAGATAATTGCGTAGCGATGTGGTGTCTTTAATGACCTTGCCTTTTGCACTGGATGCGTGTATGAGGCATAGTTTACCGTTATCATAATAAGCAAGGCCTATGTGGGTTACGTCAAGCCCAGGAATGGATGTTGTTATTGCGATAATATCTCCGGGTCTTATATTGTGATGTCCTGTATGCTCTATTTTCTCCTTAGGGATGTAGTTTACCTCAATGTCTCTGTAGGTCTTTTCTTCCTGTTCAATCTCTGTTACAAGTGCTGGGTTTTCCTTCAGTAGTGGGTAACTGGCGGGATGGGTGCTCATGAAATTGAGATTTAGCAATTGTCTCTCATCACTTATCTGGGATGTGATTTCTTCTACAATACCGGTCTTGGCGCTGTCGGCAATCCACCAGGTGATGTAGTGCAGGCGGCTTGTGTATCCATTGTTCTTGCCGTTGCGATAGCGTATGGTCTCAAGGTTGCGGCATACGTCGCTGAATCTGCTATGCCCATCGTCGGCACTCTTGGCAATGGCAAGCATTAGTTCGACGAATGTGGTGCAGTCGAGTCTTGAACAACTGATGAATAGCGGTTCTTCCGCTCCTTGTTCCAGTGTCGCGGTCACATACTCCTCTCCAATAAACTCGCTGGCGATTGCAATTATCCGTTCGCCGGCAGTGGATGCCTCTATGTTGCTCACGCTTTGCAGAATCTTCTCAATCCTGATGCTGTCGGTAACCTCAAAGAGCACTCTTTGGGGTGTTGCAGTGATTGGCAATAACGCCAATATTAATATGATGAAAAGGCTTTTCATTGTGGTGTGTTGTCATAAACTATGTAAATATACGTAATTATTGTTTTTAAATGCTTATCTTCGCCCAATAAAATTATAACAGATGCTCAAACGTGTAACAACTCTCCTGGCCTTGCTTGTGGCGCTCA
The DNA here is from genome assembly GCA_045613945.1 of Bacteroidaceae bacterium. Lineage (GTDB taxonomy): Bacteria > Bacteroidota > Bacteroidia > Bacteroidales > Bacteroidaceae > HGM04593. The sequence continues at coordinate 66,973 of JAZLBZ010000052.1, forward strand.
CTGCAAATGCGCAGTTCGCGCGCACTTACTTGCCATCAGTCCGCACTGCGCAGGTTTTGCCGAATGGCGAATGGGGCGAACTGCCAGTGATGCATCTGCAAGGTGATGATTGGCTCCAGTTCTCGTTTGACGAGATGTCCCATGTCTATCATCGTTATACCTATCGAATTGTTCACTGCAATGCCGACTGGACGCAGACAGGTCTGCCTGAGATAGATTATCTTGAAGGGTTCAATGACGTGGCTGTCGATGATTGGGAAAATTCTGTCAATACAAGCCAACTATACACTCACTACCGGTTCTCGATACCAAACGATGATGTACGACTGAAAATATCGGGGAATTATCGTGTTGAGGTCTATGATGACGAACTTGGGGATGAGGCACCTGTGGCCTCCTTTGACTTCTCTGTCGTTGAGCCGCTTGTGTCGTTCGAGGCGAGCGTGAGTGGCGATACAGATGTTTCATTCAATGAAAATCATCAGCAGGTGTCGTTTGCTGTGCGCTATCCCTCTTTTGTTGCATCGCCGGCAAGCGAACTCAATGCGGTAGTCTATCAGAATGGGCGCAGGGATAATGCTGTCGGTGATATTGTTCCTACATATATTACCGGCGACAAGGTTGAGTTTGTGCATAATGAGAAACTGATATTCAATGCAGGCAATGAGTATCGCCGTTTTGAGATTGCCGACCCTAATTCGCCGGGTGAGGGCATTGAGGATGTCGTGTACATTGATTCGCTATATAATGCGGTGCTTTACATGGACAGGCCCCGTGTCTCGCATTCAAATTATCGCGATGAAAATGGCCGTTTCATTGTGAATACTTTCGAGGGTTTTGGTACACCCATTGAGGCTGACTATGTGAATGTACATTTTGCCCTTGATGTACCGCGACGTGCCGGTGGTGACTATTATCTGCTTGGCGATTTTTGCGGAAGGGGCTTTGACGGGACAAACAGGCTCTCCTACGACGAGGAGGACGGCTATTATTTCATCTCCATGCCGCTAAAGATGGGTGTCTACAACTACTGTTATGCATGGGTTCCCATACCGGCCGGAAAGGCTTCCAATTTGCCTGCCGAGGGCGATTTTTACAATACAGAGAACGAGTATGCAATATATATATATTATCGTGGATTCAGTGACCGTTATGACAGGCTGATTGGTGTTCACCGCACAGATTACGGTATTGATTGATAAATGCTGTTATAAAAGATATCGGGCATCACTCCATTGAAGTGATGCCCGATATCTTTTATGCCTTTTTACAACTTGTCTATTATTCGCTGTACTGTGTACCAGATACCTTTCTTTTCAATATGCAGGACCTTTGCAATGGCTTTGAATATCTTTAGGTACTTTCCCTCGTGTTCAATCTGTCGTTTTGCAAACCAGTATAGAACAAATGTAGAGAGAATGCTTATTGTTACAACAATATACAACTGTACATCTATTGATGCTCCAAGTTTATAAGACAGGAACCATATTGCAACAATCAGGAAGTTGAGTGTCAATATTGATATTGTTGTTCCAATATGTGAGTATCCCAAGTCAATGAACATATGGTGCAAGTGTGTCTTGTCGGGGTGGAATGGAGACTTCTTGTTGAGAATGCGGGTAGACATTACACGCAGAGTGTCAAAGACCGGTATTGACAAGACTGCGAGCGTGAAAGGAATAAGACCCATGCCCTTTGCTGCAAGCACGGTGCTACCGTAGTTTGTATCAAGAATGTTCATCACAAACATTGCCATCATTGTGCCAATTACCAAAGTGCCACCGTCGCCAATGAACATCTTTGTGCTTTGGCCAAATACATTGTGCAAGAAGAATGGTATGATGGCGCCGGCAGCCGAAAGGGCCAACGTGGTCATTACCTGGTCGCCGGTTGTGTAGAAGAATATTGCAAAAAGAACCGAAGACATAAAACAGAAACCCGATGAGAGACCGTTTACGCCATCAATGAGATTGATTGCATTGATAATTCCTACAGAGGCGAATATGGTTAGCGCATAGGCAACCCATTGTGGAATGGTCGATACGCCCCACAATCCCCAAAAACAATTTATTGAAGAACTGCTTGCATACATGAGCCATGCAATGACTATTATTTCAATTGCAAAGCGTATTGTTGGTGACAAGTCTATGATGTCATCGATGGTTCCAACATATAGCATAACAAGCATTGCTGATATGAGCATGAACGTGTTGGCGCTATTGAACATTGCTTGCGAACTGCACAGGCCGATAGCGATGCCGAAGAACACCGCAATACCTCCCATAACAGGTACGGGGTTGCGCTGCAGTTTTCTCGCATCGGGGTTATCTACCAGATTCTTGAGTATCGCAATTTTCAGAATTTTTGGATGCATCCATAATGTTCCCACGAAAGAGAGCAGTATTGGTAGCATGATTTGCTGAATATTTCCCATGTTTTCGGAATTTTATCGTTGCAATTTTTGCGAAGTTAGTCAATAAGTTAAAATAAAACAAATTTGTGATTGTTTTTTTTATTGACAGTCGAGCGTTACCGATGTTGTTCGCATATGCGCCTTTCTCTTTTGGAATAATTTGTCAATTAAATGGCTTTGTTTTCCGTATTTTATGTAAATTTGCACTTTACTTGTCCTCTTTGGTAACAAAAGTGGGTGAGTGTTGTTGAATATGAAGTAATGGATATGGTAAATACAAACCACATAGTTATTATGGCCGGTGGAGTGGGAAGCCGCTTCTGGCCCATGAGTACGGCCGATTGTCCCAAGCAATTCATTGATGTGCTTGGCTGTGGCAGGTCGTTGTTGCAACTGACAGTTGACCGTTTTGCCGGAATATGTCCGGTAGAGAATATATGGGTGCTGACATCGGAAAAGTATGCACCTATGGTAAAGGAACAGTTGCCTATGATTCTGGAAAGCAACATCCTGAAAGAGCCTTGCCGCCGAAACACAGCGCCTTGCATTGCTTATGCTGCGTGGAAAATAAAAAAACGTTTCCCCAATGCAAATATGGTTGTTACTCCAAGTGACCATTTTGTTGCCGATGTGCCTGAGTTTCAGCGCGTAATAAAATCTTCGCTGAACTTTGTCGCCGATTCTGATGCCATACTTACTTTAGGTATAAAGCCAACTCGCCCCGAGACCGGGTTCGGCTATATTGAGGCTGTGCTGGGCAGTGCCTCGCTATCTAACAAGGAGGTGTTCCGCGTGGACTCCTTCAAGGAAAAGCCCTCTTTGGATATTGCAAGGGCCTACATTGCCAAGAATAATTTCTATTGGAACTCGGGAATTTTCATTTGGAACGTCTCTACAATAGTAAATGCGTTCAGGATATATCAGTCGCCAATAGCGTCTGTGTTCGAGTCCTTGATGCCGTTCTATTACACCGCCGAGGAACAGGAGCAAGTAAATGCCCGTTTCCCGGATTGCCGCAGTATCTCTGTCGACTATGCCATAATGGAGCGCGCCGAAGAGATTTTTGTCTTTCCGGCCAATTTCGGATGGAGCGACCTGGGTACCTGGCTCTCTCTCTACTGCAATGTGCCTAAGGATGTGAATGGCAATGCGGTTTTGGGCGGAGAGGCGAAGTTTGCCGACTCGCATAATTGCATAGTGAACACCAAGAACGTGAAGAGTGTTGTGGTTGTTGGTGTCAGCGATTGTATAATATCAGAGAATGAGGGCAACCTGCTGGTTTGCAAGATGTCCGACGAAAACAGGATAAAGGAGTTCTCCGGGGAATAATAGGCCACAGCAGGCCATTTGCATAAAAACAGCGGTGCTTGTGTCAAGCATCGCTGTTTTTGTGTTTTACCTTGTTAATGAATGCGGCGGGGCTGATGTTTGCATTGTAGGGTATGCCGAATAGTTCGAACAGTACATTTGAACGGCCGTCAAGAGCGCTCTCAATGGACTGCTGTGCTTTCTCCTCGTTGCCGGCATTCCACTCTATGTATGCAAGGTGGGCGTCAATATCGGCCTTGTCGTAACTCAGGTCGCGGCAGTAGTTGAGGACTCGCTTTGCCAGTACCGGGTGATTGTGGCGGACCAGATGTACTCCAAGCCTGTAAAGGGTCTCCTCGGTGCTCCATTCCTTGACCTCGATGATGTTCATGTCGTCAAATGTGAGGTTCTCCTTGTCGCGCAGTTCGTAGAGGTGGGTGCCGGTGAGTGCCAGCTGGCTCATCTTGTCGGGGTGCATGAGCAATGCCATTGACATGGCATCGTCGGCAATCTTTTCCTCGCCTGTCAGGTCAAGCAGCAGGGCTCTGTTTATTCTTGACAGCATCATGCTGATAGTGCCCTCCTGCGCGTTGTTGATGGCTGTGTTGAATGCTTCAATAGACTCGCTCATTGCGCCTTCGTGATAGTGGCATAGTCCGATGTAGAATGGCGGTGCAACGGCGTTGCTGTATTTTTTTGCCATTCTTTTGAACAGTTCTTTTGCTGCCTTATAGTCGTGCAGGTGGTAATAGCAGTATGCCTGCATCATATACGCATACTCAATCTCCTCGTTTATGGCGCTTTCGTACTCAAAGCACTCGAGGCTCTTGCCGAACTTCCCGGTCATATAATATATGTGTCCAAGCTGTTCCCAATAGAATGTCGAGTAGGAGTTGTTGTCGAGCAGGTCGTTGTATATCCTCACCGCCTCGTTAATGCGTTGCAGTTCAATGAGACACTCGGCCTTCACCTCATAGAGGCTAATCTGTTGGGGTGCGGCCTTGAGGGCGGTCTCGCAAATCTCCAGAGCGTCGTGTGCAAAGCCGCAGTCCAGCAGAATCTCAAGCCCCTCGTACACGCTCTCCTGGCCGGGCGTTGACTTCTGCAACAGTTCTATTGCAATGTCGTGGGCCTCCTTGAAATTTCTCAACGCTACCATAATCTCGGCCTTGATGGTCAGTTTCTCGACCTCGTCTATGTATTTCAGTTCCTTGAACAACTCGATGGCTTTGGAGGCTTCGTCGGAATAGAGCATCAGCCTTATGCCCATCTTTATGTTCTCCTGGGCGGTGGGGTGCAAGCGCTTGGATGCTTCGAGGACGGCGGTTGCCTCCTCGCTCTTGTCTATTGACAGATAGTACGACAGCAGGTCCACGAACTCGTCTATGCCAAAATATGAACTAATTCCCAGTTTTAATGAGTTCTCATATTTGGCAAGCAGTTCGCGGAACTCTGGTGATTCAAAGTATCCTTTGTCGTAGTTCATTGCCTGCGCTAGATGTTATTTGCCCTTAAGTTTGTTCCAGGTGTCCTTCAGTGAGACTGTGCGGTTGAAAATAAGTTTCTCAGGTGTAGAATCAGGGTCTATGTTGAAGTAGCCGATGCGCTGGAACTGCAGATAATCAAGCGGCTTGCGCCCGGCAAGATATTTCTCGACCTTGCACTCCTTGAGTACCTTGAGCGAGTCGGGGTTTATCATCTCTTTCATTGCAGTGAGTGCGTCGCAGTTCTTTGCTTCGCGTATTGCAGCCATCTCATCGCGTGGGTTCTCTGCGCTCCACAAACGGTCGTAGAGGCGTACCTCGGCGTCAAGGCAGTGGCGGCGACTCACCCAATGGATTGTGCTCTTGACTTTGCGGTTGGCATCGGCCTCGCCGGTTTTTGTCTGCGGGATGTACTCGCAGAGTACCTCGGTGACATTGCCGTTCTCATCTTTGTTGCAGCCTGTGCAAAGAACGATGTATGCGTTCTTCAGGCGCACCTCGCGGCCCGGAGTGAGACGGAAGTAGTTCTTTGGGGCGTCTTCCATAAAGTCGTCGCGCTCAATCCAAAGTTCGCGGCAGAACTCAATTGTGTGTGTGCCGTCCTCGGGGCGCTCGGGGTTGTTGATTGCTGTGAGTTCCTCAACCTGCTCCTCGGGGTAATTGGTGATTGTGAGCTTTACAGGGTTGATTACGGCCGATACGCGTGCAGCGCGGCTATTGAGGTCTTCGCGTACCGCGCTTTCAAGCAGCGCGAAGTCGTTGAGCGCATCGTATGTGGTATAGCCAATCTTGTCGACAAAGTTCCTGATTGACTCGGGAGAGTAGCCGCGACGGCGGAAACCGCAGAGTGTTGGCATACGGGGATCGTCCCAGCCGTTTACCAGGCCCTCCTTTACAAGTATGAGCAGGTTGCGCTTGCTCATGAGGGTGTAGTTGAGGTTGAGTTTGTTGAACTCGTACT
>JAZLBZ010000053.1:0-72574 GCA_045613945.1 Bacteroidaceae bacterium
AGAGATATGTTTGCAAGAGCAATTGAGGGTGGTTATGCTATCCCAGCGTTCAACTTCAACAACATGGAGCAGATGCAGGCTATCATCAAGGCTGCAGTTGAGACAAAGTCACCTGTTATTCTTCAGGTTTCTAAGGGTGCTCGTCAGTACGCTAACGCTACTTTGCTCCGTTACATGGCACAGGGTGCTGTTGAGTATGCAAAGGAACTCGGTTGCGAAAAGCCTGAGATCGTTCTTCACCTTGACCACGGTGATACATTCGAGACTTGCAAGAGTTGCATCGACTCTGGTTTCTCTTCAGTGATGATTGACGGTTCACACCTCCCATATGAGGAGAACGTTGCCCTCACAAAGAAGGTTGTTGAGTATGCTCACCAGTTCGACGTAACTGTAGAGGGCGAGCTCGGCGTGTTGGCAGGTGTTGAGGATGAGGTTTCTTCTGACCACCACACATACACTGACCCTGAGGAGGTTATCGATTTCGCTACACGCACAGGTTGCGACTCTTTGGCTATCTCAATCGGTACTTCACACGGTGCTTATAAGTTCACTCCTGAGCAGTGTACTATCGACCCAACTACAGGTTTGATGGTTCCTCCTCCATTGGCTTTCGACGTATTGAAGGCTGTTGAGGCTAAACTCCCAGGTTTCCCAATCGTTCTTCATGGTTCTTCTTCAGTTCCTCAGGACGAGGTTGCTACTATCAACAAGTATGGTGGCGCGTTGAAGGCTGCTATCGGTATCCCCGAGGAGTGGTTGCGTGAGTCTGCACAGTCTGCAGTATGTAAGATTAACATCGACTCTGACTCTCGTTTGGCTATGACTGCTGCTATCCGTCAGACATTTGCTGAGAAGCCAGCTGAGTTCGACCCACGTAAGTATCTTGGTCCAGCTCGCGACAACATGGAGAAGATGTACAAGCACAAGATTATTAACGTACTTGGTTCAGACGGTAAACTCGCTAAGTAATCCTTTAAAAAGGTGATAACTGCGTTACGCGGTAAGGCGTAAATCCTCATTTACGCTTAGTAAACTCCGGTTTCCGCCTAAACCGCAAGCCTTGTTCTCCCACTTTTTAAAAGAATTAGTTGATATAAGATTGATTAGACCGCTGATGAATGTGTTCATCAGCGGTTGCTTTTTTATGGTGCTTGTTTCGGCGATTTGTATTATCTTTGCGTCAAAGATAATGCAATGAAAAACATTCAGGAAATAGCGATTGCTGAGTATGACTATCCGTTGCCCGATGAGAGGATTGCAAAATATCCGCTTGCGGAGCGCGATACGTCAAAGCTTCTTTTATATAAAGGTGGCGAGATTCGTGAGGAGAGGTTTGCCGGTTTGCCAAGTTTCATTCCACAGGGTGGGTTGATGGTGTTCAACAACACGCGCGTCATTCAGGCACGCCTGCGCTTCCGCAAGGAGACGGGCGCGCAGATTGAGGTGTTCTGCCTTGAACCCGAGCGGCCTGCTGACTATCAACTTATGTTTCAGGAGACAAAGGAGTGTGTGTGGCAGTGCCTTGTTGGTAATTCAAGCCGTTGGAAGAGTGGTGTGCTGTCGCAGGTAATTGGGATTGACGGTGTGCAGGTGACGTTGTCGGTGGAGCGTGTGAGCAGCGCGGCGGTGAACCTTGTGCGTTTCTTCTGGGACGGTGGCTTTACCTTCGCGCAGTTGCTTGAGGCTGCAGGCGAGTTGCCAATCCCGCCATATCTGAACCGCAAGACTGAGGAGAGCGACATGAATACCTATCAGACTGTGTATTCAAAGGTCAAGGGGTCGGTGGCTGCGCCCACTGCAGGGTTGCACTTTACCCCTGCGGTACTTTCTGCACTTGATGCTGTCGGCGTGCAGCGTGGCGAGGTGACACTGCACGTTGGCGCGGGAACATTCAAGCCTGTGAAGAGTGAACTTATTGCCGACCACGAGATGCACGAGGAGTATATTGAGGTGCAGCGAGGCTTGCTTGAGAGGCTTGTGGCTGCAGGTGGTACGGCTGTTGCTGTGGGAACTACATCGGTGCGCACGCTTGAGAGTCTTTACTTCCTGGGCGAGAAGGTGAGCGAGAATCCTGATATTGAGGAGAGCGGACTGTGCGTGGGGCAGTGGGAGCCGTATAACCGTGAGCACACATTGTCTACCGTTGAGGCGTTGACAGCGCTGCTGCAGTGGCTTGATGCGAAGGGGCTCGACAGGGTGCATTCGCACACGCGCATAATGATTGCTCCTGGGTATACTTTTCGCATCGTTAAGGCAATTGTGACCAATTTCCATCAGCCGAAGAGTACATTGCTGTTGCTTGTGTCGGCATTCATTGGCGGCAACTGGCGCAAGGTGTATGACTATGCACTTGAGAATGGTTTCCGTTTCTTGAGTTATGGGGATAGTTCATTGCTCATACCATAAGAGGCTGACTAAAAAGGCTCTTTTGTTGTTACGCTTGTCTCCAAAATCCTCATTTACCTCAAGTAAACTGCGGTTTTGTAGCCTTCGCAAGCCTAAAAATAGCACTTTTTATTCAACCTCTTAACAAAACAGGTGGCTAAAAAGGCTCTTTAATTAATCCCTTTGATTTATGATAACAATATTTGATAATATAGCATATCTGCTCGATGAGGAGAAGAGGTGCGCTACTGTGACAAAGAATCTTGTGCCATACTCGGGCGCTGTAGTTGTGCCTGCAACAATTGTGAGCGGTGGTGTGGAGTATGTGGTGAATGATATCCTTGATGAGGCTTTTGCCGAGTGCGCGGGGCTGACATCGGTGGTGCTTGGCGAGAATGTGGAGAGCATTGGCATTGGTGCTTTTGAGGGGTGTGAGGCGCTAGCCTCTGTGACATTCCAGCAGTCGCTGCATCTTGTGGGAATGCGTGCTTTTAAGGGGTGTGCGGCATTGAGGGAAGTTGTCTTTCCCGCAAATGTGATTGTGATTGGCCGTGAGGCTTTTGCCGCTTGCCGTTCGCTGGTGAATGTCTATCTGCCCGATAATCTTATAAACATTGAGCCTTCGCTGTTTGACGGTTGTGTGTCGCTTGAGAAGGTGTCTGTTGGTACTATGGTTGAGAGTGTTGGTGAGTATGCTTTCTGTGGATGCTCGTCGCTCAAGGAGATTGTGGTGCCCGAGGGAGTTGTGTCGCTCGAGGGATGGGCGTTCCGCGACTGTACTGCGCTTGAGAATGTTGTGTTGCCATCTTCGATTGCCTCTGTCAAGAAGGGTGCTTTCTGGGGCTGCTTGTCGCTCAAGGAGTTTGCGTTGCCAAAGGGCGTGAATATGCTGGACCAGGGTGTGCTTGCCAACTGTGCCTCGCTTGAGAAGGTTACATTGCACGATGGTGTGTTGAGCATTGGCTATGGCGCTTTCTATAACTGTAGCGCAATAGAGAACATTACGGTGCCGCCTGCTGTGGTGAACGTGGGTGACCAGGCTTTCCGCAGTTGCAAGGCTTTGAAGGAACTGCGCGTGATGTGCGAGGCTGCTCCAATGTGCTCGGGTGACATTGCCGATGTCGACGTGTATGCACGCACGCTGTTGCGCGTGCCACAGGGCAAGGTTGGCGAGTATGGGTTTGCTCCTGTGTGGGAGAGGTTTGGGAATGTAGAGGAGATGGATTAAGACCTCAATGTTCTTTGACGGTGTCAGGAGGAATGTAAATATATTCTTAAACAATATTAAAAGCGGCGTGTTTATTTTGTATGAGCAAAATGACGTGCCGCTTTCTTATACCCCTAGTGCTGGTTGTACTTGTTGCCTGTGGCAGCAAGTCTTTTCGTGCTGAGGCCGCTCGGGGGCAGGGGAGCGTACTTGACTTTGCCATTGAGAGGGAGAGGGCAAGGGTGCTGCCGCATTTGCACTATTCGCTTGGCGCGCACAGCATTGACCGCAGGTGCGGTACAGTTGAGTTGTCGTTCTATTTCATGAAGGAGCAAGGTGATACCTTGCTGTGGGTGGAGTGCGTGGAGAGGGTGCCGCTGGCGCTCATTGACACTGTGCTGTGCCGCAGATGGCTGAACTATGAATATGGCAGATGATGTTCCTTTTCTCATTTTTGGCTCCTTGTGAGGATTTTTCCGTTTTTTATCACTATCTTCGCATATAAACTGATTTTGAGATGAAAGTAGGTGATAAAGTACGTTTTATATATGAGAGCGGTGGCGGTGTGGTAACCGGTTTTCGCGGAAAGGATATTGTGCTTGTTGAGGACAAGGATGGCTTTGAAATCCCAATGCAGGTGCGTGAGTGTGTGGTGGTAGATACTAACGAGTATAATTTTGTGAAGAAGACGGTTGCTCCAAAAGAGGAACTGCAGAAACCGCAGCAGAAAAAGGCTGTTCAGCCGGCAAAGGCCGAGGTGGATGAGGAGGATTTTGACCCTGTAGTTATATATCGCCCTGCCGAGCGCCCCGAGGGGGAGCGCCTTAATGTGGTACTGGCCTATCTGCCAATGGATGAGAAATCGCTGAGCAACTCGCGCTTCGAGGCGTATATAATCAATGACAGCAACTATAGCATCTATTTTACCTACATGACAGCGCAGGGTCGCAGTTGGAGCGTGCGCGGAAATGGTTTGCTTGAACCCAACTCGAAGATGTTCATTGAGGAGTTCGGGCGCGAGGAACTTAACGACATGGAGCGCGTGTGCGTGCAGTTGTTGCCATTCAAGGAAAACAAGCCTTTTGCACTGAAACCGGCGATTAACATTGAGCGCCGCATTGACACAGTGAAGTTCTACAAACTGCACCTGTTCCGCGAAAATCCATTCTTTGACGAGGGGGCGCTAATCTATGACCTTGTGGTGGATGACAAGCCCGTGAAGGAGATTTTTACAGATGCCGAGGAGGTTAAGGTTGCCATTCTTGGCAAAAAAGATACCGATGCCCCCAAACCGCAGCAGAAGCCTAAACTGACAAAAGGCAGCGATATTCTTGAGGTTGACCTGCATGTTGAGGAACTGCTTGAGACAACGGCAGGGATGAATGCTTTTGACATTCTTAATCACCAACTCGACGTTGTGCGCCGCACGCTAAATGAGAATATAAAGTACAAGGGCAAGAAGATTGTCTTTATTCACGGGAAGGGCGAGGGAGTGCTGCGCAATGCAATTGGTCAGGAACTGCGCAAGAAGTATCCGCGCTGCCTGTCGCAGGACGCGTCGTTCCAGAAGTATGGATTCGGTGCTACAATGGTGATAATAAAATAAGAATAAACATAAAAACAATAATATTATGAGCGAGATTAAGGAAAAGATGCTTGAGCGTTTTTTGAAATATGTGACTTTTGACACAGAGTCGTGTGACGATGCTACTGTAGTGCCAACAACCGAGGGACAGTTTGTCTTTGCGCGTTATCTTGAGCAGCAACTCAGGGAGATGGGCCTTGAGGAGGTTGTGCTCGATGAGAAGGGCTACCTCTATGCCACGCTGCCAGCGAACTGCGACAAGGATGTGCCTGTTGTGGGTTTCATTGCTCACCTCGACACAAGCCCCGACATGAGCGGCAAGGATGTAAAGCCTCGCGTGGTTGAGAACTATGCAGGTGGTGATATCGTGCTGTGCGAGAAGGATGGCATTGTGCTGTCGACTGCCGATTTCCCCGAGGTCGAGGAGTATAAGGGCCATGACTTGGTGGTTACTGACGGCCATACTCTTTTGGGTGCCGATGACAAGGCCGGTGTTGCCGAGATTGTTTCGGCTATTGCCTATCTGCAGGCGCACCCCGAGATTAAGCATGGCAAGGTGCGCATTGCCTTTAACCCCGATGAGGAGATTGGTCGTGGCGCGCATAACTTCAATGTTCCGCTCTTTGGCTGCGACTGGGCGTATACTATTGATGGCAGTTGCGAGGGCGAACTTGAGTTTGAGAACTTCAATGCCGGCAGTGCGTCGTTCACGGTGCAGGGACGTAACGTGCACCCGGGCTATGCAAAGGGCAAGATGCTGAACGCGCTGCGTGTGGCAACTGCTATTGTTGAGGCGATCCCTGCTGTTGAGTCTCCTGAATGTACTGCGGGCTATGAGGGCTTCTATCATCTCATGGGTATTAACGGCGGAGTTGACCATGCATCGGTGTCATATATTATTCGTGACCATAGCCGCGAGATTTTTGAAAAGCGCATGGCGTTCATGAAGGAGGTTGAGGGCAAAATCAATGCTCAGTACGGTGCCGGGGTGGTGACACTTGAACTCAAGGAGCAGTATCGCAATATGCGTGAGATGGTTGAACCAAAGATGCATATTATTGACATTGCCAAGAGTGCGATGGAGAAGGCCGGTGTTGTGCCTGTAATAAAGCCTATTCGTGGCGGTACCGACGGTGCCCAACTCTCGTTCATGGGACTTCCTTGCCCCAACTTGTTTGCAGGCGGCGTTAACTTCCACAGCCGTTATGAGTTTGTCTCTGTACAGGTTATGGAGAAGGCTGTGATGACGATTGTTAATATAGCAGCAGGAGTGGCTTTGAACTGAAAACTGAAAGCCGCGAGTAAGCGAGAGCAGAGGAAATGGTTACTTTTACTATGCCGAGCGGAAGCGGGTTCAAGCACACGAAGTGTGGTTAAAGCGGAAAACTGAAAGGTTAAAGCGGAAAAGTGAAAGGTGAAAACTGCGAGTAGGCGAATTTTTCAATTAAGTGAGTAAGAACCAAGCCTGCTTGAGTTCTTACAACGAGCGAACGAATAATCAACAAAGTTAACAACAGAGGAAAAGTTAAAGACCGTAAAATAACGTGAGTTCGAAATAAGCCAAATCAAATCGCGAATCTGTCATTTCGATGGAGCATAGCGACGAGACGTGTTGTTGAGGGCTTGTCCGAAAAAAAGATGACAAAATACGCTAAAATTTTTATATCGAACTCAGGTTAAATATAAAATAACAGAATGAACAAAATAAAGACGATAACAATACTGGCTGCCTTGCTGCTGTTGATGACGGTGGCTGGTGAGGTGTTGCTTGGTGTGTTGTTCCCTGGATATGCGGGCATGGCGCACTTGGTGGTGCCGGTGTTCTTCCTGGCGCTCTATGCTGTGCCCCTTGCAGTTATGGCGCAGCCTGCTGATGCAAAGCAGTTTGTTAGGCAGTTCATGGTTTTCAAATCCTTGAAACTGCTGCTTTCATTGGGCGCTCTGCTTGCTATGTGTCTCATCTTCAGGGAGCAGGCAACAGCGGTGCTGGTGAATTTCCTTGTCTACACCTTTTTAATGCTGGTTGTAGAGAATGTATATATGTTTAACCTGAAGAAAAGAATAGCAAAGAACGACTGATGAGGCTGCTTAGGTACATAATGCTGCTGTTGATGCTGCTGCCTTGCTGTGGGGCGATGGCCGGTTCTTCGCATGATAATGGCGAGGCGCAGACTGTCGACGTGAAGAAGATTATCTTCGACCACGTCAAGGACTCCTATGAGTGGCACATTACTACCATTGGCGACACGCACGTGACATTGCCGCTGCCCATAATCCTTTACTCCTCGCGCACAGGCTGGGAGTCGTTCTCGTCATCGGTGTTCCATCATGCTCCCGAATATAAGGGTTTCCGCATATCGCAGAGCGGAAACTATGAGGGCAAGATTGTGGAACTTGATGCCGCCGGCAATGAACGGCGTCCGCTGCTTGACCTCTCGCTCACAAAGACTGTGGTGTCTGTGCTCATCATATCGTTGATACTGATTCTTATTGTGGTTGGCACTGCGCGGTGGTACAGGAAACGCAAGCCCACCGATGAGGCCCCGCGTGGCTTTGTGGGGGTGATGGAGATGGTGATAGTTATGGTGGTTGAGAGTGTGATAAAGCCTAATGTGGGCAGTACATACAAGAAATATGTGCCATACCTGCTCACTGTGTTCTTCATGATATTCCTTACGAACCTAATGGGATTGCTGCCCATCTTCCCCGGTGGGGCAAACGTCACCGGTAATATCTCCATTGCTTTGGCACTTGCGCTATGCACCTTTGTGGCGGTGAATGTGTTTGGCAACAAGGAGTATTACAAGGAGATTTTCTGGCCCGATGTGCCGGTGTGGCTCAAACTGCCTGTTCCCCTGATGCCTGTTATTGAACTTGTGGGTGTGGTGGTAAAGCCTTTTGCATTGACAATACGACTATTTGCCAACATACTTGCCGGTCACACAGCGCTGCTTGCCTTTGTGTCAATAATATTTGTTACAATGGCGGTGAACAGGTATATTGGCAGTGCAATGACTGTGGTGTCGGTCTTCTTCACCATTTTCATGAATGTGCTTGAGTTGCTTGTTGCCTTTATACAGGCCTTTGTGTTTACAATGCTGTCGTCGGTGTTCATTGGCCTCTCGCAGCCCCAGCACCGAAAAGATGGGCATTGAATGATGAATTTGAAACTATAAACATTTGTCATACTGAGCAGAGCGAAGTATCTTTATTAATCAAGACATAGATTCTTCACTACGTTCAGAATGACAAAACTAAGTTTTGTTATCGGCGAGTTCATTAGCGGCTGGTCGCACGAAGCATGGATGAAAATCATGCCGTGCGGGTCGCTAAGAAATGAACGAGCCAATGACATTGCAAATATAGAATGACATAGAAAGAAATAATTACTAACCTTTAAATATTGAAAATTATGTTTATGACTATTTTACTTGAGGCTATCAGTGGTGCTTCATTGGTGAATATGGGTGCTGCTTTTGCAGCCGCAGCCGCAGTGTTTGCTGCTGCAATGGGTATCAGCCGCATTGGATGTACAGCGCTTGAGTCTATCGCGCGCCAGCCCGAGGCGGCAGGCGACATCAGGTCGGGTATGATTCTTGCTGCTGCGCTCATTGAGGGTGTTGCGATGTTCGCCATCGTGGTATGCTTCCTGGTGCTCTTTGTGTAACGGTATAAAATCAATTCAAGGATGTCACTGTTATTGCCCGATGCCGGTCTGCTGTTCTGGATGCTCTTGGCATTCGGAGTGGTGTTCTTTGTGTTGTACAAATATGGCTTCCCAGTCATTACATCAATGATTGACGCCCGCAAGCAATACATTGACGAAGCGCTTAAAGGGGCAAAGGAGGCTAATGAAAGGATTGCTAATGTTGAGCAGCAGTGCAGTGCGCTGATTGAGGAGGCTCGCCAAAAACAGGTGGAGATTCTGCGCGAGGCTACGGCGGCAAGGGAGCAGATGATAAAGGAGGCGCGTGAGAGGGCCGATGCCGAGAGTGAGAAGATTATTGCTGCTGCGAAACGTGAGATTGAGCAGCAGCGCGAGGATGCCCTGAACGCTGTGCGCGAGGATGCAGCAAAGGTTGCAATTGCTGTTGCCGAGAAGATTCTGCGCAGCGAGCTCCAGGGCAAGGAGCGCCAGCAGCAGTATGTTGAGAAACTTGTCGATGAGACGAAGGGTGAACTGAAAGAGACAAAAGGCAAATGAATACAGGAGTTGTTTCAATGCGTTATGCTAAGGCGCTGTTTGCCTATGCGCAGGAGCAGGGTGTGGAGGATGCAATATACCGCAATATGCTGCAGCTGATTGTCACCCTGCAACAGGTGAAGGAACTGGGCGCAACGCTTGCTGCTCCCACGCTCTCTAAAGAGGAGCGTGTAAGGCTGCTATGCTCGGCTGTCGACTCCTCTCCTGTGTACGAGAATTTCATGCGCCTTGTTGTTGATGAGGAGCGCGAGCCGCTGCTCATCTTTATTGCTCATTGTTACGTGTCGCTCTATCGAAAGGCAAAGGCTATTGTTGCTGTTAAATTCACAACAGCCGTCCCTGTGGACGACTGCTTTTGCGACAAGGTGTCGGCAGAATTTGCTCCTGCCGGTGCAACGGTCGAGGTGCAGAATGTCGTTGACGAGGGAATAATCGGTGGCTTTGTTTATGAGACCGAGTCGCATCGCCTGGATGCAAGCATAAGGCGCCAGTTGCGCGATATTGAAACTGAGTTTGTCAAACAAAACAGAAAATTAGTCTAATGAATATTAAACCAAGTGAGGTGTCGAGCGTGTTGCTTGAACAGTTGAGAGGCCTGAAGAGCAAGATGGAGTACGAGGAGGTGGGAACCGTTCTCCAGGTGAGTGACGGCGTTGTGCGCATATATGGCCTGTACAATGCCCAGGCCGAGGAACTGATTGAGTTTGACAATGGCATAAAGGCTATTGTCATGAACCTTGAGGAGGACAATGTGGGTGCTGTGCTGTTGGGACCTACTGACAAGATAAAGGAGGGTATGACGGTAAGGCGCACCGGCCGCATCGCATCGATAGATGTGTGTGACGCCATGCTCGGGCGTGTGATTACCCCGCTTGGCGAGCCACTCGACGGCAAGGGCGACATTGAGGGTGAGATGTGCGAGATGCCGCTCGACCGCAAGGCGCCGGGCGTGATTTTCCGTCAGCCGGTGACCGAGCCGTTGCAGACAGGGCTCAAGTCCATTGACTCAATGATTCCCATTGGACGTGGCCAGCGCGAACTCATCATCGGTGACCGCCAGACGGGCAAGACCGCTGTTGCAATTGACACCATACTCAACCAGCGCGCAGCCTACGAGGCCGGCAAGCCTGTCTACTGCATATATGTTGCCATTGGCCAGAAAGGCTCTACCGTAGCATCAATCGTCAACACCCTGCGCAATCATGGTGCAATGGACTATACCATTGTTGTTGCTGCCACAGCCGCCGACACTGCCGCAATGCAGTACTATGCCCCAATGGCAGGTGCTGCCATTGGCGAGTATTTCCGCGATACTGGCCGCCACGCCCTTGTGGTCTATGATGACCTCTCCAAACAGGCTGTGGCATATCGCGAGGTGTCGCTCATCCTGCGCCGTCCATCGGGCCGCGAGGCCTATCCCGGCGACGTATTCTATCTCCATTCGCGCCTGCTCGAGCGTGCAGCACGAATAATCAACCAGCAGGAGGTGGCCGAGAAGATGAACGACCTGCCTCCAAGCCTTGCGGGCAAGGTGAAGGGTGGCGGCTCACTAACAGCGTTGCCAATCATTGAGACCCAGGCGGGTGACGTGTCGGCATATATTCCCACCAACGTTATCTCAATCACTGATGGACAGATATACCTAGAGAGCGACCTCTTCAACAGGGGATTCCGCCCGGCGGTGAATGTGGGCATATCGGTGTCGCGTGTGGGCGGCAATGCACAGATAAAGTCAATGAAGAGCGTTGCGGGAACATTGAAGATTGACCAAGCGCAGTATCGCGAACTTGAGGCTTTTGCCAAGTTCGGTACCGATGTAGATGCTGTTACAATGATGGTCATTGAACGCGGCCGCCGCACGAACGCCTTGCTTGTGCAGCCGCAGTATTCGCCAATGCCGGTGGGCGAACAGGTGGCACTGCTTTATTGCGGAACAAAGAACCTGTTGCAGCGAATTGCTGTTGACAAGGTACCCGAGTTTGAGAAACTTTTCCTTGATGTGCTGCGTTCAAGGTACAAGGAGAGTGTGCTTGATGTGCTTTCTGCCGGCCTGTTAAATGCCGATGTGGAGAAACTAATAACAGATGTTGCTGCCGATGTGGTTGCATCGATGAAATGATAACTTGGAGTGTCATGTGAGTCCGATGTCATCCCGACAGAGCGGAGCGACGAGGGATCTCATGTTGGGGTTGATATGACAATTTATAAACAAACAGTACAATGAACCTTAGAGAAGTAAGGGATAGAATAGCGTCGGTAAAGAGCACGCAAAAGATTACAGCGGCAATGAAACTTGTCTCTGCTGCTAAACTGCGCCGTGCTCAGGTGGCCATTGAGGGAATGTCGCACTACAGTGACAAACTCAACGGCCTGCTTGTCTCGTTCCTTTCATCTTTCACTGGGTACACGACTGAACTCTCAGCGCAGCGCGACTGCAAAAAGGCCGTTGTCATTGCTGTGGCTTCCGACACCGGCCTGTGCGGAACATTCAACGCCAATATCATAAACAAGGTACGTGCGGTGCTCGATGACTGCAAGGCATCGGATACAGATGTCGAGGTTTATACCATTGGCAAGAAGATGCATGATGCTGTCCGCAAGTTGGGATATACACCACGCGAGGAACTTATGTCACAATCCTCTGCACCGCAATACAACGACATTGCCGTTGTAGCGCGCGAACTGATGGAGCGTTTCCGCAGTGGCGGGGTCGATAGGGTAGAGGTAGTGCACTCACACTTCAAGTCTGCGGCAAAACAGGAGCCTGTAAGCGAGGTGCTGTTGCCCGTTGAACTGATGACAGCAGAAACTGAAAGCGCCCATGCTGTTGACTACATTGTAGAGCCGGGGCGCGAGGAACTGCTCCAGGCGCTTGTGCCAAAGGTGGTCGAGGTACAAATGTTTACTGCGCTGCTCGATGCTGTTGCCGCTGAGCACGCTGCGCGTGTGATTGCAATGCAGGTGGCAACAGACAATGCTACCGACCTAATCTCGGAACTCACGCTTGAATACAACAAAGGCCGCCAACAAGCCATCACCAACGAACTGCTCGACATCATCTCCGGCGCAAACAGGTAATCTTTCGCTCGCTGTGCAAATTGTCAAGTTGACTTGCGTTACGCTCGCTTAATCGCTGCTTTCACTATTCACCTTGAAGCATTTCTGCCAAAATCGCAAACACAAAGCCTTGAACTTGCTGCATTTTTGTATAAATAAAAACGAATACAAAAATGACAAGCGTAAAGACAATGTTCAGGGCATCGACAGTGGGTGCCAAGCAGGGAGTAATTTACTATCAGATAATCCACAACCGTGTAGTGCGCCAGTTGACCACAGCCTATCACATCTTTTCAAACGAGTGGGACGGAAAATTCCTTCTCTCAACAGGCTGCGACAGTGAGCGCTGCAATTATCTCAAAACAACAAGCCGGCGCATTGAGTGGGACTTGAAACGGCTACATTCAATTATCAACCAATTGGAGAATACCCGGCAACGCTACACTGCCGATGACGTTATCTTTGCGTTTCAGCAAACCTTGAACAACTGTTCGATATTTGGTTTTATGCAAAGCGTCATTGCCGGTCTGCTGCAGATGGGCAAGCAGCGCACCGCAGAGACCTATCGTGCCACCCTGCGCAGTTTCATGCAGTTCCGCGAAGAAAAAGATATGTTGTTGCAGGAGATAGATGCCGATACAATGCTCATCTACGAGGCTCATTTGCGCAGCAAAGGTCTTGCCCGCAACACAACATCGTTCTACATGCGAATACTCCGCGCTGTCTATAACCGTGCTGTTGAAAAGGAACTCACCATCAACAGAAACCCATTCAAACACGTATATACAGGTGTCGACAAAACCGTAAAGCGAGCAATTCCATTGAAGGCAATAAGGCAGATAAAGAACCTTGACCTCTCATTGCATCCCTTTTTGGATTTTGCACGCGACATGTTCCTCTTCTCGTTCTACACGCGCGGAATGTCATTCATTGATATGGCATACCTAAGAAAAAAAGACCTTGCAAATGGCGTGCTCACCTACCGCCGCCGCAAGACCGGGCAACAACTCCTCATCCGTTGGGAAAAATGCATGCAGGAGATTGTGAAAAAGTACGGAACACCGACTGACAGCCCATACCTCCTGCCAATAATCACCGGACTCGGCAACTCCGAACGCGCCCAATACCAGACAATGCTTCACCGCGTAAACACATCATTAAAGAAAATAGCCACCCTTGCAGCCGTTCCTGTACAACTCACCATGTATGTCGCCCGCCACTCATGGGCCAGCGCTGCCAAAAGCAAGAACATCCCAATATCCGTAATAAGCGAAGGTATGGGCCACGACAGCGAAATGACAACACAAATCTATCTAGCCTCGCTCGACACCGCAGTAGTAGACCGCGCCAACGCGCAGATATTGAAGGATTTGTAAAAAAGAGTGGGGGAGGTGTTTAGGAAAAGTTAGGACTCTTGGTAAGAGACCTTCATATTATTGCAAAACTACATAAAATAAGCAATATGAGCCAATAAATAAGAATTTAATTTTAGAAATGTTTAGTTAAACCATAGTCAAATATGGCTCATTTCTTTTTATGGCTATTTGCTACGTCTCTTACCAAGAGACGTAGCAAATAATTTTTATGAGTCAAATAAAATCTAAAGAGCGAGTTGCCGAGCGTGGAGAGGTTTTTACTGCCGAACGTGAGGTCAACGCTATGTGCGACCTCGTTGCAAATGAATGTCTGCGGCCGGACTCCCGTTTCTTGGAACCGGCTTGTGGTGATGGTAATTTCTTGGCTGTTATACTCAAACGCAAACTTGCCGAACTCCGCAGGAAATATAAAAAGAGCCCACGTGACTATGAAAAGCTGGCAATCGTAGCAATCGGTAGCCTGTATGGTGTGGATATAATGAATGACAATGTAGAGGCTTGTCGTGAACGTCTATTTGGTATTTGGGATGCAGAATACACAGCTCATTGCAAAGGTGAAACTTGTGATGAAACACGTTTGGCTGCAAAGTTCATCATAAACCGAAATATCATCAATGGCAATGCTCTAACGTTGATGTGTGTCGATGCCAACGGCAACGATACCTCTGCTCCCATAGTCTTTTCTGAATGGACACTAATAGGGGCTACGCAAATGCAACGCTCCGACTACACCATGTCCGACCTTCTTACTTATAATGACACAAGCGTAGAAAACGGCATGGGCAACCTGTTTGCACTTACCGAAGAGCAAAAGGAAGAAGGCGGTGTATTCCTGAGAAGATATATTACTCACTACAAAAAGGTTCAGGATTATGGAGAATAGTTTGTTCAAAAGCGTCTATAATCCCGACGTGCTTTCGTGTATTGCCAATCTTAGCAATGATGAGGTTTTTACCCCTCCCGAATTGGCAAACAAGATTATTGATATGCTCCCACAGGAGTTGTTCGAGAACCCCGATACCACTTTCCTCGACCCTTGTTGCAAGAGTGGAGTCTTTCTGCGTGAGATAGCCAAACGCCTTATCAAAGGACTTGAACAGCAGATACCTGACCTTGAAAAACGCATTGAGCATATCTTTTCAAAGCAACTTTTTGGTATTGCCATTACCGAACTTACAAGCCTGCTTTCTCGCCGCAGTGTCTATTGCAGCAAGTTCCCAAGCAGCGAGTTTTCTGCCTATCAGTTTCCCGAAGACAAACCACAAGGAAATATCATCTACCAACGCATCAAGCATACTTGGAAAGATGGCAAATGTATCTATTGCGGTGCTTCACAGAGTGAGTATGACCGTGGAGCAGACCTTGAGACCCACGCTTATCTGTTTATCCATAATTTAGATGTAAATATGAAATTTGATGTAATTATTGGCAACCCACCATATCAAATGAGTGATGGCGGAGGAACAGGTAGTAGTGCGATGCCAATATATCATAAGTTTATCCAACAAGCAAAAAAACTTAATCCTCGCTATCTGACTATGATTGTGCCATCAAGGTGGTTCACAGGTGGCAAAGGCCTAGATGATTTTCGTGATGAAATGCTCCATGATGAACATATTAGAGAAATTCACGATTTTGGAAATGCAAACGACTGTTTCCCTGGTGTTGCTATTGAAGGAGGTGTATGTTACTTCTTGTGGAATCGAGACCAAAAAGGACTATGCAAAGTCTTTTCTCATTCGCAAAACAAGATTACAGCAATGTCAGAGCGACCTCTCTTGGAAAAAGGTGCAGATGTCTTTATTAGATATAATGAGGTAATCTCAATTATCCGAAAGGTTGCATCTTTCAATGAGGAAAGTTTTTCTACACTTGTCAGCCCAAGAAATCCATATTATTTCAGAGCCTCTTTTACTGAAAGTGAGAACACGATTAACACATGCAAGGTCTTTGGTGTGGAAAATGGTAAAAGAGTATATAAAAATATTGACAAGTCGTATATAGAGAGAAATATTGATGAATTATCTAAATATAAAGTCTTTATTTCTAAGGCTGACGGAGCAGCAGGACAAATAGGTTATCCTGTCCCTGCACGAATATTAGGAAAGTCTGAAATTGCAGGTGTAAACACTGCTTGTACAGAAACTTTTTTAAGAATAGGTCCATTTGATAGTGAACAGGAATGTAAAAATGTAAAGTCATATATTGAAACCAAGTTCTTTAGATGCCTTGTTGGAGCGAGGAAGAATAAGAATATGACTCAAAGCACATATTCGTTTGTTCCAATTCAAGATTTTTCAAAGTCCTGGACGGATGAAGAACTCTATGCCAAGTATAATTTAAGCAAAGATGAGATTGCATTTATTGAGTCAATGATTAAACCAATGGAGTAATACTATGGAACACAATTATTTCCCTCAACGACCTACAGTTACTCCAACAATCTATGCATATAAGTTGATTGGAGTTGATTCTCATAAAGGCTACCTAAAAGTAGGTTACACTGACCGTACTGCTAAAGAGCGTATAGATGAGCAATTGCATACAAGCAAAGTTAAATATGAAATAGTGTTGGTGGAGTCTGCTATGAGCAACGATGGCTCTTGCTTTACCGACAAGGATGTACACCGTTTGCTCGAACGCAAAGGACACTCTCGCCTAAATCCTTTGGATAAGACGGATGAGTGGTTCCGTTGTTCGGTTGCAGATGTTATGGCAGCAATCTTGTCGCTCCGAACAGGCGTTGCAAACGAAGAGAACAGAACGCAGAACTTTACAATGCGTCCTGAACAGTTTCGTGCAGTGGAGCAAACAAAGACTTACTTTGAGCAAGCACTCAAAGAGGAGCCTAATCGCATACCTAAGTTCCTTTGGAATGCCAAGATGCGTTTCGGAAAGACCTTTGCATCATATCAATTGGCAAAGAAGATGGGCTTGTCGCGTGTATTAATTCTTACCTTCAAGCCTGCTGTGGAATCGGCTTGGCGTGAAGACCTTGTTTCTCATATAGACTTTGAGGGTTGGCAATATATCTCCAACAAAGATGCCAAGAACAACAATCTGAACATAGACCAAGAGTTTAAGCGTGCCGATAAATCGAAGCCTATTGTTGTGTTCGGTTCGTTCCAAGATTTGCTTGGCACAAACGAAAGTGGCGGTATCAAAACCAAGAATGAGTTTATACACGCTACAAATTGGGATTTGGTAATCTTTGATGAATATCACTTTGGTGCTTGGAAAGAGAGAGCAAAAGAGTTGTTTGAGAAGGAAGATGAAGAGGATGCTGTAGATTTCGATGCTGAGAAGTACCAGAAAGACGAGGCGAACAACGCTATCAACGAATCGTGGTTGCCAATCTCTACGCGATATTATCTCTTCTTGTCGGGTACGCCGTTCCGTGCCATAAACAATGGAGAGTTCATTGAGGAGCAGATTTTCAACTGGACTTACAGTGATGAGCAAAGAGCAAAAAACGAATGGAAAGGCAGCAACAATCCTTATCAGGCATTACCCCGAATGGTTATGCTTACCTATCGTATGCCCGATGAGATACAAGAGGTTGCCAAGCAAGGGGAATTTGACGAGTTTGACCTAAATCTGTTCTTTGTAGCAGAAGGTAAAGGAGAGAATGCTAGATTCAAATATGAGAATGAAGTACAGAAGTGGCTTGACCTTATTCGTGGTGGTTATTTGCCAGCAAGTGTCGATGATTTGAAACTCGGACAGGACAAGCGACCACCAATGCCATTTAGCGATACACGACTGCTTAATGTGCTTTCGCATACTTTGTGGTTCTTGCCTAATGTGGCTTCGTGCTTTGCTATGGCAAATCTGTTGAAGCAAAAGCAAAACAAGTTCTATCACGACTATAAAGTGGTTGTTTGTGCCGGAACAGCAGCAGGTATCGGCCTGGATGCTCTGCACCCTGTGCAAGCCAATATGGGCGATCCTTTGGAAACAAAGACCATTACGCTTACTTGCGGTAAACTGACGACAGGTGTAACTGTAAAACCCTGGACGGGTATTTTTATGCTCCGCAACCTAAAAAGCCCAGAGACCTATTTTCAGGCAGCATTCCGCGTGCAAAGCCCCTGGGAGGTGAAAAACGAAGAGGGAAGTCGCACTATAATGAAAAACGAGTGTTATGTATTCGATTTTGCCCTCGACCGAGCCTTGCGTCAGATTTCCGATTACAGTTGCCGCCTTGACATAAACGAAAGCAATCCCGAAGCCAAAGTAGGCGAATTTATCAAGTTCCTGCCTGTGTTGGCTTACGACGGTAGTAGCATGAAGGAGGTTGATGCACAAGATATTCTTGATATTGCACTTGCAGGAACATCGGCTACACTACTCGCAAAGCGTTGGGAATCGGCTCTGCTTGTCAATGTGGATAACGATACGCTGAAACGCTTGCTTGCAAGTCCTGAAGCAATGAAAGCCCTTATGAACATTGAGGGCTTCCGCAACTTGAACAGCGACCTTACTACCATTATCAACAAATCAGAAGCTGTCAAAAAGGCGAAGAAAGAGAATCCCAATCCTACGCAAAAGGAGAAAAAGGAAATATCCGAAGAGGAGAAGGAGATGAAGAGCAAACGCAAACAGATTCAGGAGAAACTAATCAAGTTTGCTACCCGAATTCCCGTCTTTATGTATCTGACCGACTACCGTGAACGATGTCTCAAAGATGTTATCACGCAGTTAGAGCCGGGCTTGTTCAAAAAAGTTACAGGCTTGAGCGTAGAGGACTTCAATATGCTCTGCTCGTTGGGTGTATTCAACGCTCCGCTAATGAACGATGCAATCTTCAAATTCAAACGCTACGAGGATGCCAGCCTAACCTATACAGGTATCGACAAGCATACTAACGACGAGGTCGGTGGATGGGATACCACAATCCGCAAAACTCAGTATGAGAAGCTATTCTATAACCAACAATCCTCAATGAGTGAGGTTGATAATAGTGTGTATTCAAGAGTCGTAGAACCTATTGAAACTACTCGCAGGGTAGCAAAGCCGGTGGATAGCAAACCGACAGCAAAAGTAGCACCAACAAGTACCGTTGTTCAACCCCAACCTGTAACAATGACTATTGCACCAACCGTGCAAGAAGAACAAACAAAGCAAGACCTTGAAACCAAATTGGAATCAATAGGCATTGACAGCACTGTCGTTCACAAGAAATTCGGTCAAGGAACAGTTGTGAAAATCAACAAGAACGAAAAGTTTATCCACATCAAATTCACCCTCGGCGAAAAGAAGTTTATTTTCCCCGATGCGTTCCTGATGGGATTCTTGGAGTTGGAGTAACAATTTTTGATCCTTTATAACGGAATAGCCTGCGAGTTCGCAAACTATTCCGTTATTTGCTTTTATTAACCATAAAATAATCTCTTCCTAATTTGCATTCAGAAGGAATATTTATTGTAAAATCTATTGGTGTGTATGTCTTTTTTGAAGATGACAATTTATTAAAAGACCATTCAAAACCTTTATACCATGATTGTATCATTTCTTGGAAAGTTGCATACTTATTTGATGTGGTAAATCTAAATTTATCTTTTGAAGTATATGGAACTATAAATGCAAATGCAATGTTTGCAATAGCAAATAAAGCGAAACAATACGGATATCTATAGTTAGTTGTTTTACGTATTGATACTATTAAATGTGGTGTATTTATTTTTACTTGAGCATTTCCTATCGCTACAAATGGCAACTGGCTGTATTTAGTCGTAGAATTTATCCAATCAATAGTCCCTTTGAAATCTGGCAAGTATTGTTTATTGACAACACTGACAACGTATTTGCACAGACATTTATACACATTTTGTGGGATATATTTTAAGGGACTTGTGTTAAGTTGCAACTGCTCTTTAAAGAAGTCCTCAATCTCTGTAGGTAGATCTTGATTTAATTGAATCTTTATTGTGCCAACACTTGAATCACCTTTTGTTGATTCATCGAGAGATATTTTAAAATTTTCGCCTACAGTTGTTCTAACTCCATTTTTACCATGAATGGAATGAATAGTTAAAAGGAATGAAAGCATATTTGCTATGTCTGGTTCAATTGTTCTACTGAATAGTTCATTACAAATATCACATTCTTCCCGACAAATTAGACTTTTATTCCCCAATGATTCGCTAATCGCGTGAGAGGTGTTCTTAAAAGATACTATTGGTATTTGTTCCCCGCAGAACCTACAAACACGATTAGACTTGTTTGGCTCACCTATATAATGTCTTCGTTTTGTATTTCCACTAAAGTTTTGTGTATAATACAATGACGCTATCTCATATTTTGTCTTATCCAAATTGGAGTGGATGTCCGTTATTCCATTTAATTTGTCCACTTTTTGCCTTAAGTGATAAAGTTCAATTGTATCATCAATTTTATTAGGAACAACAAGAAATCTACTATCCTCTGGTATTCCATCAAATACAGATTTCATAGTTAAGCACTCCTTATTTGTTTTGCTTAATTCATCAAATACACTCAGACGAGACTTAAACTCTTTACTCGCTATTTGAACAGTCAGAATTTCCCCATTATCATTAGATTCAAATAAGTTGGAAAAAAACTTATAGCCTGTGTATGTTGGTAAATTAATATTTAACACCTGATCCAGTAATGATACTATTGTAATTGTCATAAAATATACAAATTTATTAGCAAATGTACTATTTTAATCCTTGATAGCGAAAACATTGCGGAATAATAGTTAAATTTGCGTAAGTAAAGATAAATTTATATTTTTGTATTCAAATAGTTAGAAAGGATATATGAATTATACACAATTTAGAGAAGCGGCATATCGGCATCTTGTTTCATGTAAGCAGTTGTTGAATGATGCAAAAGATTCAACAACGAAGAAAGATTCAAAAGATAGGCTTTGTCTTGAAATATATTATTTGAGCGGATACATTTTAGAGACCATGTTGAGTTATGCTGTATGTTCTTCGATGAATGTAAATGGTGATGTGAATCAAAGCAAACCATTCAAAGAAGACAGGACACGGTTTAAAGTGCATAACCTCAATCAAAAATATAATTATGCATTGCAAAATGGATGTAATGGACTGAGAAATATTTGTTTCTTTCAAAAGAAACATCAAGACAATCTCGTCCAAAACTTATTTGATGATTGGCGTGTTGAATACAGATATGAGAATAGATCAAATCTCTCACCAGAGATTCTTTCAAAATACATCAGTTCCATTGAAGGTATATATCAAACAATTCTTAAAAATTACACAAGATGATTAAAATATATAATACAATATCACAACTAGAGAAGTATATCAAACAACTCGAAGCAAGGGGTGTGTGCAAAAACTACAAGTTGGTTCTGGATGCAAATAACAAGTTGACTACTTATATAAAGCCTTCTATAGATGAGCAGGAGTTAAATTCACTCCAGGAAAAATTCCCATTGTCTGCATTTATGAGTATAGATGACGACTCGTATGACTTTATGTTTGAGGATGGAAATGGTGTGGATATTGAAACTTCACGTATTCATTTGTCCAATTTACTCTCAGAAAGCGTCTCTAAAATATCGAGCCGAATTCCAGTTGTAACTTTTTACAGCTATAAGGGTGGTGTTGGCCGTTCTACAGCCCTTGCATCATATGCTTCACATCTCGCTATTAAAAAAAATAAGAAAGTGGTTGTTTTTGACTGCGACTTTGAGGCTCCAGGATTTACAAATTTCTTTTTAGAAGATCCTGATAACATCTATTATAAGAATGGTCTTGTTGAGTTTTTCATGGACTCTGCTGAAGGAGGCGAAGATTGTTTGTCTAGCTATTACTGGGAGGCATCAAAAAAGTTTACTGGTCAAGGTTCCGTGTATGTATTCCCTGCTGGAAATTTAAGTACGGAGATTATAGATAACAATTCAAAAGTTACTCATCTTAACCATTATTTGAATGGATTAAGTCGTTTGGATGTGTTTAATCAGGATTCACTTGTTGAACGCTTTAAGTATCTTATTTCAAAGATTGAGAGCGAGATTGCCCCTGATGTCATATTGATAGACTCGCGTACTGGCTTCAATGACATATTTGGAATATCTGCATTTCGTCTCTCAGATATTGTTGTTGGATTCTTTGGTATTGATGCACAAACAAAGCCGGGAATGACATTTTTTCTCGAAGCATTTAATAAAGAAAAGGCTCCAAGAATCATACTTGCAAATTCAATAATTCCAAGTTTTCCAAAATCTAAACTGTTCGCTTGTTTTAAAGATTACGCAGAGGAAATTGTGAGGGATTTGCAATCTGAAGATGACGAAGAAAAAAATGGAGTATATGAAATTAAACCATTTGCCATTGGTTACAATGATGTATTGAAAAATATAGGCTTACCTACTTCAAGTTATGAAGACTATATTTCCCTCATAGAAAATAATGAATTTGCAGATTATGCAAATCTCTTTAATTATATAAATGAATCAATTGGTGATTTACAAATTGTTAAAAAAGCAGAATGTTTAGACTATTCTATCGCGGATACGGAAAAAGTTCAAATGATTGAAGAACCGGAAAGTGCAACTCTGCAGTTGAAGAAAAAACTTTTAAGCAATATATCAGACAACCTCCCAGAATTGTATGCAGAGTCTATTACTGACTACGAAGAGGAATTTACATCAAATCGTTACTTCTATAGAAAATGTATGGAGGATTTGTTTAATATTGACAAGTTTCTTGTATTAGGGAATAAAGGAACGGGAAAAACCTACATTTATCGCTCTCTTGCGAACCAGCACATAGTTGAAGAATTGAGAAAAAGAGCGAATAAAGAAGACCATATATATGAGTTTGTACCGATTATAAACTCGGAACATCATTTTAATACTCAGTTACTTGATAACCAAATAGGTGATTTTCCACTTGATTTGTTCTTTGAAAGATTCTGGAAAGTATATATATGGAATGTACTTATAGGCACCCAGAATCATGTAGTAACACCTTCTTTGGATACATTTGAAATAAACGAGGACACCGCTACGGCAAAGAAGTTTGTTTCATATATTAAGAATGATGAAACAATCATAAAGATTGAAAATGACTTGAACGAACTTGATATCGCAACAAAAGCTCTTGAAAATGGTAGAAAAAGGATTGTCTTTATTTTTGACGAGTTGGACAGTGTGGTAAAACCATATTTATGGACAGAGCGAATTAGCCCGCTTATCAATTATTGTCGTAGGTTGCAATATGCTAGTATTTCGCCAAAGCTCTTTTTAAGAAGCGACCTTTATAAGGGTACATTCAATATTAACAACAGAAATGAACTGAACAATAGGACAATAAACATTGAATGGGCAAAGGATGAAATTTTTGCTTACTTCTTCAAGTTTATTCTATCACATTCAAAAGAAGAGTTTTTTGAATTAATGAATCTCTATGAGTTCTATCCTAAATTTTATATAAATAAAACTATTAATAAAATTGTAAAGAACGGTAATCAGCCATTGGTCGATGAGTACTCTCTACGCCATATGTGTGCAACATTCTTCGGCAAATATGCCGATAGCAATAACTCTAACAGATATGGTGAATCTTACGACTGGTTCTTTAACAATCTGAAGAATGCCGATGATACTATAAGCCTTAGGCCATTTATAGACCTAATAAGGTATGCTGTAGAAGATGGTAAGGACGATGTCACAGAAAAGCCAATACTCCCTGCTACTTATTTCACAAACAGCAGGACTCGAGTAAGGGCTGTAGAAAGACATTTTGAGGATTTGTCACGGGAGAAAGGTAATACAGACCTTAAAGTTATCTTTGAATATATTCGTGACAAGGCGGATAGAAAGTTTAAAAAAGACAGTTTGACAATTGAAAAATTCGATATTTTAGCTAGCAAAATTATTCAACAAGGCAAGTTGACTGATGTTAAAGACGCAGATGAGATGTTGAATTTACTTTTAGTGAATGGCATTGTTAGAGAGCAATACATCCGTTTCTCTTATGGATCACAAAAATGCGTGCAGTTCGCTTTATTGTATAAATACTACTTAGGATTAGGATCGCGACAGCGTAAGTAGCTTAATAAACAAGTCTTAAGTTAAATCGATGATTTAAAAGATAAGAGGCATCATCTATAATGTTGTGTAAATAGAGATTACAGGGTTTACAATACGAACTCTGTAATTTTTTTTGTTTTACAGTCCTGTTTTTACATGCAAAAGGCCGAGTACCACCTTTGAAAATTTGTTAATTTTTCAAATGCAAAGATGCGAAAGGAGTTTCTCCAAACAAAATATTCTTTCATTTGTTTCCTAAATTGGAAACTTTGCTTTAGATTTGCAAAAAATATTTGGTAATATGACTGCCGGGATTGATAATATTGGTGCAATGATTCGTGATGAGCGCTTGCGTCGTGGTATGACTCAAGAGGAACTTGGCGAGTTGGTTGGCGTGGGCAAAGCGCAAATCTCAAAAATTGAGAGTGGCAAGGGGCTTACAATTAAAACTGTAACGAAGGTGCTTGGTGCTTTGGGTCTTTCTGCTTCTGTGAGCCTTAAAAATGAACAGAGGATAGGTCGCAGAGTGGTGGGGTATATTGTTGCTGCCATAAATGAGTTTGCAGCAGCCCACAGGATGAGTATGCGTGAGGCTGGTAATTATCTATTGCGTTACAAGGGGGTTGATTTCTTGGCCGAGCATTATGAGGCTGAACATCTGTTGTCTTTGGATGACAGCGTGCAGGATTTGACTCGTGTATGCATTAATAATGGAGGAGGTGTACAATGAAACTTTATCATGGTTCTAATGTGGTCATTGAAAAGATAGACCTTGCTAAGTGTAAGCCATACAAGGATTTTGGACAGGGTTTTTATTTGACAGAGATTAAAGAACAGGCTTTTGAAATGGCCAAACGCACCGCAAAGATTTACGGTGGTACTCCGGTTGTCAATGAATTTGAATTTGATGAGTCGGCGTTGAGTGATTTGAATGTCAAATGTTTTGATGAGCCTTCTGAGGAGTGGGCGCTGTTTGTTATGGCAAACCGCAATAAGAATAATGTTCATCCTACACATTCGTTCGATATTGTCATTGGTCCTGTTGCTGATGATACAATTGCAACGCTGTTCCGTAACTTTGATGATGGTATCATTGATTTGCCTATGCTTGTAAACGGTTTACGTTACAAAAAGATTTCGTCGCAATATTTCTTCCATTCGGCTGTTGCTGTAAAATATCTTAAGAAATTATGAACAAGAGAGTACAGTACCTTATAGAAGGTATAACAAAGGATATTGTCTGTTTTTTGATGGAGGACGGGTATGAGTTGACAGAGGCTTTTGGCGTTTTTTATAATTCAGAGACTTTTGCAAAATTATCTGATGAGGAAACGGGATTGTATGTTGAGAGTTCCTCTTATGTCTATGAAATTTTGAAAAGTGAACTGAAATACGGCAAAATTCAATAGCCGCCAAATCTGTTATTTATTACTGAAAATAAAATTGCGTGAGTAGTCAACAACGGCTACCCACGCAATTTGTTTAAATCCCCCTCAGTGTCTGCTGTAGCAGTGCGCCAATTTCGTCATCGCTGCTTTCGCGCTCCTTGTTGAGTTTTACAAGGAAGTCTGCTGTGGTCTTAAGGGCCTGGTTGATTGTGCCGGGGTCTTCGCAGTTGACGGTGAGTTTTTCCAGCCGTCCTATGAGGCGGTGAAACAGCGAGAGTGTCTCGCTGTGTACGTCGTCGAGACTTACGTTTTTGCTTCTCTTTGTCATAAATGTAAATATGTTTTTATAAGCAAATATACTGCCTGTCTTGCTTTTCAAGGTTGCTGCTTTGCCATTAATTTCAACTTGTTGATATTGTGGCATTTCAGCAACCTTGTTTGTTGTGTTACGTATTTCTTTTGCACAAAAATATTAGTATCATGAGTTTATTAACAAATCTTTTATCGGGAACCAATGGGGCTCTAGGGCTTTATTTGGGTGTGAAGGGGATTCTTGACAAGAATGAGTCCTCTAAAAGAGCAAAGGAGTTGCGTGACAAGGCCAAAGCCGAGGAGGCGGGCTGGTACAAACGTAACTATTATGAGAATTTCATTGACAGCACTGCTGCTCGTGCTGCCATGAAAAGAGTGGAGAACAGTTTGCGGCGCAATAATGAGCAGAGCAGGGCGCATTCGGTGGTAATGGGTGCAACACCTGAGTATTCAATAGCCCGCAATGAGCAGGGGCTGCGTTCAATGGAGAATGTGGCAACAAATATGGCGTCGCAGGAGGATAGCCGAAAACGGCAGGTTGATGCTTTACATCGCCAGAACAAGAATACTTTCCTTGCCAATGACCTCAATGAACTGGCCATGAGCGAGAAGATGGCGACATCGGCTGCATACAATGGATATAATATTTTCCAGAATGCCTTGCTGGGGATGAACTGGGGCAAGGAAGGTGGAGTGGTGAAGGCTGTTCCACATGAAACAGACAATGAGGGTGAGGTATGAGCAATAGGTATGTAGATGATGAGTTGCAGCGCATCCACAGCAGTGCAATGGAGCGCGAGCAGGAAAGGAGTAGTGCGACCAGGCATAACCGTAACATTGCTGCCGTAGTTGACTTTACATCAAAACTGTTGCAGGTTCTGGACTATTCGTTGGCTTCGTCTACTCGTTTGCCGTCCAAAAGCGGTGTGAGGTCTTATGAGAAGTACACTTCTCCTCCAAAGGATTTCAAAGGAACTATTGCCGGTGATATGTTCCGAACAAGGTTTTCATTAAATACCGGAAAAAGAAACAGTAGTAATGGTAGAACATTTAAAGTATAATAAAGGTATGTATTCTGTAAATTTAAACGACGATAACAAGAAGAAAAACAGGAAGGACGAGAATCCTTTTTCTGTGAATGAGGAGTTGGCCGGCGCGCATGGCGATGGTTCTTCTTCTGATGGGTGGAACAGCGCCGATTCGCTGTCTGTCAACAATGACTTTGCAAGCAGTTCAGCCTCCTTGCCATCTGCAGATGAGGGTGAAAAGAGTGGTGCTAAGCCATTTGCCGGCATTGGCACGGGAGTGGGAAAACAGGGCCCGGCTCCATTGTCTGCAAGAGAGGTGCTTGGTGCAAAATACAGTACACCGGGCGGTTGGGGCGATTATATGAAACGTCTTGTACCCGAATATACTCCGGCAAGGGCTACCGCTCTGTATGCGGCATCGCCAAAGGCACTTGATGATGTTGCAGGGGATTATTTCAAGGGTGAACTGTCTGCGGCTTATGACAAGAACCTGGATGCTGCCCGAGTTTACTCCAACAAGGCTTATACCGAATACGCAACCGACCCTATTGCCGCAATGCGCATTGCCCAGGACAGA
Organism: Bacteroidaceae bacterium; assembly: GCA_045613945.1. GTDB lineage: Bacteria > Bacteroidota > Bacteroidia > Bacteroidales > Bacteroidaceae > HGM04593. Next base: position 27,159 of record JAZLBZ010000053.1, read on the forward strand.
TATAACCCGGTTAGAGTTGCCGATGAGACAATAAAGGGTATGGACACCGAAAAGGTGCGCAAGATGGTTGAACCGCTCGCACGCCGTGCCGGATATGATACCGACATGTATATTGAAAATTGTGTAAAGCCGGCTTTGCACGATATGATGGTTCATGATTTTATTGACAAGAACAAGCCAAAGAGCAGTGCCGAATATATATTGAGGTCGGCATACAATAATTCGCTTCTTGGCAAGGCTGCAAACATTGGCTTTGGAAAGAATACAATGGCCGGCCTGGAGAATGAAAGCCTTGCGCGCTACGATGCCGGGAGAGTGGAGAATTTTGCTGCTGGTGTTGGCTCGCTTCTCATTGATGCACCAGTATTTGCAGGACTGGGTACAATGTCTACAGCTCTGGTGGGAAAGACGACATCTTTGATGACAAATAAACTGGCAAAGAACCTTTTTAAACTGAACTCTTCTGCCGGAATGACAATGCCGCGTGCCTTGCAGATTTCGGAGCGCGCTATTATGGGGAATCTTAAACAGAAGATTGTCCGTAATGCAACAATGCAGGGTCTGACTCTTGGCAACTATGACCTTGCCAACAGCATTGCCGACGATGTCCTCTACAACGAGAGTGTTGATTGGGGAAAGGCGGCCGGCTCATTCCTGAAAGGCTTTGTGACGGGTGGTGCTACAGGTGCTGTGGGTACAAGTCTCAGAAAGGCTATGGGCGGCTTGACGGGTGGCAGGAAGATGCTTGCCTCTACCGGAGTGCTGAGTGCCGAGTCGGCAATCTTTACCTTCTCTACCGAGGTTGACAAGTTGATGAACGATGTGGAGATTGAACCGGTAGACTTGCTTCATGACTATGCCGAGAGCATGGCAACGCTGGGCGTGATGAAGATGGCGCATTGGCGACCCAAAGGTGCTGCATACAAACTAAAGGCCGATGGCACGTTAAAGGATGAACTAAGACTCTCAAACTCTGAGCAGGCCGAGTTGCGCGAACTGAACATTGACCCTGTGGAACTGATGGATGAGATGGCTGCCGGCTTGCGACTGCCTTCGTTTGGTATTGGCTCAACAAAAAGTGCAATTACCGAAAAGTACATGAAGATGATGCAGAGCAAGGATGTGTCGGCATCTACAAAGGCCAAACTTATGTATATCGTCGAGAATAAACTGACCTCTACACCGCCTGTGGCTTTTGACTATAATGTTGAAAAGAGAGACGATGGAAGATGGGTGCTCGACACTTACGATTTCGAGGGTAACAGGATTGAGCGTCATTACTTTGAACACTCGGGGAATGTAAAGAACTATCTGCTGACCAACAAAGGCAAGTTGCGTAGCAATCGTATTGCAACCTATGAGGGAGAACTTATTCGTGGAATGGATTCGCAGAATCTGTTGCGCCAGGCCGGACTCTATGCTCGGGAGAAGAGTGTGAGCATTGACGATATTTCGCAGGTGCTATACAAGCGTGCGCAGAATATGCCGCTTGAGGGGTGGGAGAACTATCTGTTGCAGGATATTCTGGAGCGTACATCGTATGACAGGAATGGCATGGTCAAGCATCTTGCCGATGTGCGACGTGGCATAGAAAAAAGGAATGGGCTTGAGGAAGGTAGCCTGCTGGTGAAGATTGATGAGCCGTTCTACAAATGCAGCAATGCCGAGAACAAGGCTCTTGATGAGTATGAGGCTGCAGTGCGCGATGAGGTGGATATGCTCAAGAAAGGGACTGAAAGAGGCCGCGCCGCCTCTTTCAGGCAGATGGGCGAGGAGAGTCCGTTCAAAGGAATGAGCAACGATGAGGTGAAGGATAAGGAGGTTGCCGACTTTTACACGCGACACCCCAAGAGGATTGACGCTGTGGGCAGCGGGTTCAAGGAGAAGCCTATTGAGATTGATGACAGCAAAGAGACCGGCTATGTGTGGAGTTATGGCGGGGTCGATAATACCGTTGATGATATCAGGCAACTCAGGGATTATGCGCAGGAACTCTCCCGTAAATACAATTTCGATGTCGAGTTCGTGAGCAATGAGCGCGAGATTCCTTATCCCGATGTGAACGACAGGTATGATGTCCAGAACTATAACAACAAACTCCGTGCAATGGGGTGGCTTGACAATAAAAGTGGAAAGATAACAATAAACCTGCCCAATATCCCATCAATGGAGGATGTTGAGAAAACTGTTGTTCATGAGTGTGTTGCTCATGGTGGCCTGCAGAAACTTTTTGGCAATCATCTGAACGGGTTTCTTGAAGAGGTCTACCGCAAGTCTTCCAATCAGGTGCGTTCGGACATAGGGCGTGTCAAGATGCGCTATCCATTTGCCGATAACTATACGGTGATAGAGGAGTACCTGGCCCACCTGACCGAGAAAAGCGTGCTCTCGTCGGGGGAACGTGCTGTGATGACAGGCCTGAAGGATTTTATGAAGAATGCTCTTGTGAGGCTTAACATCTACACCGGACGTAACCGAAGGGTTACTGAGAATGAGTTGACGAGTCTGCTGCGTCAGCACGCCAAGTATATCGAGAGGCGCACCCATCCTTCAAAGTACCGTCGTCGTGTATTCGGTGCCTTTGATGCAGCCAAGCAGGATGAGAATACCTACTATGATCGCGAGGCTTACGAGCAGAGTGTAAGAGAGAAGATTGCCGGAGGAAAATATTTCCTCAACACGCCAAGTGAACTCTACAATACCAAACTGCTGCAGCATTACGAACTCTTGCCCGAAAGCAAGAAACAGCAGGCGCTTGGCATGTGGCGTGCGACGGACGAACAGGTCATGGATTTGCTTTCAAGCAGCAAGTATCGCTTTGACGGGAAAAAGGGTACTTTGAAGGAGATGTTCCATGATTCAGAGTTCTATGAGAGGTATCCCGAACTTGCGAATCTGCCGGTAGAGGTGGTCGAGAATCCCTCACAGCCGTTGAGTTATGACAACCGCAGCAAGCGACTGCTTGTTGACAGGGCGTTCTACAATCATCCCGACGCGGGCCAGTTAGCAAGAGCGTTGCAGGATGTGGTGCAGGACTATGAAGGGTTCAACAAGGCGGTGTCAATGAATCTGTTTGGCATAAATTCAAGGCTAGGCCGCAAATACAACGAGGCGCAGCAGGTTATCAAGGCTTTGGAGAATGCGCGCATCTCCGCTCCCGATTTCGACAGGAACGGGGATATTGACAGGGCTTTTGCAAGGGAGTATGGATATACACCCTCTGAGTTCAAGAAACGCTTTCCAACGCTCGACGAGTATACCTTGTACAAACTGACCGGCAAGGGGGTGCCTTTCAATGACGATGTCCTCCCGCCTGCTTCTGTTGAGGAAAAACAACATTCGGGCTCGGTTGTAACTGATTTGAGCGACCTCATGAAATACTTCAATGGCCCGCTTGATGTGGTGTACAGGAAATTGCAGCAGATTCACTCCGATGAACCGCGCAAGCCCCGAAGAGTTGAGGAATCTCCAAATGATTACGGCTATGGCGAGTTTAAGAAACGCGAGGATGATAGACGAAAACGCCTTAGCGATGAGGTCGAATTCCAGAAGTGGCGCGATGCCTTCAGGCATCTTGACGATGAACTTGATGAACTGAACTAAAAACCTGTTTTGTGATGAATAAATTTCTTGATAAACGTGTCAAAGCACCCTCACGCAATCAGCATAGTGAAGAGAAAGAACCGGGCGTGGCTTTCGGTTTCCTCAACGAGTGCGCTGCTTGCTGGAATGCTCTTGATGAGGCTCGCCGCAAACTGCGGCGAAGCCTTATGTACAGCTATGGCGACCAGTGGGGCGACCTGGTTACCGATCCCGATACTCTTGCACAGATTACCGAGGGTGAACTTATAAAGAAGAACGGCAAGGTGCCGCTCAAGAACAATATGATAGCCCCCATCCTCAGCAATGTCGAGGGACAGTTGAGGCAGAACCTAATGCGTCCTGTATGTGTGGCGCGTGACCAGAGCGAGGGGCGTGTTGGCGAAATGATGTCAATAGCCATTGAGTATGTGCACGACATTAATGAGATGGAGGAGGTGGATGCCGACTCCATGCGCATGCTTCTCAATGGCGGAATGACGGCACAGAGGGTAGAGTATGGAATGAACCGCTCAAAGGACAAACAGGATGTGTGGGTCTACCCGGTGAATCCATCGCGTCTGTTCTTCAATACAAACCTTGAGGATGTACGTATGTGGGACCTCACCTGTATTGGCGAACTCTTTGACCTTCCGCTCGATGAGGTGCTTGCTCATTTTGGCAAGACACCGCAGCAGAAGGAGCGCATACGCAACATATATCATGCCGTTGACGTGCAGACGTATGGTACACGTGCAATGCAGGGCGATGAGGCACGTTCGCTCTCCTTCTATACGGCTTCGCACAGTAATCTGTGCCGCGTTATTCTCGGGTGGAAACTTGAGACGCGCGATGCTTATCTATGGAACGACCCGCTGCGCGGCACATGGGGATATGTGCCCTATGACAAGGAGAACCGCAAGAAGTTCGATGATGAGAATGCCCGCCGCCGTAAGGAGGCGCTGGAGGGGAAAGGTGAAATGTTAAAGGTGAAAGGTGAGAGCGGAGATGTGAAAGGTGAGAGCAGTAATGTGGTATCAGATGATGACCTCCTTCTCATTGAGTATGAGTTTGCCACCGAGCGCTTTTGGTACTATCGTTACATGTCGCCCTATGGCGATATTCTCCAGGAGGGGCGCAGCCCTTATTGGCATGGTGAGCATAACTATGTGCTGCATTTGTATCCGCTTGTCCAGGGACGTCTTGGTAACTTTGTGGAGCAGTTTATTGACCAGCAACGTGCAATAAACCGCACGGCAACGCTCATTGACTTCATACGCGGAACATCGTCAAAAGGTGTGCTTGTTGTTGATGACGATGCTTTCGAGAGTATGTCGCGCGAGGAGGTCATTGATGAGTATGTGCGTTATAATGGTGTCCTTTTTGTAAAACTAAAGCCGGGGCAGAGCATTGATGGTGTCGTGCGGCAGTATAACAGCGGTGCTGCAGTTGCCGGTGATTTTGAACTGCTGAATCTGCAGTTGAGGCTCATCAACGAAATCTCGGGCGTGAACTCTGCAATGCAGGGACAAAGCCCGCACTCCGGCACTCCAGCTTCGCTATATGCTCAGCAAGTGCATAACTCATCACTGAACTTAAAGGGGCTGTTCGATGGTTTCAGGACTTTCCGCCGTCGTCGCGATGCTAAGGTGATGAAGACGTTGCAGCAGTACTATACCGAGGCGCGTTACATTGACCTTGCCGGTACACAATACAGTGAGGAGGCGAAGTGGTATGACCCGCAGAAGGTGCAGGACAGTGAACTTGACATCACAATTTCCGAAGGGTACAACACCCCGGCCTATCAGATGCTTGCAAACGACTTCCTCATGGAACTTTTCCGCGCAAATGCTCTTGACGTCAAGACTATGCTCGAGAACTCCTCCTATCCGTTTGCTACAAAGATTCTTGAGGCGATAAAACGTAACGAGGAGTCAGTTGCCAAAGGAGAAGCATTGCAGGGGATTCCTCCCGAACTGATGGCGCAACTGCAGGCTCAGGGTGGCAACAGCATTGCCGGCGCTACCGATGAGGCAGCGCTGCCTGCTCTTGATACCGCTGCTTCGGTGGCGAAGCCTGGTACCGGAGTCCCGCAATCGGTTATGCAATGAAAGAAATGCGTTGATTTCTTGTAACTGATAGTTGCTTTTGTCTTAAAAAGATGTATTTTTGCATAGGATTTACGGTGTGCGCACTGTGCGCTGTGAACAGGTATGTATATTTAAACAATAAAATAGTTATGAAAAAGATTTTTACATTATCGGTTGCTGTATTGATGATGTTTGTTGTTTTTGCCACAACATCTTGCAGTTCAAGTAAATCGGCAGCAAAGGCTTTCAAGAAAAGCGGTTACGAAATGAGTGAACTTCAGCCTGCGCAGCAGGTTGCACTCTCTTCATTGATGGAGGCTTTCCCAATGTATGGACAGACGGCGCAGGGCTATGTTACATCAGAGAATTCTATCACTTTTGTGTATGAACTGGACGATGCTGCGTGGAACCTCTATGCTCAGTCGTTGCGCAAGGAGGGCTTCTCAAGTGTCTCTACCGGTTATGTCAAGGCTGACAAGGCTAATGGCGTTACATATAACGTCAGCACAAAGACCGTGACAATCTACAAGAGAGAGTATCGACTGGTTACTTTTGCGTGCGCCGAGTTCTGATACTCGTTAATAATTGATAAGAACAGGAGCGATTTCAACTGGAATCGCTCCTGTTTTTCGTTCTATTTTTGTATCTTCGCACAAGGAAAAAACAATGTCTATGGATTCAAAAGCGCGTATACTTGAGTTGCGTAAACAACTGCATGAACATAACCACAATTACTATGTCCTCAACTTGCCGACAATAAGCGATTTCGATTTCGATATGCTCATGCGTGAGTTGCAGGACCTGGAGGCTGCCAACCCCGATATGTATGACCCTAACTCGCCTACATTGCGTGTGGGCTCCGACATAACGAAGGAGTTCAGGCAGGTGCAGCATAAATACCCTATGCTCTCTCTTGGAAATACCTACTCAAAGGAGGAGGTTGCCGATTTCTTCGACAGGGTAAAGCGCGCGCTGAACGAGGATTTTGAGATATGTTGCGAACTGAAGTTTGACGGAACATCAATATCCTTGACTTATGTTGACGGAAAACTTGAGCGTGCTGTTACGCGCGGCGATGGTGAGAAGGGCGATGATGTAACAGCCAATGTAAAGACTATACGTACGGTGCCCCTGGTGCTGTCGGGCAGCGGCTATCCTGCCGAGTTTGAGATACGTGGCGAGGTGCTGATGCCCTGGGTGGTCTTTGAACGCTTGAACGAGGAGCGTGCCGCTGCCGGTGAGCAACTTTTTGCTAACCCGCGCAATGCCGCATCGGGGACACTGAAACTGCAGGATTCGTCGGTTGTTGCAAAGCGCTCACTCGACGCCTATCTCTATTTTATGCTTGGCGAGGAACTGCCCGCCGAGGGACATTACGAGAATCTTGCCGCTGCAAGGCAGTGGGGATTTAAAATTTCCGATACCACATGCAAGTGCCGTACGATAGACGAGGTGTTTGCCTTTATTGACAGGATGGATGCCGAGCGCAAGAATCTTCCATTTGCCACCGACGGCATTGTGCTGAAGGTAAACTCTTTGCGCCAGCAAAAGAACCTGGGCTACACAGCCAAGTCTCCTCGCTGGGCAATAGCGTATAAGTTTCAGGCCGAGAGTGCAGTGACTCGCCTGAACGAAGTTACCTATCAGGTGGGGCGTACAGGCGTGGTTACACCTGTCGCCAACCTCGATCCCGTACAACTCTCGGGCACAGTGGTAAAGCGTGCGTCGTTGCATAATGCCGATATTATCGAAAAATTCGACCTGCATATTGGCGATATGGTATATATTGAGAAGGGTGGCGAGATAATCCCTAAGATAACGGGTGTGGATACATCGGCGCGCTTCATGCTTGGCGAGAAGGTTTCCTTCATTACAAAGTGTCCCGAGTGCGGCACTCCTTTGGTGCGCTACGATGGCGAGGCTGCCCACTATTGCCCCAATGATGCGTCGTGCCCGCCACAGATAAAGGGCAAGATTGAGCATTTTGTATCGCGCGAGGCAATGAATATTGACTCCATTGGCCCCGAGACTATTGAGCAACTGTATAACTATGGACTGATAAAGAATATTGCCGATATATACACCTTGCAGCCCGAGGACCTGATGTTCCTGCCGCGTATGGGCGAAAAGTCGGCCATGAACATTGTTGGTGCTGTGCAGGCCTCGCTGCTTGTGCCTTTTGAGCGTGTGCTCTTTGCTCTTGGTATCCGTTTTGTGGGCGCCACAGTGGCAAAGCGTCTGGCGCGTGCATTTGGCAATATCGATGCTCTAATGGCGGCCTCCTTTGATGAACTTACCGCAGTGGATGAGATTGGTGAGCGCATTGCCGGTGCTGTGCGTGCCTTCTTTGCCAAAGAGGAGAACTTGCTGCTTGTTGAAAAACTACGGGAGGCTGGGCTGAAGTTCATGGTTGAGGAGGAGAACGGTGTCGAAAAAAGCGATATTCTCAAAGGGCAGAGCATTGTTATAAGCGGTGTCTTTACTCATCATTCGCGCGACGAGTACAAGGAGATGATTGAGCGCAACGGTGGAAAGAATGTTGGCAGTGTGAGCAAGTCAACCTCTTTCATCCTGATGGGTGAGAATATGGGGCCTGCAAAACTTGAGAAAGCGCAGAAAATGGGTGTCCGTCTTGTGACCGAGGATGAGTTCCTGCAGATGCTATCGGCTGTGAAATCATAATTAACACTCGGAAATACATATTTTATAATAACAAATATTATAATTAGCAAAATTTGATGTAATTTTGCACTCCGAAATAATTTGAGTAATTTTTTATAAATTTATGATGCGAAAAACACTGAAAGGTATGGGCGTTGCCATCGTGACTCCCTTTACAAATGACGGCGAGGTAGATTATGCAGCGCTTGAAGGTCTGGTGCAGATGCATATTGATTGCGGCACAGATTTCCTCTGTGTGCTTGGAACGACCGGAGAGACCCCTACATTGACAACCGATGAGAAACGTGAAATCCGAAAGCGCATCATAAAACAGGTTGATGGCCGAATGCCTATTATGCTTGGCATTGGCGGTAACTGTACCCGCAATGTTATTGAGGAGATAAAGAACGAGGACCTGACCGGCGTTGACGCCATACTCTCTGTTGCTCCTTATTACAACAAGCCTACACAGGAGGGTATCTATCGTCACTACAAGGCAATCGCCGATTCAACAGATATGCCAATATATATGTACAATGTGCCCGGACGTACGGGTATAAACATTCTGCCCTCGACAGTTGTGCGCCTGGCAAAGGAGTGCCCTAATATTGTGGGCTACAAGGCTGCATCGGGTAACCTGGCGCAGATTAAGGAACTTGTAGCAATGAAACCTCCTCACTTCGACCTCTTCTCGGGCGATGATGCACTCACCGTAGATATTATGGAGGCCGGTGGTGTGGGTGTCATTTCGGTATTCGGAAATGCCTATCCAAAGGAGATGATTGCACTTGTACGTGCTATGCAAGAGGGGCGCGTGAGCGATGCACGCAACCGTCACGACAGGCTCAATGAACTCTTTCAGTTGATTTTCGTTGATGGTAATCCATCGGGTATCAAGGCATTGCTGAATATTCATGGCCGCATAAACAATGTATTGCGCTTGCCGCTTGTACCTGCTTGCGACGATACGTACAGCGAACTTCAGCAAGCAATAACAACTTTCTAAAGGGCTTGTGAGTATGGAGCATTTGAGAGCGGTGCTTGATGATAAACTTGCGCTTTACAACTGCAAGGGTTTTATCGAGAACGACCCGGTCTCTTTCCCTCACTCGTTTACCCGCCGCGAAGATATTGAGATTTCGGCCCTGCTGGCATCGGTCATTGCTTGGGGAAACAGAAAGATGATACTCTCATCGGGCAAAAAAATGCTTTGCGACATTATGCACTCTGCACCATATGATTATGTTATGAGTGGCGAGTGGGAGTCGCTCGACGATACAATCAATATTCACCGTACATTCTTCGCCCGCGACTTCAAGTATATATGCCGGGGCTTGAGAAGCATATATGCCAAGTATGGAACAATGGAGACGCTCTTCGTGGGCTGCTCTGTCTGGGACGGCATAGAAAGGTTGCGTGGCGAGATGGCTGCAGTGAATGGGGGAGTGCCGACAAAGCACATAAGTAACCCTGTGGCGCAGAAGGGCAAGCCGGCATCGGCCTGCAAAAGGATGCACATGATGCTTCGTTGGCTGTGCCGCAAGGATGGAGTGGTGGATTTAGGTATCTGGAGTGCAGTGCCAGCCTCGGCTCTAATGATTCCGCTTGATGTGCACGTGGCGCGTACAGCCCGCCTTCTGGGAATAATAACCCGCAGACAGAACGACCGCAAGACGGTTGAGGTGTTGACAGCGCAGTTGCGCAGGCTTTCGCCCGATGATCCCGTAAAATATGACTTTGCTCTTTTTGGAGTGGGTGAGGCCGGCGACAGTTTTTTTAGTGAACTAACAGACAAAACAAAATAAATCCCGCTTTGGGAAAATATTACAACAATGGCAAAGATTACAAAAGAAGATGCATTGAATTATCATGCCGGTAAACGTCCCGGTAAGATTGAGGTAGTGCCTACAAAACCATATTTTACACAGACCGACCTTTCGTTGGCCTACTCGCCTGGTGTTGCAGAGCCCTGTCTCGAAATCAAGGAGAATCCGAACGACGCATACAAGTATACCGACAAGGGTAACCTTGTTGCTGTTATTTCAAACGGTACTGCTGTGCTTGGACTTGGCAACATTGGCCCGCTTGCAGGCAAGCCTGTCATGGAGGGCAAGGGATTGCTTTTCAAGATCTATGCAGGTATTGACGTTTTTGATATTGAGGTAGATGAGCAGGACCCCGAGAGATTCATTCAGGCAGTAAAGGCTATTGCTCCTACATTTGGCGGCATCAACCTCGAGGATATCAAGGCACCCGAGTGCTTTGAGATAGAGCGCCGCTTGAAAGAGGAACTGGATATCCCTGTCATGCACGACGACCAGCATGGTACAGCCATTATCTCTGCTGCAGGTTTGCTCAATGCCCTTGAGGTTAACGGCAAGAAGATTGAAGAGGTGAAGGTTGTTGTGAACGGTGCGGGCGCGGCGGCAATCTCATGTACAAAACTGTACGTTGCTCTCGGTGTCAAGCGCGAGAATGTCGTGATGCTTGACAGTCGTGGCGTAATCAGCACTTCGCGCACAAATCTCACTCCCGAGAAGGTGGAGTTCGCAACAACACGCACTGATATCACAACACTTGCCGAGGCAATAGTTGGTGCAGATGTGTTCCTGGGACTTTCAAAGGGTAACGTGCTTTCACAGGATATGGTGCGCTCAATGGCAAATGACCCAATTGTCTTTGCATTGGCAAATCCAGAGCCCGAGATTACCTATGAGGATGCAATGGAGTGCCGCCCCGACGTGCTCATGAGTACAGGCCGCAGCGACTATCCAAACCAGATTAACAACGTTATTGGTTTCCCTTATATCTTTCGCGGCGCACTCGATGTGGCAGCCACAGCTATCAACGAGGAGATGAAACTTGCTGCCGTACACGCCATTGCAAATCTTGCAAAGCAACCTGTTCCCGAGATTGTGAACAAGGTCTACAAGGTTGGAAGGCTCTCGTTCGGCCGCGATTACTTCATTCCAAAGCCTGTTGATCCACGTCTTTTGGTCGAGGTATCTACTGCTGTGGCAAAGGCTGCCATTGCAAGTGGTGTTGCCCGCAAGGAGATTACAGACTGGGAAAAGTACAAGGAGCATTTGCTTGAGTTCATGGGCCGTGAGTCAAAACTTACGCAGCAGATTCATGATATGGCGCGTACAGAGACGCAGCGCGTGGTGTTTGCCGAGGGTGCACACCCTTCAATGATGAAGGCTGCTGTCAAGGCCAAAGAGGAGGGTATCTGTCAGCCAGTGCTTCTTGGCAACGACGAAATAATCACAAAACTCGCTGCAGAATTGGGGCTCAGCCTCGATGGTATTGAGGTGGTGAATCTGCGTCACCCCAACGAGAGCGAGCGTCGCGAGCGTTATGCCGAGATTCTTGCCACCAAGCGCCAGCGCGAGGGATACACCATTGAGGAGGCTAACGACAAGATGTTCGAGCGCAACTACTTTGGTATGATGATGGTGGAGACCGGTGATGCCGATGCTTTCGTGACCGGTATCTATACCAAGTTCTCAAATACCATCAAGGTGGCAAAAGAGGTCATTGGCGTGCAAGAGGGATATAGCACCTTTGCCACAATGCACATCATCAATTCAAAGAAGGGTACATACTTTGTTGCCGATACTTTGATTAACCGTGCTCCCGATTTGGAGACAATCATTGATGTTGCCCGCCTTACCGAGAAGTCGGTACGTTTCTTCAATCACGAGCCGGTTATTGCAATGGCGTCATATTCAAACTTTGGCACCGACCAGGGTGGCAGCGCCGAGCGCGTGCGCAAGGCTGTTGCCCACATTCACGAGAATTACCCCGATTGGCTGCTCGATGGTGAGATGCAGGTGAACATTGCAATGAATAGCGAACTGCGTGACATGAAGTATCCTTTCAATAAACTCAAGGGTCGTGAGGTAAATGCACTGGTGTTCCCTAATCTTAACTCGGCATCATCGTCGTACAAGATGATGCAGGCACTTGGTTCCGATACTGAGATTATCGGACCAATCCAGATGGGATTGAACAAGCCAATTCACTTCATTGACTTCGAGAGTTCGGTGCAGGAGATTCTCAATATCACAGCTGTTGCTGCAATCGATGCAATGGTGAACAAGAAGAAGTAAACCAATAAATATATACTATGAGTGCGGGGCAAGTTCATGAACTTGCCCCGCACTTGTTATTTCATAAGATGACTCCCACTGAAAAACTTAGGATATTCTCGCGGCGGCTGGAGGTGAAAATCCTGCCGTCGTCGTGCAGTTTGATGTATTTTGCGGCCTTGTTCAGCCCTGCATCAAAGGTGATGTCAAGGAAGACGCGGCTGATTTTTATTCCCAGTCCAACTTCCCAATAGTAGATCTTGTCGTTGAGAATCTCCTCAAGATGGTAGTACTTGAAATGCTTGAAGTTCTGCTCACTGAGCGAGGTGAACACGAACTTTGTTCGTGGTCCAGTGAAAATGCTCAAGCCATATCTGCCGCGTTGGATAAGGTTGTATCCAAAAAGTATTGGTACCTGAATACAGTATGTCCTCAGGTCATATACGGTGTTGTTTGGGATGATGCCGTCCGCGTTGTTCTTCACGTCATAGAAATCAAAGCTGTGGTTGGTGATGCCGAACGCTCCCTCTGTCTGCAGATAGAACTTGTTCTTGCTCACTCTTGCGAATGCTGAGAATGCATATCCAATCTTGTTGCTCTGAATGTTGTTGGTGTCGAACTTGTAGTCATCAATGCCAAACTCCGGGTCGTTGTATGTCACAGCCTGGAAACCGGCCTTAACGCCGGCATTGAACCGTACTTTTCCCTTGTCCTGTGCATTAGTCAAAAGGGGAAAGAGGGCAACCAGTGCAATTATCAGGCTGCGCATTCTCATTGTTACTTTTTCTTTACGCTCCAGCCGAACTTGCCAATGAAATCGCCCAGATGGAAGTATTTTCCATGTGTGTACACCAGTGGGTCTGCAGCCGCAAGGTTCCACTCGCCTGTTACGGGGTCAAGATAACGGTCGTCGGCCTGCACGTTCACAACCTCGGCAAGGAACATGTCGTGCGAGCCAAGCGGAATTATCTGCTTTACCTTGCACTCTATGCTCAGTGGGGATTCTGCAATAATGGGGGCCTTAACGTTTACCGATGGTGCATATGTGAGCCCTGTCTCCTTTGCCTTGTCATAGTCCTTTCCAGAACGCACGCCGCACCAGTCTGTTGCTCTGGCCATGTCGGCGGTGGTTAGGTTTATGACAAATTCGCCGCTCTCCTTGATGATGGGGTAGGAGTGTCTTTCGGGGCGCACCGAGATGTAGCACATCGCAGGGTTGGTACATGTTGTTCCCACCCACGACACAGTGAGCATGTTGTAGTTCTCGGGCTTGTCGCCACAAGTTATGAGCACCGCCGGCAACGGGTATATCATTGTGCCGGGTTTCCAACTGATTTTCATCTCTTACAAAAGTTTAATGTCGTCCAGGCTTACCTCTTTCTCGCAGTAGCGGCACTTGAGTGTGTGTGTGTCGCGGTTTGCTACGTAGAAGTGTGTGGCCATAGGCTCATTGTTTGTAATGCAGTTGAGGTTGTTGCACTTTATGATGTTGTGTATCTCATCGGGCATCTTAACCTCGCGTTTCTCTACAACATCGTAGTTGCGTATGGTGTTCAGTACAACATTGGGCGCAATAACGGAAATCTTGTTTATCTCGTCATCGGTGAAGAATCTGTCCGAAATCTTTATAAGGCCTTTCTTGCCCAGTTTCTTGCTCTCAAGATTATATCCAATGGTGACATTGTTGCTCATTGTGGGGATATCGAGCAGGTTCACTACTGCAAAAAGCTTGTCGGCGGGGATGTGGTCGATTACGGTGCCGTTGCAGAGTGCCGAAACCTGCAATGCCTGCTTGTTATTCTCGTTCATGCTCTTTCTTTTTAAATGTTGATACCTAAAACGTCGCAGATGATAGCCTCGCGCACGTAGAGACCGTTCTGTGCCTGCTGGAAATAGTAGGCCTTTGGGTTGTCGTCGACATCCTGTGCAATCTCATTCACACGTGGCAGTGGGTGCAGGATGCGCAGGTTATCCTTTGTGCCAGCAAGCATTGCGTTTGTCAGACGGTAGCAGTTCTTTACCTTTTCATATTCCATAATGTCGCTGAAACGTTCGCGCTGCACTCGTGTCATGTAAATGATATCGGCATCGCCAATCACCTCCTCGTTGAACTCGGTGGTTTCGGTGTAAGGGATGTTGTTCTTCTCGCAGAACAGGCGGTACTCCTCGGGCATACGCAGTTCCTCGGGTGATATGAAACAGAATGTAGGGTTGAAGTGGCGCATTGCGTGCAGCAGTGAGTGTACTGTGCGGCCATACTTCAGGTCGCCTACAAGGTGAATCTTCAATCCCTCGAGCGTGCCCTGTGTCTTTTTAATGGAGTAAAGGTCGAGCATTGTCTGCGACGGGTGCTGGTTGGCGCCGTCGCCCGCATTGATGATGGGCACCTGCGAAACTTCGCTTGCATAGCGTGCAGCACCCTCGAGCTTGTGACGCATGGCAATTACATCGGCATAACTCGACACCATCATTATGGTGTCCTTCAGTGTCTCGCCTTTTGTCGCCGAACTTGTTGCCGCATCGCTGAAACCAATGACGCTTGCTCCAAGCCTGTTGGCTGCGGTTTCAAAACTGAGGCGTGTTCTTGTCGATGGCTCAAAAAACAGTGAACCTACAATCTTTCCCTTTAATATATCCCTGTTGGGATTCTCCTCGAACTTCTCAGCAGTTTCAAGCAACGAGAGAATCTTCTCGCGCGAGAGGTCATTGATGGATACAAAGCTCTTGCTTTTCATTTTCAGTGCGTTTTTTATGGAATAAAAATTTCTTGTAAAGATAGAGTAATAATATCTTTAAAACAATACCTGATAGCGATTTTATTTCAAAAACCTAAACGGCGAAAAAACCTTGCTTGTTATTGAAATATTTGTATTAAATTTGCAAATCTATGGTTTCCGTATGTGCGGCGCCATTGTTTTATAACATTACAATCTATATGAAAAAGACAAAAAGGGTACTGGTAGCGATGTGGAGCCTTCTCGCAATTGCAGTTCTTGCGGTTGTGCTTCTGTTTTATGCAATATCTCATGGTTGGGTAGGCTATGTGCCGGACATAAGCGAACTCGAGAACCCGCAGTACAAATATGCCTCGCAAATAATTTCAGCTGATGGCAAAGAGATGGGTACCTGGTCCTACAGCAAGGAGAACCGTGTGCGTGTGGAGTTCGATTCCATTCCCAAGCATCTTGTCAATGCCCTTGTTGCCACCGAGGATGTGCGTTTCTATGAGCACTCCGGCATTGACGGCAATTCGCTCCTGCGTGTGATTATAAAGAGTCTTATACTGCAGCAGGAGAATTCCGGTGGTGGCAGTACTATCACACAGCAGCTCGCCAAGTTGCTCTATTCAGGAACTTCGGGCAGTATACTCGACCGTATATACCAGAAACCCAATGAGTGGGTGATTGCTGTTAATCTTGAACTGCAGTATACCAAGAATGAGATAATTGCCATGTATCTCAACAAGTACGACTTCGGCTACAATGCTGTGGGTCTTGCCAGTGCCGCAGCAGTCTATTTTGGCAAGCGTGCCAGCGAACTCTCTATTGAGGAGTCGGCAATGCTCGTCGGTATGTGCAAGAACTCGTCGCTCTTCAACCCAATCCGCCGTCCCGACATGACCAGAGGACGTCGCAACGTGGTTATGTCGCAGATGGTCAAAGCCGGATATCTGACAGTGGAGGAGTATGACTCCCTGAAAGAACTTCCCCTGGGCCTAGACTATCACACTGCCGACCACAACGAGGGTATAGCGCCATATTTCCGTGAATATCTCCGTCTTTATATGACTGCCAAGAAACCCGAGCGCAAGAACTATCGCGGATGGCAGATGCAGCAGTTCTACGACGACTCGCTCCGCTGGGAGACCGACTCGCTCTTTGGCTGGTGCAACAGGAATTTTAAACCTAACGGCGATAAGTATAACGTATATACCGACGGTCTCAGAATCTACACTACAATCGACTCCCGTATGCAAGGATACCTTGAGGAGGCGGTGAATAAGCACGTTGCCGGCAAACTGCAGACCGACTTCTTCAAGGCCAAGAAGGGCAAGAAGACCGGCCCTTTCAGTAGTGACCTGAAAGCAAAGGAGATAGAGGCTATTATGGCACGTAATATGAAGCAGAGCGAACGCTATCGCCTGATGAACAAAAGCGGCTATTCGCAGCAGGAGATTGAGGAGGCTTTCAATACCAAGCAGAAGATGAGGGTCTTTACCTATCAGGGCATGAAGGACACGGTGATGACTCCTATGGACTCCATCAAGTACTACAAGTATTTCCTGCGTACAGGCGCCATGTCAATGGACCCGCTCTCCGGCGAGGTCAAGGCATACGTGGGCGGAACCAATTATCACTTCTTCAAGTATGACATGGTGAGCAATGGACGTCGCCAGGTAGGTTCTACCATAAAGCCATTCCTCTATTCACTGGCAATGGAGCGTGGTTTCTTGCCTTGCGATGAGACACGCAATGTAGAGCAGACACTTTTCGATGATCTCGGCCGGGTGTGGAAGCCAAGAAACTCGGGCCGCGAGCGCTACGGTGAGATGGTGACGCTGCGTTGGGGCTTGTCAAAGTCAAACAACTGGATATCGGCATACCTTATGAACCAACTCAGCCCCTATTCGTTGAAGAAACTTATTCACGAGTTCGGCTTGACAAACCAGAGTATTGAGGCCACCCAGTCGCTTTGTCTTGGTTCGTGCGATGCCTCGGTGTCCGAGATGGTCAGCGCCTATACTGCCTTTGTGGGTAAGGGAATGCGTGTTGCTCCATTGATGGTTACACGCATCGAGGATAACGCCGGCAATGTCATTGCAACCTTCTCTGCGCACAGGAATGAGGTTATCAGCCGCGAAAGTTCGTACAAGATGATTGACATGATGCGTGGCGTAATCAACGAGGGTACAGGCTATCGCCTTAGGGGTACATACAGGATAACTGCCGATATGTGCGGCAAGACCGGTACAACACAGAATATGTCCGACGGCTGGTTTGTGGGCTACACACCGTCGCTTGTTACAGGCTGCTGGGTAGGTGGCGAGGAGCGTAATATACACTTTGACCGCATGAGCGAAGGACAGGGTGCCGCAATGGCATTGCCAATATATGGCCTTTATATGCAGAAGGTATATGCCGACGGTTCATTGCCCTATAGCCAGGACGAGATATTTGACATTCCCGAGGACTTTGACCCTTGCCGTAGCAAGTTCCAGTCCGAGGATAAAGAGGAGGACGAAGAGACCGTGTTGGACGAGGGTACAGATGCTTTCGAGTCAAATGACGCCGAGGAAGAGGGATTTGATGATATATTCGAGTAAAGAAGATTTAGAGACAATACATATAAAATTATGAAGTTTGTAGGGATTATTCCGGCGCGATATGCCTCAACCCGTTTCCCGGGAAAACCGTTGGCAATGTTAGGTGGCAAGCCGGTAATTCAGCGTGTGTATGAACAGGTCAAGGAGTGCTTTGACGATTTGTATGTAGCAACCGATGATGACCGTATAAAGGAGGCTGTGCTTGCATTTGGCGGTAACGTGGTGATGACTTCCCCCGATTGTAACAATGGAACCGAGCGTTGCCTCGATGCCTATAAGCGCCTTGCGCTCGACTGTGATGTAATTGTAAATATCCAGGGCGACGAGCCATTTATACAGCGCAAACAGGTAGAGGCACTCATTGCTTGTTTTGATTCTCCCGAGACCGATATCGCAACACTGGTAAAGCCTTTCGAGGCTGCCGACGGCCTTGAGCGTCTCGAGTGCCCCAACTCTCCAAAGGTGGTGCTAAACGAAAAGGGCTATGCGCTCTATTTCAGCCGTTCTGTCGTGCCATATCTGCGTGGAGTGGATAAAGAGAATTGGCTCAAGCAGCATACATTCTACAAGCATCTTGGCATCTATGCCTATCGTGCCGGCCTTCTCGAAACTCTTACATCCCTGCCACAGTCACCAATGGAAAAGGCCGAGTCGCTTGAGCAGCTCCGTTGGCTTGAGAATGGCTACAGGATAAAGGTTGGCATTACCGATATTGAGACAATAGGCATCGATACCCCCGAGGACCTTGAACGTGCAAAGGCTTTCGCAGCCTCTATTGGTTTTGCATGGAACGATTGACTATGCCACAGCCACCTGTAATAAAGCCAATGTCACTTGACCATTTGATATTGCCCCGCCCGGTGGCAATGCCTAATGGAGTCCCCTTGTATCTGCTCGAAGGCGTGGATAAAGGAGTGGTTCGCTTTGATATTCTTTTCAAAGGAGGCTATGCCGTCCAGAGCAAGCCGCTATTGGCAATGTTTACCAACCGAATGCTGCGTGAGGGGGCGGGTGAACTGTCTGCGGCCGAGATTTCGCAAAAACTCGACTACTATGGTGCCTGGATTGATATGTACTCCTCGCAGAACAGCAATCACATAACCCTCTACACCATGTCCAAGCATTTTGTGCCATTGCTCAATGTGCTTGAGGAGATGATTAAGCGTCCGCTCTTCCCACAGGAGAACCTTGATACGGTAAAGAGCAACAACAAATCCTATTTTATGGTAAATTCCCGCAAGGTAGACGTGGTTTCTCAGCGCTATTTTGAAAACTCTTTGTGGGGTGATGGGCATCCTCTGGGGCACGTTGTGGAGGCTGCCGACTATGATGACATTACGCGCGACGACATTGTTGGCTATTACAATAATTACTATGGCAGTTGTAACTGCACAATGTTCCTCTCGGGCAATGCCGATGAGGCGATGATTTCCGCCTTGAACGACTGTTTTGGTGCCGAGGCGTGGGGCTGTGAAAAGGTGTGTGCTGCAGTTGAACCTCTCCCTCCATCTTCCTGCCTTAGCCGCCGTTTCATTCAGGTGTCCGGCACAATGCAGAGTGCTGTGAAGATTGGCTTTATGGCAATGGATGCCACGCATCCCGATTATCATAAGTTCCGTTTCCTTTGCGTGCTGCTGGGCGGATACTTTGGCAGCCGTCTGATGAGCAATATACGTGAGGATAACGGCTATACCTATCACATATCGGCCGAACTCGATGCCTATGGATGCCGCAATGCCTTCATGATTAGTTCCGAGACGGCGACAGAGTATGTAGAACCCTTGATAAAGGAGGTCTACAAGGAACTTGGCCGCCTTGTTAATGAACCTGTTGCTGCTGATGAGATAGAACTTGTACGCAACTATATAATGGGTGAACTATGCCGTGAATACGAGGGGCAGTCGGCAAAATCAGAGGTCTTTATAAACGCCTGGCTCTCAGGTGCTGATTTTGCATCGGTGAATAGTTATATCGATGAGATAAAAGAGATTACCCCCGCCGAACTCCACCGCCTTGCAAACCTCTATTTTAAACGGGAGAATATGATTGAGATAGTTGTTGGCGCTTGAGTCCCGCAACTGTTTACCATATACGATGAGCGATTTTATAAAAAATAAATTGCTCATCGTTCTTTTTTCTCAACTTTGTTTCTATCTTTGCAATAATCGCGATGATAGAACGTGTCTGTCGTGTGATTCTGTAACACGGATAAAGTTTCTCTCTTTGTGATAAACCATAAAAAGATAGCAATTGATGAAACGTCTTATACTCACACTTTTCCTAACTGTTTTTGCGACCGGCCTCCTGCAGGCCCAGTCGCCGGTTGCCGCTTCTGCCAACGATAAAAAGGATGGAACTGCCATCACATTGCGCGACGGCTCTCTCTACACCGGCGAGGTAAAGAAAAAACGCCCGCATGGTACAGGCAGTATCAGGTACGCCAACGGCGACAGGTATAATGGTACATTCCTTAATGGGGAACGTCACGGTTCGGGGGTCTATGAATACAAGAACGGCGATAGGTACGAAGGTAACTACAAGGAGAGCAAGAAGAACGGTGCCGGAATCCATGAGTTCACTGACGGACGCAAGTACAATGGCAGTTGGGTCGATGACCAGATGCAAGGCTACGGGCGCATGGACTATCCCGGTGGCGACTACTATGTCGGTGCCTGGGTGCTGGGAAAACGCACCGGCAGCGGCACATACATATACACTTCGGGTGCCTCATATTCCGGTGAGTGGAAGGATGACAGGTACAACGGCGTGGGAACATACATCTGGCCTGATAACAGCAGATACGTAGGACAATGGAAAAATGGCCGCCGCAATGGCCAGGGCGTGTATATGTCCCCCGGCGGCGATGTCTATGAAGGTATGTGGGAGCATAACGTCTGCGAAGGAAAGGGATGCTATCGTTATGCCGACGGTGCTGTCTACGAGGGCGATTTCAAGGATGGTATGTGGCATGGCTATGGAAAATATGTCGCTGCCGACAGCGCCTTCTATGAGGGCAACTTTAAAGAGGGTAAACGTAACGGGACAGGGTGTATGCGCTTTGCGAATGGCGATGTCTATGAAGGTGAATGGAAGGATGATGACCGTTGTGGAAAAGGCGTATATACCTGGGCTTGCGGTGATGTCTATGAAGGCTCTTGGGAGGATGATGCCATGAATGGCTCGGGCGTGCTCCGTATGCACGACGGGCGCAAATATACCGGTGGCTTTGTCGATGGGCTTGAGCATGGTGCCGGTGTGGCAATAGATACAGACGGCCTGCGCTACGAGGGCGTTTTCCTTGAGGGGCAGCGTAACGGAACTTTTACAGTGAAGGATGCCGACGGTAACCTGCTCCGCGAGTGCGAGTACAATTTGGGAATAGTTGATTAAAACAGATACGTTTATGGTACTGGATTCATTGGAGAATATTAGGTCATATGAGGCGCTGAATCCTCATTTCTCAAAAGTTGTTGAATTTCTTGCCACTGCCGATTTGGCAAGCCTGCCGTTTGGCAGGAACGTGATATGCGGCGACGCGGTCTATGCAAATGTAATGGAGGTCAAGCCCAAGACAAAAGAGGAGGCATTCATTGAAATCCACCGCAGATACATAGACATTCAAATACCGGTCTCTGGCGATGAACTGATGGGCTATACACCCAAGAACGAACTGTCCGAGGCTTGCTATAGCGAAACGGATGACGCTGCAATATACCCGGTGGGTATGCCTGCAAGGGAGTATTTCAATGTCCGCAAGGGCGAGTTTGTCATCTTCTTTCCGCAGGATGGCCACGCGCCGGCAATAACACCATCGGCACTTAAAAAGATTGTCATAAAAGTGGCGGTCAAATAAATACAGAAAACTAATAACAACCATAATATTACAGAGTATGCTGAAACTTGTAGAACGCGACAGCTATTTGGAACCTTATAGCTTGAGTATTGAAGGACGTTACCAATACTTTGTTAACCGTTTGAAGCAATTTACAAAGAATGGCCGTCAAACCTTGTCCGACTTTGCTTCGGGTTATCTCTATTTCGGTTTGCACCGCACCTCAACAGGATGGGTGTTCCGCGAGTGGGCCCCCAATGCAAAGAAGATAGTTCTCATAGGTGACTTCTCCAACTGGGAGGAACTGCCCGAGTATGAACTCAAGCCGCTTGCAGGTGGCGTGTGGGAAAGGAAAATGCCAAAGAAGGCACTCTCTCACGGACAGCACTACAAGATGAAAGTCTACTGGGACGGCGGCTGTGGCGAGCGCATACCGGCATGGGTGCGTCGCGTGGTGCAGGACGAGGCTACAAAAATCTTCAGCGCTCAGGTGTGGGCACCCGAGCAGGAGTATGAGTTCAAGAACAAGAAGTTCGTTCCCAAGAACACACCATTGCTCATCTATGAGTGCCACATCGGTATGGCTCAGGAAGAGGAGAAGGTGGGTACATATCGTGAGTTCCGCGAGAAGGTATTGCCCCGTATTGCTGCCGATGGTTACAACTGCATTCAGATTATGGCAATTCAGGAACACCCCTATTACGGCAGTTTCGGTTATCACGTATCCAATTTCTTTGCGGCGTCATCACGCTTTGGTACCCCCGAGGAACTCAAGGAACTCATTGATGCAGCGCATGGAATGGGCATTGCCGTGATTATGGACCTTGTCCACTCGCATGCAGTGAAGAACGAGAACGAGGGACTTGGTCTGCTCGATGGCGACCCTGCACAGTATTTCTATGGCGACGACAAGCGCGTGCACAGCGCCTGGGATTCGCTCTGCTTTGACTATGGCAAGAACGAGGTAGTGCATTTCCTCCTTTCAAACTGCAAATACTGGCTCGAGGAGTTCAAGTTCGATGGCTTCCGTTTCGATGGCGTAACCTCAATGATATACTACAGTCACGGTCTTGGCGAGGCATTCTGCTCTTATGCCGACTACTATAATATGGGACAGAATGGCGATGCAATCTGCTATCTCACCCTTGCCAATATGCTCATCCATGAGCTTAATCCAAAGGCAATAACCATTGCCGAGGAGGTGTCGGGCATGCCGGGCCTTGCTGCTCCAATTGAGGACGGCGGCTACGGTTTCAACTACCGTATGGCAATGAACATCCCCGATTTCTGGATAAAGATAATCAAGGAGCGCAAGGACGAGGACTGGAAACCATCGGAAATCTTCTGGGAACTCACCAATCGCCGCAAGGACGAGAAGACAATTTCCTATGCCGAGAGTCACGACCAGGCACTCGTTGGCGACAAGACAATCATCTTCCGCCTTGTTGATGCAGATATGTACTGGCACTTCAATCGTGGCGATGAGACATACATGGTATCACGCGGTATTGCGCTGCACAAGATGATACGCCTCATGACCCTCTCAACCATCAATGGCGGTTACCTCAACTTTATGGGTAACGAGTTCGGTCATCCCGAGTGGATAGACTTCCCACGCGAGGGTAACGGCTGGAGCCATAAGTATGCCCGCCGTCAGTGGAGCCTGGTAGACAATCCTGCCTATAACTTTACTCTGCTTGGCGAGTTCGACAAGGCAATGGTTGATCTTGTTGGCAACGTGCGCAATTTCCAGAACCGTCCTGTACAGGAGATATGGCACAATGATGGCGACCAGGTTCTCGCTTTCTCGCGCAAGGACTTGATATTTGTCTTCAACTTCAGCCCCAACCGCTCGTTTACCGATTATGGTCTGCTCGTTCCCGAGGGCTCATATTCAATTGTGCTGAACACCGATGCCGAGCGCTTTGGCGGTAATGCCCTTGTCGACGAGACACAGACACACTTTACACAGTATGACAAACTCCACGCACGTCGCAAGAAGGGCTGGCTCATGCTCTATCTGCCCGCACGCACTGCGTTGGTCTTGAAAAAGAATAAGGAATGAGAAATAGCGGAGAAATACGCCTGCAAAGAGTTGTGGCAACAGTGTGTGCCACACTCTTTGCTGTTTTTGCCTTTTTGTTTGTAGCGGTCTACCAGGCACCGTTGCTCGAGGCTTTCTATAACGAGGTGGCAACCGGCAAACTCGGTTACAACCCCTGGCTTGTAGGTGGAGTAGTGTCGCTGCTGCTCACTTCGCTTGCCCTGTGGCTCAACCGCTTTGCAGGGTTTCGCCGTGAATGGACAGCGCTGGCCTATCTGCCGTCGGCACTGCTGCTTGCATTCATCACAGATATTGACCGCAGGATATACACTGGTGGCAGCATCTCATACTCGTGGATATTCATTTTTGCGGCGGGATTGCTTGTCTATGCCTTTATGGCCTTTGTCCTCAGCCGCATTCTGTTTGAGAAAATCAAGGATGTTACAATGGTAACCAATAGAGTGTTGTGGCGCAACATGATGCTCATTGTGCTGCTCATCTCTCTTGTGGGCAGCCTCTCCAATGGCGATGGCCACTTCAAGCGCGAGACCCGCTTGATGTCGTATCTCGCTGATGGTGATACGCTCAAGGCAATGAATGTGGGAAAGACCTCACTCGAGGCTTCGCATGAACTCACAGCCATGCGTGCTTATCTCCTTTCCCGCAGCGGCAAACTGGGCGAGCATGTATTCGAGTATCCACAGTATTATGCTTCTGAAGGCTTGTTGCCTCCTGTGCAACGCACATCACCGCTTGCCCCTGATAGTGTCTATGCCCATATTGGAGCAGTGCCGGCAAGCGAAGAAACAACTGCGGCTTTTCTCGCTCGCGTGGCTTTTGCCGACTCAGCCACCACTGTTGCAAAGGAGTACTACCTCACATCTTTACTCTTGGACAAGAGACTGCTGGAATTCAAAGATCAGGTGCTTTCTATGTATGGTGCCGATGCGGTAGACTCTCTTCCCAAGCATTATCGCGAGGCACTGATGCTCTATGCCGATATTGCCGATTCGCCGGAAATCCAAATTGCCGATTCGGTTATGCATGAAAAACTAGGCAAATTGCGCGAACTTGAAGCAATGTACGACGATGCCTTCATTCGTGGCAATTATGTACGCCGCAGTTTTGGCCGTACGTACTGGTGGTATTTTCTATATTCCGATTAAAATTCGCAGACAGCAGTGTCTGTTCGTAATACAAAAACCCGCGAATACTGAAAAGTTTTCGTTTTTTCTTAATTATTTGTGAAATAATTTTGACACATTGAAAAACTGATTTATATTTGCAATGCTCTCGTAAGGAGAGTAATGATAGTATAGTTTTTTCTTAGTTGTTTAGTAAATGTTGGGAGTATCTCTTTGTGAAAAGGGGTTCTTCGTTTTTTTGACAAAAAAAGAAGTGCCCCTTTCGCTAAAGCACGCAGCAATAGGTCAAGCGTAGCATAGCCGCAGGTTATGCCGCTTGGGTTGCGAATGGCGTGCTTTGGCAAAAGTACATTTTAAATAAGTGCCCCTTTCGCTAAAGCACGCAGCAATAGGTCAAGCGTAGCATAGCCGTAGGTTATGCCGCTTGGGTTGCGAATAGCGTGCTTTGGCAAAAGCACATTTTAAATAAGTGCCCCTTTAGACGGACTTGTAGGGGCAGACCGATGTGTCTGCCCAGAATGAACCCTAATTGTTATACCGATTGAAAATGGAGGTAAGCCTCTTACTTCCTGAGTGTGAACTCGAACTTCAAGCCACCGCCAAGGCGGTTGGTGACGTTGATGCCACCACCGTGGAACTGCACTGCGTGCTTTACTATGGCAAGGCCAAGACCGGTGCCGCCCATTTGGCGTGAGCGTCCCTTGTCTACACGGTAAAATCTCTCGAACAGGCGTGGCAACTGTTTCTCCTCAACGCCGCAACCGTCATCCTCAAAGCAGATTCTGCACCATTCGTCATTGTTCTCAACCAATGAGATGTAGATGTTCTTGCCGCCAGAATAGGCAATGGCATTCTCCGTTAGGTTGCGGAATATTGAGCCAATTAGCGAAGGGTTACCGTCTACAACTACATCTTCGTTAAAATCGCTATGCAGTGTAAAGCGCTCATCCTCGGGCATAATCTCCAGTTCGGCTGCAATCTCGTTAATGATGCTGTTTATGTCAACAGGCTCTTTGCCTATGAGTTGACTGCCATCTTCCATGCGTGTAATGAGCGATACATCGCCCAGCAGGCGGCGGAGACGCTCGTTGTTGGTGTAGCATCTTTCAATGAGTTCCTGGCGTTTCTCCTCGCTCAAGTTGATGCCCGAAAGCAGTGTCTCAAGGCACACTTGGATTGATGCCACAGGGGTTTTTAGTTCATGGTTGATGTTGTTTGTAAGCTGGCGCTTTATACGTATCTTCTCCTGCTCCTCGCGCAGTGTCGCTTCGTGGGCTGTATCCCTGTCCTTGACGGTCTGCTGCCATTGGGCATATAACTGTACAATGTGGTTGGATATAGAACCTAGTTCGTCATTGGGGAATGGTTCTTCCTCGTCGAACGATTCTCCTTTTTCTGCCTTTGCAGCAAATCGGTTCAGTCGCTCAATGTTTTTCCCAAGCCGGCGTGTAGCAAAATAGGCAAGAATGCTCATTGCCAGGCTTATTGACATCATTGTTCCCAGAAAGGTCCAGTCGGTCTTCAATAACTCCTTTAGTGCGTCGGACTGTGGTATGGCGGTACGCACCACAAATTCCTTGCCGCGTGTTGCCGAATAGAAATATTCACGTCCGTCGCTTGCCGACAGGCGCTCAATGTTGTGTCCCTCTCCTTTTTTCAGCGCATCGGCAATCTCTGGTCGCAGGCTGTGGTTGTCAAGTGAATCGACGGTGAGCATGTTGTCATAGATTACCGTTCCATCAAGCGAAATAATTGATATGCGCAAATCCTCAAAAGGCAATGTGTGGGTGTTTATGTAATCCTCAAACGATGAAGCACTCTCAATTGTTTGCAATAGGGTGTTGTTGTATATTTGCAGTTGGGCATTGAGGAATTCTGTCTTATATTGCTTCTCTCTTATGTATTGAAATCCCACAAAACAGAGTATGATGCTCCATGAGAATGTAAGCAACATCAGAAACAGTCGCTTGTGGTAGGATAAATTAACAACGGAAGCCATAGCCAAAACCTGAACGTGTTACAATATATGAACCGTATGCCCCAATCTTGGAACGCAGGCGTGTGATGTTTACATCAATGGTACGGTCGAGCACAACAACCTCGTCGCTCCATACGCGGCTGAGAATCTGTTCGCGGCTGAGAATCTTGCCCCGGTGCGAAATGAGATAGGCCAGCAATTCGAATTCTTTGCGTGCGAGTTTTACCTCTTCACCATCTACAATGCAGCGCTTGAACTCCATGTCAAGTTCCAACCCCTCGACCCGCAGCATATTTGGCTTTTCGGTTGTAGTGGCATTGCCTTTGTGCCCTGCAGTGCGGCGTAGCACACTTTTTACCCTGGCAATCACGTTGCGCACGGTGTAGGGTTTCATTATGTAGTCGTCGGCGCCAATGTTAAGTCCCATTATCATGTCGTCCTCACTGTCGCGCGCAGTGCAGAAAATGATGGGTATGTTGGCTGTCGTAACATCAGCCTTCAGCATCTTTGCCATCTTTATGCCACTAATCTCTCCCATCATTATGTCAAGCAGGATGAGCGAATAGTTCTTGAGGTCGAGTGTCAGTGCCTGCTCGGCGCTGAATGCAATGTCTACATCATAGCCCTCGTTCTCGAGGTTCAACTTGAGAACCTCGCACAGTGTCTCCTCGTCGTCTACAATCAATATGCGTTCTGTTGCCATAAACATTTTATTATATATGTCGCGAAGATAGACATAATAATTGACTCAGCATTTCTGTGAATAAAGATTTAATAAAAATGTAACATTTGCCACTGTAACAACCATTCAACCGCTTCTTAACCTTTATGTAACATTTATGAAACCTCTCGTCCATACTTTTGCTATCGAAAAAGTAAAAGGGCAACAAATGCTATTGCGAGAGAAGGCATGCATCTCAAGCATCGGTATTTGTTCTCTGTAAAATTCAATAAAATTCAATAAAACAATTTAAATGACTATGAAAACAAAATTTATTTTGGCAGGTGTTTTGGCCTGCATTGGTTTGACTGCTCAGTCGCAGGATGCAAAACAAGAGGTCCCCAAGGGTAAAGCAATCGTTCAGGTGTTCGGAAATTTGAACGCCGGTTTCAGCGGTGGCGATGCAAATGTAGGGTTTGATTTGGAGCGAAGTTACATCGGTTACGAGTATAAGTTCGGCCAAGGTCTTTCAGTCAAAGGAGTAATGGACATCGGCAAGTCATCAGATGTTAGCGACTATCAACGTATTGCTTATATTAAGAATGCAATGGTTTCGTGGAAAAAGGATGGTCTTACATTGAACGCGGGTCTCATCTCTACAACCCAGTTTAATTTTCAGGAGAAGTTCTGGGGATACCGTTACGTAATGAAATCTTTCCAGGATATGTATAAGTTCGGTAACAGTGCCGACCTTGGTATTTCTGTCTCGTACAAATTTGCCGACTGGATATCGGCCGATGCTATAATCGTTAATGGCGAAGGCTATAAAAAGATACAGAAGGGCAACGGCTTCAACTATGGCCTGGGTGCGACATTGACACCTGCCAAAGGTCTCCATATACGTCTGTATGGCGGCTTGAACGACAGTGGCGAGAGCGGCAAGGCCGGTGTTGTGAATATGGCGGGTTTCATTGGCTATAAGCACGAGAATTTTACCCTTGGCACAGAGTATAATCATATGCTCAATGCTTCCGGCAAGGTGGGTAATGACCAGTTCGGTTATTCGGTATTCGGCTCGGTGAGTTTGCCAAAGAATGTATCATTGTATGCACGTTTCGACGATTTATACTCAAAGGATAATTGGAACATATCAAAAGATGAGCAGGCTGCTATCCTGGGCGCGGAGTTCAAACTTGGAAAATATGTGAAGATTGCCCCCAATCTCAGAATGAACATACCAAAAGCCGATGGCGCCGAGAATAAATATTCTGCATACATAAGTTGTTACTTCGGATTGTAAAATAAATAATGTTTAAAATTCAGGATTATTATGAAAAAGATTTTTTCGTCAATTATGACATTGGCAGTTGCCCTTTCTCTTACAGCTTGTGGCGGTAATACAAACGATGGCGGCCGTGAGGCTCAGGAACTCTCTGGTGCGGGTGCAACATTCCCACTTCCGTTCTACAATGTGGTTTTTGAGAATTTTGCTCAGATAAATGGAGATGTCGTTGCATACGGAGGTATCGGTTCAGGTGGCGGTGTGCGTAACTTACGCGACAAGATTGTAGATTTTGCCGGTAGTGACGCTTTCCTTTCCGACAAGGAGATGGCAGAAATGACCCCTGTAATCCACGTACCTACCTGTATGGGAGCTGTGGTCCTTGCATTCAATCTTGACGGTGTAAGTGAGCTCAAACTCTCCGGCGATGTGATTGCCGACATTTTTGCCGGCAATATCAAGATGTGGAACGATGAGCGTTTGACAGCTCTCAATCCTGATGCAAAGCTACCCGATGAGGCAATCATTCCGGTGTTCCGTTCCGACGGTTCTGGTACAACATTCGTGTTCACAGACTATCTTGCTAAAGTCAGCCCTATGTGGAAAGAAAATTTCGGTGCCGGCAAGTCTGTCAATTTTCCTACTGGTCAGGCGGCAAAGGGTAATCCCGGTGTGGCCGGTGTCATCAAACAAACCAAGAATTCAATCGGTTATGTAGGTTCTGAGTATGCATTTGCGCAGAAGATTCCGTATGCGAAAATCCGTAATCAGCGTGGCGAGTTTGTGACACCTGATGCAAATTCAATCTCCGCAGCAGCTTCAGGTACAATTCCTGCCGACACACGTTGCTCGATTACCAATGCCGATGTAGCCGGTGCATATCCAATCTCAACATTTACCTGGATGATTATCTACAAGGAACAGAACTACTCCGGTCGTAGCAAGGAACAGGTCATGGCAACACTCGATCTCTTGAAATATATTCTTTCCGATGAGGCACAGAACATTACTTCAGGGGTTCACTATGCTCCGCTTCCGGCAAAGGCTAAGGAGTTGAGCCTGGCAAACCTCAAGACTGTAACATACGACGGAGTTGAAATTCTTCAGTAACGCGTAAATCTATGAACGATAAACTCTACAGGATTATATTGTTCGTCTCAGCATTGGTTATGCCAATAGTGTGCGGGGGCATCGTTTATGCCCTCGTCACTGATGCTTACGATGCGTTCGAACATTTCGGTTTTTTGAAATTCCTTACCTCGTCGGAGTGGAGTTACACCGAAGGCGCCGAGCAATATGGTGCATTGCCATTCATTACGGGTACGCTGATGACAACACTACTGGCACTCATTTTCTGTATCCCATTTTCTCTTCCTGTGGCACTCTTTGTGGGAGAGTACTTCAAAGGAACAAGGATTGCATCGGTGTTGAGCACTGTTACCGACCTGTTGGCCGGTATACCCTCTATCATTTATGGTCTGTGGGGATTTTACACGCTGCGTCCCATCATTATGGCACTCAATATCTCACCGCAAGGTTCCGGCATTCTCACTGCATCGCTTGTGTTGGCCATTATGATTGTGCCTTATGCGGCGTCATTGAGCGCCGAGTTTATAAAGATGGTACCAAATGACTTAAAGGAGGGTGCATATAGTCTTGGTGCAACCCGTGCCGAGGTGGTACGTAAGGTGGTTTTCCCTGTTGCAGGTTCGGGAATCTTCTCATCCTACATTTTGGCTATTGGTCGTGCATTGGGTGAAACAATGACCGTTACGATGCTTATCGGAAATACCAACAACATTCCCGACTCGATTACTTCGACAGGAAACTCTATGGCATCAATCATTGCAAACCAGTTTGGCGAAGCTGACGGTCTGCGCCTTTCCTCCTTAATAGCCATTGGATTGATACTTTTCCTTATTACTGCACTTATCAACATGATTGGTAAGGTTATGATTAAACGCGCAAGAATAGCTTAGTTATGAATAAATTGAAAATCAGACATCGTTTGGCTAAAGACAAGTTGATGCTTTGGGGTGTTTGCCTGTTGGCGGCACTTACGGCCGTTCCGTTGCTTGCCATTTTGGGAGAGGTGCTGTTGCGTGGTTACGACCAACTGTCGTGGTCATTCTTTACCGAGCCTACACCAACGGCGTATAAAGCAATGAAAGCTATCGCAGCCGGCGAACCCATCCCAGGAGGTATTGCAAACGGTATCGTAGGTACAATGATTATGTTGGGTATGGCGGTTGTGGTTGCTGTGCCATTGGGAATACTTTGCGGAGCATTTCTGGCAGAGAACAACAAGAACCGTTTTGCACAGTTTGTAAGTTATCTGACCGACCTTTTGCAGGGTACACCATCTGTTATCATTGGTATTATTACCTATATTTGGGTAGTCGTCCCAATGAAGGGCTATTCGGCCATCGCGGGTAGCGTGGCACTTTCTATTATGATGCTGCCGCTCATCATCCGCTCGACCGAGGAGACTTTGAAGATTCTTCCGTCATCATTGAAGGAGGCCGGATTGGCACTTGGTGGCAACAAGGCACGAGTGATGATGAAAGTGCAGTTGCCTGCTGCATTCGGCGGTATCTTTACGGGTGTATTGTTGGCTATTTCACGAGTTATTGGCGAGACTGCACCGCTCATGTTCACTGCACTCGGTTGCTCATTTATCCGCTTCGCAGTCGATAAACCCATCTCTGCTGTACCTCTGCTTATCTGGGAATTCTTTAACGACCCCAATCTGCAAGAACTTATTTGGGGTGCATCCCTCTTCCTCTTGTTGTTTGTACTTACATTGAACTTATTATCAAAATATCTTGCAAAAAAATGGAATCAGTAAAACCTATACTTGAATTTAAGAAGACTTGCGTATCGTATACCAAACAGACAATGGCTGTGAAATATGTGTCGGCAGCCATTGAGAGAAATACAATCACTGCTATTATGGGACCTTCTGGGTGTGGTAAGTCAACGCTCTTGCGTGCTGTGAACCTCATGCATAATCTCTATCCCAACATCCGCGTTGACGGTGAAATCTTATTGAACGGTGAAAACATATTGTCAATGGAACCTATCGATGTCCGCCGCCGTGTGGGTATGGTCTTCCAGCGCCCTGCACCGTTCCCGACAATGAGTATCTATGACAATGTACTGTCCGGATTTGCATTGAACGGTATCAAACTTTCAAAGGCCGAGAAAGATGCAACGGTAGAGCATTGCCTGCGTAGCGTAGCCCTTTGGGATGAGGTTAAGGATGTACTCAACAAGAAAGGTACTTTCCTTTCGGGTGGTCAGCAGCAGCGATTGTGTATTGCCCGCGCTTTGGCAATGAAACCCGATGTGCTGTTGATGGACGAGCCGACATCGGCACTTGACCCCATTGCGACAAAGCATATCGAAGAGTTGCTGTTGGAGTTGCAGAAAGAGGTTACCATCCTTATTGTCACCCACAACATGGGACAGGCAAAACGTATATCGTCAAAATCAATGTTTATGTACTTGGGAGAGTTGGTTGAGTACGGCGACACTGAAACAATGTTCAATAACCCCATTGACGAACGTACAAAGGCTTATTTGACGGGTGAGATGGGGTAAACTGTTACATTTTAACAGATAGATAACATGCTTGTAATATTTTTGAAACATATTCGATGCTATTTTGTAACCGGAAATTTTTAATAAATCTATGGAAATATTACAAGTGTTTACATTATTAGGAGCATTGGGAATGTTCCTTTATGGAATGAACCTCATGAGTTCCGGATTGCAGAAGGCTGCCGGCGACAGGTTGCGTGGTTTCCTCTCTGCCATGACATCTAATCCGCTTAAGGGTGTCTTGACAGGAGTGGGCGTTACATCAATCATCCAGTCCTCGTCGGCCACAACTGTTATGGTGGTGAGTTTTGTAAATGCAGGGTTGCTTACACTCACACAGGCCATCGGTGTGATTATGGGTGCGAACATAGGTACCACTGTCACAGCATGGATGGTGTCGTGGCTCGGTTTTAAGGCCGACATATCAGTACTTGCCATCCCCTTAATGCTGTTTGGGTTCCTTTTTTCAAACTCTAAAAAGGACAAGCGCAAGAATGTCGGTGAACTTATTGTGGGCTTCAGCCTCCTGTTCTTGGGCCTTTCATTCATGAAGGAGTCTGTGCCCGACCTGCGACAGACGCCCCAGGTGCTTGAGTTTGTTACGGCGTGGTCATCTTACGGCTTTGGTTCAGTGCTGCTGTTCCTTGCTTTTGGTACGGTGCTTACACTTGTACTGCAGTCGTCGTCGGCAACAATGGCAATCACTCTCATCATGCTTAGCATGGGGTGGATTCCTTTCGATATGGCCTGTGCAATGGTGCTTGGCGAGAATATCGGTACAACAATCACAGCCAACATTGCGGCATCTGTGGGAAATACACAGGCAAAACGTGCAGCCATGTCACATACAATCTTTAATGTATTCGGTGTTATTTGGGCCTTGATACTGTTCCGCCCATTCTTGAATGCGGTGGGGTATATTACAGAAAACCTTTTTGGGTTGCCTAATCCTGCCGCAGAGGGATTCTCTGTTACAGACTCTACATCGGTTGAGGGGACAGCAGCGCTTTACGGCTTGTCAATGCTTCACACATTGTTCAATGTGGTGAATACACTGCTGCTGGTGTGGTTTACAAAATGGATTGCAAAGGCTGTTTGCTGGGTTATACGTGCGCCAAAGAACCAGGAAAAGGAGGTTTTCAAACTCAAATATATCTCTGCCGGCCTTCTTGCAACTCCTGAATTGTCAGTGGAGCAGGCATTCGACGAGGTAATCCATTTTGCCCGAATATCGAAGAACGGCGCCGCTTATGCCAAGGAGGCAATAAACGAAGCCGATACTGACAAGTTCGAGGCCTTGAGGGAGAAACTTGTGAAATATGAGGAGATTTCAGACCGCATAGAGTATGAGATTGCAACCTTCCTCAACGGCGTGTCGGCCGAAGAAATCAGCGAGAGTACATCGCTGAAGATAAAGGCAATGTACAAGATTGTGGGTGAACTTGAGTCATTGGGCGACTCGGGTGAAACCATCAGCCGCATTCTTTCAAGAAAGAATATCCACAAGAAGAAATTCGATGCCGACGCCCTCAAGAACCTCAATGCAATGGCCGACGCCGTGCTTGCTGCATATAATGTAATGATTGATAATCTTGAGGCTGCTCACAAGGGTGAACTTACCGATATTTCCAACGCTTACAATGCCGAGGAACGCCTGAATATTTTGAGAAATAATCTGCGCGACGCCGTAATTGAAGACCTGGATCGTGGCGATAACTACCAGACAAGTGTCTATTTCATGGATATCATAAATACGTACGAACGCATGGGCGATTTCATGATAAACGTGTCACAGGATCTCGAACGCAGTTTTGTTACAAAACGATAATTCGGTATAGTCTTTTTGCAGCCGTGTTATTCTTCACCTAAAGAATAACACGGCTGCTTTTTTTGTGGTTTATCTTATGTTTTTTATTAAAATCTTTTAATAATTTAATATGAATATTAAATATAAAACCGTAACTTTGTAAATTGTTACAGTATACCCCGAAAAAGGTAAATCTGTTTTGCCGGGTTTGGGTAACTTTGCATGACATACAAAAGAGTGACTAGATAAAAACTTTATATATATTATGGAAAATAAGATTCAGGAATTGACCGAGAAAATCTATGCCGAGGGTGTAGAAAAGGGTAAAGCCGAGGCTGACCGTCTTGTGTGCGAGGCAAAGGAGAGTGCTGCCGAAATTGTGAAGAAGGCTCAGGCCGAGGCCGAGGCTATTGTGGCTGCTGCCAAAAAGAAGGCCGAGGAACTTGAGGCAAATACCCGCTCCGAGATTAAACTCTACGGTGCGCAGGCTGTTGGCGCATTGAAGTCTGAGATTGCAACAGTTGTTACCGACACTGTTGTGAAAGCCGCTGTAAAGGAGTCGCTTGCCGGTGATACAGTAAAGGCAATGCTTGTGAAGATTGCCGAGCGTTGGAACTCTGACGAGGCTTTGGTTATCTCAACAGCCGAGGCTGAGGAACTCAAGGCTTATTTTGCAAAGAACGCGAAAGCGCTGCTCGACAAGGGTGTAGAAATAAAGCAGGTTAATGGCTTGAAGACACTGTTCTCTGTTGCTCCTGCCGACGGCTCATATAAGGTGAATTTCGGTGAGGCTGAGTTCGAGGCTTTCTTCAAGTCTTTCCTCCGTCCACAAATGGTGGAAATGTTATTCTAATTTACAATACTTAGAACAATGGCTAACTACTATTGTCAGGTAGCGGGTTTGCCCGATGTCGCTTTTGACGGCAGCAAGGCGGCGTATACGGTGGAGCGTTTCAGGGACGAACTCTATCCGGCGCTCTCTGCCCGCGATGCAAAATGCGTCGACCTGCTTTTCCTCTCAATCGACAATGCGAATATCCTTGATATTCTCGAGCATGGCGAGGAGACAAAGATTGGGCAGGTAGGCTGCTACAGCAAAGAGGGACTGCAGGATATCATCGCCTCGGCAAAGGATGGCGATGCTCCAAAGAAAGGCGTACCCTCTTATCTGTACCGCTTTTTCGATTATTACTTTGCCAACGAAAGTAACGAGAATATTATCTGGAACGATGTGCTTAGCGCATACTACTATGAGTATGCAACTGCCTCTTCAAACAAGTTCGTTGCCCAGTGGTTTGCTTTCAACCGCAATGTAAATAATATACTTGTTGCATTCACAGCCCGCAAGTACAAGATGAATATTGCCGATGTCGTCATTGGCGATGACGAGGTTGCCACTTTGTTGCGTACCTCGGCGGCACGTGACTTTGAACTGTCGGGAGCACTCGACTATTTCGAGGCAGTTCAGCGCCTTAGCGAGAACGGCAAACTACAAGAGCGCGAGCACCAACTCGACGAATTGCGTTGGCGCTGGCTCGATGAAAATTCGGTGTTCAATTACTTTACCGTTGAGCGTCTTTTTGTCTTCTTGCAGAAACTCATTATCATTGAGCGCTGGGAGGCTCTCGATGCCGAGAAGGGTATGGAACGCTACAACGAGATGATTGCTGAACTGAAATCGGGTATGGACAAACTCTCTTTTGAGATTTAAGAAAAAAGAAAATAAATATAATATAGAATATGGCTACAAAAGGAAAAGTAACCGGTGTTATAGCGAACATGGTGCTCTTGGCTGTTGACGGCCCTGTGGCACAGAACGAGATCTGCTATATCAAGACCGGTGGGGACAGCCTGATGGCAGAGGTCATCAAGGTTAACGGCGCCAAGGTGTATGTTCAGGTTTTTGAGAGCACACGCCGTTTGAAGATTGGTGAGGAGGCGGAATTTACCGGGCACATGCTCGAGGTTTCGCTCGCACCCGGTATGTTGTCAAAGAACTACGACGGTTTGCAGAACGACCTCGACAAGATGGAGGGTGTCTTCCTCAAGCGTGGTGACTACACAAACCCACTCGATGAGGACAAAATCTGGCACTTCGAGCCTATCGTGAAGGCCGGCGACGTTGTTGAGGCGGCTGCATGGCTTGGCAAAGTGGAGGAGAACCACCAGAACCTCAAGATTATGGCGCCATTCGGCATTGAGGGCAAGTGGACTGTGAAGTCAATTGCTGCCGAGGGTGACTACAAGATTACAGATACAATTGCTGTGATTGTGAACGCCGAGGGTGAGGAGAAGGTTCTCAATATGATTCAGAAATGGCCAGTACGCGTTGCCATGAGCGACTACAAGGAGAAACCACGTCCATTCAAGTTGCTCGAGACAGGCGTGCGCACAATTGATACCCTCAACCCAATTGTAGAGGGTGGTACAGGCTTTATCCCCGGCCCGTTCGGTACAGGAAAGACTGTGCTGCAGCACGCTATCTCAAAGCAGGCCGAGGCCGATATCGTTATCATCGCTGCCTGCGGTGAGCGTGCAAACGAGGTCGTGGAGATCTTTACCGAGTTCCCTGAACTCATAGACCCTCACACAGGCCGCAAACTCATGGAGCGTACAATCATCATCGCCAATACATCAAATATGCCAGTTGCTGCCCGCGAGGCATCGGTATACACCGCAATGACTCTTGCCGAGTATTACCGCGCGATGGGTCTGCGTGTTCTGCTGATGGCCGACTCTACATCACGCTGGGCACAGGCGCTGCGTGAGATGTCTAACCGCATGGAGGAACTTCCCGGTCCCGATGCGTTCCCAATGGACATCTCTTCAATCATTGCCAACTTCTACAGCCGCGCAGGCTTTGTGTACCTCAACAATGGCGAGGCGGGTTCAATTACCTTCATCGGTACTGTGTCACCTGCCGGTGGTAACCTCAAGGAGCCTGTGACCGAGAATACAAAGAAAGTAGCACGCTGTTTCTACGCTCTTGAGCAGGAACGTGCCGACAAGAAGCGCTATCCAGCCGTTAACCCAATCGACTCATATTCAAAGTATATTGAGTACCCCGAGTTCGAAAACTATATTACAGGCCTTGTTGGTGACGGATGGCTGTCAATGGTGAACGAGGCAAAGACACGCCTTCAGCGCGGTAAGGAGATTGCCGAGCAGATTAACATTCTTGGTGACGACGGTGTACCCGTTGACTACCACGTTACATTCTGGAAATCGGAACTCATAGACTTTGTTATCCTGCAGCAGGATGCATTCGATGAGGTTGACGCTGTTACTCCGCTCGAGCGCCAGCAGGAACTCCTTAAACTTGTTACCGACATCTGCCGCGACGAGTATGAGTTCGAGAACTTCCAGCAGGTAACCGACTTCTTCAAGAAAGCAATCAACATCTGCAAGCAGATGAACTATTCAGTCTTCAAGAGCGAGAAGTACAACGCATATTATGCCGAACTGATGCAGCACCTTGCGACAAAGCAGGCTTAACCGTTAACACATAGAACTATGGCTACAGAAGCATTTAAGAAAATATATACAAAAATCAACTCCATAACCAAGGCTACCTGCTCGCTCAATGCAACAGGTGTAGGTTATGACGAACTTGCCACTGTAAACGGCAAGTTGGCCCAGGTCGTAAAGATTATGGGTGACGAGGTAACACTCCAGGTGTTCGAGGGAACTGGCGGTATCCCCACTGACGCCGAGGTCGTTTTCTTGGGCAAGGCGCCTTCGCTCAAGGTGAGCGACGAACTCACAGGACGTTTCTTCAACGCGTATGGCGACCCAATTGATGGTGGTCCGGCCGTTGAGGGCAAGGAGGTTGAGATTGGCGGTCCATCGGTGAACCCTGTACGCCGCAAGCAACCATCGGAGCTCATTGCAACCGGTATTGCGGGTATCGACCTTAACAATACTCTAGTGACAGGCCAGAAGATTCCGTTCTTTGCCGACCCCGACCAGCCATATAACCAGGTGATGGCAAATGTGGCGATGCGTGCCGAGACCGACAAAATTATTCTTGGTGGTATGGGTATGACAAACGACGACTACCTCTACTTCAAGAACCTCTTTACTAATGCAGGTGCGCTCGACCGCATCATCTCGTTCATGAACACAACCGAGGACCCGGCCGTTGAGCGTCTGCTCATCCCCGATATGGCATTGACTGCTGCCGAGTACTTCGCTGTTGAGAAGAACCAGAAGGTGCTTGTGCTGCTCACCGATATGACAATGTATGCCGATGCGCTCTCAATCGTGTCGAACCGTATGGACCAGATTCCTTCAAAGGACTCAATGCCGGGCTCGCTCTATTCGGACCTTGCAAAGATCTACGAGAAAGCGGTGCAGTTCCCCGCCGGCGGTTCAATCACCATCATTGCAGTGACAACCCTTTCCGGCGGCGACATCACACACGCTGTACCCGATAACACCGGTTACATCACCGAGGGACAGTTGT
The DNA here is from genome assembly GCA_045613945.1 of Bacteroidaceae bacterium. Taxonomy (GTDB): domain Bacteria; phylum Bacteroidota; class Bacteroidia; order Bacteroidales; family Bacteroidaceae; genus HGM04593. Next base: position 65,720 of record JAZLBZ010000053.1, read on the forward strand.
TCCTCCGCCGCGATAGCGATATCGGTAAAGTTGTTGTTGACCCATTCCGTTCACTCTCACGTCTGAAGCAGCTTGTTGCCGGCAAGAAGACCCGTAAGGATCACCCGCAGGTGATGAATGCTGCCGTTCGCCTATATGCCGATGCTGCAAATGCAAAGACAAAGATGGAGAATGGTTTCGACCTCACCGACTACGACAAGCGTACACTCTCGTTTGCAAAGGAGTACTCGGACAAACTTCTTGCTATTGACGTGAACCTCAACACAACCGAGATGCTCGATGTTACATGGGGTCTGTTCTCACGTTACTTCAAGCCCGAGGAGGTTAACATCCGTCAGGAATTTGTCGATACATATTGGAAACACTAAGAAATAGGAAATGATAGCATTTCAATATAATAAAACATCACTTCAGCAACTCGAGAAGCAACTGAAGATGCGTGTCAGGACTCTCCCCATCATCAAGAGCAAGGAGAGCGCCCTGCGCATTGAGGTGAAGAAGTGCAAAGCCGAGATGGAACTGCACGACGAGGAGTATGCTGCCCAGCTCGAGCAGTACCGCGCGCTCTTTGCGTTGTGGAACGAGTTCGACCCCTCGCTTGTGCGTACAGGCGAGTTGCTGATAGGGCAGCAGAAAGTGGCTGGTGTCAAGGTGCCGGTGCTGGAAAATGCCAGCTTTGTCATCGGGCGCTACAGCCTCTTCAACTCTCCCAAATGGTTTGCCGATGGCATTGAGTTGCTCAAGGAGATGGCAATGACGGCTATTCGCCGCGAATTGCTCAACCGCAAACTGGTGTTGCTTGAGCATGCACGAAAAAAGACCACCCAAAAGGTGAACCTTTTTGAAAAGGTGCAGATACCGGGCTATCAGGATGCGATAAGAAAGATTAAACGATTTATGGAAGATGAGGAGAACCTGTCAAAGTCTTCACAGAAGATTTTGAAATCCTTGTTGGAACAAAGAGAGGAGGTAACAGCATGATTACGAAGATGAAAAAACTTGCACTGCTTGTCTATCACAAGGAGTATGCTGCCTTTCTTGAGAAACTCCGCGAGGTGGGCGTTGTTCACATTCAAGAGCGTGAAAGCGGTAGTGTAGAGAGTCCCGAAATGGAGCAGAAACTCTCGGCTGCTGCCCGTTATACTCGCATTGTAAAGCGTCTTGAGGCGTGCGCACCCGAGTTTCTTGAACCTGCCGGTGACGCATCAACAGCAACTGCAATAATGGACAAGGTTGAAACCCTTGTTGCCGACATTGAGCAGCACAGGACACTGCAGCAGGTGCTTGACAAGGATGTTGCAACCCTTGAGCCCTGGGGTAATTTCGACTACTCTAATGTTGAGAAACTGGAGGAGGCCGGCTATGAACTCAAGTTCTTTGTGACCTCGGCAAAGAGTTACCAGAGCGAGTGGGAAAGTGACTACAACGCAATTCTTGTTGCCGAGAGACAGTCACGCAAATATTTTGTGACAATCACTCCCCAGGGAACAACTGTTGATATCGATGCCGAGCCGGCAAAGTTGCCAACAGCATCACTCTCTGCGCTTGAGGGCGAGCTTGCAGCGGTTAAAGCACGTATTGAGGAGTTTGAGAAAGAACTTGCCCAGGTTGCGCAGCGCGGGCTCAACACTGTCAAAGCAGCCCAGGAGGTACAGAAACGCGATATCGAGTTCACAAAGGTCATGCTCGGCGGCGAAAAGGTGTCGGGCGACAAACTTGTCATGCTCGAGGGCTGGGTACCGGTCGACTCAGTTGATGCTCTCAAGGCAATGCTCGATAACAGCGGTGCGTTCTATGAGTTGCGCGATGCGCGTCGTGGCGACAACTTCCCTGTAAAACTCAAGAATAATGCCTTTACACGTATGTATGAGGTACTCACCAAGATGTATGGTATGCCAAGTGGCACAGACTTCGACCCCACACCAATTGTGGCGCCGTTCTTCTCGCTGTTCTTCGCATTCTGTATGGGTGATGCCGGCTACGGTCTGCTCATGGTGCTCTTCGGATTCCTGCTGAAGAACAAACTTGGCAAGAATATGGCCGGAATGATGAATCTTGTAATCACACTAGGTATCTTCACAACAGTGATGGGCGCATTGCTTGGAACATTCTTTGGCATGAGCCTGCTTGAGTTTACCGGTATACCGCAGAGCATCAGGGACTTTATCATCGCAGGTGAGGTAGAGGTTATGGGCTCAACATATGACAAGCAGATGCTGCTTGCTCTTGGAATCGGTGTCCTGCACATATCGATAGCAATGACTGTGAAGGCTATCAACAGCACTGTGTTCTTTGGCTTCAAGGAATCGCTCAGTGCATGGGGATGGTGGCTTGTTGTCGTTGGCGGTGTGATTGTGGGCACGCTCACATTCCTTAGCGTGATACCGGCAGGAATATCAAAGTGGGTGTTCATTGCTGTTGGTGGCGTGGGTGCGCTTGGAATATATGTTCTCAACAACCTCCGTCGCAATATACTCGTGAACATTGGTGCCGGCCTGTGGGATACCTACAACATGGCTTCGGGTCTGCTTGGCGATATCCTCTCATACATCCGTCTCTTTGCACTTGGTCTTGCAGGCGGTATGCTGGGAGCAACATTCAACAGCCTTGCGTTGATGGTAGTCGAGGGACAAGAAGGCTTTGGTGCAGTGCTGGGCTGGATAGGCTTTGGTCTTATAATCCTTGTAGGCCACACGCTGAACATTGCAATGTCATGCCTCAGCGCCTTTGTACACCCGTTGCGTCTTACATTCGTGGAGTATTTCAAGAATGCAGGCTACGAAGGCAAGGGCGAGGAGTACAAACCGTTCAAGAACGAATAAATGGATTACAGATTTTTCCCCTTCAGTTAAAACAAGAACTCTTCCTTTAAGGGAGTCCCCGAAGGAGGGAGGTTGTATCTTTAAAATGAAAAATAAAAATTATAAATATTAAAAACTAAACATTATGGAACTTTTATTAGGTTATTTGGGAATGGGTCTCATGCTGGGACTCGCAGGTATTGGTAGTAGTATCGGTACAACAATCGCAGGTAATGCAGCCGTTGGCGCATTGAAGAAGGACTCTTCAAAATCATCAGGCTATATGATTTTGTCAGCCCTCCCTGCTACACAGGGTCTTTACGGTTTCTTGGCACTGTTGCTCCACTTTGGTAAGGTAACAGCCGAGACAGGTATGCTGTGGTTTGGTGTTGGTCTTGGCGTTGGTATCGTATGCCTTTTCTCTGCAATCCGTCAGGGTCAGGTTTGTGCAAACGGTATCGTAGCTATGGCACAGGGCCACGATGTGCAGACAAACACCATGATTTACGCCGCTCTCCCTGAGTTCTACGCCATCCTTGCACTCGTTGCAACATTCTTGGTGTAATAAAAGAGTAGGGCTTTATAACAATCTCCCCTTGCAGGTCTGCGAGGGGAGATTGTCTTTTTTATATGTGCAATTCTCAACAGTTCGTTTCACCCAGCGTTAGAAATGACTCAGGTCTATGTAAAACAAACTTTGTCATCACTATGCCATTGAAATGCTCTCTTTTTGACATTTATGTCCGTGTTGGCAACTATTTGCTAACTGTTTGTCGCTTTTTTGTCATATTTTTGACTTTTTAAGTTATTTTAATCTTTGGTTATTCAAAAGATATTTTGTAATTTTGCACTTCATTTTGAGAGAGGGGGTACTTTCTCTCCATTTGTATATATAATAAGGTGTTCTGTAAGTGCGGAATTCTTAGATTTTTTTGAGTTTTATTAATTAGCGATGAAGAAAGAATTATTGCTTCCCGATTATCTTTTTGAGATTAGCTGGGAGGTTTGTAACAAGGTGGGCGGCATCTATACAGTGGTATCTACAAAGGCCCGCACCATTTCTGAAATTGAGGGATTGAATGCTATCTACATTGGTCCCGACTTGTGGAAGGAAAAGGAAAATCCACTCTTTACCGAGGATAAGCGCCTGTGGAATGCTTGGCGCAAGAAGATAAACAGCGATAAACTCACTGTGCGTTGTGGTCACTGGGAAATTCCCGGCCGTCCAAAGGTGGTTCTTGTTGACTATACAGGCTACATGGATGACAAGGATTCAATATATGGCCAGTTGTGGGACGACTTTGGCGTTGACTCGCTTCACGGCTATGGCGACTATGACGATTCAATGATCTTTGGCTACGCTGTGGGCAAGGTTATCGAAAGTTTCTACAATACAAACATCAAGGCCGGCAGCAATGTGGTTGTTCAGGCTCACGAGTGGCAGAGTGGTGGTGCTGCATTGTACCTGAAGAAGAACCTGCCTGCTGTGGGTACAGTTTTTACAACACACGCAACAAGCATCGGCCGTTCAATTGCGTCAAACGGCAAGCCGCTCTACGACTACTTCGATGGCTATAACGGCGACCAGATGGCCGAGGAACTCAACGTGCAGTCAAAGCAGTCTGTCGAGAAGAACACTGCATTGAATGTTGACTGTTTTACAACAGTGAGCGAGATTACAGCGCGTGAGTGCAAGCAACTTGTTGGTCGTGAGTGCGAGGTTATACTCGAGAACGGTTTCGAGAAGGATTTCGTGCCGGTTGGCAAGGATTTCACAGCAAAGAGAAAGGCAGCACGCAAGGCACGCCTGCGCGTGGCGGCGGCTTTGACAGGCGACACCATTGCCGATGATGCCATCATCATTGGTATTGGCGGCCGCATGGAGATGCGCAACAAGGGTATTGATATGTTCCTTGAGTCAATGGCGCGTCTGAATGCCTGCGAGGGTCTCAACCGTGATGTAGTTGCATTCATTGATGTACCTGCATGGTCGGGCGATGCGCGCGAGGACCTTGTAAAGCGCCTTGCAAGCGACAAGGATGCCTGGGATACTCCGCTGCCAAACCCTTACCTCACACACAACCTTCACAACTTCTACGAGGATGCCATCGCCTGCGGCATACGCCATTTGCAGATTGACAACCGCAGCGGCAAGAACCGCGTGAAGGTTATCTACGTTCCCTGCTACCTCAAGGGTAACGACGGCATTTTTAACAAGGACTATTACGATGTGCTCATCGGTAACGACCTGAGCGTCTATCCATCATACTACGAGCCCTGGGGCTATACTCCGCTCGAGAGCGCTGCGTTCCACATTCCAACCATCACCACCAACCTCGCAGGCTTCGGTCTTTGGGTGAACTCGGTGCTTGGCCGTCGTGGCGAACTGCTTGATGGTGTAGAGGTTATCTCGCGCACCGACAGCAACTATTTCGATGCAGCCGATGTAATTACGAAAAATATTTGTAACTTTGCGGCACTTTCTGATAAAGAAGTCAATGACTGCCGCAAAAAGGTTGCAAAGATTGCCGAGAAGGCTCTTTGGAAACACTTTATCAAGAATTATCTCGAGGCTTACAATGTGGCTCTTATGGCGGCAAAGCAAAGAGGGTAACAAAAGAAATATTCATTTAATAAAAATAATATGATTGCAATTAGTAACGCAAACCAACCTGGTTGGAAAACAGTTAATGTAAAATCTTATATTCCCGAGTCGCTCAAGCCACTCGAGGAATTGTCACGTAACCTTTGGTGGGTATGGAACGAGGAGGCAAAAGAACTCTTCAAGATGCTCGATGCCGACCTTTTCAAGGCTTGTGGCGGTAACCCAGTTCTCCTTTTGGAGAAACTTGGCGTTGAGAAACTCGACGAACTTTCAAAGAACAAGACTATTCTTGACAAGCTTGCCGATGTTTATGCCGATTTCCGTCGCTACATGGATGTTAAGCCAAATGCAGAGCGTCCTTCAGTAGCATACTTCTGTATGGAGTATGGTTTGACAAGCGTGTTGAAGATTTACTCAGGTGGTCTTGGTATCCTTGCCGGTGACTACTTGAAGGAGGCTTCTGACTCAAACGTTGATATGTGTGCAGTCGGTTTCTTGTATCGTTATGGCTACTTCAGCCAGTCGCTCTCAATGGACGGCTCACAGATTGCCAACTACGATGCACAGAACTTCAACCAGCTCCCAATCGAGCGCGTATACGAGGAGGACGGTGTTACACCTCTTGTAATCCACGTTCCTTACATCGATTACTATGTACACGCAAATGTTTGGAAGGTAAATGTAGGTCGTGTGCCCCTTTACTTGCTCGACACAGACTTCGACATGAACAGCGAGTTCGACAAGCCAATCACTCACAAACTCTATGGTGGTGACTGGGAAAACCGCTTGAAGCAGGAGATTCTGCTCGGTATCGGTGGTATGATTGCATTGGAGAAGATGGGTATCAAGAAGGATATCTACCACTGCAACGAGGGTCATGCAGCACTCTGCAACCTCTACCGTCTGACACAGTACATCAAGACCGGCTATACATATGAGGAGGCACTTGAGATTGTACGTTCAAGCAGCCTTTACACAGTTCACACTCCAGTACCTGCAGGTCACGACTACTTTGACGAGGCACTCTTTGGCAAGTACATGAGAGGCTATGCAAGCCAGCTCAACATCACTTGGGACGACTTGATGAACCTCGGCCGCATCAACGCCGGTGACAAGAACGAGCGTTTCTGTATGTCAACATTCGCTTGCAACACTTGCCAGGAGATTAACGGTGTTAGCCGCCTTCACGGTAAGGTGTCAAAGGATATGTTCGCCGAGATTTGGAAGGGTTACTTCCCATCAGAGAACCACGTAGGCTATGTAACCAACGGTGTTCACTACCCAACATGGGTTGCTCCAGAGTGGGATAACCTCTACAAGCAGAACTTCGACCCAAGCTTCATTAACGACCAGTCTAACGAGAGCATCTGGCACGCAATCGAGAACATCTCTAACGAGACAATCTGGAACACACGCGTTGCTCGCAAGAAGATGCTTATCGACTACATC
>JAZLBZ010000054.1:0-12140 GCA_045613945.1 Bacteroidaceae bacterium
ACCTTTAATCGCACTTTGTGCGCTTGAACCTGCTTCCGCTCGCTGTGCAACTTGCAAGTAAACTTGCGTTGCGCTCGCTTAACCGCAGCTTTCACATTTTTAGTTCGGTTTAGAACGGTACCTCGTTGCCACCGCCCTGCAGGCCCGGAGGCATCATCTGTGCATCGGGGTTCTGCAGATAGTCAGGAATATCAGGTATATATTCAGGTTCTGACGGAACAGAGACATTCATCTTTGATCCACGCATCACCGGCATATCGCCTGGAGGTGGTGCAAGCGTCTCGTCATCGAGGTTCATGAAGCGTGCGTACTCCTTGCGGAACAGCAAAGGCACGTTATCCAATCCACCATTACGGTGCTTTGCAATAATAATCTCGGCCTTGCCACGCCAGTCGAAATCGCCGTCCTTGTAGATGTGGAAGTACTCGGGGCGGTTTACGAACATAACAATATCGGCATCCTGCTCAATGGCACCCGACTCACGGAGGTCACTCAACTGCGGACGTTTACCCTCGAGACCTTCACGACCCTCGACATTACGGTTCAACTGACTGAGTGCCATAATTGGAATATTCAACTCCTTTGCCAAGCCCTTTAACGCACGCGAGATAGTACTGATTTCCTCCTGACGGCTGCCCTTTCCGGTATTTGCCGTCATCAACTGAAGGTAGTCAATAAAAATCATCTTCACACCATGCTCGCGAACCATGCGGCGCGCCTTTGAACGGAGTTCGAATACCGAGAGTTGCGGGGTATCATCAATGTAAAGAGGGGCATTCTCAAGAGCAACAATCTTGTTGTCGAGTTGTCCCCACTCATAGCGCTCTAACTGGCCGCTACGAATCTTGTCACCGGGAATCTGGCACACGTTACAGATTAGACGCTGTACAAGTTGCACGTTACCCATCTCAAGCGAGAACATACCGCAAGGGATTCCCTGGTCAATGGCCATGTTACGCACAAGCGAGAGCGCAAACGCAGTCTTACCCATCGCAGGACGTGCCGCAAGGATGATAAGGTCGGTTGGCTGCCAGCCCGAGAGCACCTTGTCCAAGCGGTGATAGCCGGTACTGAGACCACTGATACCGCTTGTATTCTTTGAGGCGGTGATAATCTGGTCATAGGCCTGCTTGATGACGGGGTTAATCTGTGTATAGTCCTTCTTCATCTTGCTGCCCGAGATTTCGAACAGTTCCGACTCGGCCTGCTGCATCAGTTCGTCAATATCCTGTGTCTCGTCGAACGCCTGTGTCTGTGTCTTGCTGGTAAAGCGAATGAGGTCGCGTGCCAGTTTCTTCTGTGCAATGATGTTGGCGTGATACTCAATGTTCACCGACGACACCACCTTGCTTGTGAGCTGCGCCACATACACAGGACCACCCACCTCATCCAGCGTACCCTTGGTGCGCAGGAACTCTGTCACAGTGAGGATATCCACCGGGCGGTCGTTGAGGTCCATCTGCTGTATGGCCTCAAAGAGCAACTGGTTGCGCTTGTCGTAGAACGACTCGGGCTTGAGCATTCCGCCCAGGCGGCCAATGGCGTCGCTGTCAATCATCAGCGCACCCAGCACAGCCTCCTCAAACTCAAGAGCCTGGGGTTGCACGTGTCCATAATCACTCAGTTTTGGTGTTGTATCGGCAGCCTGACGTCGAGGCGCCCTTCTCTTCGGTGTACTTGTATCTTCCATAATATTCTATTCCGACCGCGAAGATACACACAACTGCGCTAATAAAGCAACAAACGCAAGAACCTTTTTCAACAAAAGAGTGCAAGTTATCAACGATATATAAAAAAAACATTACCTTTACGGCAGTAAAAGACAAGCACCTATGATAACATTCCCGAATGCAAAGATAAACCTGGGACTCGACATTGTTGAGAAACGTCCCGACGGTTACCATAACCTTGAGACGGTATTCTACCCCATCGCCCTGTGTGACATCCTGGAGATAACCACTGCCACAGAGCCCGATGCACCCGAATATACTTTCAAGATGTACAATGCAGTGTTCGATGGGGACGATGCCGACAACCTTGTCATCAAGGCATACAAGGCACTCTCTGCCGACCACAAGTTGCCAAAAGTTGACATTTCCCTCTATAAGCATATCCCCACAGGTGCCGGCCTGGGCGGAGGAAGTGCCGATGCCGCCTTTGCCCTGAAGATGCTCAACGACATTGCCGGGCTTGGCCTCACCGCCGAGCAGTTGCGCGGCTACGCGTCACGCATCGGTGCTGACTGCGCATTCTTCATTGACAACACACCGGCCTACGCCACAGGAATTGGCGACATTCTCTCGCCAACGCCCTGCAGCATCAGCGGCTATCACCTTGTACTTGTGAAACCCGACATCCACGTATCTACAAAGGATGCCTATGCACTTGTCACGCCACAAAAACCAGAGCAACCGCTGACAGAAATCGCCAAACGCCCCATCAATGAATGGAAAGGCGCCATGAAGAACGACTTTGAGAAGAGCATTTTTGCCAAGCACCCTTCAATGGCAAAGGTAAAGGAGCAACTGTATGAAATGGGTGCTGTGTATGCCTCAATGTCGGGCAGCGGCTCGTCGTTCTTTGGAATTTTCAACGAAGAGCAGAATATTGAAAAGACAAAGGCACTGTTCCCCAACATGTTCTGTTGGAGCAAAAAAATGTAAGGTATGGAAAACAATCGCGACATATACATAAAGTCGAGCCTTGAAGGAGAGATTTCAAAAGCAGACAATGCAGCAATAGCCCTGATGACCGGTAAAGCCGAAGCCTACAAGGCATCTGAAAACGGAGGGCGCAGATTGAAGATACATCTTGTACTCCGTAACCATTTGTTGGCAAATGCGATGAGGCGACTCCCTGTCAATGATACTCTATCCGACAACATAGAACTTTACACATATACACGCGAAGACCTGTGTTCCATGAATGTACTTGGTATAAGGCCTGGGGCAATGCCCATACTGACACGCGAAAGAGTCACCTACGAAAGTAACAGACATATACATCTGGTAATATTCGGAGCAAGCCGTCAAGCCGAAAGCCTTGCCATACATACAGCACTGACAAGCCATTTGCCGAACTATTGCCGCGACAACAATCTCCGCACAAGGATAACATGGTTCGCCGACAGCAATGATGATTTCCGGCAGTTCCAGGATATGTACGGGAACCTTCTCGAACATTGCTACAGAAGGTTTGTGGACATCAATGACGGCAACATAAAAACGCAAACCATCCCCCCTGTACACGCCGACAAGCAACCCGATTTTATTGACATCGAATGGGAGTTCGTGACAGGCAAGAGTTGCAGCCACGTAACAAGACACAAGTTGGAGAGATGGTGCACTGATGAAGAACAAATATTGACAATCGCATTCTGTTATGACGACAACAGCCGTAATCTGAACGAAGCCATATCGCAGAGTGCTGTAATCAGAAAGAATTGTTATATTCTGACCAAAACAGATGAAAGCACCACAATAGACTATTTACGGTCATCCAAAGAGTATTCGAACATTATCCCATTCGGATGCCTTGAAAAGGAGAACGAAGAACTGGGAGACTACACGTTGATGGCGCAATATATAAATTTCGCCTACAGCAAAATACGCGCCACAACAAAAGAGGAACGCGGACATGGTGCTGCAGAGATTGCCGTAGCCATGGAAATTCCCACAAAGGATGAGATTGAAACGGTTTGGAACAGTAGCGGACTGACAACGGCCAAACGCTGGTCAAACATATACAATGCACTCACTCTCAACATCAAAATGCAGTCGATGGGAATACCGGCCGAACGTTGGAGCACACTATTTGGCATAAACGACAGAGATGCGGAAATAATGACACAGGTAGAACACAACAGATGGTGCATTGAAGAACTGATATTGGGATATACACCGACAACGACCGAACAGCACGAGGCGATAAAAAGTAACCCGGCACTGCGCGATATCCTAAAAAGCGAACTTATCCATGATGATCTCAGGCATTTTTCCGAGTTGGGGACAGACGGCAGCGGACTCTCAGTGACGCGATACGACCTAGGACTCACACGTACACTGCCGCTGATTGCATACACATACTATACCTCGAAATCCAAAGAGAGATGAAAACGAGTAATGAAATACACTACGCGATACGCTATCGTAACAATGACGGCATACACAGAAAAGGCGATATACAACATATCAGCCAAAATGCGTTATACATTGGACAGACTCCGGAGTGTGCATTCAAACTTCCACATCACCCGGAATTTGCCGACACTTGCTATGCGGTAATTGTCAGGGATACAGATGCCGGAGTATGGCGTATAATCAGACAGGAAACGGATGCAAGGATACTTGTTGACGGAATTCCGCTTGAGTACATAGCAGAACTCCACGACAACAGCAGAATTGTATTGGACAACACGTCAGTACTCTTCAGCATTGAGAAAGGTGAAATACCACTAACCACGTATATCGAACACAGCAACCAGAAGGCTTTATGGAGTGTTATCGCGCTATTTGCAGCAATGCTTGTCGCCATAATTTTCTACCTTGACAAAGATGAGATGAATGTTTACGAAGCCTATGCAGAGGAAATTGGTGACATATACAAGATTGAAGCAGACACACTGCTTGTTACCACGACCAAAGGCGACACTCTTGACATCATAGCCTTGCCCAGAGCCGAGACCGGTACCGGTTTCATTACAGACAACGGATACTTTGTAACGGCAAGACACTGTATAGAGTATTGGCTCGGATACGAGGATGAACTTAATGATTCATATAAGGAGATTGATTCCAAATCAGTAAGATGGGCAATAGAAGCAGAAATGCACGACACCATAAGACTCCTGGTCAAACTCACCATCACAGACAATAATGAAAAAAGACACTTCTGCACATCGGAGCAATTTGCGATGAACAAGGAGAGGGATAATGTATATGAATTGGGCAATTTCAGCAGCAATTACCTGTGGAGAAGCATTATAAGCAGATACGAGGCACGCAAAGCTGAACTCGGCGATGTTGCCATAATGAAGTGGGAGCATGGAAAAGGGAAGATAAGACTGGCTGCCCCTGACAGGATTCTGAATGTCCCGCACAATGTCAACCTGCAGAGTTTCGGTTACCCGCAGAGCCAAAGCAAGAAAGAGGCTGTGCTGACGGCCGACAAAGATGGTATGTATGACTATGCCAAAGATGAAAACGACCTGTTCACATGCCGGTCGGCATTCGACAACGGTTTTTCCGGTGGGCCTGTATTCGTATCGGACGAAGAGTTCAAGGAGAAAGCCGTAGTTGGTATTGTATCAAGACTGGCCGGCACACACACATTGATTGTCCCCGTATCACAAATACACAACCTGATAAAAGAATTTGAAGAAAATGGCAAACAGTAACAACATATATGCAACAGCACTGAGGGGATACTGCAACCTGACAGTATGCTGGCAATTTCTGCACGACATATCGTCCTCACTCGAGGTAATACATTCCCATAACAAAGCTCATGGAAAAGTCTCTCTTGGAGAGGTTGTCATAAAAGGACGCCACTTTAAACTCAATGAGAACAATTCCGAAACTGCAAAAGAGGAAGATGTGTGGTGCCTTGCCGCATCAGCAATGGAACTGATGCTCGGTTCTTCCATTTTCAATGGAAAGGGTGAGAACGAGATAAACGCCAACACCCCGTTACCGTCCCTGCCCGACCTAGAAGCGGACAGACTCAACACCCTGCTCACGCAATGCCTTTCACCGGTAAAGAAAGAGAGACCAACCGTTTCACAGATAAAAGACACGGCTGCAGAAGAGATAAAGAAGGCTGCAGGGAAACGGCGCGAACCAAGAATGAAAAAAGAGTTTTTTGGTAAAACAGAGACAGAAGAGATAGACCGCAGATGGCCCGACTGCATATCTGTACAGGCAATAAGAAGTATCATTGTCATACTTATGTTACTGACAGGTGTACACACCCTTAAAGCACAGACTCTTGAACAGGCTGGAGAGAGTGAGTTACGGCAAATGCGGGATGCGGTGCTTTTACTCAGGAATGAAAATGAAGAGAGTTGGGACAAGGCTCAGGACGAACTGGAAAAACTTATAAACACATTCACTCTGATGGATGAACTCCGCGACAGCAAGAATGACTGCAAACCAATATCAAGCAAAGTGAAACGGTTAGGAGTAAACATCATAGTAAGTGAATTGAAAAATGGCAATCGGGTACAGTTATCAAACAGGGAACTGCTCGATGGCTCTGACGAGAATTTTGCATTTTCAATGTTCGAAAAATGCATAAACAAAAAAGCCACAGCCACATATAAAATGACCGGTCGTCACGGCAAACAGGTATTCATGATAATACCTTACCGTTCCGGGAATAAATACAGTTGCAGTCTGCAGTTCGGAAATAGGGAGCCACTGAAACCGGCTTCAATAGACAATAACGGCATCTCATACTACTTCATAGACACCGAGGATGGACCCAAACCTGGCGACACCATAACATTGACAATAACAAATGGGAGAGATGAAAACGCATCATTCGTCATAATGAACCATAATCACAGGAACAAATGAAAAACAAGGTATGTCTTATAGTATTGGCGGTTGGTTTTCTGTTCCAACCGGCCTACGCGCAAATGACATTCAAAGAGGCAAAAAAGTTAATTGACAGCAAAGAATACTTTAAGGCAGAAGCAGCATTTGCAACACTGCAGGAACAGGCACTTGCAGCAGGTGACACATGTCTCTACATGGACTACCTTTTTGCACAAGGTGAGGTCGCATATATGCTTGACTGGACAACTACAATAAAGGAGGTTCTTGAGAAGGCCGGTGAAGGCATTTACGCAAGAGAGAATGACTCCATAAAGTATGCATGGTTGCAGGCCTACTACAAACTTGAGGGTTCATACTATTATTGTATGACAGACATTGACAAGAATGCATATAGTTTGTCTTTGGATTCATATTCAAAAAGCCTGGAATACATAAACCTACTCAAAAAACACACTCGTTTTGACAATCCCACACTGAAAATAACCCTGTACCGTGACCTACTTAATCTCTATTACAAATACACCGATTACGAATCGGCCCTAATATTGGCCGAAAAGATATACGACCATTGGTACAACTATTACGATGAAGACAAATTCATGGATGCCTGCATTTCAAAAGCGATGGTATTGGCACACCTCGGGCGGTTTAATGAAGCATTGGAATGCATTGATGAAATATATGATGAGGTGCGTGATGAAAACCCATACATTTATCGCACAAAGGGGAAGATTCTGATAATGCAGCACGACCATGATGGTTCCGGAGATGTAGAGAAGGCAAAAAAATGCTACGAAAAGTATGCCAACTACATAATGAATGAAATAGACGAACAGGCGGGAATGATGTCTGAGATTCAGCGTGAGCAATATTGGCTGAACATGAGCCAATTCGCCACCGACTGCTATCGTCTGGGCGACAAAGCGCCCGAGTTGCTATATGATATGGCATTGTATAGCAAAGGATATATTCTAAAAAGCAAAGAAGAGACAAAAAAGTACAATTGGAAGAATGTAAAGTGGAAACTCAAGAAAAATGAATGCGCAATAGAATTCATCCAGTACAAAGGAACCAACGAAAAAGAGCATTTGGGTGCATTGGTGGTGAAACCGGACAGTAAAAAACCGGAATTTATAGAGATAGGCAGTCTTGAAGATATATCGGGGAAAAAGACTCAATGGGGACACACATTGGGAAAATGCATCTCATCGGACAAAGCCGCATTAAAGGACGAACTCTATTCCGACTCCACAGTTTTCGGACATATATGGACCCAAGAACTGCTCAAAGCAATAGTTCCGTCACAAAAAGTATATTTTTCCCCGGACGGCATAATACACCAACTTGCCATTGAATATATGCTGCCAAACTGCAATTTTGAATGCAGGCGCCTCAGTTCTACCAGAATACTGCTCTCGCCTCCAAGGATGAATCGAGGCAATTTGCTATTGTTGGGAGGAATTGATTTCTATGCCAAGATAGACGAACACGTGCACAAGAACGACATAGAAGGATATAAGATGCTTCATGGGTCAACATCATACATAAATGACCTTCCCGGCACCGATAGCGAAATACGTGCCATCTACAAAATAAGAGACGACGGTAGCAGCAATGACAGCATCATTAATGGACGCCATGCAACTGACGATAATTTCTTGAAAATGGCAAATGACGGATATTCCATAGTGCACCTTGCGACGCATGGATATTTTACGGGCTCCATGAATGGCACACACCTTAAACCTGCAATTACAGACAAGGCACTGTCGGAGAGCGGAATAATAATGGCAGGAGCCGGAAGAAACCTTGCGACGGAGGATTTCAATCCGGAACTGTCAGACGGCATACTGACTGCGAAAGAGATATCTGAGCAGGATTTCTCGAATGTAGAACTGATGGTCCTTTCGGCATGCCAGACCGGGTTGGGATATGTAACATCGGATGGGGTCTATGGAATGCAGCGCGCACTCAAGCAAGCGGGCGTATCTTCTATGATGCTGAGCCTATGGAGTGTCGACGACATAGCCACCCGTCATTTCATGGAAAATTTCTACACAGAACTTAAAAAAGACAATTCGCCTACACCCGATGGTTACAAAGCATTCATGAATGCCCGCAGAAAAATGATTGAAAGCAAATGTGATAACCAATATTTCAGCACAGCCACACTGTCAAGGAAAAAGACAGAAGTCAAATATCACAAACCACGATACACAAATGCATTCATACTTATCGACATGCTATAATTATTTTTTGATATGAAAAAGACCGTTTTATTATTATTGTTTGTTTTTGTAGTTGCGGAAATATTTGCAGCGACAGACAAGAAGCCTGACGGAAAGGAGCAGGAAGTGAGAACAACCCGAAAATACCAGATTGTTGTCAGCAGTCTCCAGAAAGAATCAGTCATCCATAACAACTGCAACATTGACACATTGAAGGAACAGTCAAACCGCAGTTGGAAAGAACTGGGAGAAAGCATTATGAAGTCATACAAGAGTGTATTGACACAAAAGACCGTTTCGGCAACTTCCGGTTTGATTGATCTTGGAATCAGTTTCATTTCAGAGATGGTCAACAAGAACTCCAACGATTTCAACGAATGGATAAAAAAGAAACAGGAACAGTGTACATTCAGCAAAAAGTTATCAACAACTGAAAGCATCAACGATTTCTATTATACGCCATCTACAGAAGGTGCTTTGGATCCACACAATCTTAAATTCAACGGATTCAGTTGCCGCAACTTCATTGAAGTGGAATCACCCGATACCACAAAACAAAATACCAAACGTATCGGGCACGACGCATATTATATTTCATGCAAACTCCGCACAGATAGTCTTGGCCTTGCCCACATGGCAAATCACTCGAAATTTCTGCTGGAAGTGGACACCCTGATATTCTACCCCGCATTCTGCAACATCCCCAAGATGGAAAGATACGACACTGCCAAATACACGAATCTGGAACTCAACATAAACGCGAACATATATTCGTCATGGATAAATGAAGCCGTAATGGTGATGTCCGACCAGAAGTTGGGCTCGTTCAATATAACAGTCAAGATTGACCCTATGGCTCTTAAACCAATAGATGGGGAATACGCTTTCGTCTATACCAAAAACGATTCACAACTTGCAGACCTTATAAGCACTACAGGAGAAAGTTTCATTGTTCCTCGTTCATTCGTCGGTACAAGTTCCAATCCCTTATGGGGAACCGGTGAGTACCGTATTGAACTGGAGGTTTTCGAGACGTGTCAACTCAAAGCAGAGCATTACATAAAAATAGAGGAACTTGGCAATGTCGAAGCGGTAAACTTTGCAAACCTTCCTGGATATAAGAAATGGGAAAAAGAGATATGGAAAAGTGAATTAAAGAAGATGAAGAGTAGAAAAGCCGGAGATTCTTTCCTAAAGAATGCATTTACCATCATAAAGACTGCGTATTTAGGGAATAATTGGGTTAACGAGATTATTGAACCGGCCCTGAACCCCATCTATGAATTTGAGACCAAGGAACTTAAAGGACTACTGGACATCGATAATGAAGTGAGTGACAAAAAAGCGGTTGCCCCGTGATTCACATCAGAGGGCAACCTAAACACAAACACAAAATAAAACACGACAAAACTACTATACTAACCACCGGGGTATCAAATCATTGCAGCAAGATGCATAGCAGTTCCCGGCGGCTTGCATAATGTAAACATATCTGTTACACCAAAAGTTTTGCCGTATATGTTAAAAAAAGCAAAAAGTACTTCGTAAAGTGCTTTTTGCTTTTTTGTATTAGAAACAGTAAGTGAATCACATATTATCCACACTGTCTGAAACAAGCCTGACGTCCCACTGTATCTCACCAACAAGATCCTGCATTTCGTCGGCCAGGTCCTGCATCTCATCTACCAGTTCATGCATACCATCCACAAAACCATGCATGCCGCCCACGAAACCTTTCATCAAGCCGGAGGCCCCATTCATTAAACTCGAGAAGGCACTGCCCATCAGCCCAACAAAATGTTCCGAGAATGCAGATACCAGTCTCATGCCCAACTCCTCAATCTCTTTCTGCTGCCGGGCAGTATATTCAACATTCTTATATTTTTCCTCCCACGTATCAAGTTTCTGCACCAGCAGTTCAAATTCCTTCTCGGTATCTACACTGCCGCTTTCAGCCTCCACAACAATCTTCTCAAACTCTTTTATTGATTTCTCGGCAGGTGTAGAGCACGACACCACAAAAATTGAAAGTAGCATTAGCAGACAAACAACAACCTTCTTCATAATAATTTATTCTTTAATAATGAACTGTATTTTACTCTAAAGACGGATGAAAAGCCCGTTTGTTACAGATGACGGCAAAAAAATATAAAAAAAGTAAAGAATTATCTCAATTTTGCCATAAAGCGCTCCTTGTCTACAACAAAGCGCACATGAACGCCCTTGCCTATTGTGCCCTGCCCGTCACACGCTTCAACGTCGAATGTCAGTTTACGTCCCTCAACGGCAGTGAGCGTCGCTGTCGCGCGCACCCTTGCACCAATAGCCGACGGCTTTATATGCGTAGTGTTCATCTCGGCACCAACGGTTGTCGCCCCTTGTGGCAATGCCGGCGCAACGGCATTCATTGCTGCATTCTCCATGAGCGCAACCATAGCAGGTGTAGCAAAGACCTCGAGGTCGCCCGATCCCATTGTTGCAGCGCAATTATAAAGCGCAACAACAGTCTCACTTGTAAAAGTCATTCCAATTTCTAGCATAGTATAATATTATTATCTACTGCGAAGATACAAAATCCGACATTCCCAACAGCAAAACTGCAGACTTTTTTGTTATAAGACAAAAAGAGAATGCAGACGGAGATAACAGATTACATATACAAAAAGGTAAAGGAACTGATGCAGCATCTTGGGATGTCCCAAAGCGCCATAGACAGGTATGACACGCTCATAATATCGGCAATAGTCATTGTAATAGCCATTGTGGCAATGGAAATCACCTACCGCGTCACACTTTTTGCCACAAAGCGCATTGTAAGGCGCAAGCACTACAATTTTCTCACGCAGATGTTAAAGAGCAACAGGCTGCGCAAGGTTTCCCACATACTTGTTCCAATAACAATAAACGCCCTACTGCCCATTACCCTTGCCCCCGACAGCGTTGTGCTGCACTACATAGAACTTGCAGTGTCAATATACTACATAGTTGCAATGGTGCTGACAACCATTACACTGCTGGGCGCTCTTGGCGACTCGGCATTCAACAACAGCAAGTTTCACGACAGGCCGGTAAAAGGATTCATACAGGTGGGCAAGATAATTGTCATTCTCATAGCAACCATTGTGATAATATCAATACTCACCAACAAGTCTCCGCTATACCTCATTGGCGGTTTGGGAGCATTCGCCGCCGTGCTCATGCTCATTGCCAAAGACAGCATCTTGGGTTTTGTGGGAGGATTCCTGCTGCTTGAGAACGACATGGTGAGGCTTGGCGACTGGATTGAGATTCCCGGTACAAGCATCAACGGCAACGTGTCCGACATATCGCTCACTATTGTAAAGGTGCGCAACTG
>JAZLBZ010000055.1:0-29330 GCA_045613945.1 Bacteroidaceae bacterium
TGGTTACAGCGGATGGCAGCCCAACGTAAATTCGCCTCTATTGGCTGCGCTTAAGACTGCATATAGCGATATGTTCGGCAAGCAGCCCGATGTTCGCGTAATTCACGCAGGATTGGAGTGCGGTATCATCTCTACCAACTATCCAAAGATGGACATGGTGTCGTTCGGCCCCACATTGATGTCGCCTCACTCTCCAACAGAGCGTGTTGAGATTCCTACTGTAGAGAAGTTCTACTCGCTTGTAAAGGCGCTTGTTGTGAACGGTGTGCTCTAATTGCTTGTAGCGATTTAAATGCTTATATGACTATCCCCGGACCGGTCCGGGGATAGTCTTTTTTGTTTGTGATAGGCAATAACTTTTTTTAAAAATTTCAACAATTTTTATATTTTATTGGATTTGATGATGGTTTTAGGATAATATTGCTATCTTTGTGCCTATAATTTCTGTTTAATTTAAAATTAGGAAAATTATGAAAAACATTTTGAAAAAGTTCTTGCTCATTGCAGTGGTTACTTTGTTTACTACAGGAGCCTTTGCTCAGAATTGGAAAGTCGGTGCCCGCGTGGGTTCTTCGGTTCATGCTATTGCCATGTATGATTACAGCAGCCAGTGTTATCTTGAAGGACGTGTCGGCTTGGGTTATATAAATGGCTTGGTGGCAGATCTTTCTGTGATAAACAACTGGAAGGTTGCAGAGATGAACTGGACTCCTAGTGCAGGTATTTGGAATTTTGATGCCGGTGTAGGTGTCAATGCAGGTTTTGGTCCTTCTTGGATTTATTGTGGTGTTCAGGGCTTGGCACGTCTTAGTTTTACATTCGCTAAGGTACCTGTTACTCTTGGCATTGACTATTCACCTTGTGTTGGTCCTAGTATCAGTGGCAATACTTTGACCCTCAATACTTATGGATTCTGTAATGCAGGTCTTACCGTGACCTATAATTTCTAAATCGGCAGAATTGAATGAATTGTATAAAGAGGTCTGGCTTTCATGAAGTCAGGCCTCTTTTCTTTTTGGCAATGCAGAGACGGGATAATTGACAGTGTATATTTTCTATCTTTTTGTACGGATTTTTACCTGTTTATTTGCTATCTTCGCAAGTGAAGAAACCATTATGTCTATGGAACACCCCGAAAACAATGAGCAATACAAGGGACTGAAGGTCAATGATGGCGTTGAGGCGCTTGGCCCGGTGAATCCGTACCTGTTGACAATGCGTCGCAAAAGGGCTGCGAGGCTCTCGGCCGATGAGTATGTCGAGGGTATTCTGCGTGGCGATGTTACAGTGCTTAGCCGCGCAGTGACACTGCTTGAGAGCATGCTCCCCGAGCACCAGGCAATGGCACAGGAGGTGGTAGAGCGCTGCTTGCCTCACTCGGGCAGGTCGCTCAGGGTGGGTATAACCGGCGTGCCGGGGGCCGGCAAGAGTACTTCAATTGATGCTTTTGGAATGCATCTGCTCGCAAATACGCCGGGCAAGCTTGCGGTGCTTGCCGTTGACCCAAGCAGCGAGCGTAGCAAAGGAAGTATAATGGGTGACAAGACAAGGATGGAGAGGCTGTCGGCGCATCCGCGCGCATTCATACGCCCCAGCGCCTCGGCGGGCTCGCTGGGCGGTGTGGCACGCAAGACGCGCGAGACCATAATATTGTGCGAGGCTGCGGGCTATGACTATATCTTTGTTGAGACGGTTGGCGTTGGGCAGAGCGAGACTGCTGTGTACTCAATGGTCGACTTCTTCCTGCTTATACAGATTGCCGGTGCGGGCGATGAACTGCAGGGTATCAAGCGTGGCATAATGGAGATGGCCGATGGTATTGTTATAAACAAGGCAGATGGAGAGAATGCCGATGAGGCACGTCGCGCTGCGGTGCACTACAGGAATGCCTTACAACTGTTCCCTATGCCTGCAAGTGGAATGCGCCCCGAAGTGCTTACCTATTCGGGATTCTACGACCTGAACATTGACAAGGTGTGGGGAATGATTGACGGGTATGTTGCAAAAGTGAAGGAGAGCGGCTGCTTTGATGAGCGCAGGCGTTTCCAGCAAAGATACTGGATGTATGAGGCTATTGACGAACAGTTGAAAGCGCGTTTCTACAATAAAGAGGGGATGAACGAGATGCTTTCTCGCTATGAACAGTTGCTCCTGCAAGGCAAGACAACGTCGTTTGCCGCAGCGGCCAAAGTGCTTGATTTTTTTGACAATGAGGGTGGCAATGCTGGATAAGAGAACATTGAGGCGCGAGGTGCGCGCAAGGATTGCAGCGATGGATGCAGCGGATGTGCAGACACGCTCTGCGGCTATTGCCATTGAGGTAAAAAGGCATCTTGCGGTGAGTGGCGCTCGCGTGGTGGCTCTCTTCTCGCCGCTTGGCGATGAACCGCAGATAGGTTCCCTGATAGAGGAACTGTCGTCGGGGATGCCGGTTGTGCTGCCACGCGTCGAGGGCGATGTGATGAATTTCTATGCCTATGAAAAGGGTGTGATGGGGAAGGGCGCATTCGGTATTGATGAGCCCCAGGGTGGCCTGCCGGTTGCTGTATGTGAAATTGATGCCATAGTGGTGCCGGGCGTGGCGTTTACAAGGCGTGGCGCAAGGATGGGGCGCGGGAAGGGATACTATGACAAGTATCTGTCGCAAAGTGATTTCTCGGGCTTGAAGATTGGTGTCTGCTACAGCGAGCAGATTGTAGATGACATACCCACTGAACCGCACGATGTGGTGATGGATGTTGTGATATACAAATAATGGAGAACTGTGGTTCTCCATTATTTGTATTGTGTATTCGGCGCTCTTACGATGCAAGAATCTCCTGTGCGCGTACTGTGTCGCGGTCAATGGGCTTGTCGTCCTTGATTGCCTTTGTGAATGGGATGTAGACAATCTCGTTGTTCTTCAGGCCTACCATTACGTTGCGCTGGCCCTCGAGCAGTGCATCAACTGCTGCAACGCCCAGACGGCTTGCAAGGATGCGGTCGTTGGCTGTGGGGCTGCCACCGCGCTGCAGATAGCCCAGGATTGATACGCGTACATCGAGTTCGGGGAAGCGCTGGCGCATGCCCTCGGCAACCTCCATGATGTTGTAGTCCTTCTCGCGGCCCTCGGCGAAAAGCACGATACTGCTGCTCTTTGTGCGGCGCAGGCCGTTGGCGATGAACTGGTTAATCTTCTCGAACTCAGGGTCAATCTCAGGGAGCACGCATGCCTCGGCACCGGTTGCAATTGTACCGTTGAGGGCAAGGAAACCGGCGTCGCGTCCCATTACCTCAACGATGAAAAGGCGCTCGTGTGACGATGCTGTATCGCGGATTTTGTCGACGCACTCCATGATGGTGTTCAGGGCTGTGTCGTATCCAATGGTGGTGTCGGTGCCATAGAGGTCGTTGTCGATGGTTCCCGGCAGGGCAATACATGGGATGTCGAACTCGCGTGCAAGGTTGTATGCGCCGGTGATTGAACCGTCGCCGCCAATTACAACAAGTGCATTGATGCCTTCCTTCTGCAAGGTCTCGTATGCCTTTGCGCGGCCTTCCTCGGTCTTGAACTCGTCGCAGCGGCTTGTCTTGAGGATTGTACCGCCTCGCTGGATGATGTTACTTACGTTCTCGGTCTTGAACTCCTTGATTTCGCCGGTCATCAATCCCTTGTAACCGCGATAGATGGCCTTTACTGTAATGCCATGATAGATGCAGGCGCGTGTGACGGCGCGGATTGCTGCATTCATGCCGGGTGCGTCACCTCCCGATGTCAAAATGCCGACGCATTCGAGCTTGTTTTTCATATTATCTGTTATTATAGTTAATTATAGCTTGCTTGCAATTTTCCATGAGCCACTTGGGGGTGGAGGTGGCTCCACATATTCCAATGGATTCTACCCCTGCCGTGAGTGTGAGGTCGAGGTCCTCGGGGCCTTCGATCTGGTAGGAGTTCGGGTTCATCTTCTTGCACTCGTCAAAGAGTATGCGGCCGTTGGAACTCTTCTTTCCGCATACGAAGAATATGAGTTCGTGCGACTTTGCAAACTCGCCAATGCCGTTGAGACGGTTGGCAACCTGCCCGCATACGGTGTTGAACGATTTGCACAGTCTATCCTTGTCTATGTGCTCTTTTATTTTGTCCACAACCTGCCTGTATCCTTCGAGCGACTTTGTTGTCTGTGAGTATATATAAGTGTCCTTGTCCTTTGCTATCCTCTCTATCTGCGAACTGCTCTCGATGACGGTGGCTGTGCCGTGTGTCTGCCCCACAAGGCCAAGAACCTCGGCGTGTCCGGACTGGCCGTAGATGACAATCTGACTCTCTTCGGTGCCGCTCTCCTGCCATTTGTTTTTGATGCGTTGCTGCAACTTGAGCACCACCGGGCAGGTTGCGTCAATGATTTCGAGGTTGTTTCTTTTTGCTGTCTCATAGGTTGCAGGTGGCTCGCCATGTGCCCTGAAGAGTACTTTTGCATTGTGGAGTCTGCTGAACTCCTCGTGGTTGATGGTGATGAGGCCAAGCCTTTCAAGCCTGTCGCACTCTATACGGTTGTGCACAATGTCTCCCAGGCAGTAGAGTGTCTCGCCCTTCTGCAACTCCTCCTCGGCTTTCTTTATGGCTGTTGTTACACCGAAGCAGAAACCTGAATGTTCGTCAATCTCTATGTTGAGCATTATTCTGTAATCTTGTTGAATTGCTGAATGAGCCACTCCATTTGCTCTTCGCGTGTGAGGTTGCTGTTGTCGAGCAGCAGGGCGTCATCGGCCTGTCTCAGCGGGCTTACCTCGCGTGTCTGGTCAATGTGGTCGCGCTGCAGCACATTGTCCAGTATCTCCTGGAAGTTGGCGTTGTCGCCGCGTGCTGTGAGTTCGTCGTAGCGTCGCTGTGCACGCACCTGGGCCGATGCTGTTACAAAAACCTTCATCTCGGCATTGGGGAATACGGTTGTGCCAATGTCGCGTCCGTCCATGACAATACCTTTCTTCTCTCCCATTGCGCGCTGCTGGTCAATCATCTCGCTGCGCACGAAATCGAGTGCAGCCACCTGGCTCACAACCTGCGAAACCTCGAGCGAACGTATCTCGTGCTCGACATTCACACCGTTGAGGAAGGTGAGCGAGTTCTTTGTCTCGGGGTCGGCCTCAAAGGTTATGTGTATATCCTTCATCCTGTCGCGGAGTGTCTCTGTGTCTATCTTTTTGTCGTTGATGAGTCCGTTATGCATGCAGTAGAGCGCTACTGCGCGGTACATTGCTCCGCTGTCAAAGTAGAGATAGCCGATGTTGCGTGCAAGGGCTTTTGCCATTGTGCTCTTGCCGCAGGATGAGAAACCGTCAATTGCTATTATTATCTTTCTTGTAGCCATATGTTATGTCGGTGTTAAAGTGAATATGCGATATTGAAGTTCAGGGACGATGCCGATATGTGCTGCTGGCTGAATGATGCCCCAAATTTTATTCTATTGATGTGCAGGCCCGCACCAAGAGAGAACCCGGTAAAGCCTTTCCCGGTTGACAGTTCCTTGCTCATCCTGTAGTTGTAGCCTATTGATGCGTAGAAGTTGTCGCCAAAGAGAATGTCTGCTCCCAGGACAATGTGTTTCATAAGCAGTTCGCCAAAATTGTCCTTGCTGCCGTCGGCGTTGTAAAAATCGGTAGCCCTCCAGCGGTGCAGGTCGACAAGTGTTGCCGACAGCAGTATTGGGGCGTGGGCCAGGCGCTTGGTAAAACCCAACTGTATGTCAATGGGCATAATCTCGTATTTCTCCTCGAATGTCATCACCTGCCCGCCGAGGTTCTTGAATGTGAGTGATGCCGAGAAATCAATATCTGGGTTATAGTAGTTGATACCCAGGTCTACGCCTAATGCAAGCGAGTTGAGTGCCTCGTATTGTGAATATATGAACTTGCCCGACACACCGCCGCTCCAGCGTTCGCTCAGCAGATAACTGTACATAAAATTCAGTTCCATGTCCATTGCGCGGAATGTGCCGGTGAAGATATTGTCCGGCGTGTATCCGTCAAATGTGCCGTAGTCAATGTAGCGCAAAGCAACGGCAGCGGCCGAACGCTCTCCAAATGTCTTATTGAATGCGGCGCCGGCAACATAACTCCCGCTCATGTAGGTCATGAAAGAGAGGTCCAGCGTCTTGTCCGATACGTTGATGAGCAACGCGGGGTTGTGCATTGACATTGACAGGTCGTCGTCAATCATGGAGATGTTGCTGCCGCCCAGGGCAGCCGCACGTGACGAATAGGGCAGCCGCAAGAAGTTGAATGCGCTCTCTCCACCTTGAGCGCTTGTTGTCAAGGGGAGCAGCAAAAGGAAGAATATGATGATGTCTCTTGTTGCCTTCACGTCCGTTTTCTGTCAGGTTGTATTTGTTTGCGAAGATAATGCTTTTTTTTATCTTTTCCTGTTGTGGTATCATAAAATACCTTTTTTACACTTAAATATTATATGCGGGCAGCTGGGCTGTCTGTGCGCTAGTTTGCAGAAAAATATATTAAAAATAAAAAAAAGATGAAATATGTCGTGTGTATTGAAAAATATTGTTTATTTTTGTCGGTTAGAAAGTGTAACCTTGCAAATATAACAATTACGATAATGGACAAAGGAAAAAAACAGGATTTTAAAGGCGCCGAGTTGCTCGAGGTAAAAAAGAGCGCTAAGGCTAATTTGGAGCAGAACAGTACAACCTGGCTGTTGATGGGTTTTGTGTTTGCTCTCGCTATGCTGTTTGCAGGTCTTGAGCTTACAGCTTTTCAGGATGAAGAGGAACAGCCTGCTCCAAAAAGCAAGTCAAAGGATGACATCATTGTAGTCGTTGAGGAAATTCCTCCTTTGGTTATTGAGAAGAAGGTCATTCCTCCTCCACCACAGGCAAAGAAGATTGTCGACGTGATTAAGGTCGTTGAGGAAGAGGTTGAGATTGACGAGCAGGAACTTGTATCTGTTCAGGATATGAGCGAGTATGCCGACGTTGAGGATACCGATATCATCTTTGTTGAAGAAGAGGTAGAAGAGGAGAAAATCTTTGACGTGGTTGAGGAACAGCCCGAATTCCCCGGTGGTAATGCGGCGCTTATGAGGTACTTCAAAGACAATATCAAGTATCCACGTGTGTCGCGCGACAACAACTCACAGGGTAAGTCATTTGTGAGATTTACTGTCAACACCGACGGTTCAATCCAGGACGTTGAGGTAATCCGTACATCGGGTGATATTTATCTTGACAAGGAGGCTATCCGCGTGATTGAGGCTATGCCAAAGTGGAAGCCCGGTCGTCAGTTGGGTAAGGCTGTGCGTGTGAAATTTGTATTGCCGGTTAACTTCCGTTTGCAGTAAAAATTGATAACAACATATGAAAGAGGCTGCGGATGCAGCCTCTTTTTTTAATTAAAGGAATAAATATGTATACTTGGGAGCAATTAAGAGGTATTGTAAATGAGTTTATAGATAACCTTGAGTTTGAGCGTGAACCGCGCGAGTTGTATGCTCCGGTGCGCTATACTCTTGAGCAGAGCGGAAAGCGTGTGCGTCCGGTGCTGTTCCTTCTTGCATATAATATGTATAAGGAGTGCGTGCAGGAGGCCTTGTATCCCGCAGTGGCTGTGGAGACATACCATAACTACACACTTATTCATGATGATGTGATGGACAGGGCTGTGATTCGTCGTGGCAAGCCCACAGTGTGTGCAAAATGGGGCGATACAGCAGCCATCCTCTCGGGTGATACAATGCTGGTTCTTGCATATGAGTTTCTCTCTCATGTGCCGGCCGACAAGTTGCCTGCAATGCTTTCTCTTTTCACTGAGACTGCAAAGGAGATTGGCGACGGACAGCAGTATGACTTGGATTTTGAGAAACGTGACAATGTTGCCGAACAGGAGTATATGGAGATGATTCGCCTGAAGACATCGGTGCTCCTTGCCGCTTCGCTCAAGTTGGGTGGCATACTTGCCGGTGCAAGTGAACGTGATCTTGAGAATCTCTACATGTATGGCGAGACGATTGGTCTGGCGTTCCAGTTGCAGGACGACCTGCTCGATGTCTATGCCGACGAGAAACTCTTTGGCAAGAAGATTGGCGGCGACATCTGCTGCAATAAAAAGACCTTCCTCCTGATTACGGCAATGAATATGGCTTCGCCGGCACAGCTTGCGCAGATGAAGGAGTGGATGGACAAGGAGGAGTTTGATGCACAGGAGAAAATTGCATGGTTTACCGCGTTGTACAATGAACTTGGTGTCAAGGAACTGTGCGAAAGACGTATACGTGAACTCTTTGCCAAGTGCGATGCGTATATTGATGCAATATCTGTTGCCGATGAGAAGAAGGCCTCGCTCAAGGCTTTTGCTAATATGATTCTTGACCGTAATCTTTAAATTTCATACGGGGATGCCTTATCGCAGATTACCAAAGACAGACCAGGCACGCATACGCGCATTGAAGGCTGCTGTTGACAGCAGTGTGAAGGGTGGCGTGTTCACGCAGGTTATCACGCATAACACCTATCACAGGGCTAAGGACTTGCTTGAGCGCTTCTCGCGCGAAGTGGATGTCTACAAACGTTGCGTTGCCGAACAGTCATCAAAGAAGGGAAATGAACAGTACGAGGCCGCTCTGAAAAAGGCCCGTATGTATGTATCGCACTTCATACAGGTGCTTAGCATGTGCATAATACGTGGCGAGGTCGCTCGCAACAAGCGCCCCTACTATGGCTTGCCCGAGAATGAGGATACCGTACCTAATCTCTTTTCCGAGGCTTCGGTACTGGAGTGGGGGCAGAAAATTATTGCGGGCGAGCAGCGTCGCCAGGCCGAGGGCGGTGTTGCGATATACAACCCGACAATGGGGCGCGTGTCGGTGGTCTTTGCGCTGTTCAAGGAGATGTATGACCGTCAGCACTTCTTGCAGACCCGCACGGCCGAGGCGCTTGCGAATATCTCCAATATGCGCTACGAGGTAGACGAACTTATATTTGAAGTGTGGGGAGAGGTAGAGAAATCCTTTGCCTCATTGAGTGGCGATGCGCGCATAAAGAAATGTGCCGAGTATGGCGTGATTTATTATTATCGCCCCGACAGGGCAAAAAGGCACTCGTCTAATGATTGAGTTTGTCGATACCCATACACACCTTTTCACCGCAGAGTTTGGCGATGACAGGGGCGATGCTGTGCAGCGTGCTCTTGATGCAGGCGTTGGCGCACTGTGCCTGCCTGCGATAAATGAAGCATCCTTGCCGTCGCTCATGGCAATGTGCGATGCCTTTCCCGCAGTCTGTCATCCCATGATAGGCCTGCACCCGACAGAACTTGGCGAGGAGTATGATGCTGTGCTCGACAGGCTGTATGATGTGCTTAAAAGCGATGACCGCTTTGTGGCAATAGGTGAGGTGGGGCTTGATTTCTATTGGGACGATACAAGGAAAAGAGAGCAGGAGTGCGTGTTCCGCAGGCAGATAGATTGGGCTTTGGAAACCGGGCTGCCGCTTGCAATACATTCACGTAGTGCTTTCAACGAACTGTATGCCATAATGGATGAGTATCGCGGGCAGGGGCTCACCGGTGTCTTTCACTGCTTTTCGGGCTCGGAGGATGAGGCACACAGGCTTCTCTCGTTCGATGGTTTCTATCTTGGTATCGGAGGTGTTGTCACCTACAAGAAATCCACTTTGCCCGATGTATTGAAATCTGTGCCGCTTGAGAGGGTGGTGCTTGAGACCGACTCGCCCTATCTTGCTCCTGTGCCCAGGCGTGGCAAGCGCAACGAAAGTGCGTACGTTCCTTATATTGCCAACTTCCTTGCCGGCATATATGGCTGTTCTGTAGAGCATATAGCAACGGTAACAACAGCCAATGCGCGCAGGCTTTTTCCTAAAATTGCAAATTTATGAAAATCGATAGAATAGATATATTCAATACCAAAGGTCCGGTTGTTGTTGCCGGCCCATGCAGCGCCGAAAGCGAGGAGCAGGTGATGCAGGTGGCAACGGAACTGTCAAGACGTGGAGTGAAAATCTTCCGCGCCGGTATTTGGAAACCTCGCACGCGTCCCGGTTGTTTTGAGGGAGTGGGTAAGGAGGGGTTGCCCTGGCTGGCTAAGGTGAAACGTGAACTTGGAATGTGCATAACTACCGAGGTGGCTACAGCCGAGCATGTGGAGCAGGCGCTTGGGGCGGGTGTCGATATCCTTTGGATTGGAGCACGTACAACAGCCAATCCCTTTGCTGTGCAGGAGATTGCCGACGCCTTGCGTGGCAGTGATGTGCCTGTACTTGTCAAGAATCCGGTAAACCCTGATATTGAGCTGTGGATTGGTGCTATGGAACGCCTTAACAATGCTGGCATAACACGCTTGGGAGCGATACATCGTGGTTTTTCATCCTATGGCGAGAAGTGCTTCCGCAATGCTCCACAGTGGCAACTGCCCATTGAACTGCGCCGCCGTTTCCCGGATTTGCCGTTGTTGTGCGACCCCAGCCACATTGCCGGCAAGCGCGAACTGGTACTCTCGCTCTCGCAGCAGGCTATGGACCTGAACTTCGACGGCCTGATGGTCGAGACGCATTGTAATCCCTATTGCGCCTTGAGTGATGCACGTCAGCAGGTGACCCCTGATGAACTGATGGCCATCCTGGGCAAACTGGTGCATCGCGTGGCGGCCATCGACAATACCGATTTCCAGTCATACCGCGAACATATCGATGAGATAGACCGCGAACTGATGAGGCTCCTGTCAAGGCGTATGGAGATTGCACGTGAGATTGGCGAGATCAAGCGCGAGAAGGGTATGATGGTCTTTCAGCCTTTGCGCTACAATGAGATAATGGAGCGTTATATGAAGTTTTGTGCCGATGGCAGGATTGAGGTCGATGCTGTGCGCGAGATATTTGAGCTCATCCACTCGGAGAGCATCCGTCAGCAACTCTCGGTGATGAATGGTGATAATGTCTGAGAAATGATATC
Source organism: Bacteroidaceae bacterium (assembly GCA_045613945.1). Classification (GTDB taxonomy): domain Bacteria; phylum Bacteroidota; class Bacteroidia; order Bacteroidales; family Bacteroidaceae; genus HGM04593. Next base: position 10,957 of record JAZLBZ010000055.1, read on the forward strand.
TTTCCTCAAAAAAATTTCTCTCTGTCTCTCTATTGCCTTTCTCCTTCTGTCGTGTAGCAGTGGGGGTGAGCGGCAGCCTGTTGAGGGTGATGCTGTGTCAATGCGCTACTCCTCGTTGCTTACTATTGTAGAGTGTGCCGGGTATACGGTTGTGGATATTGCAGACCCCTGGAGCGACAGGACACTGCAACGCTATCTGCTTGTGCCGTCTGATAAGGAAATGCCCTGTAACTTGCCCGATGGGGTGCTGCTGCGCACACCGCTTGAAGGTGTTGTTCTCTTCTCGGGTGTGCATGCCGGCCTGCTTGCAGAACTTGGTGCCGATAATACAATAAAAGGTGTCTGCGATGCGCAGTATGTCTATTCCGATGCTGTTGCTGCCGGGCTTGCAGCGGGAACTGTTGTTGATTGTGGCAGTTCGCTGAATGTCGATGCAGAGGCTGTCATGCAGGCGTCGCCCGATGCAATTTTTGTCCTTCCTTATGAAAACGGTGGCTTTGGCAAACTTGAGACGCTCGGTTTCCCGCTTGTGCTGTGTGCCGATTACATGGAGACCTCTCCGCTTGGTTGTGCCGAGTGGATGCGTTTTTATGGCCGGCTATTTGGACTTGATGCCAAGTGTGATTCGCTCTTCCTTGCTGTATGTGGTGAGTATGAAGCACTGCGCAGTGCTGCGAAAGGTGTTGAGCTTCGCCCAAGACTGATGTGTGAACTCAAGAGTGCTTCGGCATGGTATGTGCCTTGCGGTGAGAGTACTATGGGGCGGATGTATGCCGATGCCGGTGCCGACTATCTCTTCTCGGGCTGCAAGGGCAGCGGTTCTGTGCCACTCTCGTATGAGGTTGTGCTCGACAAGGCTGCCGATGCCGATATCTGGCTTTTTAAATATAATTCAGACGTTGACAAGACATGCGAATCGCTGCTTGCCGATTTTGCAGGATACTCGCATTTCAAGCCATTCATGAAGCGTAACATATATGCCTGCAATACACGCTACAGGCATCTGTTTGAAGAGACTGCGTTTCATCCCGAGCGGCTGCTGAAGGAACTTGTTGCTGTTTTTCATCCCGGGCTGTTGGCCGGCTATACGTTGCAGTATTATGAGAAGATTCATTGATAGAAGAATATTTGCTTATGCGCTTGCGGCATTGTCGCTGCTGTTGCTGTTTGCTGCCAATCTGCTATATGGCAGCATTGACATCCCTTTCAGTGAGGTGCTGTCAATTGTTACCAGCGGCGAGTGCGGGCGCGATGTGTGGCGAGTGGTGGTGCTCGAGACACGTCTGCCTCAGGCATTGACGGCGCTGCTCGCCGGTGCATCAATCTCTGTTGCCGGCCTGTTGCTGCAGACTCTCTTCCGTAATCCGCTTGCAGGCCCCGAGGTGCTTGGCGTGAACAGCGGTGCCGGTCTTGGTGTGGCGCTTGTAATGCTTTTGGCAGGCGGCGTGCTTGGGCTTGGCGGGCATCTTGCTGTGCTTGGAGGTGCCTTTGCCGGTGCGCTTTTTGTTATAATGATAATACTGCTGCTTGCAACGCTGCTGCTCAACAATATCTTCCTGCTTATTGCAGGTGTTGCGGTCAGTTATATGATATCATCGGCAATAACACTGCTCAACTACTTCTCTACGGCCGAGGGTGTCCACTCATATATGGTTTGGGGAATGGGCTCTTTCGGTGGAGTGCCAATGGGGCAGATGCCTCTTTTTGCAACAGTGGTGCTGTTGCTTCTGCTTGTGTCGCTTGCTATGGCAAAGCCGTTGAATGCCCTGTTGCTTGGCAATGCCTATGCTGCAAATCTTGGAGTGAATGTAAAGAGTGTGCGTGCAGTGGCGTTGTGCGTCACAGGTCTTTTGACAGCCGTTGTGACGGCGTCCTGTGGCCCTGTATCTTTCATTGGTCTTGCAGTGCCTCACATAGCCCGCATCTCAATGGACAGCAACAATCACCGGCACCTTATACCGGCAACCATAATGCTTGGAGGTGCAGTGGCTCTTTTGTGCAATGTTGTGTGCCAGTTGCCTGGCGAGAGCGGTCTTTTGCCGTTGGGCGCAGTCACTCCGCTGATAGGCGCTCCCGTAATCATCTATGTGGTAGTCAGGAACAGGGGTATAGGCTAGTCCTGTAGATAATTTATAACTGCAGTTCAGGGCAAAATATTTCCATTCTAGTTTTGTATAAACTGAAAAAATAGAGTATTTTTGCAGTCGGTTTTGAATGTGTTCGGTAGCCGTTGGGGATAATGATATCCGGTGACTTCCGAAACGCTCCTTTCTCCCACACCGAGAAGGGTGTTTTTATTATTAAATTCAGCAATATGAAAATAAAATTGAGAAGCGCTCAGTGTACCGAAGGCCGCCGTATGGCAGGCGCGCGTGCACTATGGATTGCCAATGGCATGAAACGCGAAATGTTTGGCAAACCAATTATTGCCATTGCAAACTCCTTTACTCAGCTTGTTCCCGGTCACACTCATCTGCACGAGGCCGGACAGATAGTAAAGGCCGAAATAGAGAAACTCGGTTGCTATGCTGCCGAATTCAATACAATAGCCATTGACGACGGTATCGCAATGGGGCATGACGGTATGCTCTACTCGTTGCCTTCACGTGACATCATCGCCGATAGCGTTGAGTATATGTGCAATGCCCACAAGGTGGATGCGCTTGTGTGCATCTCCAACTGCGACAAGATTACCCCGGGAATGCTCATGGCCGCAATGCGCCTCAATATTCCCACAATCTTTGTCTCGGGCGGTCCAATGGAAAAGGGCACATGGAAGAACGAGAATCTTGACCTTGTAATAGCAATGGTGAAGGCTGCCGACAACACTGTCGGTGACGACGAACTTGCCGAGATTGAGAAACGCTCTTGCCCCGGTTGCGGCAGCTGCTCGGGTATGTTCACGGCAAATTCTATGAACTCGCTCACTGAGGCTATAGGTCTCTCATTGCCTGGTAACGGAACAATCCTTGCAACCCACGCCAACCGCGTGCAGTTGCTAAAGGATGCAGCAAGACAGATTGTTGCCAATGCAATGAAATATTATGGCGAGGGCGATGACAGCGTTCTCCCACGCAGCATAGCATCGCGCGCTGCCTTCATCAATGCAATGACGCTTGATATTGCAATGGGTGGCTCAACAAATACCATTCTTCACCTGTTGGCAGTAGCCGGCGAGGCGGGTGTTGACTTTACAATGAACGACATCGATGCCTTGAGCCGTCGTGTGCCATGCCTGTGCAAACTGGCACCTAACAGCACAAAGTATTCAATGCAGGATTGCGGCCGTGCCGGTGGTATTCTGGGTATTCTTGGCGAGTTGGCAAAGGGTGGCCTGCTCGACACTACAGCAGTGCGTGTCAACGGTTCTACACTAGGTGAAGATATTGCCAGGTACAGCATAACAGGCGAATGCATTGACAGCGAGGCAAAGCGCATCTACAGCACTGCGCCCGCAAATGTGTTCTGTAATACAATGGGTGCGCAGGATTGCACCTATGAGACACTGGATGCAGACAGGGAAAGCGGCTGTATCCGCTCGCTTGAGCATGCATACACACGCGATGGCGGTCTTGCAATCCTCTTTGGCAATATCGCAGCCAACGGCTGTGTGGTAAAGACTGCAGGCGTTGATGAGAGCATCTGGAAGTTCAGCGGCAAGGCAAAGGTGTTCGACTCACAGGAGGCTGCCGTTGAGGGAATCCTCGGCGGTGCAGTGCAGGCCGGCGACGTGGTTGTCATTGTGTATGAGGGTCCAAAGGGTGGTCCGGGTATGCAGGAGATGCTCTATCCCACATCCTACATCAAGTCGCGCCATCTTGGCAAGGAGTGCGCGCTCATCACCGATGGACGTTTCAGTGGCGGAACATCGGGCCTGAGCATTGGTCACATCTCGCCCGAGGCTGCTGCCGGCGGCAACATCGGCAAGTTGCGCGATGGCGATATAATTGACATTGACATACCTGCACGCAGCATCAACGTAAGGCTCACAGATGAGGAACTCGCAGAGCGCACAATGTTCCCGCTTACACGTGACCGCGTTATCTCAAAGAGCCTCAAGGCCTATGCCTCAATGGTGAGTTCGGCCGACAAGGGCGGTATAAGAATAATTGAATGATAATCTATGAGCAAAGATATGATAACAGGCAGTGAGGCTCTTTTGCGCTCACTTATAAATGAGGGTGTCGACACCATCTTCGGTTACCCCGGCGGTTCAATCATGCCGGTATTTGATGCCCTGTATGACTATCGCGACAAGTTCCGCAATGTGCTTGTGCGTCACGAGCAGGGTGCTGTGCATGCAGCGCAGGGCTTTGCCCGCAGTTCGGGCAGGGTTGGTGTCTGCATTGTAACAAGCGGTCCCGGTGCAACAAACACGCTTACAGGTATCAGCGATGCCATGCTCGACAGCACACCCGTTGTTGTCATTGCAGGCCAGGTAAGTTCGGCGGTGCTTGGTACCGATGCATTCCAGGAGATTGACTTTGTGGGTATCACACAGCCAATTACAAAGTGGAGTTATCAGGTTCGCCGCCCCGAGGATGTCGCTTGGGCTGTGGCGCGTGCCTTCTACATTGCAGGCACAGGACGTCCCGGTCCTGTAGTGCTCGACTTTACAAAGGATGCACAGGTGTCAATGGTTGACTACCAGCCGGCAACGGTAGATAGCGTACGCAGCTATATTCCTTATCCCACACCTTCGGACAGTGCAATGAACGAGGCTGCGCGTCTCATCAATGAGGCAGAGCGCCCATTCATGCTCGTCGGTCAGGGTGTTGAACTTGGCGAGGCGCATGAGGAACTCAAGGCATTTGTAGAGAAGAGCGGTATTCCTGTTGCACGTACATTGATGGGACTCTCGGCCTTCCCCACAGATCATCCCTTGTGTGTGGGTATGCTTGGAATGCATGGAAACTACGGTCCCAATGTAAACACCAACAACTGCGACCTGCTCATTGCTGTTGGTATGCGTTTCAGCGACCGCGTGACAGGCAAACTCTCTACATACGCAAAGCAGGCAAAGGTCATACACATAGATATTGACCACGCAGAGATAAACAAGAACGTCAAGGCAGATGTGCCCATTGTGGGTGATTGCAAGGAGGTTCTTGCAGGGCTCACAACTCTTGTGCAGCCAAGAGAGCACAGCGAGTGGGTAAAGAGTTTTGCCGAACTGAATGCCATTGAGTATGAGAGGGTTATTGATAAGGCACTGAACCCCGCAGAGGGTCCCTTGCTCATGGGCGAGGTTGCACGCAAGGTGAGCGAGGCAACGGCAAACAAGGCAATCCTTGTTACCGATGTGGGCCAGAACCAGATGATGTCGAGCCGTTACTTCAAGTTTACACAGCCCCACAGCATCCTCACTTCGGGCGGTCTTGGTACAATGGGCTACGGCCTGCCTGCTGCGATAGGTGCAAAGATGGCAATGCCGGAGCGCACTGTGTGCCTCTTTACCGGTGACGGCGGTTTCCAGATGAATATTCAGGAACTTGGAACAATAATGGAGCAGGGTGTGGGTGTGAAGATGATTCTCCTCAACAATAACTATCTTGGCAACGTGCGCCAGTGGCAGGAACTCTTCTTCAACCATCGCTACTCATGGACACCTATGCTCAACCCCGAATATTCGCTCATTGCACAGGGCTATGGCATCCCGTCGCGCCTTGTTATCGAACGCAGCGAACTCGATGCAGCCATTGAGGAGATGCTTGCGGCTGATGGACCGTTCCTTCTGCACGTTGCGGTCAAGGAAGAGGATAATGTGATGCCTATGACCGAGCCGGGTGCAACAATCAGTGAAATGAGATTTGAATGACAACACTATGGAAAAGAAACTATTTACTATAATCATATATACCGAGAATATCGCAGGTATGCTCAACCAGGTAACTGCCGAGTTTACCCGCCGAATGATGAACATTGACACCATCACAGCGTCGTCATCATCCATTGAGGGAGTGCACCGCTATACCATCTCATTGTGGGGCGAAGAGGATTCTGTAAACAAGGTGACAAAGCGCATTGAAAAGAAGGTAGACGTGCTCAAGGCCGACTATTATACCGACAAGGAGATTTTCTTCCAGGAGGTTGCTCTTTACAAACTCTCTACTCCAAAAATTATGGAGAACAGCGAGATATCAAGAGTTATACGCCACAGCAATGCACGTATCATGGAGGTTAATCCAAACTACACTGTGGTCGAGATTACCGGTTCAACCGACACTGTTGTAAGCCTCTATAACGAATTCGTGTCACTGCAGTGCATGCTGCAGTTTGTGAAGTCGGGCCGCGTTGCAGTGCCTCGTGCCTTGCACGACAATCAAGCCGACCTGCTCTTCAACGAAGACTACAAACGCAAGCCTATTGGCAATAAATAAATGATGAAAGAGGTCTGTTGTGCTTCTTTTGTCCTGCTAAAGCGCAAAATAGGGAAAATCCTCCTTTCTTGTAGGATTTTTCCCTATTTCTTCTTTTTGGCAGTGCGTATTTTTGCATCAGAGAAAATGAACTGATAAACATAGGGCTATGAAAAAGTTTCTGTTATTTTTATTGATGACAACTCCCCTTTTTACTTGGGCGCAGGTTGACGATATGTATTATGTCCCCAAAAAAGAGAAGAAGGTCCTTCATGTAAAAAGTGCCGAGGAGGTCTATTTTGCCGATGACAACACTGCCATTGACGAAGATTCCCTTACCTATATTGGCGATGAGAATGAAGGCTATTACACCAATGACCTCTACGATGTGATGGACGATTACACCTATTCGAACCGTATAATCCGTTTTCAGTCACCCCGTAGGATGTATGCTAATGATATCTACTGGGATTTGATGTACGGTTGCGGGGTAAACGACTGGTATGTCTATGACAATGGATACACTCTCTACATCTATCCAACCGGCAATAATCCCTATTTCATGTCGCCCGGCTACTATCATTGGATGAATAGATGGAACTGGAACAGTTGCTATTATGATTACTATTATCCTTACTACAGTTGGCATAACTATCATCCTTATTACGGCTGGCACAACTATCACCACCACTGGCACACCCCTGTGGCAAGCCATAAGCCCTGGAAACCTAAGTACCGTGAGAATATACCAACAAACGGCAGTGTGGCAAGGCAAACCAGACAGGCTGTGCCAACGATGGCCGGCAACCCACGTCGTGAGCAATCGGCCCGCACAACTGCAAATGCCGGCAACCCACGTCGTGAGCAGTCGGCCCGCACAACTGCAAACACAAATAATCCACGCCGTCAGCAATCAGATAAAACCACTGCAAACAGTGCACGCCGTCAGCAGTCAGCCCGCACAGCAAACACAAGTAACACAAAGCAACGTCGCGAGCAAAAGGCACGTACATCTGTAAACAGCAGCAACGCAAAGCGTTCTACAACTTCAAATAGTGAAAGTACATCTGCACGTCGCAGTTCGAGCAACTCGTCAAGCAGTGGCTATAGCCGTCCAAGCAGTACCAGTGTATCTCGCTCAAGTCGCGGCTCAAGCAACAGCAACAGCAACAGCAGCGGCAGTCGCAGTGGTGGCAGTAGCCGTAGCGGTGGTGGCAGTAGCAGTCGCAGTGGTGGAGGTGCCCGTAGTGGAGGTTCACGTAGATAACCTACTGCGCTCTCCATAAATGATGAACACAAACACAAAACAGGATATTACTATGAAACGACTCTTATATATACTTTCTTTGCTGCCTTTAGCCTTGAATGCACAAAATATGTATAATGTGGTGCCGCTTTTTGAAAACGACCTTACAGGTACTGCACGATTTGTGGGTATGGGTGGCTCTATGAGTTCTTTGGGTGCCGACCTTTCTACAATGGGAACCAACCCTGCAGGTACGGCAATATATCGCCTTAATGATTTCTCGCTCACAATGGGCTTTGGATTCAATAACAACAAGGCTGTATATCAGGACGAAGTGACCGGGAGCAACAGCGCGAACGCAACATTGGATAATTTCTCGTTTGTCCTTTCATCAGAGAGGGATGGTGAAAATCTGAAATATTTAAACTTTGGTCTTGGATATCGTCAAAGGAATAATCTCAATTCTGCTTTTGAAATGTCCGGTGTCGCAGATCTGTATTCACAGCAGTATGTCATTGAACAACTGTACCGCACAAATCCCTTTGACCACAACAAACTTGCCGGATGGATGTATGACGGCTTCAACTACAGTTGGTTGACCTTGTTGGCTGCCGAGGCCTATCTATGTGATTCAACGGGAACTAATTTCATTACATACCCCGATACCTCCCTTGTGTGGACCCCTGATGATATTGCATATTACGAAAAGAGTACGGGCGGTGTCAACACTGTAGATTTTAATCTCTCTGCCAATTTCAACGACCGCATCTATTTGGGTGCAACTATGGGCGTTTCCATAGTAGACTACAATCGCTACAGCTGGTATGCCGAGTCTGATGCTTACGGTAGCATCTACGAACTTGAAAATAGCAGATACCTGAAGGGTAGTGGTTTTGACCTCAAATTGGGTGCGATATTCCGTCCGTTCAAGTATTCGCCATTTAAGATAGGACTCTCTTTTCACACTCCTACCTGGTATAGCCTCAAGGAGTACAGCACTGCAACAATTACCTCTTGGGATGGCTACCGTATAAGTACCGACAACTCTGAATGTTTCAATGGGACACTTGCTGTTAGTGAGAGCCTGATGACTCCCTGGCGCCTTAATGCTTCAATGTCTTATACTTTTGGTACATACCTGGCGCTCAATGCCGAGTACGAGTATGCCGACTATGCCCAGTCTGCTTTCACTGCTAATGGCAGATTGTACAAGGCGCAGAATGAGGAAATTGGATGTAACCTCAAGCAGCAGCACATTGCCCGTGTTGGTGCCGAACTGAACATTGACGGATATGCATTGCGTGCAGGATACAACTATCTTTCGGCACCTTTTACCGACGGAGCCTACAAGGAACTAGGCAATGCGGCAATAACAGAGACATCGACCGAGTACATGAATAGTTTTGAGAAGAATGTGGTAACAGCCGGTCTTGGATATAGGGGTTCAGTGTTCTACTGCGATGTGGCTTATGTGTATGAGATACAGAGAGCCGAATTCTTCCCTTTCTATGATTATGAATGGCCTAATCCCGGCGCAGCGGTAACACGTACCAGTCATTCACTTGTTGCAACGGTTGGCTTGCGCTTATAAGAGACGGTTGCTTTTGAGATATAAAATCTCGCCCTGAAGGTTACAGGAACATCAGGGCGGGATTTTGTTATTTCTTGCGCCAGAAGTTGAACCCTACGCACACCTCCAGGACCCCAAAACCATTTATGGCCGAAAAACCGTTCCTGTTGTAAAAGAATGCGTGCGAGTTAAGTGTCGCTCCGGCATAGTACTTGCCGTTGCTGTATATGAGTGCAGCGCGTGTCACTATGTCAAAGTTCAGGCTCGCCTCAATGCTACTGCTATGTGGGAACAGCATAACACCTTTCTTGTATCCGATAGACGGTGAGAGTGTTATTCCGGCAAGGAAATCTTTGGCAAATGCCCAGTTATAGCTGTATCCAAAACTGATGTTAAAGTCGTTGTAGCGTAACTCTTTGAAATTCAGCCCATCTTTCAACCCCATTGCTATTTGGGGGGCAAGGCAGCTGTGGTCAAATAGGAACCTTTGCTGGTTATATCCCATTCCCAGTACGAAAGAGCCTGCGCTTCTGCGCTGCACTGTAGACATGCCATATGCTGCCGCATATGAGAACTTAGGGTTGAACGCATAGTACACTCCCGCGCCGGCCTGTTCCACCGTCAGCCCGTTGAATTTGCTTTCATATCCTTTCAACTCCTTGCCGCCGTCATTGAAACCGCTCAGTCTCTTTATTCTGTATCCTTCGCTATTCTTGCGGTAGTACAGGTCAAGAACAAATCTTGTCGAGCAGAGGCTGGCGTTGAAGTCTGTGCTCGGATGGTTCTCCTGCAGGTTGATGCTGTATCCTACAATAAGCCATCTCCAGCCAATGTTGAGACCTATTGTACTATAACCGTTTGGAGCAATGCTTATGCTTTGCCTTTCGCCTGCCGAGGAGGCAAAGCGATAGTGTTCATAACCATATGAGTACTCCGGCATGAGTGTCATATTGTATTTGCACTTCTCCACATATGTGGTATCTACAGTGTTCAGCAGCCAGTCGACAAAGTTTATAGTCTTCAGCGTGAAATCCTTTAGTTTCTCAGTTCCACTCTTCTTCCTTGTAATTTCAACCCCGGTTTCTTCCGATGATGGTGCCTGTGCTTTGGAATATGTACAGCACAGCAACAGGGCAACAACTGTGATTATGGCTCTTATCCCGGAATTTATACCTTTGCCGTTCCTCTCCATCCTTTAGATTATTTTGTCGAGAATCTTATCAAGAACCCAGTTTGTGGGTGTGGCGCTTACGCAGTCGCAGTCGCAGTGCCCTATCTGCTGTATGTGCTCAACGATGTTGCGTATTAGCGGCAACTGCACGTATGGCGGGTTGGGTACATTGAACAGCTGTGTGCCGTCGACCGTGCGCAGTTCAATGGGCTCAAATGTGAAAACCGAGAACTTGATGCATCCCTTGCTGCCGAAAATCTCGATATGGTCCTCGCGTGACGATTCATCCGAAACAAAGCACCATGAGCCCGAGCCCGGGATGCCGCTCTCAAACTTGAAGCAGGCACTCACTGTGTCCTCGGCCTTGTACAGTCCTCCTCGGTTGGTGCTGAACCCCTCGGCATATAGTATGCAGCCGAACATCTCCTGTAACAGGTCTATCTGGTGGGGGGCAAGGTCATAGAAATATCCGCCTCCTGCAATTTCCGGGTTTACGCGCCAGGGCAGGTTCTCGCGGTTGTAGTCAAGGTCACGTGGCGGAACTGCAAAACGTATCTGCACATTGAGTACATTGCCAATCTGCGGCAACAGTTCCTTAACCTTTTGGAAATATGGCAGATAACGGCGGTAGTATGCAACAAAGCAGGGCACACCGGTCTCCCTTGACACCCTGTTGATGCGTGTACAGTCCTCGTAGTTGGCTGCAAGCGGCTTTTCCACATAGACCGGCTTGCCGGCTTTCATTGCCATTATGGCAAATGTGGCGTGTGACGATGGTGGTGTGGCAATATATACGGCATTCACTCCCGGGTCGTCAATGAGCGCCTGTGCGTCGGTATACCAGTGCGGGATGTTATGTCGCTTGGCATACTCCTTTGTCTTCTCCTTGTCACGTCCCATAACAGCAACAACCTCCGATCCCTTTATCAACGGGAACGCAGGTCCGCTCTTTTTCTCAGTGGCCTCGCCACAGCCTATGAAGCCCCATTTTACAGTGATGTTCATAATACGGTGTGTTTTTAGTTATAGAAATTGCATGACAGGCCGAACCACAGTGTCGCCGGGTTAAGCGGGTGGTGCGGTACAAGGAAGTAGTTGCTGCTGCCAAGTCCTTTGTTAGCGTGGTAATATTTTACGTAGAAACGTGTCTGCTTCAAAAGGAAATTCGCATATACCGTTGCAATTGGGTAGTTCCCAATCTTTATTCTGTCTGCCTGGTTCTGCTGTACAAACTGCCCCAAAGCAGGCATATACTCGGGAGCGTAGTAACTTGTGAAATACCACGCATCGGCACCAATTTCAGTGTGCAGCACCTTTGCAATCCTGAATTTGATGTAGATGTTTGCATAGGCATTGAAGGCCGGTAGTGGCAACACAGTCTGGTTGCTGCTGTATTGATACGTCATTTCGGTGTTCAGGTTGAAGATGCCATATTTGAAATCCTGCCTGAGTGATGCCGCAAAGACCTGTATGTTGCCCTTTTTCTGCTGTACGTTGAAACGGTTAAGGTAGTTTGTCCTGTTTGGCGCCAGTATAGAATTGTTGGCAATATATGTGTAATTCTTTACGTTTTCAAACTTTACGTTCAGCCTGGTTTTCCAGTATGGAATCTCAATGCAGCCTTCAATGCGTGTTCTGAACTCTTTCGCCAGGTCATTGTCCCACCAAAAGTGTTCCGAGTGGTAGTGGCGGTAGTAGAACGAGGGCCTGTTGTTCTTCATGAATGCCTTTGCCGAGATGTTGATATCCCTGTTCCACAACTTGAAGTTGCAGTCTATTCCACCGTCCAGGGAGAATGCTCCCAAGTCGGCACCTATGACCGCTGTAGAGCCCTCGGCATGGTAGCGCAGATACTTGCCGCGCGTGCTCGATATAACACCCCCGACGTATAATGAGTGTTCGTTGTATGCCTTGTTGTACTCCTGTGGCTTTCCAACGATAGTATCGGGCAGCATATAGCGATCATACTTGTATTCGGCAAATGCTATGATATTGGCAAATGCCCATTTCCTGAATCCCTCGCACAACGACAAGGCAACCCTGTTGTCAATCGACAGGTCTGTGGTGTTGTCGAGCGAGTCGTGTCGCAGGAATGTGTCGGCATAGTAGTTCCTGGGCAGTCTGTGGTTTATGTACTGGTGTCGCAAGTATGAGATGTCGGCTGTGTGTGTGAGGCGTGCAACGCTCACGAATTCACGTGCTATGGAGTCCTCGGCAACCTTTGTCGCTGCGTCAGCCGTTCCCGGTGTCGCAGCAAGTGTATCTGCAACGGCCTCCACCTTCTCGCGGTAGTATCCCCAATTGTAGTTGTGTGTGAAGTAAATGTCGTGCACCTCATTCCTGTTCCAGGTGTCATCAAGTTTCACAGGTATGTCGGCCGTTCCCATGTTGTTGCCTCCACCATCGGTGTCCTCGGGGCGTGTTATGTAACGGTCATCGGTTATACCGCCATTCTCCATCTGCTTCATGTGATAGCGGCTTGCTAAAAGATGATAGTTGTACTTGTCGCTTTTGTAGAACGAAAAGAGCGAGAAGTTCATCTGCGATGTCGACTGTTTGTCATATCTTCCCCTGGCATAGAGATAGTCGAACAGGAATCCCACGCCAAAGTGCTTGCCTGCATTGGTGGTGAAGTAGGCTCTGAAACGGTCATCACCATTCACCTTGTTGCCCGAAGAGTGGTAACTGAGGTTTGTGTAGGGCGACTTCGTGTCGGTGAAGATAAATCTCTCCGGGGTAGTGTAGAAATAGTCGTAGGGCTGCAGAAAGTCGTATGTGGTACTTGACGGGCGGTTGAAGTATATTCTTGTCTCTCTTGGAGTACCCATGTTGCCAAGATAGTTGTACTCGCCATTCACGCCCTCTGTCAGGTGCCAGTTCTGGAACATATATTGCAGGGTGTCGGCGTTGATTCCAATCCTGTTGCCAAACCTCCTGTCGACTTTCCACTGGTGTATCTCTTTTGGAACAATTATCGTGCTTTTGGTGCTGTCTTTCGGGTTATTCTTGAAAGGACTGAACACCTCGCCATGCCCCAGCCCGCCTTCGCGGCTTTGCGTTCCTTGCATGCTCTTTGTATTCTGTCCGTTAGCAATGACCGGAACAATAAAAAGCAACAGATATAGTATTCTCTTTATCATTACTTGTTTTCAGTTTACGAAACGGAGTATGAATTCCATTATCTTGAAAGCCATAGCCGTCATTCCTGCAATCTTGAAACCATTGCCTTCTCCATTGAGCATGAACAATATAAACGTAACGGCTGCTCCAATAAGGAACAGCACGTTGAGCACATATCTTATCTTGTCAACCGTTCTCATTTGCCTAAAACCTGTGTCAGTTCATTGATGAGTTGCTCTTTGAGGTCAATGGTCTTGCGACGGAACTTGCCCTCGAATTTCTTCATCTTGCCTTTCTTGTTGAAGGCGTTGTCATCGGTAATCCACTCCTCGGCAATCATCTTCAGGCCTCCTTTCTCATCTTCATCGTCATACCAGTAGGTGATACGTGACAGATGGAAATTGCACTTGCCGTCAGCGGCGGTGAGAGTGAGGTAATAGTACATCCTTGCCCTGCTCAACACAAAGAACGTGTTCTTGAAGACAATATACTCCTCGCCCTTGATAATTGTCGTGTTGGGGTTTTCGCTCTCAAAGCGTTTTACTGAGATTACAGTCGGCTTCACATAGCGCTCGGCAATCCAGTTGTTTACTCGCTCGGCCACTTGCTCGGCAGTCAGTCCCTCGGCCGGAATCTCTGTCTCAAAGGTAACCTTGCCGTTTATTACAGGCACCTTGCCTGCGGCATAAGTCTCCTCTTTGGCATTCTCTCTCTCTTGGCTTTTCTTTATGAGTTGGGCTTCTGTCGCTGTTACCGACAGTAACGCGAGGATAAGTGTGAATAATATCTTTTTCATAAAAATAAGTCTGTCTTATACACTGCGAAGATAATACAAAAGTAAAAAGAATGCAAGAAAAATCGGCTATCTCGTGCCGCTTGGTGTGTTATATGCTGTTAAAAGATATCTAATGCCTGTGCGAATGCCGCACACATGTAAAAAACGCGGCTTATTTTTGTGATTGCAGACAAGTTGTATTACTTTTGCATTAGAATGCAGAGTATGCCCAAAGGGGTATGCTCCTGCCAAACGCGAATTTGTTATGGATATGAAAAATACAGATACTTCCAAGAAAGCCTCGGCCGGCAGTGTCGACTCCGGTTGCTCAAGGGCCAATACAAAGGTTACGCTGAAAAAGCGATTTACAGTTGTGCTGCTTAATCTTTTGGCAATGGCAGTTGTTCTGATAGCATTGCCCTATTTTACATTGCTGTGGGTAGATGGCTACACCAATCATGGCGAGACCATTGAGGTCCCCGATGTATGTGGCGTTCCGTTCGATGAGGCTGTGGCGCTTTTGGCAGATAAAGATCTTGGCTACACAATTGTTGAACGTCGCTATAAGGCTAAGGCTGTAGAGAACGAGGTGGTGATGCAGTATCCTGCTCCGGGCTCTCAGGTAAAGGAGGGGCGTAAGGTGGGTCTCGTGCTCAATACCGAGGAGAGACCAAAGCGTTCAGTGCCCTCGGTCATTGATAACCGTACATACAGGGAGGCCGAGTCACACATCAAGGCTGCCGGCTTTGTCATTGAGTCGGTCGAGACCATTGCCGGCGAAAAGGATTGGGTATATGAACTGCGCTACGAAGGCCGCAAACTTGTGAATGGTGAGGCTATACCACAAGGTGCATCGTTGGTGGTGGTTGTTGGTAGCGGCGAGGCCGAGGAAGATGACCAGCCTGTCTTTGATGCCAATTTTGACATTTGATGTGTATGGACGAATTTAATCCCGAAATACTTGATATTGACGAACTTGAGTCCGAGGAGACGCTTTTTCGTGAGTTGCGTATAACTGCCGACAAGGGGCAGTCGCCCGTGCGCATAGACAAGTTCCTTGTCGACCATGTTGCCAACACTTCGCGTAACAAAATCCAGCAGGCTGCCGATGCCGGTTCAATCTCTGTCAACGGCAAGGTTGTCAAGAGCAATTATAAGGTCAAACCGCTTGATGAAGTTGTTATCACATACAACACACCTGCATATGACAACAGTATTCTCCCCGAGGATATCCCGCTCGATGTTGTATACGAAGACGATTACCTTATGGTGGTGAACAAGCCTGCAGGCCTTGTCGTTCATCCCGGTTGTGGCAATACTCATGGAACACTCATCAATGCTGTTGCATGGCATCTCAAGGATAATCCCGAGTTCGACCCTAATGACCCTCAAGTTGGTCTTGTGCACCGTATTGACAAGAATACGTCGGGTCTGCTTGTTGTTGCAAAGACAGCCTTTGCAAAGGCGCATTTGGGAATGCAGTTCTTCAAGAAGACAACTAAGCGCACCTATAATGCGGTGGTGTGGGGCAATCCCAAAGATGACTCGGGTACAGTGGTGGGGAATATCACCCGTAACCCGCGCAACAGGCTGCAGATGTGTGTGTCGTCCGATGAAAGTATTGGCAAGTATGCCGTTACCCATTACCGCGTGCTTGAACGCCTTAGTTATGTGTCGCTTGTTGAGTGCAACCTTGAGACCGGCCGTACACATCAGATAAGGGTTCACATGAAACACATTGGCCACATTCTTTTCAATGACGATGTCTATGGTGGTGATGAGATATTGAAAGGTACAAACTTTAGCAAGTACAGCCAGTTTGTGCGTAACTGTTTCAAACTCTGTCCACGTCAGGCGCTTCATGCAAAAACGCTGGGCTTTGTACACCCCGCGACGGGGGAAGAGATGTATTTCGATTCTCCGCTGCCTGCCGACTTTGTTGCAATGGTCGATGCTTGGCGCCGCTATTCCAGCGCCAGCGCAGCATATTTGGAGGATTAATAAAATAACAAATGCACATTCGCCGAATGTGCATTTGTTATTTTATCCTCAGTTCTTCCAACTCCTTCATCGTACCGTTCAGCACGTTGATGTCCACCTTTTCGCTGATGCCCGGCAATTTGCCCTTTTCGGTGCATTGCCACATAATCCATTGAGCGTTGATGGCCGGGGTGGTGGCGTTGTATCGCGCTATCCAAAGAGGGTATCCCTTGAAGTAGTCGTGGTCAATGTAGCGCTCATGAAATTTCTTGTATGTATAGATGACGGGCTTTACGCCATAATGCTCTTCAATGATTCTTATGAACGTCTTCAGTTCCTCACGGTATGCATTGGCGTTCTTTGGATTCTCCTCCACATCCACAACCGGGGGAAGGTCACCCGGCTCGAGCCTCACGCAACTGATGAATTTCCTTGCCTGCTTTTCGCCCGATGATTTTGTGCTGAAATAGTGATATGCACCGCGTATGAATCCGTTTTTCTTTGCCGCATTCCAGTTCTTTGCAAAATGCCTGTCGCTGTGGCTGCCTCCTTCGGTAGCCTTGATGTATACAAAGGTTATCGGTGGTTCGCCGGCAGTGCCTTGCTTCACTCTTTTCCAGTTTATTTCGCCCTGGTGGTGCGATACGTCAATGCCGTAGACCGAGTAACCTTTCGGGATGTATGTCCCGTACATCCAGTGTCCGCTGTTTGTTGTAAAGCGGTTGAATGCCGGTTCAATTAATGGCTTGTAGGCCAGTGCCAGGACTCCAAATGTGATAATTGTCGCTATGGCCACATATTTCCATGTTGCCATTACACGCTGCTTTTTGCGGCGGCGTGTAGAAGATGGTCGGCGGGCCGGAACTTTCTTCCGTCCGCCGACCTTTATTGTGGTTGATGTCTTTTGGGCGTTTGCCATCAACTTCTTGCTGTATTACTTCTGCTGCTCAAGAGCAAGAGTCTTGGTTGTCTGGTCGCAAACCTCTGTTGGGCCAAAGTACTGGATTGGGCCTGGGTATACGTAGCAGGTCTCTTTTGCCCACTGCTCTCTGTTTGCTGCAAATTTCTTGAATGGCGCACCGTTGAGGTCAACGAGAGCCTTCTGGATAACAGGCTTCATCTCGCCGTGACGACGCTCCATGTTCATCATCATAGTGATGGGGATGCCGCCGGCAACCCACTCTGCTGCAGGAGCAGTTGTGTTACGTACTGATGACATATAGCCGGTCTTGCCAGCAGCGATGAGCTGTGAAGCGTTGTAACCGAGAGCATAGCAGTAGTCAGCATCGTAGTTTGATGGAGCAGCGCAACGTCCCTCATAGCCGAAGAAGTGGTGCTGAGCGTTGAACTTGCCATTGTACTTGCCCTCTGCCTTCCATGCTGCGAGTTTGTTTGAAACCATCTCCGAGAGCAGTTTCTCTGTCTCGATGAGAGATACCTGAACGTTGCCGTGTGGGTCGCGGTCCATAGTCAACTGGCGTGCAACGCCTGCGGGGAGGCTTGCATAAACAGCAGCGTTGTCGCTTGAGAGCTGGTCAATGATGTACTGACGCTGCTCCTCGGGAGCAACAGCGTTGTACTCCTCGCCCTTGTGAGCCAACAGGTCGTTGAGTTCGGCAATAAGCGCCTTCATTGCAGGAACGAACTCGATGAGACCCTCTGGGATGAGGACTGTACCGAAGTTGTTGCCCTCGGCAGCGCGGTCTGCAACAGCCTGTGCAATAGATGTGACGATGTTGTCGAGTGAAAGAGCCTTCTGCTCAACCTCCTCCGAGATGATACAGTAGTTAGGCTGTGTCTGCAATGCGCACTCAAGAGCGATGTGAGAAGCCGAACGGCCCATCAACTTGATGAAGTGCCAGTACTTCTGTGCAGAGTTGCAGTCGCGCTGGATGTTACCGATAACCTCTGAGTATACCTTACATGCTGTGTCGAAACCGAAAGATGTCTCAATGTAAGCGTTCTTCAAGTCACCGTCGATGGTCTTTGGACAGCCGATAACCTGAACACCTGTGTTCTTTGCTGCATAGTACTCGGCGAGTACGCAAGCGTTGGTGTTAGAGTCGTCACCACCGATGATTACAAGAGCCTTTATGTCGAGCTGCTTGATGATTTCAAGACCTTTGTCGAACTGCTCTGTCTTTTCGAGCTTT
>JAZLBZ010000056.1:0-41124 GCA_045613945.1 Bacteroidaceae bacterium
AGGCTACACACGCTATTTCTCAAACGACTATGCCGTTGTCATCCCGCGCACCGGGCGTGAAGAGGTTGTTGCCAACCTTGCAGCAGCAATGGAGCGTATGACCGATGCCGGTGAGCGCACGGCCATTGGCGAAAAGGCAAAAAACGCCGGAGCGCAGTTCACATGGGCTGCCCGCGGCGAAGAGTTCAAGGAACTGCTGAAATCAAAATTAAGAAATCACGAATAGTATTAAAAAACAAATTAAATATGAAAATAATACATCTGATAAGAATACTGTTGAAATTGAATTTATTTAAAACTATTTATTTCAATTTTCACTATTTCCCTTTTAGAACGGCAATCCGTTTACCCTTTTTCATATATAGACATTCCAAATTTTATTGTTTATCAGGTAAAATAATAATTGATGCTCCTGTAAAAACAGGCATGTTCAAGTTCGGTCAGCGTAAATTGACTATAATAGATTCTATTTATGATAGAACAATTTGGAAACTTTCAGGAACATTGATTATTAAAGGTTCTGTTGGCATTGGAAGAGGAACAAAAATAAATGTGGATGAAAATGCCACATTGATATTCGGTGATAATTTTGATGTTACGGGGAATACAACATTTGTTTGCAACAAAGAAATTCAATTTGGTTCAAATTGTCTATTATCATGGGATATTCTTATCATGGATTCCGACCAACATGCGGTAATAGATGTCAATAATAATGTACTTAATCCACCAAAGGCAATATCAATAGGCAACCATGTTTGGATTGGTTGTAGAAGCACTATTTTGAAAGGAGTTTGTATTGCTGATGATAATATTGTTGCTGCAAACTCTACAGTTACTAAAAGCTTCACCAATAGTAACTCAATAATTGGAGGACATGGGAAAAATGTTGAGGTCATAAAGAACAATATCAACTGGAGACATTAAGCTAACGGGAGTATTAATTATCTCTATTTGTGATACATAAGACCGCCTTGTTGTACTTATGCCTGAGAAACAATGACCACTCTCAACAACATCCTCGATTTTACCGGCGGTAATAGATTCTACCGTTTTGGGAATGCCGACGGCAAGTTTTGGATTGTGCCGGCGCGGGGTATGCGCACAGCACTAAGCCTGTACCAGCCAAGCGGCATAAAAGGCAAGATGGTGAAAGCGATGCTGCCTTGCCTGCATCTGTTTGCACCTGTGCGCAAGGTGATAAAGGCAAAAACCATAAACTGCCGCCTTAACAACGAACTGCTCAGTTTGCTATGTGAGGTGTTTGACGTGCAGGAGATTGAGTTTGCGGTCTTTGAGGGAACACCATCGGTGCACCAGAAGATTACAATGCAGCTGAGTAGCAAGGAGAAGATTCTTGGATACTGCAAACTAAGCGAAAGCAGTGAGATAAAGACTTTGTTTGAGAAAGAGTGCGACATACTTGAAAGGTTTTGCAACAGCGGGGTCACAGGCATCCCCAGGGTGCTCCACTGCGGCACGTTAAGTAATGGCACACATATATTTGTACAAAGCACTGAAAAGAACGCCTCATCAAAAGCGGTACACGAATGGAGCGCATTACAGGAGAGGTTCCTGGTACAGTTTCACGAAAAGACAAAAGCGGTGCTACCTTTTGAAGAGAGCGACTACAGCACCGCCATCAATGCACTGGAGCAGCATCTTGACTGGCTGCCGCAGGACATTGACCGCGACGCAGTATCAAAAGCTATTGATTCTGTAAAGGAGATTTACGGCGGCAAAGAGGTGGAGTTCAGCGCCTGTCATGGCGATTTCACTCCCTGGAATATGTTTGCTGGCGGCAAGGAACTCTTTGTCTTTGACTTTGAATATGCCGCGATGACATACCCTGCAGGGATTGACCGCTATCATTTCTTTACCCAGACTGCTGTATTTGAGAAACATTGGGGCGCAGACGAGATTATAGCATATATAGCGAGCGATGAGGGCAAATGGGTTGACAGACAGCGGTATGCAATGTATCTGCTTGATGTCATCTCGCGCTTTACTATGCGCGAAGGCGGCAAAGTGACAGGCGATGCCGCAGCACCCTTCTGCCTCTGGGGCAAGGTGCTGGAAAAACTGATTTGACAGGACTAAACACAGAAGAACAACGCTTATCTCATAGCAAAGAACTTAAACATATAAAGCAAAGCATATAAACCTTATGTACTTTTGTACTTATGTCTAAAAAACAAAAGTCGCGTACAGCGCTTCTATCTAATTAAAAGCAATCAAATAACAACCAAATGAAAAATATAGTCTGTTTTCATCTTTTCAATGACTACAGCGGCAGTCCGCAGGTTCTGCGAACCGTAATAGAGGGACTGCTGGAGCGAGGGTACCACATTGACCTTGTAACCTCGCGCGGCGGAGTGCTTGACGAACTTGCCGGGAGGGAAAACCTGCAGATGAGGCTATATGACTACAAGTTTGCCCGGAATTTGGTACTCCGTACAATGCGATATGCATGGGTGCAGATGCAGGTGCTTTTCATTGCACTGGGATATATGTTCAAGAAGGACACTGTGATATACATAAACACCATTCTGCCTATTGGCGCAGCCATTGGCGGGCGCATGGCGTGCAAGAAGGTGGTATACCACTACCACGAGAACGCCAAGGCAAAGAGCACTGCCTACCGCATACTGGCAAAGATTATGCAACTTATTGCAAGCGAGATAATTTGCGTGTCGCAATACCAGCGCTCTTTCTTGCGACGAAAGAAAGGGGTAACCGTTATACCCAACGCATTAAAGAAGAACTTTACAGCAAAACTGGCACCCGACAGCGAGAGGGCCTTTGAGAACAGGCGCGTTCTGATGCTTGGTTCACTGAAAGAGTACAAGGGCACAAAGGAGTTCATTGCACTTGCCGGGCGGTTGAACAAATTCCAGTTTGAACTTGTTGTTAATGACTCACAGGCGAACATAGACAGGTACTTGAATGAGAACAGGATTGTCACCACCAAGAACCTGACAATACACCCACGCCAGGATGACGTGGCACCGTTCTACAACCGTGCGTCACTGGTGCTGAACCTGACCAATAGAAGATATGCCATAGAGACATTCGGCCTCACAGCGCTTGAGGCAATGACAGCGGGACTACCGGTAATTGTGCCCACTGTGGGCGGAATTGCCGAGATGGTGACAGACGGCGAGAATGGCTTTAAAATTGATTCACAGAATTGTGAAGAGATTGAACAATGTATAGAAAATATTTTACGCAATAAAGATTTTTTTGTAAATTTGTCAAATAATGCACTGGCAAAGTCCAGGCTGTATGACGCAGCGCGCATGGTTGACAGCATTGCAATTATTTTGTAAAGAACAGTTTACAGCACCCGAAAAGTGAAAAAAGTCGCAATCATAGGAACGCAGGGAGTGCCGGCAAATTACGGCGGTTTCGAGACCCTGGTTGAAAATATCATTGGAGATAACTGCTCCAACGGCATAGAGTATACTGTTTTTTGCAGCAGCAAGGATATGCCAACCAAAATCAAGGAGCACAAAGGCGCCAGACTGAAGTATGTCTGCTTCAAGGCAAACGGCGTACAGAGCATCCCCTATGACATTGTTTCAATGATGCGCGCAATATGCGGATATGACGCAATACTTATTCTTGGTGTATCGGGCTGCATATTCCTTCCTGTCCTAAAACTTTTCTGCCGCAAGAAAATCATCGTAAATATCGACGGACTTGAATACCGCAGAGCCAAATGGAAAAACTGGGTGAAAAGGTTCCTCAAACTCTCGGAAAAAATCGCAGTACGCTTTGCCGACGTGATAATCACCGACAACAAGGGTATACAGGATTATGTGAGAGAGGAGTACAAAAAAGAGACCACACTCATTGCATATGGCGGCGACCATGCTCTCATTGACATCACAAAGGAGCGCGAGGAGGAGATTCTGCAGCAGTATGGCCTTGACAGCGCTGGCTATTCCATAAGCGTATGCCGCATTGAACCCGAGAACAACTGCCACATAACATTGGAGGCATTCAAGGAGAACAAGAAGAGACTTGTCTTCATTGGAAACTGGAACCGCAACGACTATAGCAGAAAACTTAAGGAAGAGTATAGCAAATACAGCAATATCACTTTGCTCAACAGCATATACGACCTGAATGTTCTCTACACGCTTCGCAAAAACGCCAAATATTACGTACATGGGCACAGTGCAGGCGGCACCAACCCGTCACTGGTAGAGGCTATGTTCTTTGAACGACCAATACTCTCATTCGATGTGGTATATAACCGCGAGACCACCAAGAACAAGGCACACTACTACAAGAATGCCGAGGAACTTACCGCACTCATCGAGCAGGGCGTTGACAACGGCAAGGAACTAAAAGCGATAGCCTGCAAGGAATATACCTGGGCAGAGATTGCCAAGCAATACGAGGCACTGTATTAATTGACTACATCAAATAAATATAAGCGCGCTTGCCCAACGGTAAGCGCGCTTATATTTATTTGCGTTCCAGTTCGCTAAGTTCCTCCATCTTCTTTGTGGCGAGAAACTCATATATTCCGCACAGGTGTTCGCGTACCTTTCCATGCCCGAACTCATAGACCTTAGTCACAAGACCGACGAGGAAGTCGCGGACGTGGCTCACGCAGATGAGCGTACCGTCATAGTCCTGCCGCGCCTGCTTGAGGATATCCTTTGTCTTGAGGTCGAGGTGATTGGTGGGCTCGTCGAGAATCAACAGATTCACAGGCTCAAGCAGCAGTTTTAGCAGCGCAAGGCGTGTACGCTCACCACCAGAGAGCACCTTCACCTTCTTGGTGCTTGCCTCGCCGCCGAACATGAATGCGCCAAGCAGGTCGCGAATCTTATTGCGTATCTCGCCCTTTGCAACATCGTCGATTGTCTGGAACACGGTGAGTTCCTCGTCGAGCAGCGATGCCTGGTTCTGCGCAAAATAACCAATCTGCACATTGTGGCCCAGCTGCAGCGAGCCCTCGTGCTCAAGTTCCTTCATAATACACTTTACAAGTGTTGACTTACCCTCGCCGTTGCGGCCCACAAAGGCAACCTTATTGCCACGCTCAATGGTGAGTGTCGCGCCCGAGAAGATGCGCTTCTCGCCAAATGCCTTGCCCACGCCGTCCATAATCACCGGATACTGGCCTGCACGTGGCGATGGCGGGAACTTGAGGCGCAATGCCGATGTGTCCTCCTCGTCGACCTCAATGATCTCAAGTTTCTCGAGCATCTTCACGCGGCTCTGCACCTGCAGGGTCTTTGAGTATGTTCCCTTGAAGCGCTCAATGAAGTCCTTTGTCTCCTGAATCATCTTCTGCTGCTCCTCGTACTGCTTCATCTGCTGCTGGCGGCGCTCGGCACGCAGCACAAGATACTGCGAGTAGTTGACCTTGTAGTCATATATGCGGCCCATAGTCACCTCAATGGTGCGGGTGGTGATGTTGTCGACAAACTTTCGGTCGTGGCTGATGACAACCACCGCCTTGCCATTGTTTACAAGGAACTCCTCGAGCCAACCTATTGACTCAATATCCAGGTGGTTGGTGGGCTCGTCAAGCAGCAGCACGTCGGGGTTGCGCAGCAGCATCTTCGCAAGTTCAATGCGCATGCGCCAGCCGCCGCTGAACTCGCTTGTCTGGCGGCCAAAATCCTTGCGCTCAAATCCAAGACCAAGAAGCGTCTTCTCGACATCCTCCTCAAAGTGAGTCATGTCAATGGCATAGAACTTCTCGCTCTTTGTGGCAACCTCTTCAATGAGCGCCATGTAATCGTCGCTCTCATAGTCGGTGCGGGTGGCAAGTTCGTTGTTCATGCGGTCAAGTTCGGCCTCCATCTCATAGAGGTGGGCAAAAGCCTGCGACGCCTCTTCAAAGACAGTGCGGCCGTCCTCGGTCATCAGGTGCTGCGGCAAGTAGGCAATGACAGTGTCCTTTGGGGCAGACACCGTACCACGCGAAGCAGTGCGCACACCGGCAAGTATCTTGAGTAGCGTGCTCTTGCCTGCACCGTTCTTGCCCATGAGGGCAATGCGGTCCTTTTCATTAATAACAAACGAGACATCGCTGAAAAGCGTTGTTCCGCCAAACTCCACAGCCAAACCATCGACCGAAACCATATATAAAAGACTTTTTGATTATTATTCGTAATATTTGGGTGCAAAGGTACAAAAAACGGGCGAACAAAAGACATCATCGGGCAACAAAGGCATAAAAAGAGGAGCATACGCCCAAAGAGGATTTCAAATTGTTGCTCTTTTAGCGCAAAAAAAGTAAATTTGCACCTTGAATAGTTGCAGAAGAGACAAAAACTGCACAAAAAGCAACCGAAGAATGAAAGTGATGAAATTCGGCGGGACATCAGTTGGTTCCGTAGAGAGCATATTGAGCCTCAAGAGGATTGTTGAGGAGGCTGCTGCAAATGAGCGCGTGATTGTTGTTGTGTCGGCACTTGGCGGCATAACAGACAAACTGATAAAGACCGCAAACCTTGCGGTCAGTGGCAACATGGCATTCAACGATGAGTGCCGCGAGATTGTTGCACGCCACCACCGGCTCATAGAGACTGTAATCACCGACGACAAAAAGCGCGCAGCGCTGCTGGAGGAGGTGGACATGCTGCTTGGCGAACTGAACAACATCTACCAGGGCCTTGCACTCATCAACAACATGACCCCAAAGTCCGAGGCTACCATTGTGAGCTATGGCGAGAGAATATCGAGCCGCATCGTCTCTGCACTCATTGACGGTGCAGTGCGTTTCAACGCCCGCAAGTTCATAAAGACCGAGACAAAGCACAAGAAATACATCCTTGCCGACGACATCACTGACAAACTTATACACGAGCATTTCGACGGTTGCAACGAGAGAATAATAGTTGTTCCTGGATTCATAGCCCAGGACAAGGAGAGCGAGGAGATAACCAACCTGGGACGTGGAGGCAGCGACTACACTGCAGCCATCATTGCAGCAACATTAAACGCCGACTGTCTTGAAATCTGGACCGACGTGGACGGATTCATGACTGCCGACCCACGCGTCATCAACAACGCATACACCATCGGTCACCTGAGTTATGTAGAGGCAACAGAACTCTGCAACTTTGGCGCGAAGGTCGTATACCCGCCGACAATATACCCTGTATTCAAGGCTAATATCCCCATAAGGATAAAGAACACCTTCAACCCAAGCGGCAAGGGCACAATAATTGATGCACACAGCGAGAGCGAAGGACGCCTCATCAAGGGAATATCGAGCATCAACGACACCGACCTGCTCACTGTACAGGGATTGGGCATGGTGGGCGTGGTTGGCGTGAACCACCGTATTTTCCGCGCGTTGGGCAACGCAGGCATCAGTGTGTTCCTTGTTGCGCAGGCATCATCGGAGAACAGCACATCAATAGGCCTGCGCCACGTGGATGCCGACAAGGCCACCGAGGTACTGAACAAGGAGTTCGAGAAGGAGATTTCTATGGGCCTGATGGAGAGCGTCAAAGCAACAAGCAACCTCTCTACTGTAGCCATTGTTGGCGAGAACATGCGCCACAACGCAGGCATCATAGGCAAATTATTCCAGACACTGGGGCGCAACGGTATCAACGTGATTGCCTGTGCACAGGGCGGTCAGGAGACAAACATCTCGTTCGTCATCAAGGCAGATTTGCTGCGCAAGACCCTGAATGTAATACACGACTCGTTCTTCCTGTCGGAGTACAAGGTGTTGAACCTCTTTATTTGCGGAGTAGGAACCGTTGGCGGCAGCCTCATCGAGCAGATTGTGTCGCAGCAGGAAAAACTCAAGAAAGAGCATGGCCTGAAACTGAACATCGTGGGCATTGCCAACAGCCGCAATGCAATATTTGACCGCGAAGGACTCGACACCGCAGGCTACCGCACTGCACTCAAGGAGAGTGCGCCAAGCAGCATTGAGAAACTGCGCGACGACATCATTGAGATGAACATCTTCAACTCGGTGTTCGTGGACTGCACCGCCAGCAGCGAGGTTGCGGCAATATATGGCGACCTGCTGTCGCACAACATAAGCGTGGTGGCAGCCAACAAAATTGCAGCATCGGGCGACTATGCCACATACAACAATCTAAAGCAGATTGCCCGCCAGCGCAACATCAAGTACTTGTTCGAGACCAATGTGGGCGCCGGCCTTCCAATCATCAACACCATCAACGACCTCATCAACAGCGGCGACAAGATTTTGAAGATTGAGGCAGTGCTCAGCGGCACGCTCAACTTCATCTTCAACGTACTTGGCAAGGACATCCCAATGAGCCAGGCAGTACGCCTTGCACAGGAGAAAGGCTATAGCGAGCCCGACCCACGCATTGACCTGTGCGGAAAGGACGTGATACGCAAACTGGTAATCCTTGCTCGAGAGGCAGGCTATGCCATTGAGCAGAGCGACGTCGATGCCAACCTGTTCATTCCACAGGATCTGTTTGACGGTACACTGGAGAACTTCTGGGAAAAACTGCCGCAACTTGACGCACAGTTCGAGGAGGAGCGCAAGCAACTGATGGCCGAGAAGATGCACTGGCGCTTCATTGCCAAGTACGAGAACGGCAAGGGAAGCGTATCGCTGTGCAAGGTCAACGAGCGCCATCCGTTCTACCACCTCGAGGGCAGCAACAACATCATCCTGCTCACCACTGAGCGCTACAAGGAGTACCCAATGCTCATCCAGGGCTATGGCGCCGGTGCCAGCGTAACCGCAGCCGGTGTCTTTGCCGACATCATGCGCATTGCAAATATCTGATACCAGCCGTCGTTTTCTCAAGAAGGTGCACAAGCACACCGCCATTCACTGCAAGCGCGCTTGCAGTGAATGGCGGTTCTCATCAATATATCTGAAGTATCCTCTCACTTGTAATCCTTCAGCAGGAATTGCAGTTGCTGGCGCGTAAAGAATATGCGGCTCTTTACAGTACCGAGCGGAAGGCCAAGACGGTCGGCTATCTCGCGATACTTAAAGCCCGAAATATGCATCAGGAACGGGATGCGATAGTCGCGTGGCAAACTGTGGACGACACGATAAATCTCCTTTGTGTCATACCCGTTATCGGTGATGAATTCGTCCGTTTCACGCGGGGTGTTTATGTGAAACAGATTGTCTGTCTGGTCGACAAATATCTGGTCCCTCACCTCCTTGCGGTAGTTGTTGATAAAGATGTTGCGCATTATGGTATATACCCACCCCTTGAAGTTTGTGCCGGGGGTATATTTCTCCATATTTCCCAAAGCCTTCAATGATGTTTCCTGCAGCAAATCGTTCGCCTCATCCCTGTCTGCTGTGAGTTTGTAGGCAAAGCGTTGCAGCTCCGACTGAACCTCAAGCAGTTCTCTCCTGAATTTTGCAGTATCCAATTTGTTTAATGTTTAAGTGTTTACACCGGCAAAATCGCCGGCATATAAACAGATAACAAAACAAACTGCCATTTTGTTTTAGAAGAGGAGGAATAAATTGTCATATTTTATATTTTGCCCATATTTTGAGGCGCCTCGAAAACAGCCTGCACTCGCTGTAAAATATTCAAGCAAGCCTGATATATCTTGCTCGTTTGCCCCTATTTTTGTATCTTCGCACAGATAACACACAACAGCACACAATGGTACTCAATTATATTTGGATTGCCTTTTTCATAGTCTCGTTTGTCATCGCGCTTGGCAAACTTATATTTGCCGGCGACACAACAGTGTTCACCCAGATGATGACTGCAAGCACAACAACAGCAAAGAGCGCCTTTGAATTGTCATTAGGCCTGACAGGCGTACTGTCGTTGTGGATGGGAATTATGAAAATTGGCGAGAAAGGAGGCCTTGTTGCGGCATTGGCAAGACTGCTTAGCCCTGTGCTGGGCAAGATTTTCCCCGATGTCCCCAAAGGGCACCCCGCAATGGGAACTATGTTCATGAACTTCTCGGCAAATATGCTGGGACTTGACAATGCCGCAACACCAATGGGACTGAAGGCGATGCAGGAACTTCAGGAGCTCAACACCAAGAAGGACACCGCAAGCAACCCCATGATAATGTTCCTTGTGCTGAACACATCGGGGCTGACACTTATACCGGTATCTGTACTCACGTTCCGCACAGAGATGGGAGCGGCAAACCCAACAGACATATTCCTGCCCATACTCATTGCCACAACGGTGGCCACATTGGTGGGACTGCTGGTAACAAGCATCTACCAGCGCATAAACCTTTTCAACCGCACAATGGTGCTGTTTCTCCTGGGCGTATGCCTTTTCATTGCAGGCGGCACCTGGGGAATGATGCAGTTGTCACAGGTGCGCATTGAGGCGCTCTCCACATCACTCGCCGGGGTAACGCTGTTCTCTATCATCATCCTGTTCATCCTGGCTGGAGTTAAGGCCAAGATCAATGTCTACGAGGCATTCATTGAGGGAGCAAAGGATGGCTTTGGCACAGCAGTGCGCATTATCCCCTACCTCATTGCAATACTTGTTGCAATTGGCGTGTTCCGCGCATCGGGCGGCATGGATGTCATTATGGACGGCATTGCATGGTGCGCAAATGCAATGGGAGCCGGGACTGACTTTGTAGGAGCACTGCCCACCGCCATCATGAAGCCGCTTAGCGGCAGCGGCGCACGCGGAATGATGGTGGATGCGATGAACACCTATGGCGCCGACTCCTTTGCCGGCCGCCTAGCGTGCATTTTCCAGGGCGCGACGGACACTACATTCTACATACTTGCTGTCTATTTTGGCAGCGTTGGAATAAAGAAGACCCGCCACGCGCTTGCTTGCGGCCTGCTTGCCGACCTTGCAGGCATCATTGCAGCAATAGTAGTGGGATATATTTTCTTTGGATAAATTATTTGGATAAACATATAACCAACTGTCATATCGACCGCATGAGAGATATCTCAAAATTTAAATTTTGGATTTCTCGTCGCTACGCTCTGTCGAAATGACAAAAAACATAACACTATGATAAGTTACCAGACCGAGGGCGTAAAGATGCCCGCAATCAAGCGACGTGAGACAACCGCATGGATTAAGGCCGTTGCGGCCACATATGGCAAGAAGATTGGCGACATAGCCTACATCTTCTGCAACGACGAGAAGATTCTTGAGGTTAACCGCGAGTATCTGCAGCACGACTACTACACCGACATCATCACCTTCGACTACTGCGAGGAGGATATTATCAGCGGCGACCTTTTCATCTCGCTCGACACCGTTCGCAGCAACAGCGAGATAGTAGGCGCAACATACGAGCAGGAACTGCACCGCGTAATAATACACGGCATCCTGCACCTGTGCGGCATCAACGACAAGGGCGAGGGTGAACGCGAGATTATGGAAGCCTGCGAGAACAAGGCGCTGGCAATGAGATAAAAAAAAGCAGGCTCATATCTCCTTCATGGATTTATGAGCCTGCTTTTTATTGCCTTATCAATTAGATTCTATAATTTCAGTCCATCGAGCAACGTGCAGAACTTCTCGATGCCGTCACGTATTTCGCTTACGAGGACATACTCATTGGCAGTGTGTGAGCGCGCAGTGTCGCCAGGGCCCATCTTCAGCGTCGGGACACCGCTCACCAGCGCCTGGTTGGAGAGTGTGGGCGAGCCGTAGGGCACACAGCCCATTGCAACAGCACGCTGCACAAGAGGGTGCTCAAGTGATATTGACGATGAGTTGAGCCTTGTTGAGCGTGCGGTGACGCTACTGCCAACACTGGACTTTATTATATCAAGCAGTTCCTGGTTCGAATAGCACTCGTTGCTGCGTACATCAACGACATAGTTGCACTTGTCCGGGATTACATTGTGCTGCGTGCCTGCATTAATCTGTGTAACGGTCATCTTTACATCGCCCAAAAGCCCCGATGTTCTTGTGTATTTGTGGGTACGGAACCACTCAATGTCGGCCAGTGCCTTGTAGAGAGCATTGACACCCTCGTTGCGCGCAGCATGGCCGGAGACACCTTCGGCAACACAGTCAAGCACCATAAGTCCCTTTTCGGCAATAGCAGGCTGCATTGATGTAGGCTCGCCCATAATTGCACAGTCAAAGGCCGGCAGATGTGGCAGCACAGCCTCAATTCCGTTTGCACCCGACACTTCCTCCTCGGCCGATGCAAGGAAAATGGCGTTGTACTTCTGTGGTGTCTGGCATATCTGGTAAAAGACCTGCAAAAGAGTAACCAGTGAGGCTCCGTCGTCGTTACTGCCCAGGCCGTAGATTACATCACCCTCGACAATTGGCGTGAAAGGATGCTTGCTCCAGCCGCTGACGGGCTTTACGGTATCTATGTGGGCATCGAGCAGCAGTGTTGGGCGCGAAGCATCGAACCCCGGCGCAATGCACCACAGGTTATTGAGGTGACGATGCACCTCGCACCTCACCGGCGCGCCACGCTCAATAAAGAGTTGCAGCCTATCGGTTGCATCACCCTCCTCGCGACTTATTGAAGGCGTACTTATGAGAACCTTCAAAAGTTCGACCGCCTGCCTGACATTTGCTTCACTTGCTTTCATATACTCTTTCTCTCGGCACAAAGGTACAACAGCAGGTCTCATCTGCAAAATGCTGCAGCGGTAAATTTTCAACAGGCCGCAATTATATCCCACTAAAAGAGCCTTTACGCGCGCATATACTTGCGTATTTTTGAATATCGTTGTATCTTCGCGCAATAATTAATAGATAACACAATAGAGATGATTACAGCCGACCAGTTGAAGGACATAAAGGAGCGCACTGCCGCCCTGAAACAATACCTTTCCATTGACGAAAAGATTATACAGGTTGAGGAGGAACAACTCCGCACACAGGCTCCCGGTTTTTGGGACGATGCCAAGAAGGCCGAGGCACAGATGAAGAAAGTGAAGGCCTTGCAGGCCTGGATTGAGGGATACAAGGAGGTGAACAACCGCACCGAGGAGACCGAGATGGCAATGGAACTATTCCGCGAAGAGATGGTTGAGGAGCACGAGGTTGACGATGCCTATGCACGCGCCTTGACAGCCATTGAGGAACTTGAACTCAAGAACATGCTTCGCGGCGAGGCCGATGACATGGACTGCGTGCTGAAAATCAACTCGGGCGCAGGTGGTACCGAGGCGCAGGACTGGGCAAGCATGCTCATGCGCATGTACATGCGCTGGGCCGAGTCTAACGGCTACAAGGTTGCCGTTGCCAACCTGCAGGAGGCCGAGGATGCCGGCATCAAGACCGTTACACTTGAGTTGCAGGGTCCTTACGCCTATGGTTATCTCAAGGGCGAGAACGGCGTTCACCGTCTGGTACGCGTGAGCCCCTACAATGCACAGGGCAAGCGAATGACATCGTTCAGTTCGGTATTCGTTACCCCGCTCGTAGACGACAGCATTGAGGTTGTAATTGAGCCCGCGCGCATATCATGGGATACATTCCGAAGCGGCGGTGCCCGTGGACAGAACGTGAACAAGGTGGAATCTGGTGTACGCTTGCGCTACCAGTTCAAGGACCCATACACAGGCGCCGAGGAGGAGATTCTCATTGAGAACACCGAGACCCGCGACCAGCCCAAGAACAAGGAGAACGCAATGCGTCAGTTGCGCTCAATCCTCTACAACAAGGAGATGCAGCACCGCATGGAGGAGCAGGCAAAGGTCGAGGCCGGCAAGAAGAAGATTGAGTGGGGTTCACAGATTCGCAGTTACGTCTTTGACGACCGCCGCGTAAAGGACCACCGCACAGGCTACCAGACATCGGACGTTAACGGCGTGATGGATGGCAAGATTGACGGTTTTGTGAAGGCTTACCTCATGGAGTTTGCCGACAAGGGAGAGTAAAGAACCTGCAAAAAAAATCCTCCTCTGTCCAAAGAGGAGGTGCCCAAAGGGCGGAGAAGTTAAAATGGCTATTGAGATAGAGAGAAAATTCATTGTCACAGACGACAGTTACAAGGCGATGGCCTTTCAGAGTGACCGCATTGCACAGGGCTACATCTGCCGCGAAGGAGGCAACTCTGCCCGCGTGAGAGTGCGTGGCGACAAGGGCTACATCACCATCAAAGGCCCTTCGCTTGACGGTGGCCTAAGCCGCTTTGAGTGGGAGAAGGAGATTCCCGCCACAGAGGCACTGGAACTGCTAAGGCTGTGCCACGACGGCATTATAGACAAGATACGCCACCTTGTGAAATGGGGAGAGCACGTCTTTGAAGTAGATGAGTTCTTTGGCGATAACGAAGGGCTTGTGGTTGCCGAGGTGGAATTGGACGACGCCAATGAGGATTTTGAAAAGCCCGGTTTCATTGGCCAGGAGGTTACAGGCGACAAGCGCTACTACAATTCAAGGCTTACACGTTTTCCATACAAGAGCTGGCAATAATCATTTGCCGGCTTGTTTTTTCTTTGCAAGCGCAGCCATAAAAGGGCGTGTGACAAAAAGGCTAAACAGCAATGCCGCCAGCACACCTACTGTATTGAAGACAAAATCATCAAAATCACCAGTACGGTACGAGGTGAGCAGATATTGCAGATACTCCATTGCGCCACTGAATATTATTGGCAGAATGACAGCAAAAAGAGCCATCAGAAGTGGTTTGGGGCGCAATGTCATTCTGAAAGTCTCGTACCAGAAGACAGCGCAGAGCGTAAAGTACATTGCAAAATGCACAGCCTTGTCAATCCCAACAATAGCAGGCGTGCGCACAAGGCCAACGGGCTTGTAGAATGTGAGGCACAGAATCGCTATCAGTGTCAATAATGTAAGCACATATCGCTTTAACAGAAATATTATCCTTTTCATCAGTCAGTTTATTGGTCAAAGACAATAAAAGTAACAACTTTATTTATAACTTTGCTAAACAATTACCGGCAAAAATAGTACAACTTTTTCATGTATCATTTTTTTAACAGAAAATAACGTGATGAACTACTTCCATTTTACAAAAGGACAAAAAAGAGGAGTGCTGCTGTTTATCCTGCTTGTAGCAATAGCAGTCCTGATAAAATGGGGCATATAAAAAAGGGTGCCTGATTTTCAAAAGCATATACTATTTTTGCAAATAGCATTTTTACGTAAAAACATCTACAATACATGAGCGGAGATTTCAACATTCGCGGCAAGAACAGCGACAAGGAGTTCGAGAACGCACTAAGGCCACTCTCTTTCCCCGATTTTAACGGACAAGAGAAGATTGTGAGCAACCTGAAGATTTTTGTGCAGGCCGCAAAGATGCGTGGCGAGTCACTCGACCACGTCCTGCTTCATGGTCCTCCGGGACTTGGAAAGACTACACTAAGCAACATCATTGCCAATGAACTGGGCGTCGGTTTCAAGGTAACATCGGGACCGGTTCTTGACAAGCCTGGTGACCTTGCCGGCATACTCACATCATTGGAGCCCAATGACGTGCTCTTCATTGATGAGATACACCGCCTTTCGCCAATCGTAGAGGAGTACCTCTACTCGGCAATGGAGGACTATCGAATAGACATACTCATTGACAAGGGACCGTCGGCACGTTCAATACAGATTGACCTGAACCCCTTCACGCTCATTGGAGCCACAACACGAAGCGGACTGCTCACAGCACCGTTGCGCGCACGCTTTGGCATCAATATGCACCTTGAGTACTATGACAGCAAGACACTTGCAGGCATCATTGGCCGTTCGGCGCAGATTCTGGGCGTGTCGTTCGACGAGGATGCCACATATGAGATTGCTCGCCGCAGCCGAGGAACGCCACGTATTGCCAACGCACTGCTGCGCCGCGTGAGAGATTTTGCGCAGGTGATGGGTGACGGGCACATAACAAACGCCATTGCCAAGATGGCGCTTGAGGCGCTTAACATTGACAAGTATGGACTCGATGAGATTGACAACAAGATTCTCTGCACCATCATTGACAAGTTCAAGGGAGGCCCGGTTGGCATTGGCACAATAGCCACAGCGCTCAGCGAGGATACCGGCACCATTGAGGAGGTGTACGAGCCATACCTCATAAAGGAGGGATTTATCAAGCGCACCCCGCGCGGACGCGAGGTTACCGACCTTGCCTACAAACACCTGGGCAAGAGCCGTTTCAGCAACAACGAACAGGGAACACTTTTCTAAAGCACACAAGATGGGCAAACTGCAATCATTACTGAAAGAGACTGCCATTTATGGCCTGAGCAGCATTGTCGGGCGTTTTCTCAACTACCTTCTGGTACCGCTCTACACCGCCAAGATGAGTGTGGAGAGCGGCAACTATGGTATTGTCACCAACATCTATGCGTGGACGGCTGTGCTGCTGGTAGTCCTCACTTTCGGTTTCGAAACAACATTCTTCAGGTTCGCCAGCAAGGAGAATGCCAACGTATCAAAAGTCTTTTCAATGTCAATGCAGGTGATAGGCGCACTGTGCGGACTGTTCCTTGCCGCAGTGTTCTGTTTTCTGCCATCAATAGCCGATGCACTGGGATATGAAATGCACCCCGAATTCATTGGAATGATGGCAGTTGTTGTTGCGCTCGACGCACTGCAGGCCATTCCGTTCGGATTGCTCAGATTCCAGAAGAGACCGATAAAATTCGCTGCACTGAAACTATTCAACATATTCACTAACATAGTGCTCAACCTGTTTGTGTTTGTTGCACTGCCCTACCTCCACTCAAGGAACCCGGAGGCGTATGACAGCATATATTTCCCACAGAACCAGGCCTTCTATGTATTCTTCATAAATCTTGTATGCACAGCAAGCGTAACGTTCTTCTTCATCCCCGAGTTAAGGCTTTACCGCCCCACGCTCGATTGGAGACTACTCAAGAACATGCTGGGATACTCGTGGCCGCTGCTGCTGCTGGGTATTGCCGGCATACTGAACCTGAATGCCGACAAGGTGATATACACATGGCTTGTACCGGGCGAAAGGGGCATACAGGAACTGAGCGTATATGGGGCGTCGGTAAAGGTTGCCGCCATTATGGCAATGCTCATGCAGGCATTCCGCTATGCTTATGAGCCGTTCGTCTTTAGCAACAGCAAGCAGAAGGACAGCAAGGAACTCTATGCCAAAGCAATGAAATATTTCATTATCATGGCAATGCTGGCTTTCCTTGTCGTAGTCTTCTACATGGATATCCTCAAGCATATCATAAACAGCAACTATTGGGAGGGGCTGAAGGTGGTACCCATTGTCATGGCTGCCGAGATATTCATGGGAATATACTTCAACCTCTCGTTCTGGTACAAACTGAACGACGAGACATACTGGGGAGCAATATTCTCATTCGTTGGCTGCGCACTGCTATTTGCTGTGAACATCATCTTTGTGCCCAGATATGGCTACATGGCATGTGCATGGGCATCGTTCACCGGCTACCTTGCAGCAATGCTGCTTTCATTCGTCATTGGACAGAGAAGGAACGCCATAGACTATGACCTAAAGAGCATCTTCAGTTTTACACTGCTTTTTGCAGCGCTCTACGGTGCATCACTGCTCATCCCTGTCGAGAACAGCATAATAAGGATGGTGTGCAACACCGGCCTGCTTGCCATATTCCTGCTGTTCACTTTCAGGGCAATAAAAAACGAGGTAAGGGCGTCACGCAAAAAAACAGATAAATGAGCGTCTCTCATTTATCCTTTTTAATCTCATTTTTATGACAAAAAAGACATTCAATTAATATTATTTAGTATATTTGCGGTATTATAACCATAATTGGATTGAATGACTATGAATGACGTAATTCAGATAGATGTCGAAGCGATTCTCGCTGCGAAAGCCGGGAAAAAGGCACGCTACATTCCTCGTTTTGTAATCTCGTACCTGAAGAAAATCATACACCAGGACGAGGTCAACCAGGCGTTGCGCTCATTTGGGCACAAACAGGGCCTTGAGTTCATAAGTGCATTTATGGAGTATTTCAACAACTCGTTTGAAGTACACGGCCTTGAGAACCTTCCAAAGGATGATCGCCGCTACACTTTCGTGAGCAACCACCCGCTTGGCGCACAGGACGGACTCGGACTGGCACACATACTGGGTCCTGTATATGACGGGAAGATAAAGTTCCTGGCCAACGACCTGCTGATGAACTTTCCCCAGATATCATCATTCTGGATACCTATCAACAAGACGGGCAAGCAGGCGCGCGACCTGCCTCAACAGGTAAACGCCGCATTCCAGAGCGACAACCACATTGTAATGTTCCCTGCCGGATTGTGTTCACGCAAGAAAAAAGGTGTGGTAAAAGATCTTCCATGGAAAAAGACCTTCATTACAAAAAGCATTCAGTCGCAGCGCGATGTAGTCCCCATCCACTTCGAGGGTGAGAACTCAAAGTTCTTCTACCGCCTTGCAAACATAGGCAAGTTCCTTGGGCTGAAATTCAACATTGCAATGCTTTATCTGAGCGACGAGATGTTCAAGAACAAGAACAAGACGTTCAAAGTAACGATTGGCAAGCCTATCCCCTGGCAGACATTCGACAGGAGCAAGAACGCCACAGAGTGGGCACAGTATGTCCAGGATATCGTCTACACACTATAAGAACAATTACATACACAATATGAAAGACATTATTGCACCGGTTCCCAAGGAACTGTTAAAGGCAGAACTTACTGAAGACAAACTATTGCGCTTTACACACAGAAGTGACAACGAGATATACATTGTAACCGCGTTCGATGCGCCTAATGTAATGCGCGAGATAGGCCGTCTGCGCGAGATAGCATTCCGCGCAGCAGGCGGAGGCACAGGCAAGGAACTCGACATTGACGATTTTGATACAATGGAGGTTCCCTACAAGCAGCTCATTGTGTGGAACCCGGAGAACAATGACATCATTGGTGGCTACCGCTACATTTTTGGCAAAGACGTACGCTTTGACGAGAAAGGAGAGCCAATCATTGCAACAGCACATGGAATGTTCCGTTTCTCGGAGAAATTCCTCAAGGAAGTACTGCCATACACAGTAGAGTTGGGACGTGCTTTCGTCTCGCTTGAATACCAGTCTACACGAATGGGGTCAAAGAGCCTTTTCGCACTCGACAACCTGTGGGACGGTTTGGGAGCGCTCACAGTCGTAATCCCCGAATGCAAGTATCTCTATGGCAAGGTTACCATGTACCCATCGTACCTGACAAAGGCGCGCGACATGATTCTCTATTTCCTAAGGAAGCATTACCCCGATAAGGACAACCTCGTAATGCCGGTGACACCGCTGCAACTTGAAACCGACGAGAAGGAACTGGAGCAGATTTTCACAGGAGAGTCGTTCAAGGAGGACTACAGGACATTGAAACAGGAGGTGCGTAACTTCGGTCTTTCAATTCCTCCAATGGTAAATGCATATATGGGACTGTCGCCCACGATGAAAATCTTTGGCACAGCCGTAAACTACGACTTTGGCAATGTTGAGGAGACAGGCCTGCTCATCGCGGTCGACGAACTGCAGGACAGCACCAGAATGCGATACATTGAGTCGTTCATACGTGAGCACCCCGAGGCGATAAAACTGACATCGGGAGCAAACAAGGTTTTCAGCGAAACGGAGAATAACGGGGAGGCATAAAATTAATTGAAGCAACCCGCAACATTTTCACCCTTTCACAATTTATATATAGTATGAAAGTTGAAATCATAAATAAGTCAAAACACCAGTTGCCATCATATGCAACAGAATTGTCGGCAGGCATGGACCTCAGGGCAAACCTTGACGCCCCGATTGTGCTGCAGCCGCTGGAAAGGACACTTGTCCCCACAGGACTTTTCATGGCACTGCCTGCAGGCTACGAGGCACAGGTGCGCCCACGCAGCGGCCTCGCAATAAAGAAGGGTATTACTGTGCTCAACTCACCGGGCACAATCGATGCCGACTACCGAGGCGAGGTATGCGTCATCCTTGTAAACCTCTCGAATGAGCCCTTCACAATAACCGACGGCGAGCGCATTGCCCAGATGGTCATTGCACGCCACGAGCAGGTTGAATGGTGCGAGTGTGACGAACTTGGCACAACAGATCGCGGAGCCGGAGGTTTCGGACACACCGGTGTTTAATAAAAACAAGCATTGTATTGAATGAAACAGTTGTGGCAGCACATACTGCTCCTGTTCCTGCTGCTGATACCTTGCACAGGCCAGGCGCAAGACTCTGAGAATAATATCGACGCACGCAAGCGTGCCGTCGATTATTTTCATTTGGAGTCGACCTCTCTATTGGAGCAAGAGAGATATGACGAGGCCTTTGAACTGCTCGTGCACTGCCTCTCGATAGACACCACATCGTCCGCCATAAAGTATTTTCTGGCACCCTATTACAGCGTGCTTGGCAATGACAGCATTGCCTGCAGCATGCTCGAGGAGATTGTGCGCAGGAACCCCGACAACGAGGCATACAACGACGCTCTGGTCAACCAATATGCCAGAACCGGCAATTGGAAGGCTGCTATAGAGGTCTATGAGAGAATCATCGACTCGGCACATTCAAAGAGCGAGATATACAAATCGCTGTACGCCCTGTATGAGAACGACGGCAATTTTGAAAAGGCACTTGAGATTCTTGACAGGATTGAAAGCCTCGAAGGCAAGACAAGCATTGTGACGGGGGAGCGTATACAACAGTATATGAACCTCTACAGGTATGACGATGTCATTACCCTCTTAAAGCAGAACATTACCGAGAACCCCGACGACACACGCTACGTAACATTCCTGGGAGAGGTATATGTGCTGATGGGCGAGTTTACCCTGGCCGAAAGTACATTCCAGAGTGTACTTGAGAGTTCGCCTGAGGACGTCCCGTCACTGAAAGGCCTTATCAACCTTTATGCCCAGACCGAAGATGATGAGTCTCTTTGCACTGTCATGGAGAGATTGATTAGGAGTGAGAGAACTGATACCGAGACACGCCTTGCCAACCTTGTAAGCTATATCCTGTACAAAGAAGGACGCGACAGCACATACATAAAGCCATTTTTCCAGGAACTGCTGCAACTGCCCCATGACAGGCTAGCGATACACGAATCTTACGCAGACTACCTGGAGTACAAGAAAGCCGATGCAAGCGAACTAATCCCGGTATATGAGAAGATTGTGGAACTGGACTCAGAGAATGTATCGGCAATAATTGAACTCCTGCAATATGCCATAGATGCCGAGGACAGCGAGGCTGTAATAAAATATGCCGATGATGCACTGCTCTACCTGCCGCATCGCCTGGAACTCTACTACTACAAGGCCCTCTCAAACTATGTATTGGGAAAGAAGAGGGAGTGCATTGATATCAGCCTGGAAGGACTCGAAAAAAGAGATAGCGACATTAGCCTTGACGTCGTTTCAACAGTGTTCACCATGCTTGGGAACACTTACCATGAACTTGAGATGACCAAAGAGGCCTACTGGGCCTACGATTCGGCATTGGTATATGAGCCAGGGAATATGGAAGCACTGAACAACTACTCCTATTTCCTTTCGCTTGATGGCAAGGACCTGTTGCGCGCGCTGGAAATGAGCCAAAAGACCATAGTTGCAGACCCTGAGAACCAGACACACCTTGACACATACGCCTGGATATTGTTCAAACTCAAACGCTACGAGGAAGCAAAGGCCTATGCCGAGAAGATAATCTCCCTTAACGAGGAGATGGGTTCGGTAGTACTGCATCACATTGGCGACATCCTTGCAAAATGCGGCGACATAGACAAGGCCGTTGAATACTGGAAAAGGGCACGCGAGGCCGGAGACAGTTCAAAAATTCTGGATAAAAAAATAAGAAAACGTAAATATTACAATGGAGCGAAATTTTAGCAAATGGGCGCTTATAGCCCTGACGTTTACATTGATGTTGGCAGGCTGCAAATCGAACAAGGCTGTCCAGCAGCAATATCAGGAGGAAGAAGTCATTGACGAGAGTTATGTTGTTGCAGGACTAAAGGCTGTCAGCCCCGACACAACAGCACTGCAGTATCTGTCGGCCGGCACTAACTTAGGATTGACCGTCAACGGCACCAACATCAGTATCAAGGGCAAGTTGCGCATAAAGAGAGGAGAGGGTGTACAGTTGAGCATCACACCATTGGGCCTTATTGAGGTTGCCTGCATTGAGTTCCTCCCCGACAGAATACATTTCATCAATAAACTCTCCAAGACCTATACCGAGGTTCCATACTCCGAAGCGGGTGCAATAGGCCTGGGCGGAATAAACTACAAGGTCATCGAGGGCATTTTCCTCAACTACGCCTTCTTGCCCGACGGACGCCCCGCCTGCTATGGCTTGAAAAAGATGAGCATTCAGGAGCAGGGGAACCATTACCGCCTCGACACAAAGGAGAACAGTGCCATGAAATACAGTTTCTTCATTGACAGGAACAGCGGCGACCTTACATCGCTCAGCGGCAAGAGCAGCACAGGAGAGGACGTAAAGTGCGACTACTCCGACTTTGAGAACATTGGAGGCGGACTGCAGTTCCCCAACGACATTGACATCAACTTCAAGGGCGGCTCCACCACAATCAGGATTGACATGGAACTGAGTAAGGCAAGCAACAAGACATTCAGTTTCTCAAGCCGCAGCATAAGCAGTTCCTATCGCAAGCAGAGCATAGGTGACTTCATCAAGTCAATAAAGTAAAAGATATGAAAAACCGCATAACCAGCCACATCCTACTACTCTTTTTCTCATTTGCAGCACTATTGAACGTGTACGCACAGAGTGACTCCGTAGAGAGCCTGCGCAGCAAGGCCAACACGTTGCGCAAAGAGATAAAGGAGAAGGAGGCCATTCTCACCTCGTCGCAGAAAGACATAAACAGCAGACTCAGCAATCTCAAGATAATAACAGCAAAGATTGATGAGTACAAGGCGCTTGTGAGCGTGCTGCAGAAAGAGGTCAAGGCGCTTGACAACAGGATGGCAGGCATTGACAAGGAGATTAGGGCCCTTGACAAGGATATTGCGGAGAAAGAGAAAAGCGTGGAGATTTCACGCGGAGAGTATGCCGAGGCATTGCGCAAGGCACGCAAATACAACAATTTCGAGAACAAGATGATGTTTGTATTCTCGGCCGACGACTTCAATAAGATGGCACGCCGCTACCGCTATGCAAACAGTTATATGAATGCACACAAGGAACTTGCCGACAGCCTGAAGAAGAGGATTGTTGAACTGGAGGAGAAGAAGGCCGAACTGAAGATGAAGCGTGAAGAACTTGAAAAAGTGCGCGCTGCCAAGAAAGAGTCTCTCAAGGAACAGGAGGCCGAGCGTGAGCGCATACAGAAACTGGAGAAAGAGCAGAAGAGCATCATCGCCGGACTTGAAAAGGAGAAGAAAAAAGTTCAGGCCGAACTGAAGAAACAGCGCAAGGAACTCGACAAACTCAACGATGCCATCAAGCGCGAGGTGGAGAAGGTCATAGCAGCCGAAAAGGAAAAGGAGAAAAAGGCACAGAAGGCACAGCAAGCCGGTAACGGAAAGAAGAAGCAGAAACAGACAAAGGGCGAGACCTCCAAATATAGCGAAGATGCCGGCACTGCAAAGATGTCAGGCACATTCCAGGCCAACAAGGGCAAGATGCCAATCCCCATAACAGGAGCATACCTGCTTGTAGACAAGTTTGGAGAGAGAAATGCAGTTGAGGGAAAAGGAAGCGTGATGATAAACAACGGCGGACTCACCTTCAAGGGCACAAAGGGAGCAAAGGCACGTGCCATCTTCGAGGGCACTGTCTCAACAGTGTTCCACCATAACGACTACACCTGTGTGCTTGTAC
This sequence comes from Bacteroidaceae bacterium, assembly GCA_045613945.1. Classification (GTDB taxonomy): domain Bacteria; phylum Bacteroidota; class Bacteroidia; order Bacteroidales; family Bacteroidaceae; genus HGM04593. The sequence goes on from JAZLBZ010000056.1 coordinate 23,723, forward strand.
GTCATGGCAAATACATATCGGTATACTGCAACGTAGATAATGTACGTGTGAAAAGCGGCGACAAGATTAAGGCCGGCGACATCATTGGAGATGTAACGGTCGATGCCGTAGACGGCAACCCACGACTGCTGTTCCAGTTATACAGTGAAAAGACACTCCTGAACCCCGCCGACTGGCTTAAACTATAAGCAAGGTGAAAACTAGTTGTTGATAGTACCAAGACACAACCATGTGAAATCAAAAAAACACAGCAATGCTGTGTTTTTTTTGCGAAACTCAGTTTACACATTTCAGTTTCCCTGAAGGACTTTCCTGAACTTGTCAATAAAGAGCGCTGCCTGTTCCATAGTCAATGTCAAAGGTGGTAACAAGCGGATGGTGTTTGTGCCGCTCACACCTGTGAAGATGCGTTCCTCAAAGAGCAGCCTGCGACGGATATCCTTTACCGGTTCATCAAACTCAATGCCAATCATCAAACCCTGGCCACGTACCTCCTTGATGCCATCAATCTTCTTCAACTCCCCAAGCAGCCACTCGCCTATCCTGTTCACATTATCGAGCAGATTATCGGCCTCCATAACATCGAGCACCGCCTCAACAGCAGCACAGGCAAGGTGGTTGCCACCGAAAGTAGTTCCAAGTTCGCCATATACAGCCTTGAACTTGGGGCTTATGAGCACCACGCCCACAGGGAAACCATTGCCGATTCCCTTTGCCTGGGTAATAATGTCGGGCTTTATGCCTGCCCATTGGTGGGCGAAGAATTTTCCGCTGCGCCCGCAGCCGCTCTGTATCTCGTCAAGGATAAGGGTCGTACCCGTTTCATTGCACAACTGCTGCAACTGCTGCAGGAATGCTGGTGAGGGTATCTGCACACCGCCGACACCCTGGATACCTTCAATGATGACAGCAGTGACATCACCCTTCTCAATCTCGGCACGTACAGTGTCAATGTCACCCAAAGCAACAAATGTTGTGTGAGCATTTGCATTGATTGGTGCTACAATCTTGGGATTGTCGGTAACCTCCACTGCAAGCGATGTACGGCCATGAAAAGCCTTATTAAAGGCTATTACGCGACGTTTGCCGTTCTTGAACGAAGATAGTTTCAGGGCATTCTCATTCGCTTCGGCACCGGAGTTTATAAAAAACAGGCTGTAATCCTCGTAACCGCTAATCCTGCCCAGTTTTTCTGCAACACGCTGCTGCAGGGTATTGATGACTGAATTTGAATAGAAGCCAAGCGTTGCAACCTGGTTGCTTATCATCTCCACATACTTGGGATGAGCATGACCAATAGATATTACAGCATGACCGCCATAAAGGTCGAGATACTCGTTGCCCTTATCGTCCCACACCTTGCAACCTTCGCCCTTTACAATGTTGACATCGAAAAGCGGATATACATCGTACAAATTCATAGTCGATATTTATTACCGGTTAGAACGCCGATGGCTTTAACTGTAGGCCTACAGTCTCGGCAAGACCGAACAACAGGTTCATATTGTGCACAGCAGTGCCGCTTGCGCCCTTGAGAAGATTGTCGATTACTGATGTGATGAGCAGCTTGTCGCCATGCTTTTCAAGATGTATGAGACACTTGTTGGTGTTCACAACCTGCTTGAGGTCAATTGGACGCTCAACAATGTGTGTAAACGAGTCGCGCTCGTAATAGGTCTCATAGAGTTTGTACAAGGTCTCGATGTCAAGGTCGCACTTGACAACCAATGTCGCAAAAATTCCGCGTGGGAAACAGCCGCGATAAGGAATAAAGTCAATGCTGCCGTCAAAATCGGGCTGCAACTGCTTTATGCTCTGCATAATCTCGGGCACATGCTGATGCTCGAAAGGCTTGTAAATGCTTATATTGTTGTCTCTCCAGCTGTAGTGGGTTGTTGCCGAAGGCTTCACGCCGGCACCTGTGCTGCCTGTAATTGCATTCACCGACACATCACCCTTGAGCAGGTGCTCCTTTGCCAATGGCAACAGGCCAAGTTCAATGCAGGTTGCAAAGCAGCCCGGATTAGCTACATAGCGGCTCTTGCATGTGTTGCGGCGGTTGAGTTCGGGAAGACCGTAGATAAAATCGTGGTCATTGCTCTTTATGCGATAGTCCATTGAGAGGTCAATGATCTTGAGTTCGTCGGGCATGGCATGGCTGTCAAGGAACTTGCGTGTATCGCCATGCGCTGTACAGAAGAAGAGCAGGTCAATCTCCTCAAAAGGCATCTCGTTTGTAAACACCAGGTCTGTCTCGCCAAGCAGGCCGCCGTGTACGTCGGTGATATAATTGCCGGCGTTGCTGGTGCTATGGACAAACTTTATCTCAACTTCGGGGTGCAGCAGCAACAGGCGCAAGAGTTCGCCAGCAGTATATCCGGCACCACCTATAATTCCAACTTTTATCATATACAATAAAGTAACTGTTCAAATACTGTTTTACTTGGTTACAAAGATATATTAAACTTGCTTAATAATCAACTTTTAAATATTTCTTGGGAAAGTGGATAAAAACAAATTCTACCCTTCCTGTTTTATAGAAATGAATAAAAAGATGCAGTGCAAGGCTTGCGAAGACCTAAAAACCGAAGTTTACTTGAAGTAAATGAGGATTTTCAGGACAAGCGTAACGCAGAAAAAACTTGTGCAAGCGAGTTAAACATAAAGTTTGCTTTAATGTTCAACAACGAGCGCAGCCAAGTTTGGGTATTACCCAATGCGCTTTTTAGTCATTTCTTATATCTTTTCGTCGGGATGACTTGCATAGTATGCACGCAAAGGTGTTGATGTCACCTTAATGAAGCCTTTGGCATCCTCTGCAGTCCAACCCTTCTGTACCTCGCCATACTCGCCAAGTTTGTTCTTCACTAGGTCGTTTGGAGAGTCCACACCCACTGTCTCAAAGTGCTTTGGCATGAGTTTGAGAATTGCAGTACCTGTTACATTGCGCTGCGAACTCTCGAGCATTGCCTCAATGTCGCGCATCACAGGCTCAAGGTACTGGCTCTCGTGCAAGAACATTCCATACCAGTTGGCAACCTGGTCCTTCCAGTACTGCTGCCACTTGCTAAGAGTGTACTTCTCGAGGAACTTATGCGCTGCAATGATGAGCATTGGAGCAGCAGCCTCAAAGCCCACACGTCCCTTGATGCCAATGATTGTATCGCCTACATGCATATCGCGGCCAATACCGTAGGGAGCACCTATCTCCTCTACCTTCTGTATTGCCTTGATGGGATCGCTGAACTCCTCACCGTTCACAGCCTTGAGCTCGCCATTTTCGAATGTAAGGTGCAGTTCCTCCTCGCCCTGTTTCTCAACCTGCTTGAGATATGCACTGTCAGGTAATCCCTGCTTTGAATCGAGAATTTCGCCGCCGCAGATTGATGTGCCCCAAAGGCCCACATTATACGAGTACTTGAGTTTTGCAAAATCGGCCTTGAAGCCATGCTCGTTAAGGTAGTTCACCTCGTATTCACGTGTAAGGGTCATGTCGCGTGTAAGGGTTATGATCTCCACGCCCGGGGCGCACACCAGGAATGTCATGTCAAAGCGTATCTGGTCGTTGCCGGCACCTGTTGAGCCGTGTGCAATGGCATCGGCACCAATCTCGTTAGCATAGCGTGCAATAGCAAGTGCCTGGAAGATTCTCTCCGATGACACAGAGATTGGGTATGTGCCGTTGCGCAGCACATTGCCATATATCATATATCGCAAGCTCTTCTCGTAGTACTCCTGTGTAACATCGAGTGTCACATACTCCTTCGCGCCCAGTTTGTAGGCATTCTCTTCGTTCTGCTTCAGCAGCGCGGGGCTGAAACCGCCTGTGTTTGCGCAGGCCGCATATACCTCGTACCCCTTCTCTTTGGCAAGATACATCACTGTGAATGATGTGTCAAGACCACCACTGAATGCAACAACTACTTTTTTCCTCTCCATATATATTGTCTGTTTTTATCTTATTTTACTTCTTGTTATGTTTTGCAGGGTCGTAGAGCATTGCTGTGCAGATGCAGTAGCGGCGCTCGGTGCGCATGAGAACATCGTGGTTCACGCAGCCCTCGCATCCCTTCCAGAACGCCTCGTCGTCGGTAAGTTCCGAGAATGGCACCGGTACATAGCCCAGTTCTGTATTAATTTTCATCACCGCTCCGCCGCTGGTGAGTCCAAAGAGCTTTGCATTGGGCCACATTGTGCGCGAGAGTTCAAAGGCTTTTTGCTTGATGCGCCTTGCAAGACCGTGACCGCGAAACTTGTCCTTTACAATAAGTCCTGAGTTTGCCACATACTGCTTGTTGCCCCAACTCTCAATGTAGCAGAAGCCTGCAAACTCATCACCGGCAATGGCTATTATTGCCTTGCCCTCCTTCATCTTCTGTTCAACATACTCATGGGTGCGCTTTGCAATACCAGTGCCACGCACCTTTGCTGCCGCAGTGATGGTTTCAAGAATCTCATCGACATATACCTCGTGCGAAGCGTTTGCTACAATTATTTCAATACCGTCGTTGTAAACTTTTTCGTCCATTTTCTCTGCTATTATATATTTGGTATTATACTCCTTAATGCCCTGAGCACTGCGCTGCGTGTTGCATCCTCGGCAACAACGAGCATAACAGTGTCATCGCCAGCTATTGTTCCAAGAATTTCGGGGAAATCGTGGTTGTCAATATGATAAGCCAATGTACTTGCATAACTTGGCTTAGTGCGTATGACAGCCATGTTGCCCGAGAACTTGATTGACATGAAACCACTTGCCTCCTGTTGGGTTGTCACCGGGCGCACATCCTCCTGCTTTGAGTCGTGGCGATGCTGGTGCGGACGGGTGAGCACATATCTGTATCGTCCCTGAAGGCCGACGGTCTTCACTACACGCAACTGATGGAGGTCACGTGACAAAGTAGCCTGTGTCAGTTTAAAGCCCTCCTGTGCAAGCACGCTAAGCAGTTCCTCCTGTGAGCCAATCTCTTGCGTGGAGAGTATAAGGCGTATGGCATCGAGACGTGAATTCTTTACTTTCATAAAATGTATATTTATTACCTACAGGGTGCAAATATACACATGTTTAATGAATATAGTTATCATAATATGCAACTTTTTATAATAAAAATAAAAAAGCATGCAACTTTTTGCAAGTTGCATGCTTTTATCATCAAAATACCCACAGAATCAGTCAAGTTCCTGGTCGGCCTCGTAGCCAGCAAACTCACGAATCTTGTTCTTGAGCATTGCAAACTGCTTGAAGAGGTCGTGTACAGGCTTTTCGCCATCCTTGTGCATTGGCGCCTTGCTATAGAAGGACATGAACTCCTGAATACCCTTCTCGCCGGCACGCAGTGCAAGGTCGCTGAAGAGTATGAGGTCGAGCACCAATGGAGCCGCAAGGATAGAGTCGCGACAAAGGAAGTTCACCTTTATTGTCATTGGATAGCCCATCCAGCCAAAGATGTCTATGTTGTCCCAACTCTCCTTCTCATCACCACGTGGAGGATAGTAGTTGATACGCACCTTGTGGTACATGTCAGAATAAAGATCGGGGTATACATCGCTGTCTAGGATATTCTCAAGCGCCGATGTCTTGCTGCGGCGCTTTGTCTCGAAGTTCTCGGGGTTATCGAGCACCATGCCGTCGCGGTTACCAAGAATGTTGGTGGAGAACCAGCCTGTGACACCCAACTGGCGTGTGAAGAACGCAGGGGCAAGCACTGTCTTCATCATCGTCTGCCCGCTCTTGAAGTCCTTGCCGGCAATGGGCATCCCGGTCTCCTCGGCAAGTTCCCACATTGCAGGGATATCAAGGCAGAGGTTTGGAGCACCCATGACAAATGGGCAGCCCTCACGCATGGCGGCATAGGCATAACACATACTTGGAGCTACGTTGGCAACATCATTGGCCTTCATGGCTGTTTCAAAAGCCTTCACACTGCCGTGAACCTCGTCATTGCGTGGAATAAACTTCTCTGTGCTGGCAATCCAGATAACAACAACGCGGTCGCATCCGTTTGCAGCCTTGAAATTGCGTATATCCTCGCGCAACTGCTCTGTCAAGTCCCAGCGGGTTGCGCCCACCTTTACATTGGGACCGTCAATGTTACTTGCATAGTTCTTGTCGAAGAGCGCTTTGTAGGGCTTTATAGCCTTGAGTTCGTCCTTCACAGGCTCAACATCCTGTGGCTTGAGCACTGCAGCCTTCACCGCAGCGTCATAGGCATCGTCCTCATACAAATCCCACGCACCAAAAACCATATCGTTGAGGTCGGCAACAGGCACAAGGTCCTTAACCTCCTTGTAACACTTGTCCTTGCCCTTGCCAACACGCATAATACCCTCGCAGGCAAATGAACCCACAGGCCTTGAGAGTCCCTTACGCGACATGAGTACACCTGTGATGGCGGTAGTGGTAACAGCACCAAGACCCACACACATCACACCCAATTTACCGTTGGCTGGCTTAACTTTTATATCATTCATCGCTATTAACTATTTATTAGGCAAAATAACCGCTTTTTATTGAACTATCCTAAAATTTTGCACATTAGTTCCTCAAAAAAAACTGTTTTTTCATTACATGAGAGCCTCTTTGAGTATTTCGCTAACTGTGGGATGCGGAAACACCGTGCGCTGCAACTGCTCAACAGTGAGCCCGTTTGTGATTGCCATGCAGGCAGCACAGATAAACTCGCTCGATGAGTTGCCAAGCATATGCACGCCAAGCACCTTGCCATCTGCAGACACCAGCACCTTGCAAAGGCCTGTCTGCCCCTCGTTCTCGGCAACAAAACGGCCTGAGTATGTCATTGGCAACTTGTGCAGGCTGTATCCGATGCCCGCTGCTGCGGCCTGCTCCTCGGTGAGACCAACGCAGGCAACCTCGGGGTTTGTATATACCACACCGGGAATTGCATTATACTCCATGCAGTCCCGGATGCCAAGAATGTGGTTTACCGCCACCTCGGCCTCGCGGCTTGCTGTGTGCGCCAGCATAGAAAAGCCTGTCACATCACCTGCTGCGTAGACATTGGGAAGCGATGTCTGCATCTGCGCGTTGACCTTTATGCCGCGTTCTACTTCCACTGCAACATTCTCAAGTCCATAGTCCTTGAGCAGAGGCTTGCGACCAATGCTCAGGAGTATCTTGTCGCCCTCGCACTGCTGCTCGCAGCCCTCGGCATTGGTGTAATGAACTATATTGCCCTCGACGCGTGTAACCTTGCACTGCAGGCAGAACTTAACGCCACGCTTGGCATATATGCCGCGCAGCATCTCAGCAACCTCCTTGTCCATGCCACCAAGAATCTCGGGCATCATCTCAATAACAGTCACCGGAATGCCGAGTGAGTTGCAGAAACTAGCGAACTCCATTCCAATAACACCACCACCAATTACCACAAGGCTTTCAGGCGCCTCGGTGAGCGCAAGCATCTCGCGATTGGTGAGCACTGCGGCGTTGTCCTCAATGCCTGGGATAGGCGGTACAAAGGCCTCGCTACCGGTGCATATAAACAGATTCCTTGCCTCGTACACCTGGCTGTCGCAAACGATTGCAACACCCTGTGCATCGCCACGCTCAATCACCGCCTCGCCACGCACAACGGTGACACCGGCAGCCTCCATCTTCATCTTTATGCCGGCAACCAACTTGCGCACCACCTTTGTCTTACGGTCCACAATCTTCTTGTACTCATAAGCGACCTCGCCCGCAGTAATGCCATACTTCTTGCCACCCGTCGCGTGGTCATACATCTTTGCACTGTAGAGCAGTGTCTTTGTGGGGACACACCCCTCGTTGAGGCACACGCCACCAAGTTCGCGTTTCTCGAACAGAACAACACCAAGCCCCGCTGCGCCCGCCTTCTCAGCAGCCACATAGCCCGCAGGGCCACCACCAATAATTGCCAAGTCGTACATAACGTTATTTTATTGAGTTTTAGAAACTGTTTAAATTTCTTTCAAAAATATTATTTACATTATCCGCGAGAAGTACTTGTCTTTTTATGCCCTTTGTTTTCACAAATAATGCTTTCGCGAATATAGTCATTCTTTATATCATTAACAAGAGATTGCCTTTCTTTGCTTCTGGCAGCATAATTAACTTAACTTTTCAAAAGTTAAATTTGTAATATAGCATACTTTCATATTTGAAATTTATTACATTTGCAGAAGAAGTAGAATCTTTATAAAAAGCAGAAAAACAAAATAGTATGACCAAGTCAAATAAAAGCAACAATGAGGCTTCAAAAGTAGATATTGGAGTAGACATGGTGACTGGTGCGGCTGCGGCATTGCTCTATTCCGACGAGGAGATACGCGAGGTTTTCTCAAAGGAGGACGCCGATGAGTTCATTGAACTTCGCCGACAGGCAAGAAAGAACTTTGCTACACCTAAATATGAAATAGGGAACAATGACGAGCAGTTGCCAATGGCAGCTGAGGATGAGAACGGGTATTGACTCTTGAAAAAAACAGTCTAAACTAACGGTATCGTGCAAAGACACGATACCGTTAGTTTATGTATTGATGCATGGTTGAATGAGGTTTCATTAGGATTTCAGTGCGGGCCTCGCTTTCAATAGTTATTGTATTATACGGTTACTTTTAACCCTAATCGTTCACTTGAATTTACTTCAAGTCTATAATATTACTCCTCCTTAGATAATTTGCAAAAAGAAGAAAAACAAAAGAGCCGATGGGATTCCATCGGCTCTTTCTATAGTTTATCTATTGTTACTCTTCATCGTCAGAGAAATCGAGCACTGTTCTCTTGTTTGCCTGAGCACGCTCGTAATCCTCCTTTGACAAGACTACAATCTTGTTGAACTCACGCTGACCTGTACCGGCAGGGATGAGGTGACCACAAATCACGTTCTCCTTCATACCGAGGAGGTTGTCGCTCTTCATGTTGATAGCAGCCTCGTTGAGCACCTTTGTTGTCTCCTGGAACGATGCAGCCGACATGAAACTCTGTGTCTGCAGTGCGGCACGTGTGATACCCTGGAGAATCTGAGTAGATGTCGCGGGCTTTGCATCGCGTGCAACAACTGGCTTGAGGTCGCGGCGCTTGAGAACACTGTTCTCGTCGCGGAGCTTGCGGGCTGTGATAATCTGACCGGCCTTCAGGTTCTCTGAATCACCTGCGTCAACAACAACCTTCTTGCCCCAGATGCGGTCGTTCTCCTCCTGGAACTGGAGTTTGTCAACAATCTGAAGTTCGAGGAAGCGTGTATCGCCCGGCTCGTCAATCTGTACCTTACGCATCATCTGACGCACGATAATCTCAAAGTGCTTGTCGTTAATCTTCACACCCTGTGAACGGTATACGTCCTGTGCCTCGTTAACGATGTACTCCTGAACTGCGGTAGGTCCCTTGATAGCAAGGATATCTGATGGAGTAACGGCACCGTCTGAGAGTGGTGTTCCGGCACGTACATAGTCACCGTCCTGAACAAGAATCTGCTTAGAGAGGGCAACAAGGTACTTCTTCACATCGCCAACCTTTGATGTCACAACGATTTCGCGGTTACCACGCTTAACCTTACCCATTGTTACCTCACCGTCGATTTCAGAAACGACTGCAGGGTTAGATGGGTTACGTGCCTCGAAGAGCTCGGTTACACGTGGGAGACCACCGGTGATATCACCTGCGCTACCGAATACACGTGGAATCTTAACAATTACATCACCTGCCTTGAGAACATCGCCGTCCTCAACTACTACGTGGCCACCCACTGGGAGGTTGTAGTTGTGGAGTGATGTGCCATTCTCGTCGTTGATGTGGATTGTTGGTATCTTGTTCTTGTCCTTAGACTCGATGATGACAATCTCGTGAAGACCTGTACTCTCATCGACATCTACCTTATATGTAATGTTCTCGATTACAGACTCAAACTCAACCTTACCGGCAACCTCGGTTACGATAACGGCGTTGAATGGGTCCCAAGAAGCGATTACCTTACCCTTCTCAACGATTTCGTCCTCGCCTGCATAGAGTTTAGAACCGTAAGGTATATTGTGTGCTGACAATACAATGCCAGTGTTGATGTCAATGAAGCGAACCTCGCTCAAGCGGCTGACAACAATCTTGACAGGTGTACCGTCGGGCTCAATTGTGTCAACTGTACGCAACTCCTCGAACTTGAGACGTGAAGCGTGCTTTGCACGGATAGTAGCATCGGCTGCAATGTTGGCAGCGGTACCACCGGCGTGGAAGGTACGGAGTGTAAGCTGTGTACCAGGCTCACCAATTGACTGTGCAGCGATGACACCGACAGCCTCACCCTTCTCAACCATGCGGCTTGTTGCAAGGTTACGGCCATAACACTTGGCGCAGACACCGTGCTTAGACTCACAGGTGAGCACAGAACGAATCTCAACGCTCTCGATTGGTGAGTTCTCAATCTCATCGGCAATAGCCTCTGTAATGAGGTCGCCTGAGTGAACGATAATCTTGCCTGTTGTTGGGTGAACAACATCGTGAACTGATACACGACCCATGATGCGCTCGCCAAGAGTAGCAACTGTCTCGTCACCATTCTTGAGTGCTGTGCATACAAGACCACGCAATGTACCGCAATCCTCCTCGTTGATGATAACGTCGTGCGATACGTCAACAAGACGACGTGTAAGGTAACCGGCATCGGCTGTCTTCAAAGCGGTATCGGCAAGACCCTTACGAGCACCGTGAGAAGAGATAAAGTACTCAAGTACCGAAAGACCCTCCTTAAAGTTAGAAAGAATTGGGTTCTCGATAATCTGTGCACCCTCTGAACCGGCCTTCTGTGGCTTGGCCATAAGACCACGCATACCAGAGAGCTGACGGATCTGGTCCTTAGAACCACGAGCACCAGAGTCGAGCATCATGTATACTGAGTTGAAGCCCTGGTCATCGGTAGAGATAGTCTTCATCAATACGTTTGCCAAGTCGGCGTTAACGTGTGTCCACTCATCGACAACCTTGTTATAACGCTCCTTGTCAGTGATAAGACCGAGGTTATACTCTGCGAGAATCTCCTCAACCTTCTCATTACCCTTGCGTACGAGTTCCTCTTTCTCCTTTGGAATGATGACATCGTCAAGGTTGAACGACAGACCACCCTGGAAGGCCATCTGATAACCGAGGTTCTTGATACCGTCAAGGAAGTCGGCAGAACGTGCCACACCCACGCGCTTGATAACCTCTGTAATGATGTCGCGCAGTGACTTCTTTGAGATAATCTGGTTGATGTAGCCCATCTCACGTGGCACAATCTGGTTTACGATGATTCGTCCAACAGATGTCTCACGCAATACCTGGATATAGTCGCCATTCTCATCAAGGTCCTCAACCATCACCTTCACCGGAGCGTGAATTGCAACACGACCCTGGTTGTAGGCGATAAGAGCCTCCTCGGGACCGTAGAATGTCATGCCGGTACCCTTAGCGCCATCGCGCAGTTTGGTGATGTAGTACAAACCGAGTACCATATCCTGTGAAGGCACAGTGATAGGCGCACCGTTTGATGGGTTCAATATGTTATGAGACTGGAGCATAAGCATCTGAGCCTCAAGAATAGCCTCATTGCTGAGTGGGAGGTGAACAGCCATCTGGTCACCGTCAAAGTCGGCGTTGAACGCTGTACAAGCAAGTGGGTGCAACTGGATTGCCTTACCCTCAATCATCTTTGGCTGGAACGCCTGGATACCGAGACGGTGAAGTGTAGGCGCACGGTTAAGCAACACAGGGTGGCCCTTCATTACGTGCTCAAGGATATCCCAGATGATTGGCTCGCGACGGTCAACAATCTTCTTTGCAGACTTTACAGTCTTTACAATGCCGCGCTCAATGAGCTTGCGGATGATGAATGGCTTGTAGAGTTCGGCAGCCATAAGCTTTGGCAAACCGCACTCGCCCATCTTCAACTCAGGACCAACGACAATTACCGAACGTGCAGAGTAGTCAACACGCTTACCGAGAAGGTTCTGACGGAAACGTCCCTGCTTACCCTTCAGGCTGTCTGAGAGAGACTTAAGAGGACGGTTGGCATCTGACTTGAGGGCGCTTGCCTTACGTGAGTTGTCGAAGAGTGAATCGACAGCCTCCTGAAGCATACGCTTCTCGTTACGCAAGATAACCTCGGGGGCCTTAATCTCGATAAGTTTCTTAAGACGGTTGTTACGTATGATTACACGACGATAGAGGTCGTTGAGGTCGGATGTTGCAAAACGGCCGCCATCCAGTGGCACCAATGGGCGCAACTCGGGAGGTGTGACAGGGATAACTGTCATAATCATCCACTCGGGGCGGTTGTTGCCGTTTGAGGCAGCCATTGAAGAACGGAAAGACTCCACTACCTGAAGGCGCTTCAAAGCCTCGTTCTTGCGCTGCTGTGACATATCGGTGTTGGCACGGTTACGCAACTCGTAAGAGAGCGAATCCAAGTCGATACGTGCAAGGAGGTCCTGGATAGCCTCGGCACCCATCTTGGCAATGAACTTGTTGGGGTCACTGTCGTCGAGGTACTCGTTGCCCTGTGGCAGGTTATCCATGATTGTGATGTACTCGTCCTCGGTGAGCAGTTGATAAGAGTCAACACCATTGAGTACATTGTCCTTGCCAGGCAAATCCTGACGTGACTCGTCGTCCTTGCGGGCCATTACACCCGGCTGGATAACGATATATTTCTCGTAGTAGATTACTGCATCGAGGCTCTTTGTGGGGAGGCCGAGCAGGTAACCAATCTTGTTTGGCAATGAACGGAAGTACCAGATGTGCGCTACAGGAACAACAAGTTGGATGTGTCCCATGCGCTCACGACGTACCTTCTTTTCTGTAACCATTACACCGCAACGGTCGCAGACAATACCTTTATAGCGGATGCGCTTGTACTTACCGCAGTGGCACTCATAGTCCTTTACCGGACCGAAGATGCGCTCGCAGAACAAACCGTCACGCTCGGGCTTATAGGTACGGTAGTTGATTGTCTCCGGTTTCAACACCTCTCCACAAGAGTTACCAAGTATCTCCTGCGGTGAAGCAAGACCGATGGTAATCTTCGAAAAATTAGTCTTTGTCTTTGTTTCTTTTCTAAAAGCCATAGTTTTATATTGACAAACGTGAAGGAATTATTTATTCAAACGAAATACTCAAGCCAAGACCACGCAACTCATGCAAAAGCACATTGAGTGACTCGGGAAGACCCGGTGTTGGCATTGGGTCGCCCTTGACGATAGCCTCGTATGCCTTTGAGCGGCCTACAACATCGTCCGACTTGATTGTCAGAATCTCCTGAAGGATGTGTGCAGCACCGAATGCCTCGAGCGCCCAAACCTCCATCTCTCCGAAACGCTGACCACCGAACTGTGCCTTACCACCAAGTGGCTGCTGGGTGATGAGTGAGTATGGACCGATTGAACGTGCGTGCATCTTGTCCTCAACCATGTGACCGAGTTTGAGCATGTAGCTGACACCCACTGTTGCAGGCTGGTCGAAACGGTCACCTGTACCACCATCGTAGAGGTATGTCTTACCATAGCGTGGAATACCTGCCTTGTCTGTCCATGTGCAGAGGTCCTCGAGCTTAGCACCGTCGAAGATAGGAGTAGCGAACTTAACGCCGAGTTCCTTACCTGCACGGCCAAGTACGGTCTCGAAAATCTGACCAATGTTCATACGTGAAGGCACACCCAGAGGGTTCAGAATGATATCTACGGGAGTACCGTCCTCAAGGAATGGCATATCCTCCTGACGTACGACGCGTGACACGATACCCTTGTTACCGTGACGACCCGCCATCTTGTCACCGACACCAATCTTACGTTTCTTGGCAATGTATACCTTTGCCATCTTCATTGTACCCGAAGGAAGCTCGTCACCGATTGTGAGAGCGAACTTCTCGCGCTTAACCTCGGCATCAAGTTCCTTATACTTATGTATGAAGTTGATGATGAGTGAACGGATGAGGTCATTGGTGTGAGCGTCGGCAGTCCACTTGCTGAGTTGTACAGCAGTGTAGTCGAGAGCCTCGAGCTCGGGACGTGTGAACTTAGCACCCTTTGCAATGAGTTCAGTACCCATGAAGTCCTTGACACCCTGTGAAACGCGGCCGTTAACCAGTTTAAGGAGTTTTTCAATGAGAATCTCCTTGAGGGCGTCAACCTTCTTCTGGAACTCGTCATCAATCTTTGGCAGTTTAGCCTTGTCGGCCAACTTCGCAGAACGTGTCTTCTCGGCACGCTGGAAGAGACGACGGCCAATAACAACACCCTGGAGTGATGGAGAAGCCTTGAGTGAAGCATCCTTCACGTCACCGGCCTTGTCGCCGAAGATTGCACGGAGCAACTTCTCCTCAGGTGTCGGGTCAGACTCACCCTTAGGTGTAATCTTACCAATAATGATATCGCCGGGCTTAACATAGGCACCCACGCGGATGATACCGTTCTTGTCGAGGTCCTTTGTAGCATCCTCGCTCACGTTTGGAATATCATCGGTGAACTCCTCCATACCACGCTTTGTCTCACGAACCTCCAAAGAGAGTTCGTCAACGTGTACTGATGTGAGCACATCCTCGCGTACCACCTTCTCATTAAGCACGATAGCATCCTCATAGTTGTAACCCTTCCAAGGCATGTAGGCAACAAGGAGGTTCTTACCAAGAGCAAGTTCACCGGCCTGTGTAGAGTAACCCTCGGTGAGGATATCACCTGCCTTTACTCTCTGACCCTTGTCGCAGATTGGACGAAGGTCAATTGTCATATTCTGGTTTGTACGACGGAACTTTGGAATGATGTACTCCTTAGAAGCAGGCTCGAAACTTACGAACTCCTCCTCCTCGGTACGGTCGTACTTGATAATAATCTTTGAAGCATCAACGAACTCAATGACACCGTCGCCCTCGGCAACAATCTGAGTACGTGAGTCCTCAACAAGTTGTTTCTCGAAACCTGTACCCACGATAGGAGCCTCGGTTGTCAAGAGAGGAACTGCCTGGCGCATCATGTTAGATCCCATCAGCGCACGGTTAGCATCGTCGTGCTCAAGGAATGGAATGAGTGATGCAGCGATAGAGGCAATCTGCTGTGGAGAAACGTCCATCAACTCAACGCGGCCTGGCTCAACAACAGGATAGTCGGCATCCTGGCGTGTCTTTACCTTCTTGAGGATGAAGTTACCATTCTCGTCGAGCGGAGCATTACCCTGAGCAATAATCTTGCCCTCCTCCTCTTCTGCTGTATAATATACAACGTTCTTGTTGTCGATATCTACCTTGCTGTTCGCAACTGAACGGTAAGGAGTAACAATAAAGCCAAGCTCGTTAATCTTTGCATAGATACAGAGTGATGAAATAAGACCGATGTTCGGACCCTCAGGAGTCTCGATAGGACAGAGACGGCCATAATGTGTGTAGTGAACGTCACGCACCTCGAAACCTGCACGGTCGCGGGAAAGACCACCAGGACCCAGAGCCGAGAGACGACGCTTGTGAGTAATCTCGGCAAGCGGGTTGGTCTGGTCCATGAACTGTGACAGCGCGTTGGTACCGAAGAATGTGTTGATAACAGCCGAAACAGTCTTTGCGTTGATGAGGTCAGTTGGAGTGAACACCTCGTTGTCACGCACGTTCATTCTCTCACGGATGGTGCGTGCCATACGTGCAAGACCGATAGCGAACTGGTTAGAGAGCTGCTCGCCGACTGTACGTACACGACGGTTGCTCAAGTGGTCGATATCATCGACTGTAGCCATTGAGTTAACCAAGCCAATGAGGTACTTGATAATCTCAATGATATCCTCTTTTGTCAACACCCTTACATCCATGTCGGTAGAGAGACCGAGCTTGCGGTTGATGCGGTAACGGCCGACATCGCCCAAGTCGTAGCGCTTCTCCGAGAAGAAGAGGTTGTTGATTACTTCGCGTGCACTTGCATCATCGGCAGGCTCCGCGTTGCGCAACAGGCGGAAGATGCAGTTTACAGCCTCTTTCTCCGAGTTGCTTGTATCTTTGTCAAGCGTGTTGAAAATCAATGAATAGTCAACAGCGTTGGGATCGTCATTTTCCTTGTGAAGGAGAATTGTGTCAACACCACTGTCAAGGATGCGGTCAACGAGTTCCTGGTCGAGTATAGACTCGCGCTCAACAACAACCTCGCTGCGCTCGATTGATACCACCTCACCGGTATCGGCATCAACATAATCCTCCTGACGTGTCTTCACAACGTGACCGGCCATCTTGCGGCCAAGCACCTTCTTCATGCTTGTCTTGGTTTCCTTGTACTCCTCGGCAAGGTCGAATATCTCAAGGATATCCTTATCGCTCTCGAAACCGATAGCGCGCAAAAGAGTAGTTACAGGCAACTTCTTCTTACGATCGATGTAGGCATACATGACATTGTTGATGTCAGTAGCGAACTCAATCCAAGAGCCCTTGAATGGGATGATACGTGCTGAATACAAAGGTGTACCGTTTGCGTGTACGCTCTGTCCGAAGAACACACCCGGTGAACGGTGCAACTGTGATACCACAACGCGCTCAGCACCATTGATAATGAAAGTACCCTGCTTTGTCATGTAGGGGATGGGTCCCAAGAACACATCCTGGATGACGGTATCGAAATCCTCGTGGTCGGGATCGGTACAGTAAAGTTTCAACTTTGCCTTGAGTGGAACACTATAGGTCAAACCGCGCTCCAAGCACTCGGCTATAGAGTAACGGGGGGGGTCAATATAATAGTCCAAGAACTCCAAAACGAAATTATTCCTCGTATCGGTGATAGGGAAGTTCTCCGCGAAGACCTTGTAAAGGCCATCGTTCACACGTTTTTCGGGAGGAGTATCAAGTTGGAGGAAATCCTCGAACGATTTCAATTGTACTTCCAAAAAGTCCGGACAAGGCATTGGATCTTTTATAGAAGCAAAGTTAATTCTTTGATTATCAGTTTTTAACGACATCGTGGTAAATGTTTTATAACTTACTTTTCTTTTTACGCACAAAAGGTTAAGAACCCTTTTATCGGGTTCTTAACCATTGTACCCTTGTGCAGGGTTTGGGTGGGCTTACTTAATCTCAACCTCAGCACCAGACTCCTCGATAGTCTTCTTCAAAGACTCAGCCTCTGCCTTAGGAAGACCCTCCTTAAGTACGCTAGGAGCAGCGTCTACAAGGTCCTTAGCCTCCTTCAAACCAAGACCACAAGCCTCCTTAACAGCCTTTACAACTGCGAGTTTCTGAGCACCTGCGCTCTTCAAAACAACGTCGAACGCTGTCTTCTCCTCCTCAGCAGCAGCGCCGCCGGCAGCAGGAGCAGCAACAGCAACAGCTGCAGCAGCGGGTTCGATACCATATTCTTCTTTAAGGATTGTTGCAAGTTCGTTAACGTCTTTTACTGTAAGGTTAACCAATTCTTCTGCAAGAGCTTTCAAATCTGCCATT
>JAZLBZ010000057.1:0-61675 GCA_045613945.1 Bacteroidaceae bacterium
CCCTTTACGGTTCCATCCTCAAGTGTTACGATATATTTGAAGTTCTCGCCTACCTCGTGCAGGATATCCTCGTCAATAGGTTTCAGGAATCGCATATCATAGTGGGCTACGCTCACTCCATTGTCGGCAGCAGCCTTCACCACCTGCTCCATCTGTTTTCCAATGGGGCCTATTGTAAGGAATGCCACGTCTGTGCCTGCAACAAGTTTGCGGCCTGTGCCCACTTTGACAGTCTCCAACGGGCAGCGCCAATCGACAAGGCAGCCCTTGCCACGCGGATAACGGATGACAAACGTTCCCATATCGGGCTGCACGGCTGTGTACATCAGACGGCGCAGTTCGCACTCGTCATAGGGTGATGATATTGTTATGTTTGGCACCGGACGCAGGTATGCAAGGTCAAATGCACCATGATGTGTAGGACCGTCCTCGCCCACAATACCCGCTCTGTCAAGGCAGAACACCATATTCAGGCGCTGCAATGCAGCATCGTGGATGAGGTTGTCATAGCCTCGCTGCATAAACGATGAGTAGATGTTGCAGAACGGCATGAGACCACCTTTTGCCAGACCGGCCGAGAAGGTAACAGCATGTCCCTCGGCAATACCCACATCAAAGAAACGGTTGGGGAACTGCTCCATCAGTTTGTTCATAGAGCAACCTGTTGGCATGGCGGGAGTGATTCCCACAATCTTCTCGTTATCCTTTGCAAGTTCCACAAGCGTCTCGCCAAATACATCCTGGAAACGTGGAGAGCCACCCTCGGTTACAATGCGCTCACCGGTCTCAATATCAAAAATGCCGGGCTGATGCCATACGGTAGCGTTCTTTTCGGCAGGCTCCCAACCCTTACCCTTTACGGTGTGGATGTGGAGCATCTTGGGACCTTGCATATCCTTGATACTCTTGAGCATACGCACAAGTTCAAGGACATTATGGCCGTTGATGGGGCCAAAATAGCGGGCACTCATACCCTCGAAGAAGTTGTTCTGGCGGAACAGCATTGCCTTGAGACCGTTGTTGAAACGGATGAGGGCATTTGCACGCTGCTCATTGAGAATACCGATTTTTCTCAAAGCCTTTGCAATGCCGTAGCGTATTTTGTTGTATGTCTTTGACGAGTGCATGGAGATGAGCACCTGGCTCATTCCGCCCACACTCTTGTCGATAGACATGTTGTTGTCGTTGAGGATTATCAGCAGATTGCTCTTTGTGCTGGCAAGGTTGTTCAGTCCCTCGTATGCCAGGCCGCCACTCATCGAGCCATCGCCGATGATTGCCACCACCTGCTCTTTGCTGCCGTTCATTGCCGATGAGACTGCAAGACCCAATGCCGCCGAAATGGAATTAGACGCGTGGCCTGCCACAAAAGCGTCATACTCGCTCTCCTCGGGCGACGGGAAAGGCTTTATGCCGTTCAATTTACGGTTAGTGTGAAAACGCTCGCGACGGCCGGTAAGAATCTTGTGTCCATAGGCCTGGTGACCCACATCCCAAACAAGTTTGTCGTCGGGAGTAGAGAACACGTAGTGCAGGGCCACCGTCAGTTCCACCGAACCGAGGCTCGATGCAAAGTGTCCGGGATTGTTTGCCAACGAATCAATGATGAAGCCACGCAACTCACTGCATACCTGCTCCAGTTTGCTTTCGGGCAGTTTGCGCAAATCGGCAGGAGTATTGATGGTCTCCAGCAAAGGATATTTTGTCTCTTTTTCCATTTCTATCTTCAATATTCCACTACAAAAAACAGAGTGCAAAAAATGTCTCGCTGTAAATATAGCAGTAAAAATACAAATTTGTTGCAAAGATACTACAAATCTTATTGAATTGATTATTTTTGCATACAAATTACCCATTACAATGATTTTAACCACTCCCGTTGAACTGCCTTGCGGCACATTGGACATATCGCACAAAAGCAGAATGATGCTCATAGGTTCCTGCTTTGCCGGCAACATTGGCACAGCATTGCTCGCCAACAAGTTCAACGTTGACATGAACCCCTTTGGTGTGCAGTACAACCCGCTCTCAATAGCGACAGTACTCTCAAGGATTGTCGACGGCACGCCGTTCGACGATGCCTCGCCCGAGTTGTTTGAGCATGGCGGCAAGTGGCACAGCATCCTGCACCACAGCGATTTCTCACACAGCAGCAAGGAGGGCCTCATCAACGGCATCAACGAGAGACTGTCAAAGGCGCACAACTCCATTGCCGGATGCAATGTGATAATCATAACATTGGGTACGGCATACGCCTATACACGCAATAGCGACAACTCGGTGGCAGGGAACTGCCACAAACTGCCGGGGCACTGTTTCACCCGCTCGCTGCTGGGCATTGAGGAGATTACCGGCAGGCTGCAGGCTGTGATACAGCGAATCATTGCCATCAACAGGAACGTGAAATTCATCTTCACAGTAAGCCCGATACGCCATCTGCGCGATGGAGCGCACGACAACCAGAAGAGCAAGGCCACGCTGCTGCTTGCCATTGACAGGATTGCAGAGACATTGCCGGAGAATACCGTCTACTTCCCATCGTATGAGATTATGATGGACGAGTTGCGCGACTACCGTTTCTACGCCGACGACATGCTGCATCCATCGGCAAAAGCCATAGAATACATTTGGGAGGCCTTTGACAAGTGCTACTTCAGCGAGGCAACAAGGCACCTGAACACAAGGACGGCAGAGATTGTACGAGGACTTGCGCACCGTCCATTTGACCCAAGCGCCCCAGCATACAGGCAATTCATTGCACAACTGCTGCAAAAGATAGAGGTGATAGAGAAAGAGCACCCATACATTGATTTTGAAAACGAGAAGAGACAATGCAATACACTGTTGGACAGATAAAGGAGATATTAAAAGCCGATGCAATGCTTGCCACCCCCGACGGTAAGGTGACACGACTGCTCACCGACAGCCGTTCGCTAACCTTCCCCGAGGAGACGCTGTTCTTTGCCATCAGGACAAAGCATGGCGACGGGCACAACTTTGTCAAGGCGCTATACAGCAAGGGCGTCAAGAACTTTGTCGTCAGCGACATTACGGCATTCAGCGACATTACCGACGCCAATTTCATCATCACCGGCGACACCCTTGCTGCATTGCAGACCATAGCGGCACACCACCGTTCACAGTTTGACATCCCAGTTGTGGGCATTACCGGCAGCGACGGCAAGACCATCGTAAAGGAGTGGCTCTACCATCTCACTGCCGGCAACTACAACGTGACCCGCTCACCGCGCAGCTACAACTCGCAGATAGGTGTTCCGCTCTCGGCGTGGATGCTGAGCGAGGCAAGCACGCTTGGCATCTTTGAGGCTGGCATTTCGCAATGTGGCGAGATGGGTAGGCTGCAGCAAATAATAAAGCCCACCATAGGCATAATAACAAACATAAGCGGCGCACACCAGGAGA
Source organism: Bacteroidaceae bacterium (assembly GCA_045613945.1). GTDB lineage: Bacteria > Bacteroidota > Bacteroidia > Bacteroidales > Bacteroidaceae > HGM04593. The sequence goes on from JAZLBZ010000057.1 coordinate 3,424, forward strand.
ACTTCACATCCCTGCAGCAGAAGTGCGCCGAGAAACTGCAGTTGCTCAGCAATTGCGACATCATCATATACAATGCCGATGACCACATCCTGTCGGAGTGCATTGAGGAATCAGCGCTCCCATCGCGCGAGATTGCCTGGTCAAGGAGCGACAGCGAGCGTCCCCTCTACATTGAATCGGTAACACAGGAGGATGAGGGCACCGTAATCAAGTACCGCTACCTTGCAATAGAGAGCAGTTATCGCATACCATTCGTAGACAACGCATCGGTGGAGGACTCCATAAACTGCCTTGCAGCAGCACTGTACCTAATGGTCCCTCCTGCTACAATCGCCGAGCGCATGGCACAACTGGAGCCAATCGCCATGCGTCTTGAAGTGAAGGAAGGCAAGCGAGGCTGCATGATTATCAACGACAGTTATAATGCCGACACAGCATCGCTCGATATTGCACTCGACTTCATGGAGCGCCGTTGCAGGACTGTGAAAGGACTTGGACGCACACTGATACTTGCCGACATTAAGCAGACCGGCGAACAGGCGCAGACACTTTACCGCAATGTAATAGAGTGCCTGAAAGAGCACCGTATAGAGAGGTTCATAGGCATTGGCAGCGACATATCGTCACAGGCCGAGCAGTTCCGCGCCACAAGAATGGAGTGCCACTTCTTTGCCGATACTAGGGAGTTGCTTGCATCGCCAATCATCAAGAGACTGCAGAACGAATGCGTGCTTGTAAAGGGTTCACGCTCGTTCCATTTTGAGGACGTGACCGAGGTACTTGAGAAAAAGGTGCACCAGACAATTCTGGAGGTAAACCTAAACGCCCTGCGCGACAACCTCAACTACTACCGCAACAGCCTTGCAGCCGGGACAAAGACCGTATGCATGGTAAAGGCAAGCGCCTATGGGGCGGGAGCACTGGAGGTGGGACGCACCCTGCAGGAGTGCAACGTAGATTACCTTGCTGTTGCCGTTGCCGACGAGGGCGCCGAACTGCGCAAAGAGGGTATCACAACAGGCATAATTGTGATGAACCCAGAGCCAAGTTCATTCGGCACACTGTTCGACAACAGGCTCGAGCCCGAAGTCTACAGTTTTGGTATGCTCAGAATGCTCATTGAGGCAGCACGCCGCGAAGGAGTAACCGACTACCCCGTTCACATAAAGGTAGACACAGGAATGCACCGTCTTGGATTCCAGCCCGGTGAGATTCCTGCACTTGTAGAGGTTCTGAAACAGCAGGACGCACTCACACCTCGTTCAATATTCTCGCACTTTGCAGGCAGCGACAGCCCGCTGTTCGACGATTTCTCAAAGCATCAGCACGCACTTTTCAGCGCAGCCGCCGAGACATTGCAGCAGGCATTCGGCCACAAGATCTTGAGGCATATATGCAACAGTGCTGGAGCAGAGCGCTTTGATAGCGCAAGGGAGGATATGGTGCGCCTGGGAATTGGACTTTATGGCATATCGCCAATTGAGGAGAACCCCGGCCTGCGACCAATCTCAACACTAAAGACCATCATTCTGCAGTTGCGCGACGTCCCCGCCGACGAGACCATTGGCTACAGCCGCAAGGGAGTACTGAAGCGTGACTCGCGCATTGCCGCACTGCCCATTGGATATGCCGACGGCCTTAACCGCCGACTCGGAAACGGCAAAGGATACTGTATTGTTAACGGAAAGCAAGCGCCATACATTGGAAATATCTGTATGGACGTTTGTATGATTGACGTGACGGGCATTGACTGCAAGGAGGGTGACATTGTTGAGATATTTGGCCCGCAGCTGCCGGTAACCACAGTTGCCGACTGGCTCGAGACAATACCGTATGAAGTGCTCACGTCTGTCTCGGAAAGAATAAAGAGAGTCTATTATAGTGACTGAAACAACAAGAGGACGGCAAATTTGCCATCCTCTTGCTCTTATAATACGGATAAAAAGTTGAGTTTCTGCGATACAGAAATGCGCTTTTCAGTCATTTTATTATAGGAAATTCTTGATAAAAATATAGAATATCAGCAACGGTGTTATAAAGCGCAGCATGAACAACAGCACCCCCACCACCCTGTTGTTGCACTCTCCGCCGTTGGTAATCTCCTCACGCATGAATCCCTTCTTCATGAACCACATTACAAAGACGCAAGTAAACATTGCACCAAGCGGCATAAGTATATTGGCGGTAATGTAGTCAAAGATTGTAAAGAAGTCAATATCAAACAGTCCAAAGAATGTAACAGCACTCAGTGCAATTGAAATGCCCGTTGTCACAAGCGCTCCACCCTTGCGCGAGAGTTTGAACTCCTCGGCGGTGTATGCGGTGAGCACCTCATGGAACGATATTGTTGATGTGAGCGATGCCAGAATTACCAGCAGAAAGAAAATTGCCGACCACAGCGATGGCAATGGCATACCCTTGAAGATTTCGGGCAGAGTGACAAAGACCAGCGAAGGTCCTTCAGTGGGTTCAAGGCCCGCGCTGAACACCGCCGGAAATATCACAAGGCCTGCAAGCACCGAAACTGCAAGAGTGAGCAGCGATACATTCAGCGATGTAGTTACCATATTGTTGTTCTTCTTAAAATATGATGCGTATGTCACCATACAACCCATTCCCACCGAGAGTGAGAAGAAGGCCTGCCCAATGGCCATCATAATGGTATCGGCCTTGAACGCCTCGGAAAAGTCGCACGAGAAGAAGAACCTGTAGCCCTCGGATGCGCCGGGCATAAAGGCAACGCGCACTGCCATGACAATGAGTATGACAAAGAGAGCAGGCATCATAATCTTCGAGGCCTTTTCAATACCCTTTTCAACTCCTCTTGAAACAATGAAGTGAGTCATCAATATGAATATCACTCCATACAGAAGCGGCCTCCACGAACCCTGAAACGATGCAAACTGCTCCTTGAAAGAGAGGTCGGAACTGAACATTCCACCCGTTATTGAATTCACGAAATATTCAAGCGACCAGCCTGCAATAAGATAGTAGTAACCCGAGATGAGCAACGCGCCGAGCACGCCGCTATACCCAAGCCAACTCCACCGTTTGGAAAGAGAACGGAATGCACCTACCGCATTCTTGTTTGTCCTGCGACCCACTGCAAACTCGGCAAGCATTGCGGGGATTCCCACCACAAGCACACTGAGCAGAAAGACAAGCACAAAGGCCGCACCGCCATGCTTGCCGGCAATATAAGGGAAACGCCACAATGCACCCAGTCCGATGGCACTGCCCGCTGCCACCAATATTACACTTAATTTGCCCCCGAACGAGGCTCTTGGTTGTTCACTCATAGTAATAGTTTTTCAAAATAGACCGCGAAAATAATAAAAAAGCAGAAACTTTACAGCATAACAGCCGCGAAGTTTCTGCTTTTAACTATTAAGAAGCAGTTTAAATTTCTTTCAAAAATATTATTTACGTTATCCGCAAGAAATGCTTGTCTTTTTATGCCCGCTATGCGCCTTTGAAAAATAAAAAAACACTCTAAAAAAGTTCTATATAAATTTCAAGGACATAAATTTGAACAGTTTCTTATCAGACAGGTCAAAACCCTATACCAAGATGTAAACCAAAAATTCCTAAAGTCAATTCTTTATTATACCAGGTGGGCAATGTGCTGTTCCCTATCGCCGTAGAGAAGGTCGATGAGCGGAATCTCAATCATTGTGTAGCAACCGGGCTGCTGGCGCATTGTGGCGCGTGCACAGCAAACAAGAACCTGCGCTGTGAGCGCGGGGTTATTGATGCGCATATTAAACTCGAACAACTGGTTCTGCGTTGTACCCGAAACACCCTTACGGGTGAGGTTCACGCCGTGACCCATATCAAGCAAGTCATCAACGCAAGGCACCTCCTTTACGTGGGTCTCGTCATTGATAAAATATGGGTCGGCCTTTATGGCTGCAGCAACCTGTTCAAAGTTGTAGCCCTCCTCAATCTCAACATAAACCATACGGCGGTGTATGCCTGTACCCACAGGGATTGTCATTGAGAGCGCAGCCTTCACACCCTCAATTGCCTTTACAGCAACGGTGTGTCCCATACTCATACCGGGGCCGAAGTTTGTGTATGTGATACCCTTTGGAGCAATTGCCTCAAGCAGTGTGCGTATTACCGAGTCGCTGCCTGGGTCCCAACCTGCAGAGATAATTGACACTGCATTGCCGGCCTCGGCGCTCTCGCCAAGAGAACGGCGCAAATCGAGAATCTTAGAGTGAATGTCGAAACTGTCGACGGTGTTTATACCAAGCGCAAGGATATCCTTTGCATACTTCTCGACGCTGCGTGTAGGTGTTGACAAAATAGCCACGTCAACATCGCCCAACTCGCGAATATCTTTTACCACATTGTAACCCTCAAGTTCTACCGGGAGATTCTCGGCGCCCGAACGGCGCACAATGCCCGCAACCTCAAAATCGGGCGCTGCATTGAGCGCCTGCAATGTATATTTTCCTATGTTGCCATAGCCTACTATGGCTGCTCTTATCTTCTTCATATATGTATATTTTTATTTCACACTGCGAATATATATATTTTCTCAATTTTATACATTCTACAAAGTGTTTTTTTGACATTATTTATAAATAAAAAAAGTCATATACCTTATATAAAGTAGAACAAGATGCCCGTTGGGCATCTTGTTCTACTTTATAATAACCAATAATGATTACTGCTTGTCATTATTCTGACGACGTGGCTCACGCTCGCGGCGTGGACGGCGCTCGCGCTCCTCATAGCCCTCGGGTTTCTCAAGGAGAACCTTGCGAGAGAGTTTGAACTTGCCGGTCTTTGGATCAATCTCCAACAACTTTACCTGAAGTTTGTCACCCTCATTGATACCGGTCTCTTCCATTGTCTCGAAACGTTTCCAGTCAATCTCAGAGATGTGCAGCAGACCATCCTTGCCTGGCATGAACTCAACGAACGCGCCGTAAGGCATCACGCTGCGCACTGTACCCTCGTAAACCTCACCGGCCTCGGGGATAGCAACGATAGCGCGAATCTTTGCAATTGCATCGTTGATTGACTTGCCGTTGTTTGCAGCGATTTCAATAACGCCCTCGCCATCAATCTCCTCGATAGAGATTGTAGCGCCGGTCTCCTCCTGCATACCCTGGATAATCTTGCCACCGGGGCCAATGACAGCGCCGATGAACTCCTTAGGAATGCGCATTGTCTCAATGCGTGGAGCGTGTGGCTTGAGTTCCTCACGTGGCTCGGCGATGCACTCGGTAATCTTGCCGAGGATGTGCATGCGACCCTCGCGTGCCTGGTTCAGGGCCTTCTCAAGGATTTCGTAAGAGAGACCGTCGACCTTGATATCCATCTGTGTTGCAGTGATACCGTCAACAGTACCTGTTACCTTGAAGTCCATATCGCCCAAGTGGTCCTCGTCACCGAGAATATCGCTGAGGACAGCATATTTCTCCTCACCGGCATTCTTGATAAGACCCATTGCGATACCTGATACAGGTTTCTTAATCTTTACACCGGCATCCATGAGCGCCAGAGTACCGGCACATACGGTTGCCATTGAAGATGAGCCGTTAGACTCAAGAATATCTGAAACCACGCGAACGCAGTATGGATAGTCGGCTGGAATCATGTTCTTCAACGCACGGCAAGCGAGGTTACCGTGACCAATCTCACGACGGCCAACGCCACGCTGTGGACGAGCCTCACCTGTTGAGAATGGAGGGAAGTTATAGTGGAGCAAGAAACGCTCTGTACCCTGGTTCATTACGTCGTCGATGATCTTTTCATCGCGCTTTGTACCAAGAGTAACGGTTGTGAGCGACTGTGTCTCACCACGTGTGAAGACAGCCGAGCCATGAGGACCTGGGAGATAGCCAGCCTCGCACCAGATGTGGCGGATGTCGGTTGTCTTGCGGCCATCGAGACGCTTGCCCTCGTCGAGAATGCAACGGCGCATAGCCTCCTTCTCAACATCGTGGTAGTAGCGGTCGATGAGAGCACCCTTCTCCTCGAGTTCCTCCTCAGTAAACTGAGCCTTGAACTCTTCCTTGATTGCGTCGAACGCAGCAGCACGGCCATGCTTGTCGTTGTTGCCACTTGCAGCAACTGCGTATGCCTTAGCATAGCAAGCATCGTGTACCATTGTGCGGAGTTCCTCATCATTCACCTCGTGGCAATACTCGCGCTTAACAGTTGAGCCAACCTCTTCCATCAGTTCCATCTGAGCCTTGCAGTGAACCTTGATAGCCTCGTGAGCAACCTTCATTGCCTCGAGCAGGTCGCTCTCAGAAACCTCCTTCATCTCACCCTCGACCATCATGATGTTGTCGTATGTAGCGGCAACCATGATGTCCATATCAGCCTCCTCGAGCTGTGCGAATGTTGGGTTGACAACAAACTCGCCACCGATGCGTGCTACACGCACCTCAGAGATTGGGCCACCGAATGGGATGTCTGACACCGCCAAAGCAGCAGAGGCCGCAAGACCTGCCAAAGCATCGGGCATGTCAACGCCGTCGGCCGAGAAGAGTACTATGTTTACATAAACCTCGGCGTGGTAGTTATCTGGGAAGAGAGGACGCAGAGCGCGGTCAACCAGACGGCAAGTGAGGATCTCATAGTCCGAAGCCTTACCCTCACGCTTTGTAAAACCACCGGGGAAGCGGCCGAACGCAGCATATTTCTCTTTGTACTCTACCTGTAAAGGCATAAAATCGGTTCCTGGCACAGCATCCTTCGCTGCACACACTGTGGCCAACAACATCGTATTGCCCAAACGCAGCATAACTGCGCCGTCAGCCTGCTTTGCAAGCTTACCTGTCTCAATGGTAATTACACGACCATCGGGCAAGGCCACATTCTTTGTAACAACATTCATATCTTTTATCTTTAAAAACGAAATTTTATTGTAATTCTCGCAAAGATATACATTTTTCGAGATTTTAACCATCTTTATGCAGAAAAAAACACTAAAACGAGCCGCGTTTATTGAGAAACATGGATTTTTCATTTGCGTTTCACTCATTTACACTATCTTTGCGCCAGAAAAAGCGAAGACGCATTTACATTTTGCAAGTTTTCGCAACAAACACAATCACAAATTCAGACAGTTATGAAAAATCTCAAGGGAATACTGACCTATTTCTCATTTATCATCATTGCCGCACTGCTCTCTACATCGTGTGATAATAAGGAGGGGACCCCATCGTTCACCGTCAAGGGCAACATTGCAAACGCCGAGGGCAAAAGCATTGGCATATACCACATTGCCGAGGGGGGCGCAAAGGAAGTCGGCAAGGCAAAACTTGACAAGAGCGGGAACTACAAGTTCACCGTTCCAAGCCCCAAACACTTCGATTTCTACCTTTTGAACGTAGACAGTTGCGGAACAATTGCATTCATCGCCGACTCGACAGAGACAATCACCATAAACAGCAATGCCGAGGAGTTCATCCCCGGCTACACCATCGACGGCAACGTGGAGAACCAGCGTCTGAAGGAGATAAAGATGCTCCGGGACGCACTTGAGAAGCAGGTAAGAGCAATGGCAAGCAGCACATCGCCGGCCATTGTAAAGACCGAGAGGGAGATTAGGGCGGTTATCGATGAGTTCAAGGAGAACATCGTCAAGCAATATATCATACCCGCTCCGGGAAGCGCAAGCGCCTACTACGCCCTTACGCTGACGCTTGCAGACATGCCAATCTTCAACCCGACGACCGACAAGAAGGACTGCCGGTACTTCACTGCTGTGGCAACAAATTTCCAGCGTCTACACCCCGACACAAGACACACACAGCGCATTACAAAGATTGCCGAGGAGGGATTGAAGGCCACACGCCCCCCACGCCAGGTTGAACTGGAGGTTGAAGAGAGAAACGCTACAATCACAGACATGTTCAACATCACATTGCCCCGGGCCAACGGTGACAGCATAGCCCTGTCATCAATGAAAGGCAAGGTAATACTGCTTGACTTCACTGTTTATGAGAATACCGGAATAAGCAGCCGCAACATGAAGATGCGCGAACTCTACAATAAATACAACAGCAAGGGATTCGACATCTACCAGGTATCGGTTGACAAGCGCGAGCACTTCTGGCAGCAGTCGGCCGGCAACCTTCCTTGGACCTGCGTGCGCGATGCAAACGGCACAAGCCTGCGACTTTACAATGTACATGTCCTGCCAACCTTCTTCCTCATCAACAAGGAGGGCGAGATTGTTCTGCGCGACGCACAGATTGAGAACACCGAAAAGGAGATTGAGAAACTGCTGAAATAACAGGCAGCAGCGCAAAGGTCAAAGAGAATAAAGGTTATAAAAATTCACAAGTAATATTTTTTATCCTTTTAAATTTGCTTTATACCTAAAAAGGGGCTACCTTTGCAAAAGAAATAAAGGGAAATGGGTTCCAGCACTTGTGTTGGAATCCTTTGTTTTACTGTTTTTTAAAAGGGATATTATGAGTTATATGTCAGAAGAAGGCTACAAGAAATTGCTGGCCGATTTAAAGGAACTCGAGGCAAAGCGCCCCGAAATTGTTCGTCAGATTGCCGAGGCACGCGACAAGGGTGACCTCTCGGAGAACGCAGAATACGATGCAGCAAAAGAGGCACAGGGCCTGTTGGAGATGAGAATCAACGAACTCAAACTCATCATTGCCGATGCAAAGATTATCGACACTACAAAGCTTAGCAGCGACACCGTACAGGTGTTGACAAAGGTTGGTCTCAAGAACACCAAGACAGGCGCAGCAATGCAGTACACCATTGTTCCTGAGAGCGAGGCAAACCTTCGCGAGGCAAAGATTTCAATCAACACACCAATTGCAAAGGGACTCCTGGGCAAGAAGGTTGGCGATGTTGCCGAGATCACAGTGCCACAGGGCAAGCTCTTCCTTGAAATCACAAGCATCTCATTCTAAAAGAAAAGAGTATGGCAACAATATTTTCAATGATTGTCGCTGGTGAGATTCCAAGTTACAAGGTTGCCGAGAATGAGCAGTTCTATGCATTCCTCGACATCAACCCACTTGCAAAGGGCCACACGCTTGTAATCCCCAAGCGCGAGGTAGACTATTTCTTCGACCTTACCGACGAGGAGATTGGCGCAATGCAGATTTTCGCAAAGAAGGTTGCCGAGGGCATCAAGCGTGCATACCCCTGCATAAAGGTGGGGCAGGCAGTGCTGGGACTCGAGGTACCCCACGCACACATACACCTTGTGCCAATGCAGAGCGAGAAGGACATGCTCTTCACAAATCCAAAACTGAAACTCACTCCCGAGGAGTTCAAGGAGATTGCCGAGAAAATAAACAAGGAGATTGCCTAATGGCAATCTCGCTGTTTATTTTCTCGGCAATTCATTAAAGGCACATAATCGTTAGCATCAGTAAAACAACACCAGATACAAGCAGCATCCAATTACTAACAATAAGTTCGGTTATCACAAAGCCATCCTCTCTTATTTCGCGCACTATATTAGTAATGCTGCCAATAAAGCACGAAAGACAACTACCTGCCAGCGCAATTGTCAAGTCCTCTGAAAATATGGACATAACAAGCGTGCCAACGACAACCACAATAACACCTGCAACTTTTGATAGGTTCTTCTGGAACCATGGCGCCAACAAAATGATAAAAAATCCTAAAACTCCCCAAACACTCATAGTAAATAACGTTTTAACGCACCATAGGGCTTTCAAAAAAAATAAAACCCTCCACTCCCCCATTCAACATAGGCTCTGCGAAGATTGATGCAAATATATCCGTTAAAATCAGATTATGCAACTCCGACACAAAATATTTGCCCAACCCAGGAAATTAATCACACCTTTTCACTATCTTCGCGGTAATAAGCAACATATCCAAAACTATGCGCACACTTATCAGCAACCCCACAATAGTGAACAATGGCGAGCAGTTCCAGGGCTCGATAGTACTCAACAACGGCAAGATAACAGAGATTCTGCGCGGCAACGAGTTGCCACGTGCCGAGTGCGACGAGATTATTGAGGCGACAGGCCTTTACCTTATCCCGGGAGTAATCGACGACCACGTGCACTTCCGCGAGCCGGGACTCACACACAAGGCAACCATTGCCACCGAGAGCCGCGCTGCGGCAGCAGGCGGAGTGACATCGTTCATGGAGATGCCCAACACCTCGCCACAGACAACAACCATTGCGGCACTGAAGGAGAAGTTCAGGATTGCTGCAAGCGACAGTGTAATCAACTACTCGTTCTTCTTTGGTGCTACAAACAGCAATGTTGGCGACTTTGCAAGCCTCAACCCCAAGAACATCTGCGGCATAAAACTCTTTATGGGCTCAAGCACCGGGAACATGCTTGTAGACAAGAAGGAAGAACTTGAGAAAATTTTTGAGGAGGCGAACAGGCTTGACCTTCCCGTTGCCGTGCACTGCGAGGATAGCGCCATAATTGCCGCAAACAGCGCAGCAATAAAGGAACGCGAAGGCGACGACCCCGATGTAAGGTTCCACCCGGCAATACGCAGCGAGGAGGCCTGTTACCAAAGCACAGCAAGCGCGGTGGAACTTGCAAAGAGGTTCGGCACGCGCTTGCACGTGATGCACATTAGTACCGCACGCGAACTGGAACTGCTGACAGCCGGGAATGCTGCCGGAAAGAGAATAACCGCCGAGGTGACACCCGCCCACCTCACATTCTGCGACGCCGACTACGCCACACTTGGTACACGCATAAAATGCAACCCCGCAATAAAGAGCGAGGGCGACCGCGCCGCACTGCGCCACGCCGTAAACGAGGGCAAGATTGACCTCGTTGGCACCGACCACGCGCCACACCTGCCCGAGGACAAGAAGGGCGGCGCCTTGAAGGCGGCATCGGGAATGCCAAGCATACAATTCTCGTTGCTTGCAATGCTTGACCTGGTCGACAAGCAGGAGATGACAATTGAGACACTCGTTGAGAAGATGTGCCACGCGCCGGCAAGGATATTCAACGTGAGCAAGCGCGGCTATATTGAAAAGGGCTTCAATGCCGACTTTGTGCTGCTCAACCCCAACAAACCGCACACCATCACCGCTGCCGACATCATAAGCAAGTGCGGCTGGAGCCCATTCGAGGGCGCTACATTCAACTGGGCCGTTGAGCAGACCTGGAGCAACGGTGAATGCGTCTACAAGGATGGCCACATCAACGAGGAGGTTCGCGGAAAGGCGCTCAAGTTCAACCGATGAAAAGATACATTTTCAGTTTTGAGATAAAGGAAGTAGCCCCATTCATTGACTGGAGCTACTTTCTGCACGCTTGGGGCATTGCAAAGGAAAGCGCACAAGCCAATGAAATCATAGCCGAGGCAAAGGCAATGCTCACCGAACTGGACGGCAGATACAGGACCCACGCCATCTTTGCCCTGTGCGATGCCAGAGGTGACGGTGACAACATTATCATAGAGGATACCACGCTGCCACTGCTGCGCCAGCAGCACTGCACAGAAGGAAAGTACAACCTTTGCCTCAGCGACTTTGTCTCGCCATACGGTGACAGGATTGGCCTGTTTGCCACAAGCGTGGAGAGCGCGCCGGGCAATGAGCATGACGGCGACGACTACCAGCGCCTGCTTGCGCAGACACTGGCCGACCGCCTTGCCGAGGCTACAGCCACTTTTCTCCACAAGAAGGTGCGCACCGACAAGACACTGTGGGGGTATTCGCCTGATGAAGAACTCTCTCTTGAAGAACTGCTGGCAGAGAGTAACCAGGGCATACGCCCTGCAGTGGGTTACCCCTCACTTCCCGACCAGAGTATCATATTCTTTATAGACAAACTGCTGAGGCTGAAGGATGCAGGCATTGCCCTCACATCCAACGGCGCAATGACGCCGCATGCCAGTGTATGCGGAGTGATGATTGCACACCCCGCCGCACGATATTTTGCAGTTGGCAAGATTGACCGGGAACAGTTGACCGACTACGCCAGTCGCCGAGGAACGACGCCCGAGGAGAGTGCCCGTTTCCTGGCCAAGAACCTTGAATAGCACCCCGCCGACACCGTCATAAAAGACCAGAAAGAGGGGATTATATGCTGCCATTTTGCCATTAATGCCTTGTATTTGAAAAAAATCCATAAAAAAGCGCTATATTTACAACAAATTTCAAACACTTACATTTATGTTAAGAAAAATTCTACACCCGCTTTACATCTTGTACCAGGTACTCTTTGCCTGGTGGGCAGCGCTGATTGTTGTTGCAATCACAGCAATAATCATTGAACTGTTCGGTCACTACTCCAAGGTAAAGAATGCCGACCACACGCCTGCTGTCATCTGGTGCAAGCTCACCTGCTGGATATTCCTTATCCCCGTGAAGGTTGTCGACCGCGACAAGTATGTAAAGAAAGACCAGAACTACGTATTTGTGGCAAACCACCAGGGCATGTTCGACATCTTTGTAATGTATGGCTATGTGTGCAAGCGCTTCAAGTGGATTATGAAGGATACACTGCGCAAGATGCCGTTGCTTGGCAAGGCCTGCTATGACACCGGGCACGTGTTCGTGAACCGCGAGACTCCACAGAAGGACCTGTTGCGTAAATCAATAGCAATACTCAAGAGCGGTGCTTCAATGGGCATATTCCCCGAGGGCACACGCTGCCGTAACGGCAAGATGGGTAAGTTCAAGAAAGGCGCCTTTGTCATTGCAAACATGACACAGACACCGGTTCTCCCCATCACCATCGACGGCGCATACAACATCCTGCCCAAAGGTTGCAAGTGCCTGCACTGGTCACCAGTGACACTGACATTCCACGCTCCAATTGAGTGCCAGGGCCGCGACAGCGAGAGCGTTGACCGCATGATGGCCGAGGCCGAGACTGTAATTGCAAATACACTCTACAAGAACAAATAAACCTTTTTTTTAAAAAATATAACACTATGAAAAAATTCTTATCAACACTGCTTTTGACAGTACTCATCGCCCCTCTGGCAATGGCAGACGAGGGTATGTGGTTGCTCCAGTTGATGCGCCAGCAGAACCTCAAGGACAAGATGGCCGAGGCGGGATTGCAGATATCTGTTGACGAAATCTATTCACCCGAGGCTCCATCATTGAAGGATGCAATTGGCATCTTCGGTGGCGGCTGTACCGGTGAGGTTGTTTCACCAAACGGCCTTGTATTGACAAACCACCACTGTGGTTTCAAGTTTATACAGCAGTTGAGTACAGTCGAGCACGATTACCTGCACAACGGTTTCTGGAGCCAGAACTACGAAGAGGAACTGCCATGCGAGGGCATCGCATTCACATTTGTCAAGGAGATTAAGGATGTTACCGACGAAATCAATGCACGCATTGCCGATGGCCGCCTGACCGAGGAGGCATCGTTCCAGCGCAACGCACTTGCCGCTATAGGCAAGGAACTCTTTGAGGCCGACAACTTTGAGGGCAAGGAGCATATGTACCCACAGTTGCTCCCCTACTTCGAGGGCAACAAGTTTTATCTTGTATACTACCAGAAGTACACCGACGTACGCCTTGTAGGCACACCTCCAAACTCAATCGGCAAGTTCGGTGGCGAGACCGACAACTGGATGTGGCCACGCCACACAGGTGACTTCTCTGTGTTCCGCATCTACGGCGACAAGAACGGCAACCCTGCTGCATACAGCAAGGAGAACGTCCCCTTGAGCACTCCAAAGTACCTGAATATCTCACTCGCAGGCTTTGAGCCAAACGACTATGCAATGATCATGGGCTTCCCCGGCAGCACATCACGCTACCTCACAGGCGACGAGGTCAAGCAGAGAATGTTCCATGAGAACGAGCCACGCATTGCAATGCGCGACGTAACATTGAACATCATTCGCGAAGAGATGGCAAAGAGCCAGGACATCGCCATCAGATATGCCAACAAGCAAGCAAGCATAAGCAACTACTGGAAAAACTCTATCGGCATGAACAAGGCTATTGTTGACAACAAGGTAGTTGAGACAAAACTCGCCGAGGAGGCTGCATTCAAGGCTTGGGCACTGCAGAATGGCAAGAACGAGTATGCCAATGTAGTTGAAAGAATCAACGCTTGCGTTGAGGAGGCAAACCGCACAACATACCTCACCACACTCACAACAGAACTCATCAGCTGCGTCGAGTTTATACAGCGCAACCTCTACGAGGAGGCAAACATGTTCAATGATCCTAAATTGACACAGGACCAGATGAATGCCTTCTACAACTGGCTCCACAACCGCGACTACGACCATGAGATTGACCGCCGCATTGCAAAGGAGGTTCTCCCGCTCTACTTCAGCCTTACACAGCCTGAGGAGCGCGACGCTTACCTCAACGAGATGTATGCAAAGTACAAGGGCAACCTCGAGAAGTACATTGACGATGTATACAACAAGTCAATCCTCGCAAGCAAGAAGAACTTTGACAACTTCATGAAGAAGCCATCGGCCAAGAAGTTCGAGAAAGACCCTGCAATGCAGTTGCGTGCAGCAGTCTTCAGGACATACAGAGCATTGGCAGAAAAGGATGCTGAGTTTGCAAAGGTAATCAACCCGCTGCACAAGACATATCTCAAGGGCCTGATGGAGATGACAAACGGCCCTGTATACCCCGATGCAAACTTCACAATGCGTCTTACATACGGTAACGTGAAGCCATACAACCCAAAAGACGGTGTTACCTATAACTACTACACAACACTCAAGGGTGTGATGGAGAAGGAAGACCCGACAAACAGCGAGTTCATCGTGCCTGCACGTCTCAAGGAACTCTACGAGGCTAAGGACTTTGGAGAGTATGCATTGCCAAACGGCGAGATGCCCGTTGCGTTCCTCACAACCAACGACATCACCGGTGGCAACAGCGGTAGCGGTGTGCTCAACGCACGCGGCGAACTCATTGGCCTTGCATTCGACGGCAACTGGGAGTCACTCAGCGGCGACATCAACTTCGACGACAACCTGCAGCGTTGTATCAACGTAGATATCCGCTATGTACTCTTCGTAATCGACAAGTTCGGCGGTTGCAAGCGCCTCATCGAGGAGATGAACATCGTCAAATAAAAAGAACGAGATTAACATATAACGACAATAGGCAGTCCTGCGGGACTGCCTATTGTCGTTATATAATCAATTTACTTTAAATCTCCTGCACCTGGCGCATTACGCGGAGCCAGTTGCTGCCCCAGATTTTCTCTATGTCGGCAGCGCTGAGCCCCCTGCGAAGGAGTTCGCGGGTTACGTTGCGCAACTGTGACGCCGACGAGCAGCCGATAACCTTGCCGTCACCGTCAAAGTCGGTACCAATGCCAACGTGGTCAATGCCGGCAACATCTATCGCGTGCTGCAGATGGGCAAGGAAGTCATCGAGCGTCGCCTCGCCCTCCTTGCGCAGGAAACCGCTGTACATTGTCACCTGCACCACTCCGCCTTTTGCCGCCAATGCGCGCATCTGCTCATCGGTGAGGTTGCGCGGATGGTCGCAGAGCGCACGGCACGATGAGTGCGAGCACACGACAGGCCTTTCGCTGCACTCAAGAACCTGCCAAAAGGTGCTTTCGGCTGCATGAGAGAGGTCGATCATCATTCCCACGCGGTTCATCTCACGCACCACCTCATGCCCAAAGGCGCTCAGGCCGCCATGCTCGGAATTGCCACGCGCCGAGTCGCATATATCATTGTCGCCATTGTGGCAGAGCGTTATATAAACAACGCCCTTGCTGCGCAGGCGCCCAACATTTGACAAGTCGCGCCCTATGGCATATCCATTCTCTACAGCGAGCATAATGGCACGCTTGCCTGCCACCTTTGCCCTGTAGAGTTCGTCGGCTGTAGTGCACAACGAAATGTGCGCCTCGTTACCGGCGACCCGGTCAGCAACCCACTCCAAGAGCCTGTCGGCTTTTCCGCCAGCCTTTTTCAACGAATCCTCATCACGCGCTCCCTGCGGGATATATGCCGCCATAGTAGTTACATCAAGCAAGCCCTCGGCCATCTTATGAAGGTCGACAAGGGCAACAAGGTCGCGACATTCAAGGCGATAGGGTGTGGCAGAGAGCATTGGAGTGTCGCAATGAGAATCCAGCGTCAATATCCTTCTGTGCAGTTCTGTCACACTGCGGTATAATGCAGCCTCGCCAACAAGCCAGCGAAAAAGCGGCATCATGGACTCGTCCCCCACCATAATGAATGACTCGGGATGCCACTGCACGCCAATTATGCTGCGCCCATCAACAGCCTCAATCGCTTCAATAACACCATCCGATGAGGTTGCTACAACCGCAAAACCCTCGGGCACGCGGCTGACTGCCTGATGATGAAAGGTATTGACTGCCAATTGCTCTTTTCCAAAGAGACCAAATAGCCTGCTACCAGGGAGAATTGCCACATCGTGTGTTGCCACGCCACGCTCCACAGGCTCCTGATCGTGAGCAATAAGGTGACTGCCCAACGCTGCATATATATCCTGATGCACCGAACCGCCAAATGCAGCGGCAACAGCCTGCACACCACGACAGATGCCCAAAATGGGCAGGCTGCGTGCATTGGCTAGTTGCGCCAGCAGCAGTTCCTGTTCATCGCGGGCTGTGTTTATATTATGAAGCAGCGAATAGTCGGGTTCTTCGCCCATATAACGCGGGTCAATGTCGGCACCGCCGGTGAGCAGCAGTGCGTCTATGTGAGAGAGAGTCTCAATAAGAGGCTCGCGCTCGGGGTATGGCGGGATAAGAAGAGGTACTCCGCCCGCTTCAAGAACAGAGCGGTAATAGGCATCGGCTAGGGTAGCCTTGCCGTCGGAGAAATTGGCTGTGATACCAATCACCGGACGACTTTCGCAAAGCGGATAACGACTGTGCAAGGCTGCGAACTCAGCCTTTACATCAAATTTGTCTGCAAGCATAAGAATAAGAAAAACAAAAAACACCCGCACTTGATACAGACACGGGTGTTGATTCTACAATAGGAGTGTCATTATTCCATTGGCATATTGCGCTTGATGCTATGGTCAAGCACAATCATTGTCTCGGTGCTCACAACACCCGGAATCTCCTGCACACGACCGTTGAGCAACTGCATGAGGTGCTCATTGTCGTTTGAGTACATCTTAGCAAGGATTGAGTATGGACCGGTTGTGTAGCAGCACTCCACCACCTCGGGAATCTCGCGCAGGCGCTCGACAACCTCCTTGTACATTGAGCCGCGCTCAAGACGTATACCAATGTATGTACAAGTCTTGTAGCCAAGACGGCGCACATCAATCTCGTAGCAAGAGCCCGATATAATTCCCATGTCTATGAGGTGCTGTACACGCAGATGGATTGCCGCACGTGACACACCACAGAGTTCCGCTACATTACGGAAAGGGATTCTTGCATCCTTTGATATAATACTCAATATCTTGAGGTCGAGAGCATCGACTTTGCATTCTAGGTTTTTCATATTAGGTCGGTTATAAGTTGTGTTTTGTTATTTCTTTACAATTTTCACTATTTCAATGTCATAGACTATTGCGCTGTAGGGCGGCACAACGTTGCTGCCCATTGCTCCATAGGCTAGTTGCCAGGGAAGATAGACCTTGCATTTTGTTCCAACGGGAAGGATGGTAAAGACCTCGGTCAGGCCTGGAAGCATCTCGCTCACTTTCGCCTCACATACCTCTCCACGCGAACTCTCAAACGTGTTGCCATTGATAAACGAAGCCTTGTATATGTAGCCGACTGTACTGCCAAGAAGCGCGGTATCGCCACTGCCGGCATGTTCAATCTTCACCTGCACACCGCTGCTCAATGTCTCAACACCATTGCGTGTACTGTTGCGGGCAATAAATTCCTCGCTTGGCAAACGGAAAACGGTACTGTTGTAATAGTCATATGCGGCACGAGGTGTCATTATATAGTTCTTGCCATATGCCACAGCCTTCAATCCCTCAAGGAAGATGCGGTAATCAACCCGCTTCGTTGTGTCGCTATGATAGATTACTGCATTGGCCTCGTCAAGCATCTCCATTGCTGATGCGCCCACAACAACGCCTTGAGCGTAGGCAACAGCCTCGGGCGACTCGTCTGCCGGAAAGGCATCACACAGTCCCTTGACAAAGTTGTCAATTGTTGAATCGGTTATGCCCAGTTCCCTTATTGCGCGGGGCATATCGCTTGCAACCATCATACTGACGGCATACGACATTGAGTCCTGCGCATTGGCCAGATATACGCCACGCTCATTGCCTGTGGGGAGTTCTACATCCCCAGCAGTCTCCTTAGGCGCGCCCTCACGGGGAGCCAAAAACAGGCCGGCCGCCACATAGGCAAGCAAAACGGCAACAAATATCAGCAGTGCTTTATTCCCTGATTTCATCGCGTCTTTTTAGAGAACCTTGATAAGTTCAACATCGAATACAAGAGCACTGTAAGGAGGTATCATCTCACCTGCACCATGCTCGCCATATGCCATATCATAAGGGATATAAAGACGCCATTTTGCACCCTCCTGCATCAACTGGAGAGCCTCGACCCAACCCTTGATAACCTGGTTCACGCCAAACACCGCAGGCTCGCCACGCTTGATTGAACTGTCAAAGATTGTACCGTCAATGAGTGTACCCTCGTAGTGGCACTGTACACGGTCTGTTGCCGATGGTTTCTTGCCGTCACCCGCAGCAATCACTTCATACTGCAAGCCACTTGGCAGCACTGTAACACCCTCTTTCTTTGCATTTGCAGCAAGGAACGCCTCGCCGCTTGCCTTGTTCTGCGCATAAGCCTCCTCGGCCAGTTTGCGGAAGTGGTCGTTAACAACCTGCTGAGCCTCGGAGTGCGACATATCGGTCTTTGCACCGGTGAGCACATCCTTGAGAGCCTTTACAAAGTCCTCTACATTCATATCCTTGACGCCCATTGAGAGCAGATTCTGGCCTATACCCATTCCGAGGCCGTAACTAAATTTATCCATTCTATTAATTTTATTATGATATTATATATTTTTCTGTCATTTTGCTACAAAGTCTTTTTACGCACTTTGCAAAGTTGAGACGGGCGAAGTTACAATTATTATTCATACCACAAACATAAATGGCACTTTTTTTTACTTAAAAATGACTTTTTTTCAAACAAAGTGCTTAAAAGCCCTTTTTACATTTTGTCAAACAGCGCAAATAATGTGCAAACATGTTTCAATTTGCTCTTTAAATATAAAAATATTCTATAATTGCAGTAAAAGATCAATTTATTTCCATAACTTTGTAACAATAGCATGTTCTACACAAAAACCAGGTTCAAAACAGCAACAATATATGTCAAGCAGCATCATAATAGCAATAATATTCTTTGCGATAGCAGGTGGAATGTTCATACTGCGCAAGATGTATGGCAACACAGCCGCGACAACCGAAGACCACGACCACCACGATGGCGAGGACGGCACCTGTTGTGGCAAGCACACAAACTGTTCAAAGGGATATGACAACAGCAACCTCTACTTTGACGACGAGGAACTAGACCGTTTCAAAGGAGTGAAACCCGAGGATTATACCGACAGCGACATCGAGGAGTTTCGCCAGGTACTCTACACAATGCGCGAGGAGGAGGTCGAGAACTGGGCGCACTGCATTGAGACACGCGGCATTGAACTGCCGCTTGAGATTAAGGAAGAGATACTGATGATGCTACAATAACAACACAACACCCGACAGCGTGCGCAGACTTTTATACTACATAACCATAGTGCTCGTCACCGCAAGCCTTTGTGGATGTGCCGCAAAAAGAAAGAACACAGCCACAACGCGCCTGTACCACTCCTTTACAGCCAGGTACAACACATACTACAACGGCAACACAGCATACAAGCAGGGATTGAAGGCGCAAAAAAGTGGGCACAAGGACAACTACCTCGAGCAGTTGCCGCTGTTCATAATCAGCAATGAGAACACGCGAAAGACCGGCGCAAGCAACTACGACAGGGCTATTGAGAAAGCACAGAAGGCTATAAAGAACCACTCGATAAAGACAAGGCCCAAAAAGCCGTCGGGCAAGAAACTCTCAAAGAAGAAAAGATTGTTCTACTCGCAGAAGGAGTTCAACCCCTTCCTTTGGAGAGCGTGGTTCCTCATGGCCGGCTCACAGTTCCAGAAGGGCGAATTCACCGAGGCTGCCAGCACCTACATCTACATCTCAAGGTTATACGAGAACAATCCCGACATCGTTGCACAGGCACGTATTGGGCTTGCAAAGTGCTATGCCGAAATGGAGTGGCTCTACGAGGCCGAGGACCTATTGCAGCGAGTGCAGCGCGACACCGTGCCCCAGTCACTGCAAAAGGAGTTTGCCATTGCAAAGGCCGGCCTGCTGCTGAAGCAGGAACGCGGCGAGGAGGCAATACCGTATATCAAGACAGCCATCAAGCGTAAGGGGCAGACCTCGCTTGACAAGGCACGCGAGCACTACCTCCTGGGACAACTGTATGCAAAGGCCGGCAACAAGAAGGAAGCCTACAGGAACTTTGGAAAGACCATTTCAAAGAGCCCGCCTTATGAGTTCGAGTTCAATGCACGCATACGCCAGACCGAGATGGCAACAGACGAGAACCACAAGAAGATTCTGCGCAAACTAAAGCGCATGGCCAAATCGGACAAGAACACCGACTACCTGGCACAGATTTACTACGCCATCGGCAATCTCCATTTAAGCAAGAAGGACACCACTGAGGCTATAAAGGCCTACGAAACGGGAGTGGCAACAGGCGCTACAAGCGGATATGGCACAGGCATGCTGCACTTGTCATTGGCAAGGCTCTATTGGGAGAAGGAGAAATTCTCAAAGGCACACGAGAACTACAGCAAGGCTGCGTCAATGCTTGGCGAGGAGACTCCAGGATTTGAAGAGATAAAGTTCCGCAGCCAGGCACTGGCCGGGCTTGTGGAGTACACCGACGTTGTCGAGAAGAAGAGTGAACTACTCTACTGGGCAACGCTAACACCCGAAGAACTTGACCCCATAATTGACGAACTTATAAAGGAGGCCAAGCGACTGGAGGAACTGAAAAAGAAAGAGGAGAAGAAACTTGCACGTGAGAACAATGGCGGTAGCGAGCTCGACCAGGCCGGCAACAATGCTGCTATGACAATAGACAACCAGAGCGACAAGCAGTTGTGGTACTTCTACAACACGCAACTGGTTGCGCAGGGCGTGCGCGCCTTCAAGGAGAAGTGGGGCGACAGGGAACTGAAGGACTACTGGCGTTTCAGCAACACCATATCTTCACTAATGAGCGAGGAGATTGCGACTGACAGCATTGCAGCAGACTCCCTTGCAATGGACAGCACCTTTGCCGAACTTGACAGCACTGCTGTCAAAGCCATTGAGGCAACTGCACCCGCCGCGATGCCCGCAACTGACCCCACAACAAAGGAGTACTACACACAGCAGATTCCAAAGACCGAAGAGGAGAAGGCCGCAGCCCACAAGGCTCTGAGCGACGCACTCTTTGAAGCGGGCGTAAGATTCAAGAGCGATGTCAATGACAAGCGCCTCACAATATCATACCTTGAGAGAGTTGCAAACGAGTACCCCGAACATGAAAGGCTTGCCGAGACATACTATCACCTATTCCTTGCCTGCTCGCGTTGGGAAGAGCCTGAGAAGGCCCTGCATTACAAGAAACTGCTGATTGCAGGCTACCCCGACAGCACCATTACCAAGCAGATACAGGAACCCGACTTCTTTGACAGTGCCGATGCACGCAAGTTCAAGGAGGATTCGCTGTACGTCAAGGCATATGGGCACTACACCAAAGAGGAGTATGACGATGTTATCAGAGAGAACATCTACAGTGCCGGGAAATACCCGCAGGGCAGCCACCGCGCACGTTTTATGTTTATTGACGCAATGGCAAAGCTATACAGCGGCAGGACCGACGAGGCACTCGAGGCACTCGAGCAACTGACAAGCACATACTCTGCCGACAGCATAAGCGTCCTTGCAGCCGGGATAAGCACCGGCATCAAGGAGGGCAAGTTGCTGCACAGCGGCATATCGACATCCATCTGGGACCGCAAGGCCGACGGCACAATACGCTATGGCGAGGATAGCATCCCGCAGTTCAGCACAGAGCGCGACGTGCCCTATTACTTTGTGTTGGCATTCCCCAACGGCTCGCTCGACGAGAAGCGCCTGCTGTTTGAGATGGCACGCTACAACTTCTCGCGTTACATGGTTCGCAACTTTGATATGACATTCGAGACGCTTGCAGAGATTACACTGCTCGAGGTGAAGGAGTTCCTTAACTTTGACGAGGCATTCCTCTATCGCAAGAGGCTCTTTGGCAATGCCGAGACTGCAAGGCTGCTCGAGGGCATAAACACCTTTGTGATATCAAAAGACAACCTTGATTTGTTATTACAATACTACACCTTTGACGAGTACACTGAGTTCTATGAGAAGGAGTTCCTTGCAATTCCGGAAGTTGAAATTGACGGATATACGCTCGATGAGCCCGACTACGGCAGCGAGGAAGAGAACTAAAATATAACAGAAAATGGCATACCGTTTACTTTGGGCCGATGACGAGATAGAACTTCTCAAGGCCCACATCATATTTCTACAGGGCAAGGGCTACGATGTCACCACAGTGACCAATGGCCCCGACGCCATTGACGCCTGCAGCAAGGAGGCCTTTGACCTTGTGCTGCTTGATGAGAACATGCCCGGACTCACAGGCCTGGAGACTTTGAATGTCATCAAGGAGATGCACCCGCAGACACCGGTGGTCATGGTAACAAAGAGCGAGGAGGAGGATATTATGGAGCAGGCGATAGGCTCAAAGATTGCCGATTACCTCATAAAGCCAGTAAACCCCAACCAGATACTCCTTACACTCAAGAAGAACATCCACCACAAGGAGATTGTGGCAGAGAAGGCCAACAGCGCCTACCAGCAGAACTTCGGCAAGCTCTCCATGCAGATTAGCGATGCACGCACCATTGAGGAGTGGAAGGAGATATACCGCAAGATTGTATACTGGGAACTGCAGCTCGAGGAGGCCGACACGCAGATGCGCGACATGCTCAGGTCGCAGAAGGAGGAGGCCAACAGCATCTATGCCCGTTTCATCAGGAACAGTTATATGGACTGGATGGCGGCCGGCCGCGAGGAGCGCCCGCTCATGAGCCACGACCTGTTCCGCGAGCGCATATTCCCGCTAGTGGATAAGGGCGAGAAGGTATTCCTGATAATAATCGACAATTTCCGCTACGACCAGTGGCGTATGCTTGCCAGCGAGATAGGCGGCAGTTTTGCCATTGAGGAGGAACTATACACAAGCATACTGCCCACAGCCACACAGTATGCCCGCAACGCCATCTTCGCTGGCCTCATGCCAAGCCAGATAAAGGATATGTTCCCGCAACTGTGGGTCGACGAAGAGGAGGAAGAGGGTAAGAACCTGAACGAGGAGGCACTCATTGGCACGCAAATTGCACGCTACCGCCGCAAAGACACCTACTCATACAGCAAGGTACTGACATCATCGGCAGCCGAGAAGTACATTGACAACATCGGCAGCCTGTCAAAGAACGACATCAACGTGCTGGTTGTGAACTTCATAGATATGCTCTCACATGCCCGCACCGAGTCAATGATGGTGCGCGAACTGGCCGCCAACGAGGCAGCATACCGCTCCATCACGCAGTCGTGGATACGCCACTCGGCTATAAAGACCCTCTTTGAGTACCTTGCCGACAGCCAATATACCGTTGTCATAACCACCGATCATGGCAGCATACAGGTTGACACCCCCACAAAGGTAATAGGTGACAAGAACACCAACACCAACCTGCGCTACAAACTGGGCAAGGCGCTGAACTACAGCGGCAAGGATATCTTTGAGATAAAGACCCCGGGCAAGGCATTCCTGCCACAGCCCAACATAAGCACAAGTTACATCTTTGCCACAGGCAACAAGTTCTTTGCCTATCCAAACAACTACAACTACTACGTGTCGTACTACAAGGATACATTCCAGCATGGAGGCATATCAATGGAGGAGATGCTTGTGCCATTCATCACAATGAAACCTAAAAACAAACTATAATGAGCAAGCACACATATACAGTACACAGCCTCGAAGAGTACCCGCAGGCAGCAAAATGGTTCACCGGGTTCCTGCAGCAGGGACAGATTTTCGCATTCTATGGAAAGATGGGCACCGGCAAGACTACGTTCATCAAGAGCCTGTGCGAGGAACTTGGTGTTGAGGACACCATCAACTCGCCCACGTTTGCCATTGTGAACGAGTACGAGGACAGGCTGGAAAACACAATATACCACTTCGACTTTTACCGCATAAAGTCACTCACCGAGGTCTACAACATGGGCTACGAGGAGTATTTCTACGGCAATGCCTACTGCTTCATAGAGTGGCCCGAACTCATTGAGGAACTACTGCCCGAGGAGCACATAAGAGTGGACATCACCGAGGCCGGCGACGGAGCACGCACAATAACAGTGACCGTAAACGACTGAGCCACGCGACAAGACGCATTGTCAAGGGCTTGCCCCCAAAAATCCCCAAGACAGATTGAACAAACAACAACATACAATAATATGAAAATCAACGCAAACGCATCGGGTACAAGAACCATAGAGGTTACCGAAGAACAACTGCAGATAATCAGGAAATATTCACTGCTCGACAGAATTGCTAACAGCACAGGTGTCATTGACGAGGAGTCGCTGGGCAAACTGCGCCTCACAGTGCGCTCGCTCATCGCATCACAGACAATGGCATCAAAGGAACTGCTCGACATCTGCCCCATCCTTTACCACGAGGATATGAAGGCTCTTGGACTGAAGAACCTTCTCAAGTGCTACACCGAGTGGATGGCAACAGCCGCAACAGAGGAAGCTGCAGCGACAGATGAGTAATAGAAAAATCACAGACTGGCTGCCAACCACCCGCAAGGAGGCAGAACTGCGCGGATGGGACGAACTGGACGTTGTAATGTTCAGCGGCGATGCGTATGTCGACCACCCGTCATTCGGTGCGGCGGTCATCTGCCGCCTGCTGGAGGCCGAAGGCCTGCGCGTAGCCATCGTTCCACAGCCAAACTGGCAGGACGACCTGCGCGATTTCAAGAAGATGGGGCGTCCACGCCTGTTCTTTGGAATATCGGCAGGCTGCATGGACTCAATGGTGAACAAATACACCGCAGCCAAGCGATTCCGCAGCGAGGACGCCTACTCGCCAAACGGCAAGCACAGCATGCGCCCCGAATATGCGACAACCGTCTATTCAAATATCCTGAAGAAACTCTACCCCGACTGCCCTGTTGTGATTGGAGGTATCGAGGCATCAATGCGCCGTTTCACGCACTACGACTATTGGCAGGACCGCCTGATGAAGAGCATTCTTGTCGACAGCAAGGCCGACGTGCTTGTATATGGCATGGGCGAGCAGCCAATGACAGCGCTGTGCAATGCTATGCAGGCAAGACTGCAGGAGAGCGGCGCAGAGCATATCACAGCGGACGTTGCACGAGAAATCACTAAGGAGATACGCCAGACCGGTTACCTTGCCCGCAGAAGCGAGATAGCCATTGACGAGACGCAGGACAAGATGCTTGCGCCCCATGCCGTATGTCTCAAGGACAAGGCAAAGCAGGCAGCCAACTTCCTTGCGATAGAGAAAGAATCCAACAAGGTGAGTGCAAAGAGGCTGCTACAGGAGTATGACGAGGGCGTTGTTGTCATCAACCCGCCATTCCCCACAATGACCACCGAGCAACTCGACCACAGTTTTGACCTGCCCTACACGCGCCTGCCCCACCCCAAGTACAACGGCAAGCGCATACCGGCATACGACATGATAAAGCACTCGGTGAACATACATCGTGGCTGCTTTGGAGGCTGTGCATTCTGCACCATATCGGCCCACCAGGGCAAGTTCATCGTTAACCGCAGCCAGGAGAGCATTCTGCGCGAGATAAAGGAGATTGCCGCAATGGACGACTTCAAGGGCTACCTTAGCGACTTGGGAGGCCCGTCGGCCAATATGTACATGATGAAGGGGAAGAACAGCGAACTTTGCGCCAAATGCTCACGCCCGTCGTGCATACAGCCAAAGATATGCCCCAACATGAACATAGACCACAGCGCACTGCTTGAACTCTACAAGAAGGTCGACGCCCTGCCCTGCATAAAGAAGAGTTTCATTGGAAGCGGTGTCAGATATGACATGCTGCTTCACCGCAGCGGCGACAAGCAGCGCGACGAGGTGACAGACAGGTATACCGAGGAACTGATACGCAATCACGTCAGCGGCCGTTTGAAGGTGGCTCCCGAGCACACCAACGATGCAGTGCTCAAGCTCATGCGCAAGCCATCGTTCAAGCAGTTCCACGACTTCAAGCGAATCTTTGACCGCATCAACAGTCGCTACAGCCTCAAGCAGCAGATAATCCCCTACTTCATCAGCAGCCATCCCGGCAGCACTGTAGAGAGCATGGCCGAACTTGCAGCGGAGACAAAGCAACTGAACTTCCATCTGGAACAGGTACAGGACTTCACCCCAACGCCAATGACAATGGCAACAGAGATGTACTACAGCGGCATCAACCCCGAGACAGGAGAGAGCATTTATGTAGCACGCTCAATGAAGGACAAGGAGGCACAGAGGAGATTCTTCTTCTGGTACAAGCCCGAGGAGCGCAAGCAGATAGCACAGTTGCTGCGCAAGATGGGAAGGACTGACTTAGTCAAGAAATTAGGGATATAAATAAGAAATAGGGTTTCGATTACCGAAACCCTATTTCTTATTTAGTCTTTCATCAACAAGGTTGGAGAAACCTGAAGTAGGCTTTAACCTTTCAGATTTCAGATTTCAGATTTAACCTTCTACCTCGAACTCATCCTTGCCTACGCCGCAGAGGGGGCATACATAGTCGTCAGGGAGGTTCTCGAATGCTACGCCTGGCTCAATGCCCTGCTCGGGGTCACCAATCTCAGGGTCATAGACCCACTGACATACTGTACAGATATACTTTTTCATAATTATCCTGGTTTTAAATATTAAACAATCTTTGGGAAACAAATGTTCGCGCATGGAGTTTGTCAAAGTTCATGCCTTGTTTGTTTCCAATGCAAATTTAACACATTTAATTAAATAAGGGCATTTTATTTTGTTAAATTGCTTTAATTCTGTAATGATTTCATATTTTATCAAGATATTCATCAATGAAGATGCGCATTCCGTCTGATGCACCTTTCTTGATGACAACAACATCGCGCCTTGTGACATTCACGTCATTGGGGTCTATGAGATAGACAGGCACGCCAGATGGCACGTAGTTGAGCAAGCCTGCTGCAGGATATACGTTTAGCGAGGTGCCAATGATAACAAAGGCATCTACCCCACTGAGAGCATCTACCGCATCGCTCATGCGCGGGACTGCCTCGCCGAACCACACGATGAAAGGGCGCAGTTGCGAGCCATCGGCAGCAAGGTCACCAAGCGAAATATCGGCATCGGGCGAAGGGAGGGTGCATACACATTCTGCATTCTGCGGCTGGCGCGATGAGCAGGCTTTCATGAGTTCACCATGCAGGTGAATGACATTAGCAGAGCCTGCACGCTCGTGCAGGTCGTCAACATTCTGTGTAACAACAGCAACATCATAACGCTCCTGCAAGGATGCAACAAGCCTGTGGCCTTCATTAGGTTGTACAGTGAGCAGTTCGCGACGGCGCTTGTTGTAGAACTCAAGGACAAGCCCGGGGTTAGCAGCATAGCCCTCGGGGGTTGCAACCTTCTCTACGGGATAATTATCCCACAGGCCACCGCCACCCCTGAAAGTGCCCAGGCCGCTCTCGACACTCATTCCGGCACCGGTGAGAAAGACTATTCTTTTCATAGGATATTATGTTACGGATTTAGTGATTGTGTCTATACCTTATTTTACAACACTTGAGGCTGTAAAAAGAGTATCTCATTATATAAAACACAAACCGGGGCGAAAAACGCCCCGGCTGTTGTGCAAATGCTTTTATTATTCATTAGGCAGTTCGCCTGATGGTACATTCTCCGGGTCAACAGGTTTTACAACACCTGCTGGCAGTGGCAGATACCAGTTATCCTCTACAATAAGTTTGTTATAGAGTTCTGTATCAAAGTCAGACTCATCATCAAATTGAGGATGACGGTATGTCATTGAGGTCTTCACAGCACGGCCGGCAACACGCTTGGCAAGGACATCGTTGTCGCCCATTGCCTTAGCAAAACGGATGAGGTCACCAAAACGTGTACCCTCCCATGCAAGTTCAAGAGCGAGCTCATCGATTACAAGATCGGCAATGTAGTTGAGTGAATCCTCATAGGTAATATCCTTTGTTAGAGTCTCAACCTTGTTCTCTACACTAACCTCACCCAAATAGCGTGCAATACAGGTGTCGTTCAAAGCATAGTATGCATTGCGCTTGCTGTAGCCGCTACCACGAGAGTGAACACCCTCGTTATCGGTGAATTTATTGTCAGTAAAGTTATATCTCAATGAGTCTGTGCAAGATGCAAGATATCTATTGGTAAGCGTATCAACACTGATTACATTGTCAAGCGTGTCCTTGTTCTCTACAAATGTTGTATCAATTGCATAAACAGGATTCTGGAGAATCTGGTAGTTCTCCTTAACGCCCTCTTTGAGAACTGTCATGGCAAGTTCCATAGCGCCTGTGTAGCCCTTGCGCTCAAGACCTACCAACGCCTCGGCAAAACGCAGATAAGCATGTTCCTTACGCTGCAGGATGAGGAACGAGGTTCTGATAGCGGGAACGAACTCTTCATCCACTCCAAGTGACTTGTCCTCAAAATTGAACTTGCCGATAATGTTTTTATATTCGGTCCGCAGTTCATCGTCGCTACGCTGTGAGTAGGTAGTTGCCTTGATGCGGAGGTCACCTGTGTAATCATAGAAATGGCTGTACTCGGGTGCCACTTTCATATTCTCCTTATCCTCACTCTTCATGTAGCAATATACCTGACGCTCTGACAATGACAGGATACCCGGAGAGGCAACAACCTGCGATGCACCTTTCTCGCCCTGTGGTGAGAAGATTGACGACAACTCTGATGTTGTACCTTTGAGGTCTGTGCTAGCAAATGGAATAATTGTAAAATAGTTCTTGCTGTTGTCACTGAAACTCTTGGCAGCGAAGATTTCGGTATAACTGTTGTTGAAACCTTTTCCGCCTTCACTGGTGTAGTTTATCTTGTTACCGTGATCGGCATACTTGTCGGCGGTCTCATTTGTCTCGGCACCGGTTATCTGTTTGTAGAAGTAACGAGCAGCTTCCTTGTATTCACCCTTCCACAGATAGAGTTCACCAAGCAACATCCTTATAGGAACAAAGAGAAGTTTGGTATCAACCTCCGTTCCGTTTTCGCCATAACCAAACTTCAGGACTTTACCGTCGGTGTCCCATGCCGGCATACGGAAGGCAGCAGGATTCTCATAAGGAAGAATATCGGCAATGAGTTTGTTTACAATCTCATCACGTGTGAGCATTGGCTTGTTCATAACAGCCTCGGCAGCACTGTGAGTGAGGATTGGCTCTGTAAAGTATGGCACAGCATTATAGTTGATGGCAAGCTGCAGATATGTCCATGCACGGACACTCTTAACTGCCACATACTCGGGAAGCATCAACTTGATTCCGTTCTTCTCAAGTGTTGTATCAACACGAGCAAGATAGATGTTACAGTTATTGATGATAGAATAGTAGTCCTTTACATCAAGGTACTTGTTTGTGTTCAGGTTAAACTCTGAGCGGCTCAGTTCCTGAATATCAACAATGGCCTTAGCCTCGTTGACAGTTAGAAGGTCGGCGCGCAGTTCGTTGATAAGCACCTGACGGTCGGCAACGCCCTGAACAGCCTTGAGGATACCCAATACCGAATATACAGAGTCATTGAGTGTCCAGTCTTCAAACTCGTACTCGACACGGTTTGAGTCAACATTCAACATATCGTCGCAAGAACTCAGCACTGTGGTTCCGCAAAGAATGAATGCTAAAATATAAATAAGTCTCTTTTTCATTGTTTTATCTTTTTTCTCAACCTAACCAATATTTTTTGTCAAAGGCTCGCCATCTCTTAGAGATTAACCTTAACACCGAGGTGGAAACTGCGGGTCTGTGGCAACAGACCTGCGTCAATACCCTGATACAATACATTATTATTCACTGCAAACTCAGGGTCGTTACCCTGGTACTTGGTCAATGTGAATACATTCTCAGCCGCAGCCCAAACAGTCAAGCCCTGCAACCAGTTTGCTGTAACAGGAATTTCGTATGAAAGTTTGAGGGTCTTTAGTCTAAGGTATGAGCCATCCTCAATCCAACGGTCAGAGAAACGTGAATTGCCAACAGGGTCGCCATAAGCAACAGAAGGGATATCGGTTACCTGGCCGTCAACAGTCCAGCGGTTGAGCATTGCTGTTGTCTGGTTGTAGAATGATGAGCCGCTCTCAATCTGCTGACGATAGTAGTTGTATATATCGTTACCGACTGAATAGTTGAAGTTAACATCAAGTGTCAGACCCTTATAAGAGAGTCTTGTAAAGAGGTTACCATAGATATCCGGATTTGGGTCACCGATGATGGTCTTGTCGGCATCATTGATGCAGCCCTCGCCTGTACGGTCAACGAATTTCACATCACCGGCCTTGAAGGGTTGGGAAGTACCGGTAGCGTCGGTCTGGTAGAGAGCATACTTTTCAGCATCAGCCGAAGATGCTATGACACCGTCGGTCTCATAACCCCAGAATACACCAACCGGCTGGCCAACCATTGTTGCTACCTCGCCGCCATATACAGAAACAGGCGCGAGTTCCTCGTCAAGAGCAGTCACTTTGTTCTTATAGTGACCGAGTGAGGCACCAAGTTCCCACTGGAAATCCTTCTCGTTGATGAGTTTTGCGTTGATGGTTGCCTCGAGACCCATGTTCTGAAGGCTGCCGCCGTTTGCCCAATATTTATCCATACCGGTCACGAACTGATACTGTTTCTGCACGAGAAGGTCGCGTGTATTAGACAAGTACCAGTCAAAAGAGAATGCAAGGCGGTTCTCGAGCAACATGGCGTCAAGACCAACGTTGAAGCGAGATGTTGTCTCCCACTTGACACCGTCGTTCTCAACATTACCCAACTGCAATCCCATAGACTGGTCGTAGAACTTGACAGACTGCAGATAACTGCGTGCCGCAAGATAGTCGATGGCATCGTTACCTGTAACATCATATCCCAAGCGCAACTTGAGCATATCGATGGCCTTGACATTGAACCAAGACTCAGATGATACAAGCCAAGCAGCCTGTACTGATGGGAAGAAACCCCATGCTACGCCCAACATTTTGAGTGCATTCTTTGCCTTGCCACCGAAACGTGAAGAAGCCTCCAGAGATGCAGCAAGTTCAAGGAAATAACGTGTCTTGTAAGAGTAATCGGCCGACAGGTACCAGGCCATATTAGACCATACGTTATTGTCGCCATCACTGTCAAGGTGATCCAAATTGTTATTTACATTGAAACTGACATCACTACCTGAGTTTGCACCGCTGATTGCGTTTGAATCGAGATTAAAGTTTGTATAGCGGAAACCTCCGAATGCGTTAACCTTGTGAGCACCGAATACCTTGCCCCAAGCAACACGTGTGTCACTTGACAAGGCTGCCTCCTTGCCAAAGAACGAACCGATATAGTTACCAATCTTTCCATTGAGTGAGTTGACATAGAAGTGATACTTGTCATTGTCGGCCGATGTAGGATAAGGCAGATAGTACTTCTCACTCACGCGGTAGAGAGAGTAGTTGAATGTCTCGGTGAAAGTGAAATCACGCAACTTATACTCGGGAGCAACAGTGATTCCCATATTTGTATACTCTAGTTCATTCTTGTGAGGGTCCGATGCCTTTGTAAGAATGGTCATAGGGTTGTATATAGAGTTATTGGGGCGTGCAACACCTGCAGCCTGCGCCACATCGAAAGCGAAGTCATCGGCAACATCAAGATTCTTACTCAACTCACCGGTGGTAGCATAACGATAGGGGCTGAGGAAAGGAGACTTCACATCGGCAATGGCACCAAGCGATGTCAACGGGAAAGCTGTGGGATCCTCACGCAAGCCGTCATCGAGCAACTCGCGGCCAACACGTGCATAAGAGATGTCGATAGCAGTCTTCAAATTGTCAGAAAGCACGATGTCAGAGTTCAAGCGGATATTGAGACGATCAAAATCGTTGCCCTTGATAGGAGAATCGCCCAATGTATAACCGAATGAGAAGTTGTACATGGCAACCTCGTCACCACCCTCTACATTAACCTTGTAGTTCTGTGTAAAGGCCTCACGATAAACCAAGTCGGTCCAGTCGGTGTCGTTATGGTACTTGTCATAGTAGACAAAACCACTTGTCAACTTACCGTTTTCATCATATACAGGCTTGTCGGAACGCAAGAATGGAATGTTGCGGTTTGCGTTCACGTTCATTGTACCAATGAGGTCGTTGGCATAGAGACGGTAATCCTCGCCCGAGAGCATTCTCGGTGTATTTGGCTCAAGCGTTACATTGGCATAGATATTTGCTGTAATGCGGGTGGCCATGCTCTCGCCACGCTTGGTGTTGATGATGATGACACCGTTCGCTGCACGGGCACCATAGATGGCTGCACCGTTCTTGAGTACCTTCACGTCGCGGATATCGTTGACATCAATAGCCGAGAGAATGTTATTGTAGATACCCATGTGAATTGCCTCGTTGTTCTCCTGCAAATCCCAGATTACGCCATCGACAACAACCAAAGGCTGTGTGTTTGCGTTGAGGGAATTGATACCACGAATGAACATCACGGCACCAATACCGATGGTTCCCGAACGGTTTATCGCACGTACATCTGCACCAATCTTGTTCTGGATATCAGAGTCAATGGTCTGTGCAGTTGTAATGCTCTCGCCAAAGCCCCTCTCGGCAGAGATCACAATATCGTCGTCATAGTTCTCCTGAAACTTGTCAGAGTAAAGACGTACATTTATTATATCCTTTTTGCCTACAGGCTTCTGCACAAGCAGATAGTCCGGTGTAGAGAATGTAATAAGGGTGGCATAAGATGGAAGATTCAGTTTATACTTACCCTCTCCGTCGGTCATAGTTGTTACTCTCTTGTGTCCTGTAGCCTGAACACGTACACCGGCCATTGGCTGGTTTGTTGCAGCGTCATACACCGTTCCGGTAACAGTGCGTACATCTGCAACAGCACTCTTTTTCTCAACCTTGACAGGTTCGTCTGCTACAGTGCTCCCAAGCATCGAATCAGATGCAAGAGCCACAGATGGCATCATAAACATCAATGCCACTAATGATTGCATTAATTGTTGCATATACATAGTTGATTTTCTTTTTTTCATCCTACAAACTATTATTCAGAATAGGGTACCGGTATAAACAGGATCTTGTCGATACGGATTGAACAGTCAAATGCTTCTATACCATTTTCGTGATCATCACGTTCTGATATCAATGACTCTACCGTAAAAGTGACATTATAGTCCTTTTCTGAGGTGGAATTATAGTATTCGGCATATAACGGAGTTATAACAGCCCTGTCACTATCCCTTTGACCATCTACTGTAAGGTAGATAGTGTCCATTCCGACAGGATTTGTCACAATGGCCTGGTTGTATAGTTCCTTAGAACCTCCCGTACCATGTGCCTGCGTAATTGTAAATTGCAGTTTTCCGGGAGACATCGTTTCGGGCTTGACATACTCATCGGTAATGTTCTTTGGCACGATAATAACTGCAACATGATAGTTTGCAGACAACACCTTGGGAACCTTGATATATGCGTAGGCACCCTCCTCTGTCTTACGTTCGTAATAGAGGTAGTTGCCACCTGATACCTCTGCATTAAGAAGAGTTGAATCCTTGTCATTCAACTGGCTTTTGTAGGCCGATACTACCTTCACATTAGCAGGCATACTACTGGTCCACATTGCAGTATTCTCACCCTCAAGGAAGATTGTATCGTGCCACAAGTCTGTTGGCTTGTAAGGCATTGCATCGACAACCTTGAATGTACCATTAGAGAGTTCCTTTGTGAGTTCAGGTATTACGTATTTCTCAAGGTCTTCCTTTGCAAACAGAGGACGTCTGTTGCTGCGATAGGCAGGAACCATTGAGTCAGTTGTCTTCAAGTGCTTCTGCTCGTTCATACTGTATGTCATGTACTTGAGATGATTGAAACGTGCATAGTACCTGCGTAATGAATCGCGCTCAGTTTTTACAGATTTTGGCATCTTATCGTCTGAGTACGAAAGGTCATAGTTGAAATATGCTTCGGTCTTTTTAATCCACTCGTTCCACATGGCATTGCTTGGAACATAAACCACGTAAGTAGAGTCCTCGCTATCAAGGTTTCCTACACCGCTCCATGAATTGAGCAAGTCGTTGGTCGTTGTAAAAACTGAATCGAGATAGGTTGGCTGGGAATTTACAATGGGGCCTTGAATACTCAAACCCGGATTAAACTCTGTGACATTGAAAGAATAGAGATACTTTGAAACAGAATCAACATTCTCGGCCACTTTAAGATACTCCCAAATACTGTACTTATATTCAGATGGAGAGGCAATCTTATGAAGGATACCGTTCTTTACACGGATATTCTTATCGCTCAGTTTTATGCCAGAGAACTCATAGCCGTTCTTGTAGTCGCCTGTAAAGCTTACCTTCTTGTCGTTAAGCATCAGAACCAGGTTGTCGCTGTCGAGAGTACCGTTTGCAGCCACAAGATGGTTGGCAATGTGAGCCTCAATGAATGAGCGGAACACCAGGTCGCGGTTTTCCTTCTCAGCGCCCATCTCTGCGATTACAGCGTCTGCATCGAATGAGCCGTTCACCGGCGCCCAAACGGTATATACCCTTGAGTTGTTGAACAAAGAATCGGCCAAAGGATGAGAGTTTTCCTCACGTGGATACTTGAGGTCGCAGGAATCAAGCACCCTTACAAAATCGCTCAGCTCGCTGTCATTAAGAATAACCTCGTAAAGAGTCTTGTCGGCAAAGGGAACTTCGGGAGTAACTCTGATGCCATCATTATCCTCGCAAGAGGAACCTGCAAGCATAAAGCCGAACAGCATCGCTCCGGCAAGAATTTTATGTTTGATAATCTTATTCATATTATGTATATGTTATTAATTGTTGTTTTGAGAGCGCTGCAACTCACTGTATCAACCACCAATGCACTCTCACTTATAAAACTCCTTTTAATTCATCTCCATTGACGAATCCTCCTTGTCGTATGCCGGATTCTGTTTCAGGTTCTTGTTATAACGCAACTCGTCAATATGTATTGGCATAAACAGGCCGTCGATAGAAGACATCTTGGTCTTTACCACACCACTCTTACCCTCGAGTTTGTCTGCCACATACTTTATATTCTCAGTGCTCTTCTCTCTCAATGCCAGACGGACAAGGTCATACCAGCGCTTACCCTCGTATGAGAGTTCGAGCAGACGCTCCTTGCGCACCAATTTGATAGCATTTTCCTGTGTCATATAACCACCCTCCTTTAAAGGATTCTTTATATTGGAAGTATCAATTCTTGAACGGGTGTTGATTGCATTTACAATATTAAAGGCCTCTTTGAAATCCTTTTCGCCGGCACTCTCACGTGTTACCAGAGCCTCGGCAAGCATCAGCATAACGTCTGTGCGACGATAGACAATCCAGTTTGCATCCCAGTCTTCCGATTTGCGCCAACTTGTTGCAGGAGAACTCTTGGCAGCATATTTGGCAACACAGATATTATCGGTTCCGGACTGGGCACCATGTGTCTTGACAGTAGTATACGAGTACAAGCGCAAGTCGTCTTTCTCGTAGTTCGAATAGAATCCTGTTGGCACAACAACGGCACCGGCATTGTTCTCTGAGCCATAGATTTCATACGCACCATAGAAAAGACCATTCTTCACGTTGTCACCCTGTACCTGAAGTTCAAAGATTGACTCCGAAGAATTCTGGGCACCGAAGATTGCATCGTAGGCACTACTCAAATGGGCTTGAGCATTTTCCTTTGGATCAGCGGTATTCTGAATAAGGTTATAGGCGTACCTCTCAACCTGTTTACCATTATAACTCTCTTCAAGCAAAGAATCCATATTGGCAAGGAGTTTTCTGCAGTTCAGCACGCACCCATCATAATACAACTGCGCATCACCTGGATTTACAGTCACCTTTGGATTGCCCTCTTTGTGTACAAGTTTATATTCTTTACCTTCATAGTATGCTGTAAAGGCAGCACGCCACAAGTCAACATCGGCCTTTATGGCCAAAACAGCATTGGTGGTTATGCGTCCATAGTTGCTCTGTGCATTTGAAAAGGCACCTGATTTCATTACCATCTTCTCGGCACGGTCCAAATCTGCCATAATCAAGTCAAGCGCCTCAAGCGGATGCACCTGAACATATTCGGGCATTTCGGAGTCATTCTTTGCCGACTTCATCGCCAAAGGAATATCACGGAATGCACGTACAAGGTAGAAGTGGCAGAGTGCACGCATTGCGTACATCTCGCCCTTTACAACATCACAGTCACCCTCTGAGAAGTCCGGGTCGCGGTCAAGCACTCTATCAGCACACTCCAATACAAGGTTGGCATTACTGATAGCCTCATAGTAGATACCCCAGTTACAATAATTGTTCTCATCAATGATATCTGCCTCGACAATATTCTTGATATCGCCACCTCTTGAGGGGTTGAACGTCATAGTCTCTGAACGCAACTCACCCCAGACTATGGCTCTCTTGACAGCCTCTTTGTCAAGCAGTTTCAGATAACTTGTCGCAAGCATACCATTAACCTGGTCCTTTGTCTGCCAGAAGTTCTCCTCGACAACCTTATCGGCAGGAATAATTGTCAGATAATCGGTACATGAACTTGTCAAGGCACCGAAAGCGACAACTGCGACAACAGCAAATCCTTTGTATATTTTAGATACTATTTTCATATTCGTAAACATTTAGAAACCAAGAGATAATGAAAGTGTATACGAGCGTGGACGCGGAGTCTTTGTATTGTCATATGCAATACCCTGACCACCGCTTGCTACCTCGGGCTCAAGACCTGTATATTTTGTCCAGAAGCACAGGTTGTCGGCCGAAGCGTAGAGGTTGAGGCTCTTGAGACCAACCTTCTTCAACCACTTTGGCTCGAAAGAGTATGACAGCTGAAGGTATGACAGACGAACATATGAAGCGTCCTCGACATAACGGTCACTACCCAGATAATTGTATGCATTGCCACTGCCGTTCACCGCACGTGGAATCTCGGTGATATCACCCTCCTTGCGCCAACGCCAGTTAACGGCAACACTCTGGTTGTCAAATGATGACATATTCTCAAATGCCATACGTGAACTGTTCACGACATCCACATCCCAACGGTATGTAAACGATGTTCTCAAAGACCATTTCTTGTAGCGGAGTGTGAGACCGAAACCACCCTGTGCGGCAGGATTGGAGTTACCCAGGTAAACGATATCAAGCTGGTTAATCTGACCGTCGTGGTTGATATCCTCATAGATGGCATCACCACCCTTGAAATGATAATCATTGTGTGGAGCGTCAGTCTCGGAATCGTAGAAGAGAACAAGTTCCTTTGGCTTGCCGTTTGCCTCATATACCACATTGCCATTGGCATCGCGAACAATAGGACAGGTACCGTTGCGTCCGGCCTCTTCCTCCGAAAGGGCTTTCTCCCAGTTCTTGTAACTGTAACGGTATACACCCTTGTAGCGGAATCCATAGATGGCACCACTTGGATTACCTATCTGAATTCGTGGAAGATAACTTGTATTAGAAGGCTCGTCATACTTGCCGTTTCTCTCCTCGAGATAAGCCTCTTCAAGTTCAAGAATTTCGTTGAAGTTGTTACCGATATTGAAGTACATTGTCAATGAAAGATCCTTGGCCAACTTAATGTTGTTCAAGTTCATATTGAGTTCCCAACCATAGTTTCTAACGGTACCGGAATTCTTGTAGGCCAACGCATATCTGCCTGTATTTGGATCTTTAACACCTGTAGAAGATGGAATACGATAACCACTGATAATATTGTCATATGTTACTCCGTGATAATAGTTGAAAGCACCGGTCAACAGGCCACTGAAGAAACCAAAGTCAGAACCGACGTTCCACTCACGCTTGTCAGAACGGCGGAGGTCTGTCAAACGGATACCGTCCAACCGGAATGCGGCCATACCCAAATAACTGAGGTTATTGTAGGTAGAGTAACTGCTGAATGTTGCATTTGAAGCTGGAGCGTGACCGTCCATACCGAAACCGGGACGCAAAGACAACATACTCAGGTATGGTTTCGCCCAATCCATCCACTCTTCGTCGATAATGTTCCAACGTGCCGAGATTGAAGGATAGGCAGCCCATTTTCTATCGTCACCCATAGCAGTGTTACCCTCGCCACGAACAGCAAGACGCAACGAGTATTTTGACTTGTATGAGTAGTGGGCATCGAACACAAAGCTGACATTGCGGCTCTCCCACTTGTTTGTTCCTGTACCGTTAAGTTTTGCACCGACGGTAGAACTGCTGATGTTACCCGTAGGCAAGCCAATAGCGGTTGAGTTTTGAGAGTTACCGGAACCTGTAGAGAGTTCGAACTGGGCATTCATTGTCATATAGTGGTCGCTGCTGCCCAAGTATGGAGTAAAGATCAACTGGTGGCGGGTTGTAAAGCCAAGACTCTTACTATCCTCGGCCTTAGACATATTCTTCTCCGAACTTGTCCACTCCGATGTAGAAAGTGCTGCGGGGCTGTAGTTGCTACCTGAATATGTTGATGCATTCAGGTTCACCATACCACGATACTTGAGTTGTGTCTCATTATCCTCAAGACCCAACAGGCTGTACTCAAAGGTAATCATCGGGTTGATGCTATAGTTCTCAGTGTGATACTGCGCCAAGTCACCCACAGCAATAGGGTTCTTGCGACCCTGCATACTGCTCTGGAGAACGTTGGGCTTGGCATACTTGAGCATAGCATAGTATGCATCGGTATTGTTGCCGAGCGAGTCCTGAGCATATACACTCATGTTAGGCATCATAAGCAAAGAGTTATAGAGCAAATCCTCGGTGTTACGTCTTTGCTTT
The DNA here is from genome assembly GCA_045613945.1 of Bacteroidaceae bacterium. Lineage (GTDB taxonomy): Bacteria > Bacteroidota > Bacteroidia > Bacteroidales > Bacteroidaceae > HGM04593. The sequence continues at coordinate 42,598 of JAZLBZ010000057.1, forward strand.
GTATATGAGAATGCGAAGTCGGCAATTACCTTGATTCGCGCAGACACATAGTAGTCAAGGGCAAGACGTGTACTGAAACTGTTGAGGTTCTGTCCAAGCACCTGACCTGTCTCGTTTGAGTAACCACCCGAGATACGGAATGTAGCCTTCTCACCACCACCACTGATGTTGAGGTTGTACTCATTTCTGTAACCGTGCTGAGACACCTCGTCAACCCAATCGGTATTATTGTTGAAGTTCTGATACTCGGGGAATGTCTGGTCATAGTTGAGTTCAGGGATATCCTTACCAACCTGGTCAACATTGAAGAGAGCCTGCTTGATGAGCATTGTATAGTCATCACCATTGAGCAGGTTATAGCCATTTGGTGTCCATTTGTCCTTGAACTTATATGAGAAATTCACGCGGGTTGGACCACGCTTACCACGCTTTGTCTTAATTTTGATGACACCATTGGCACCACGAGAACCCCAAACGGCGCAAGACGCCGCATCCTTGAGCACCTCAATCTCGGCGATATCCTCGGTGTTAATCATGAGGAGTTCGGCAAAGTTCTCGGCACTGGCATCCTCCTTAATCAAAGAACTCTGACCCTCGTCTACCTCAAAGATGTTGTCGTCGACAACAATAAGCGGACTGGCATCACCCTCAATCATTGAGTTACCACGAAGACGCATCTGTGTACCCGAACCGACGTCACCGGAATTGAACACGACGTCAAGACCGGCAATCTGTCCCTGAAGAGCCTCGTCTACCGAAGCAAATGAGAGACCGTCCATGTCATCCATACTGATTTTCTGTGTAGCATGTGTCATCTCACGCTCAAGAATGTCAAGACCTCCCGAACGTGAACGCTGCTCGGCAACGATATCCACAGTCTCAAGCATATTATCCTCAACCATCTTAATGTTGAAGATTGTACGGTTTCCAATCTCAATACGCTGGGTCTTATAACCGACGTATGAAATCTCAAGTACGTTGCTTGTATTCTTGACAACCATAGAGAAGTTACCCTCGAAGTCGGTCACACAAGCCTCAATGATACGATTACTATTGTCGCGCTCAGTGACGTTCACCATAATCAGCGGACCTTCGGCATCACTTGTAATCGTACCCGAAATTCTCGCACCTTTTTGCGCATATACACTACTGCTTACAAAGCAGAAGAGTGCGAGCATAAATAATTGCTTTATTCTTATCATAGCTATTATGTTTTTTCTACATCACCTATCAGTTGTTGTCGGCACCTTCATCGGGAGCAACTGTTCCAACCTCTTTTCTATCCTTGACCGAACCGTCATTATTATACCTTATCTTATATATAATGCCATTCTCTGTCTCGGTCACGTATTCATACTTGCCTATATTATCATTTGATGCAGTAACCCAATATCCCTCTTCTGTAACGAGGACCTCGTGTTTTTCCCATCTTCCGTTAACAGCCAGTTCCTTGACAACAAGGCTTTCATGCGTCAACGACGCATCAAACTCCTCATCATCAGTACCAATAGGCTGCATCAGGTAACCGGCCTTGTGAATCTCCTCAACACCGTTGGTACCGACAACCCTGATATTGCCTGCATTTGCGACCAGATAGTAGTTCCTGCCACCGATTTCAACAGAACCGGTACCATCCACATACATTGTATCGACACTTGCGCCATTATTTGCAAAACGCTTGAAACGGCCATCATATCCAAACATTGACTCATTGTAGAGGGCACCGTCAATTGGCTGCAACACAGCATATGATGACGCTTCATAACCATCCTCAGAATAGGTGAGAATATTGTCACGGCACATAATGTTCCAGTCAACGTTCTCCTTTCCGGTAGTCAACACTCTTCTCACATTGCCCTTGCTATCACGGACTGTATATGTATCGCCCTCACTCTCAAGCACCAGTTCATAGAAACGGTTTGTACTCTCATTGAGCGCAGCTGTAGTGAACTTCTTTTTAGAGACAGGCTTACCGGTAATTGGGTCTATGGCCTTGATTGGCAAATTGTCAACATATACCGAGTTATCCTGGAAATGATACTTTGCAAAGTTTATGATAGAACGTATCATTGCTTTCGCCTTTTCCTTATTGCCGGCTTCAGCGACAGCCTTCACCTGTTCCCATGTTGGGAGACCCTGATTATGAGCCTCAATTATTGCAGCATTGGAAGGTGCATATACTGTATAATGGTATATATTAAAGAATGGTACTGTATTCTTTGTATGTGTTGTTCCACCCTGAGCAGAAGTTCTCTCATCTGAATAGAAGATTGAGTAACTCATAGCATAATCATGCAGTTTCTTGAGCCCATTCTTGTCATCATTGGCAATATCGAAGACAACACTCAAGAGACCACCTGTCTCCATATAGGTCTCGCCCGGATAACAGAGTTTGTAGAAACGGTAGAACGCATCGTTCTCGTCACCAGCCTTCCTCAACAAATTGTCATATACCGACCTTGTAGGAGGTGTTGGGATTGCCGAGATTGTATTATCCTCACCCGGCAGTGTATTAAAGGTGGCACCGTTTCTCTGATTGTATACTGAAGCAACCTTTACATAGGTATCTCTTTCAATCTGCTCACCACCATAGATTTTAATATTGGCGGTATCAGTTACATCAACCTTAATGGTTGCATATCCCTTGGTCATGAAATATTTGTTGCCGGAATATACACCCTGCTTGTCGTCATGAACAAGAATAAGGTTCTCAAGCAAATCCTTCATTGCATTCTGGTCGGTATACGAAGCCTCTCCGACAGAATCTCCCAACTCATAGGTTGCAGGATTGAATTTGTACTTTGTTGCCCAGAATTCGGGAGCACTACCATTGTATCCCTTTCTCTTTGTATCGTAGTGGAAGAAATAGGCAGTCGATGGTGTAGATGATGTTGCGAGCGGATCGAAATATACATAATGGTCGTCATCGGGGACGATGTATGTATAGTGTGCATCCATCGCAAGCAGATAGTAGTCGTAACGCAGATTCAAGACAACCTGACGCATCACGTCCATATTCTCATATACGTATGTTGGAGCAACAACCGCCTGATACATTGCAGGACCGAACACGCTGTTCAATATATATATAACACCGTTGTTTGCAATAACGCATTCGTCCACATGTTCTGCGCGGATGTTCATCAACTCATTGGCATCGTCATAAATCTTATCAAACTTGCTCTCCACCGTTGCTGTGAAACTCAGTTTCATCAAGTTGTTAAGGAATGGAGTGATATTCAACAGAGGCACGCTATCGAGTGCTGACAAGAGAATATCGATATCGCGATTTTCTACAGGCACGATCACGCTTGGCGCAAAACGCTTCAAAAGGAAGTGACCGGCACTGTCGGGGTTAGCGAAATAGTCATAAAGGACTTCGTCACCGGGAACGAACATCGCACCCATATCCTCGGCCAAAGACGATGACGCAGACAAGTCATTTCGTCCCGGGTCAAAAGCCAGACGCTCCTCCGAAGTCGGGTTCTTATTGGTGCTTGTGAGCATTGGATGCGCAGTATATGACTCAGAGAAGTAACGCAGTCTGAAGATACTGTCGTTTGTCTTGTAATATGCATTATACTCATTTGAGAGCGACGCATCATACTCGGGTACACAATAACGGTCGAGCAAGTGGCTAAAGATTCTTGTATCGGAATGCTTGCGCAACTCCTCGGCCATATTCGAGGGTGCAATGAGCAGTTCATCCAAACGATAGATATAACCGTTCTTGCAGGTGATGGTCAAGGTGTCATCTGAGTAACCACCGGTATTAACACCGCTTGAAACAATCTTGTTGCCATAGATGAAAGCATCACCGTCAACGAATGTCTTGCCTTGTTTCTTGAAAAGGAATTCAATATCCGAAGCCTTGATGCTCTTCTTTCTCAGATAGTCACCAATGAAGTGAACCATCATAGGCCTTGTGCCATCCATTGCAATACGCATCTTACCGGTTCTCTCCTTGCCGCGCAACAAATCCCAATAAGTGTTGTATGTAGGCCAACCCGGATGGTTTGGTACATTACCGTTCTCGATGAGTGGAATAGAGTCAATAGTTGTTGAAGAAGTCCAACGGCGGAGAGTGGTTCCCTCCTGGTTCGTATTCACGCCCGAACTTGAAAGCATATCAAGCAACATTGAGTTGTCGAGCATTGAATTGTAGAGAATCATCTTCATCTGCGCCTTTGTCAATTGGTCAACACTCTCTACACCCCAGATATTGTTGCCGCCATTGAAGAAACGCTTGAACGCCTCGTCATCCGCAACAAACAAAGTCTTGCTACCGGTGTGGGCAAGTGTCTCTTTCTCACCCAGACTGTCGATGATTGCAACAAAGTTTGAGTAACTGTGCTCTGCAGTTCCCTTCTTGAGGAACTCATAGACACTTGAACCCAACCATTCAGGGTCGCCCGGGTCATCGTAAGGATAAACATCAAGCCAATCCTGACATGACTGCATTGAGCCACCGACAAAAAGCATAAAAATCGCAAGAAGCGACGATACGCCAAATTTAGTTAAACGGTGTTTGAACATAAGTACAAAATTATTAATTATTATTTTTTGTTTTTTTCCAACATTTCGCATTGGGGCGCACTTACCCCATAGTTAACGTGCAAAAATAAGACTTTTAAATAAATTTTCGCACAAATAACTGTTTTTTTTCGGTCGCAAAGATGTTTTTTCACAGTTGAGAAAAAAGAATCTTCCGTTTTAATGCGAAAAACGCAAAAAAACGGAAGAAAAACTCTTTTATACTTTTTAACAAATGTTTGTTAAAATATCACCTTTTTAGTGAGAGTATTTAACATTTACAACACCCCCTTTTACCACCTCGGCGAACTCATGAGGCGTGATTGAAACCGGCTCTACCATAAACTCGGGGACGTTGTATGAACGGTCAAAAAAGTCATAGAATTCACTCTCGGCCTGTGGTAGCAGAAAGGCCTTGTCGCTAGTGCCATCATCGCTCATATGTGCTATATACAGACGGCTGTAATTGGTGTCGTCACGACGGCTGGCAAAGAGAATCCATTTGCCGGTACTGCTCCACGAGTGATAACTCTCGGGGAAATCGGAGTTCGCTGCAACCAACGGACGGTGCTCACCGGTTGCCAGGTCCAGCACATAAAGGTCGGCATCCTTGTGCCAAATGTGGAAACAGCCATACTCGGCCAAAGCAAAGAGCAGATAACGCCCGCAAGGCGACACGCGCGGGAACGTGGCACTCTTGCCCATTGCCGAAGCCGCAAACACAGTATCCACAGCCCCGAACTCACCCGTACAGGGATTCCAGGGACGTCGCAGGATATCGTATTTGATATCCCTGTAATTGCGTATCATATTCTCCACATGTGGTACATCATCGCGCTTTGGGAAATATGCCGAACAGTAGTAGAGCATCTCGCCATCGGGCGACCAGGCAGGGAACACCTCAAGACAATCAGGGTCTTTGGCAACGTGAGAGACCGTCTCATTCACAGGGTCGTATATTATGACATCACTTGCCTGGTCCTGCACCTCGACCTTGTTCGGGTTCTTGGTATGGAAAATCTGGCCGGTATTGTTCACAGAATAGGCCACCACATCATACTTGGGGTTAAAGAAGGGATACACGCCGGCAGAAATGGTAGAATCGGTCTTCATATTCACCTTCTTGGCCTTGCCGTTATGCACAAACACTGTACCGCCAAGATGCTGACGCACGTGGAACTGCATATTGTCGGTCCTGTAGTTCTTGTATGCATGACAGTTGATGCACTGGCCATCGGGCTCTGAGGTTACAAACTTATTACTGTATATGACACTCTCGTCAAAGTTTGAAAGGTTGCGTTGCGAAATAGTCAGTTTCTCATACGCGACATACGAAGGCGGGATTAGCCTGTACGATATATAATTATCGATGCTGTCACCCGATACAATGATTGAGAACGGCTCAAATCTTTTCCAGCCACCATTGTCGGCATACACCACGACCTTTATCGTATCATCTACCGCCTGCGCCAGCAGCGCGCTCCACTCATCTACTGCAGGTGCCACCTCGCGTCCACCACAGACAAGCGACCTGTCACCGGCCTTGAAGCAAGTTACAAAATCGTCACCCTCCTCGTTTATTCCAAAAACAAGCGGCGCGATATTGCAGGGCACCACAACATCCGAGTAATCGGGGTAGATAGACGGGGCTGTTGCCAGCGCGTCATACCTTGCAGGCACCTGCGGCTGTGGCGAGCATGCCACAAGGAGAAGCGACACTGCCACAACAATATATTTCAGTTTCTCTTTCATAGTCAATATCCTTACAAGTGTCAATTGGTTTTTATATTACGCACAAAGAAGTAGAAATAGAAGTAGGTCTCGCCAAAATCCTCTTTAAAGAATGGCGCCATCTCCTCCTCGCTCTTCCCCTTATGCTGGGATACCAGTTGCATGAATTTTGTCATTTTTCCATTAGTACCTACCGAAATAAATTTGTCAATAAATGCTTTGGGTACCTGCACCGTACGCCCCTTGTCTACATTCATAAACAAAAGAGCCGCCTCCTGATAATGCTTTGGCAACGAATTTGGTTGGAACTCATTTACGTAATAGTTAAGGAAGAACCAGAAGGACTTGGAATCCTTGCGTGTGAGCGCCGCAGACAATGCCGCCTCAACATAAGTGCGGGACATCACCGGCGCCGAGTTGAGCAGGTTCTTTGTCAGATAGGCCTCTACATAGGACTCATCGACATCCAGGAAATCTTCGTAGCACGTCATGTCCAACGGCATTGCGAACTCCCTGTTGCGTCGGAGTTGACCAGGATTCTTGATATACTCCTCCATTTCACCGGCCCAACCGGCATAGAACATCGTACGCTTCAATATGTTTATATACCTTTGTGCTAGCCTGTGTTCGCCCGCCAGGAGCATAGAACGCACAGCGTGTTTCAGGTACTCAATTCTCCAACCATACTCCACTGCATCCTCAACGCACCAACGATAGCAGAAATTGAACTTGCCATACTGATAATATGTCATCTTACCGCCGGTCTGGGCAAGACGCACCGGCACCGAAGCCTCAATATCGGCACTACCCTCGGGATAGGCAAACAACTCACTTCCCGCGCGACCCAGTTTATGCAATGCGACATTCTTGTTCATGACCACCTGACGGGTCGGGACCTCCGACACTCTTGACAACTCAGCAACACTCTTCCAGTCCTCATTCCACATAGCCCGGTTCTGCTCATTCTCAACACGGAAATTGTCATTCCCATACCAGAACAGCCAACAGAAAAGCACCATTGACAAAGGCACAACAACATACATACCAAGCCGCAGGCTATCTGTCTCGCATCTGCCGCAATAGAGAGCAATAACAGGCACGGCCGCCAGCACAACAAACAACGCCAGCAACAAGATGAAGGGAACCCAAAGCACGTTGACATTGTACCAGATAGACCTCTCCTGCAGGGTAAGCGGGAATGGCAAAGGCCTAAAGCCCACCTCCTCTACACGCAAGGCCGATGTGTGCGTATCATTCAGCACCGCTGCCGAAGAGCCTGTAAGCACACCATCTGCAAGACCGGCCACGTAATACGGGCTGTAACCACCCGCGCCATCCGCATCCAGCACAAGAAGATTAACAATACCAAAGAGTTCAGAGTTGTCGGTGACACGCACATCCCCCTCTTTTTTCATCTTTGCAAAAGCACAGACAGCATTCCCGTCCAACGGAGAATCGGCCAGTGCAGCAGTATAATGCACTGCACCGTCTACCACCTCCTTTTTCCATACAAGGTACTGCCCTGCCTGTGTCTTGAGCATCACGCACTCCTTGTTATTCTTCTCTTTCACTTCGCAGACAAACTGCCCCGTCTGTGGCACCTCAGCGCCCGCCTCCTTGCCGACAACAGAGATTTCCCCACCGGTACTGTCGAGGTAATATTCGGAGCCATCTTTACAAATGAATGTAAAGGTATACACCTTACCATCTAAAGGACGGTTTATCTCAACACCGTCAAACAGTTCACTCTTTGCCGTAGCAATAGCCTTCTGCGAGAAACTGCCGTCAATATTCATCATATACTTTGTCAGCACCTTTTTTACCGGATAGCCCACACGACCATTAATGCCGTCTATCAGCGAGAGTTCCCCGGCCTTGACCTTGTTGTCGGGCACATGTTCGCTCTTCCACTGCGATGCGGGAAGTCCCACTGTGTACACTCCTTCAATGGGCACTGTTGTATAATGCTCATAATAGTACCTGGGAGCAATGTATGCAGCAGCAACAGCCAGTGGCAATGCCACGAGCGAGACCGCCACCCCTTTTCTATTGGCAACAGCCCTGCAGAGCGTCTGTATCGCCATTACCACACCCGAAACAAGTGCATAGACACCAAGCACGGGATACACGAGAGATATCCAGGCCACAATGAGCAATGGGGTCAAATATACATTTGCCTTCTTCACAACCCATGCAGCCAATAGCGAAAGCAACACTCCCAACAAAGCCACATAATAGTATCCCGGGATTTTCAGATAGAATATCCAATAGCCCAGTTGTGTGTTTGACGCCAAAAGGGCAGCCACCGGCAACAGTGCCATAATCCTGTACCGCACCGGGATATCAAAGACCTTATACGTAAGCCAATAGACCACTGCAAGGAGCGCCACATACACCGTTGCTCCCAACACCGGATAATAGAAGAACTGTACAAGGAAACTTGCCACATAATAAAGAATGCCCGCCGGCATTGACATCATCTCTTCAAAGAAGACATTGTCGTACAGGAAGACCGAAAGTTCATTAACGCGGAACAGAAGTGCCGGCTCATAGAATGCAAGCAGCCCCCACACAACCGCCAGAAGCAGTATCGCAGGAAGGTTGTTCCAAATGAAAGAAGGCACGCCTTTCGGCTTTGCCGTTAAGATTTCCATGATTTTCAAGGAAAATCCCCTATTTTTCTGATTCTCATCCATATGCATCTGATTATGCACCATATTATCGATTTAAAGCAGATACCCTAATTATTCAGTAAACAGTCCCTTTCTTGACCTGTCGAGCAGATAGTGATCAAGAACCACAAGAGCCGCCATCGCCTCAACAACCGGCACTGCGCGAGGCACCACACAGGGATCGTGGCGACCGCGTGAAAGCAACGTTGTCTCCACACCATCCTTTGTCACGGTGGGCTGCTCCATCAGGAGTGTTGCAACGGGTTTGAATGCAACCCTGAAATAGATATCATTACCGTTGGAGATACCTCCTTGTATGCCGCCGCTGTTGTTGGTACGCGTTGCTATGCTGCCGCCATTATTGTAGAAAATGTCATTCTGCTGCGAGCCACGCCCTGTGGCGGCAGCAAAGCCATTGCCATAGTCAAAGCCTTTTGCAGCATTTATCGATAGCATTGCCGATGCAAGTGAGGCCGAGAGTTTGCCATACAGCGGCTCTCCCAAACCGACAGGCGCGCCCGTCACCACACAGGTCACCACTCCTCCAATGGTATCACCCGCACGCTTCACGTCCAGTATCAGCTGCTCCATCGCCGCAGCAGCCTCTGTGTCGGGGCAACGCACTGCATTGCTCTCTGCTTGGGCAAGGTCATACGCCATATAATTTTCTGAAAGGGCAATATCGCCCACCTGGGAGGTATAAGCCGTCACATTTATGCCCAACTGCCTCAAGGCCAGTTTTGCAAAAGCGCCGGCACACACCCTCACTGCCGTCTCGCGGGCCGACGAGCGTCCGCCACCGCAATGGTCGCGCACGCCATACTTGCGGTCATATACATAATCGGCATGCGATGGGCGAAAAGCCTCGCGCAGATTGTCGTAATCGGCACTGCGGTTATTGTTGTTAATAATAGTAAAGGCTATGGGAGTTCCTGTTGAACGCCCTTCAAAGATACCCGAGAGGAACTGCACCTCGTCGGCCTCGTTACGCGATGTCGTAATCGCACTCTGGCCGGGACGACGTCGCCTCATCTCAGCGCGTACAAAATCCTCGTCAATGACCACACCCGCAGGGTAGCCATCAAGCACACCGCCAATGGCCACTCCGTGCGACTCGCCAAAAGTGGTGAGGCGTAAAAGATTGCCGATACTATTCATAATACATCAGGCCATTAATGACAGCAACCACCTTCGCAACCGCCGTCACCGCCACAGCTGCCGCCATTGCAACCGCTGCAACCGCCACCACAGCTGCAAGAAGCCTTCAGAGAGTCGTAGAACTTCTTCAGTTCAGACTCCTTTGCAGGACGAGCCTCAACAACCGTACCCACGAACTGCAAATCACAGCCGGCAAGCGGATGGTTGAAGTCCATGACAACCTTCAAAGGAGTAACCTCCTTCACCGTTCCCAGGATTGGAGAACCGTCGGCACGCATCATCTCAACGACATTACCCTCATAGATGTGGGCCGAGTCGAACTTGCCGTCAATGGTGAATACCTCGCGGTCGAAATCCTGAACGTGGTCGGGGTCATACTCGCCATAAGCATCGGCAAACGGGATTGTAAAGTCAAAGGCATCGCCCTTCTTCAGGTCCTTCAGGTTATTCTCAAAGGCATCGAGAGTATAGCCCACGCCTGTCAGGAAGGCGAAAGGCTGCTCGCGTGTTGTCTTCTCAACTTCCTCACACTCACCGTTGCGGTGTGACAAAAGAGTATATGCCACACGCAGATATTTGTTTGTTGTTTCCATAATATAATTGTTTTGTTTGATTTTTTATTCCGTTCAAATGGCAAAGATAGTCAAAAGAAGAGAGTCCGCAACAATAGAGCAATAAAAAAGGTAATATAAAGACAAAAGTGAAGCATTTGTCACACAGCAGAGGGAGAGAATTCCCAATAAAACTACAAACACTCCTTAAAATTTGGAGAAGAGCATTATTCTTTTTAATATTGCGATGAAAAGCAATGTGTTACAACATATCAACAGACACACAACACACCTAAAACGACAAAACAAATGGGAGAAAGACGATACATTATTCTTGCAGCCATACTGGTCTTGATACTGATGTTTCGCGGCTGCAGTTGCGGAGGGGAAAAGCATGAACGGGAAGAAAAAAAGCCACAGCCGGTAAGCCTGTATCACAAATACACCTATCTTGTCAATTGGTTTGCGCCAACATCGTCGGACTGCTGTACCATATACAAGTACAACAGCAGGGAGACCAAAATTGAAATGGCAGGAGGTGAGACGGGCTACGGAGGTTTCAACATCGACGGGGAAGATGCCTATGTGACATTCAACATCAAAGGCAAATACAAGACCCTCACCTTCACTATGGGCCATTACAAACGATGCAGCAAAGAGGTGGGAGTGGTAACCGTGCGCGCCGATGGCAAAAAGGTCCTTGACGAAAAGATTAAAGGGCATGAGCCCCCACGCACATACAGCCTGGACGTGTCGGGTGTAGACGAGGTAACCTTTAAGGTTGCGGGGGGAGATATTGACGTGATGGTGGCCGACGCCATTCTTTGGCGAGAGGACGAGACGCCCGTAAACGTTCGCCCCGCGCCCCAGCCAAGCACTGCGCCAATTGAACTTGTCAAGGACCTGCAGCCATATTACTTGAGCAATTTCATGAGCGAAATCACCGAAGAGGAAGATTCCCGAATCAGGCTCAACGGGCAGACATATAATTACGGTCTGCGAGGCGACATGACAATGGCGCTCATCGGCACGTACGATTGCAGGGCCTATTTCAACCTCCACAAGCAATATTCAAGAGTGAGTTTCATAGCCGGATGCCGCGACGACCTGACCAAAGGCGCAGGCAGAGGGTGGATAACGGTCAAGGCCGACGACAAGGTCATCGAGGAAATCGAAGTAAAAGAGGGAGACATTGCAAAACAGTTCACCTTTGACATCACAGGATGCGAAGTGCTCTCATTCCAGGCCGAGCAGTCCGAAGGCGATTCATACGCCGAGATTGCCAAAATAATTGTGTACCCGGAGAAAGACGCAGGCATGGCAGGAGAACTTGGATGCCGCCCGGCACCGCCAAACCCACGTCTCAAGGATTTGCCCAATGTATGCAAACTCATATCAAGCATTCCACCCTATCAGGTCATTGGACGCGTCGACAAGCAGATATACGACGGGGCATCGGACTATATCACCTTTTCAATGGGAGGATGCAAATTCAATGAGGGCATAATACTGTACCAGACCGCATCGTTCCTTGACGACAACCTCTCGGCCTGCGCAACATTCGACATGGGAAATGAATTTGACTATATCACGTTCACCAGTGGATATGTGGGCAAGAGTTGGAACATGAATGACGACCTGCTCATGGTCTTTGCCGATGACACGCTGATATATTCAGCGCCTATGATTGCGACATACCCCAACCAGCACCATGTAGTACCCATCAACAAATGCAGGACACTGCGTTTTGCCAACAGAGGCTGTGGAAGGCTCGACGTCGCCGCATTCGGCGTTGGCGACATTATCGCATACAGGGGAGAGCCGGTGGAGAATGACCTGTTTGTCCACGCAAAGCCCGAGTGCCCGCAAGAGATAGACCTTATAGACCTGGGCCGTCCATATATCCATTATGTATCCACCAGTTCCAACGACAAGGAGAGCATAATACGTGACGGTTCTACCAAGAAGGAGTATTTTGAACTGAATGGCGAGCGCATATACAAGGGCATCGTACTACAGACAAGCACGCATTTCTCCCTTGACTTCGGAGTTCTTGGCGATGACAATGGCACAGATGCTGCCGCTGCAAGCATCGTAGGAGCAACCGCAGTAGGAGCATCCTTTGTCGCGTCGGGCGTTGCAGTTGGAAGCGCGGTCGTTGGAACGACAGCAGCCCCGCTTGGAGCATTCCTGCTGCTTGCTGCAGGAGGCGAGGCCGTTGAGAACTCTTTGGCAGCCTTCAACACCTATGGAGAATACAACTCCGTTACTTTCAAGGTTGGCTGCCTTCCAAAGGCCAGTGTAAAATCGGACGAGCCTGAGCACCTGATGATTGGCGCCGACCACAATGTCATGGCCGACATTGCTGTGTACGAGACAATGGAGCCACAGGAGTTCACAGTCCCCATTGATGGATGCGGGCAACTTATATTCTGGCTGGCAAACACAAGGGGGACCTCGGCACGATATCTGATTTATGACATCTCCGTAACAAAGGAAAGACTCCCGCTCAACATCCCCGATGGGTATCATTTCCCAACGCAGGAAACAGAAACAGAGGAGTAACCCAAAAACATACGATAAAAAGGAGAATTTTCAACAAAGCCACAGATGCGGGGCGGTGTCCACAAGACACCCCTCGCTATTATTTTATACTATTAATTGCAAAATATTAATATATTTCCTTATCTTCGCAAGACAGCACAACACACCAAAGACTATAACCATGAAAAACTTCGCTTTCACACTTATAATGGCAATAGCAGCAATCACCGCCGGATGCGGCAGCAGATGCAATGAGGTCGTGGGGAACAACCTTATAACAGCCGATTCCACAGGTTTCATAAAGAACGGCTGCCCCTACCAGTACATTGGCACCAATATGTGGTATGCCTCGGTACTTGGTTCCGAGGGCGAGGGTGGCAACAGGGAACGCCTTTGCAGGGAACTGGACCTGCTGAAAAGCATTGGCGTTACAAACCTTAGAATACTTACCGGCCCCGACGCCGGCAGCACTCTTGCCAACCCCGCAAAGCCCTACTTGCAGACAGCACCGGGAGTGCTCAACGACACAATACTCCGGGGGCTGGACTTTGTCATTGCCGAACTTGAGAAACGCGGCATGGACGCTGTCATCTACCTTAACAATGCATGGGACTGGAGCGGCGGCTATGGTTTCTACCTCAAGGAGTGCGGCTATGGCGACTCCCCGAACACCAATGAGGATGGCGGCTACAACAGATATGTGGAGTACTGCGCAAACTTCACGCGCGAGCCAAAGGCCATTGAAATGTACTACAGTTACATAAAGGCAACCGTTTCACGCAAGAACAGCATTACCGGCCGCTACTACAAGGACGAGCCCGCAATCATGGCCTGGCAGCTCTGCAACGAGCCACGCCCTTTCGCAAAGGACAACAAGGAGGCTTTTGCAACATGGATATCAGATGCTGCAGCATTGATAAAGAGCATTGACCCCAACCACATGGTATCGACAGGAAGCGAGGGCTACATCGGTTGCGAAGTAGACATGGAACTCTGCGAGAGAATCCACGCCGACAAGAACATCGACTACCTGACAATACACATTTGGCCGGTAAACTGGGGCTGGGCACCTCGCTCAAACCCCGACAGCGGCATTGAGAATGCATGCCTGGAGAGCGGCAAGTACATTGCCGAGCACATTGCGCTTGCCAAGAAACTGGGCAAGCCGCTTGTGATTGAGGAATTTGGATATTCACGCAAGGATAACATTTCGGGCACAGAACCCACAACCGGCAGCCGCGATATCTTTTACCGTTTCATCTTTGAGCAGGTAAAAGGCGGCACCCCCATTGCGGGCTGCAATTTCTGGGGTTGGGGCGGCAGCGGACGACCTCGCGACCTTGTGTGGAAAGCGGGCGACGACTACCTGAGCGACCCACCCCACGAGCCACAGGGCTGGTACTCGGTCTTTGACTGCGACACAACAACCATAGAGATTATCAAGGAATACTCAAGAGCAATAACAGAAAAATAAGACTTATAACACTATGTACAAGAAAGACAATCGTATTGTTGCCACACTCGATGCAGGTGGCACAAACTTCGTATTCGGCGCCATGCAGGCCGGAGAGTTCATCATTGACCCGGTATCTGTTCCGGCACAGTCACACGACCTCGACCTCTGCCTGCAGAACATGGTCAACGGTTTCCAGCAGGTATTCGACAAGTTGGATGAGAAACCCGTTGCCATCAGTTTCGCATTCCCCGGCCCAGCCGACTACCCTAACGGCATCATCGGCGGCTACCTGCCCAACTTCCCATCGTTCCGCGACGGCGTTGCGCTTGGCGCATTCCTCGAGGGCAAGTTCGGCGTGCCGGTATTCATCAACAACGACGGCGACCTTTTTGCATACGGCGAGGCACTCTGCGGCATGTTGCCGGAGATAAACAGCCGCCTCAAGGAACTCGGCTCTGCAAAGCAGTACAAGAACCTCATTGGCTACACTCTTGGCACAGGTTTCGGCATTGGCGTGGTGATTGACAATAACCTTAATCGCGGTGACAACTCTTGCGTGGAGACATTCTGCCTGCGCCACAGGGATATGCCCGACGTGATTGTAGAGGACGGCGTTGCCATACGTGCCGTTTGCCGCGTATATGGCGAGCAGAGCGGCAACCCCAATCATGGACTCACTCCAAAGGATATATGTGAGATTGCCGACGGCACTCGCGAGGGCGACCAGGCTGCCGCAAAGGAAGCCTTTGCATCGCTGGGCCGCGTTGCAGGCGCAGCCATCTCAACAGCAGTGACCATCATCGACGGCCTTGTTGTCATTGGCGGTGGCGTGTCGGCAGCAAGCCGTTGGATTATGCCTGCACTGCTTGAGGAGATGCGCTCAAAACTGCGCACTCTTGGCGGCGACGAGGTAAGCCTTGTGCAGATGAAGGTCTATGACCTGGAAAATGCCGATGAATTCGCGCTTTTTGCAAAGGGAGAAACCAAGAAAGTAAAGGTATACGGCGAGGATAGATACGTAGACTATGACTGCCAGAAGCGCGTGGGCATTGCAATCTCAAAGCTTGGCGCAAGCAAGGCCGTATCGGTTGGCGCATACGCCTTTGCGCTCAGCGAACTCGACAAGAAACAGGCATAAATATTATGATGAAAAGGATTATTTCACTACTGTTGCTGCTTGCCCCGCTTGCAGCAGCGGCGCAAAAGCCTGCCGACCTGGTTAACCCATTCATTGGCACAACCAACTTTGGCACAACCAACCCGGGTGCAGTCACGCCTAACGGCATGATGTCGGTTGTCCCGTTCAACGTAATGGGTTCTGACCTCAATGTCTTTGACAAGGACCAGCGCTGGTGGTCGGCACCTTATGAGTACAATAACAAGTTCTTCACCGGATATGCCCACGTTGCACTGAGCGGTGTGGGATGCCCCGAGGCATCGTCACTCCTGGTTATGCCCACAAGCGGTGAACTTGACGTGAACTATTTCAGTTACGGTTCGGAATATACAAACGAGAAGGCCTCGCCGGGATATTACAGCAATGAACTCACAAAATATGGCATAAAGACCGAGGTGACAGCCACCACCCGCTCATCATGCGAACGCTACACCTTCCCTGCCGGCAAGGGCAACATTATCCTGAACCTGGGCCAGGGACTCACCAATGAGTGCGGCGCAATGGTGCGTCGCGTGAGCAGCACCGAGGTCGAGGGATTCAAGTTGCTTGGTACATTCTGCTACACCACACAGGCGGTATTCCCCATCTACTTTGTCATGCGCGTGTCAAAGACACCCACAAGCGAAGGAGCATGGAAGTTCCAGCCTGCACTCAGCGGTGTCGAGGCCGAGTGGACCCCTGACGACGGTACATACAAACTCTACGAGAACTACTATCGCGAGGTTGCCGGCGACAATATCGGCTACCGTTTCTGCTACGACGGCCTTGCCGAGGGCGAGCAGATTACCGTGCAGTTGGGTGTCTCATTCGTTTCAATCGAGAATGCGAGGGAGAACCTCAATGCCGAGCAGCAGGGCAAGGAGTTTGACGCCGTCCATGCACAGGCTGTCGAGCAGTGGAATAACGACTTGGGACGCATACGCATCGAGGGCGGCACAAAGGAGCAGCAGACAATCTTCTACACTGCGCTCTACCACGCACTCATCCACCCAAGCATCATCAGCGATGTGAACGGCGAGTACCCCAAGATGGAGAATGGCGAGACAGGAAAGAGCGACCACACACGCTACACAGTTTTTTCGCTGTGGGACACATACCGCAACCTGCACCAGTTGCTCACACTTGTATACCCCGAGCGCCAGACCGACATGCTGCGCACAATGGTTGGCATGTACGAGGACTGGGGATGGCTGCCACGCTGGGAACTCTTCGGGCGCGAGACATTCACAATGGAGGGAGACCCTGCTGCCATTGTCATTGCCGACAGTTGGATAAAGGGCCTGCGCGACTTTGACATTGAGACAGCATACCAGGCAATGCTCAAGTCGGCAACCACCGAGGGAGCAAAGAACCTCATACGCCCCGACATTGACCCCTATCTGAAGAATGGATATATCCCACTATGGTACTTCTCAAGCGACCTCTCGGGCGACAACTCAGTGTCGCATGCACTTGAGTACTGCTCGGCCGACTACGCCATTGCACAACTTGCCGACTCGCTTGGCGACAAGACACGTGCAAAGGAGTTCCTCAAGCGCTCACAGAGTTACCGCCGCTACTATTGCAAGGAGCATGGCACACTGCGCCCGCTCACAAAGGAGGGCAAGTTCCTGGGCGACTTTGACCCCGCCACAGGCAAGAATTTTGAGAACGTACCCGGTTTCCACGAGGCATCGGCATGGTGCTACACATTTGCCGTCCCACACGACTTGAATGGATTGACAAGACTAATGGGCGGCAAGAAGAACTTTGTCAAGAGCCTGCAGGGAGTGTTTGACAATGGTCACTACGACCCCGCAAACGAGCCTGACATTGTATATGCCTACCTCTTCAGCCGCATAAAAGGCGAGGAGTGGCGCACACAGAAGGAGGTTAAGAGCATCCTCGACAACCACTACAAGAACGCCCCTGACGGCATCCCCGGCAATGACGACACAGGCACAATGTCGGCTTGGGCAGTGTTCTCAATGATGGGCATCTACCCCGACTGCCCCGGCGAGCCAACCTACACCATCACCACACCGGTGTTCGACAAGGTGCAGATAAACACCCCCGGCGGGGTGATTACAATTGAGTGCGACCGCCCCACCCCCGACAGTCACTACATTGACAACATTGAGGTTGATGGCAAGCCAAGCGGCTACCGCATAACACACAAGCAGTTGCTTGACAATGCAAACATAAGACTCACACTTAAAAAAGAAGCAAAATGAAATTCAGGAACAGCATAATGGCACTTGCGCTGCTATTGGCAGGCTGTGCGCAGCAACCGGCGCAGGAACAGGAAAGACTGACCGACTATGTCAACCCGCTCATTGGCAGCGGCGGTCACGGCCACGTATTCGTTGGCGCAAGCGTGCCATTCGGCATGGTACAGTTGGGCCCCACCAGCATCAACCAGACATGGGACTGGTGCTCGGGCTATCACCAGGACGAAGCGTCGGTAATAGGATTCTCGCACACCCACTTGAGCGGAACCGGCATTGGCGACCTTTTCGATGTTACCGTCATGCCCGTAACAGGCGAGGTGGAATATGAGCGCGGTACGATAAATGACCCATACAGCGGCATGTGGTCATTTGCCGAGCGCACAAGCGAGATTGCAAAACCCGGATACTACAGCGTGCCGCTCATGCGCTACGGCATCAAGGCCGAGATGACAGCCACTGCCCGCGTAGGACTCCACCGCTACACATTCCCCGAGAGCAAGGATGCAGCCATTGTCATTGACCTTGAGAACGGAGGCTGCTGGGACAAGAGCACCGAGACATTCATGCAGGCCGAGGGCAACACCCGCGTTGTCGGTTACCGCTACTCAAAAGGCTGGGCAAAGAACCAGCGCATCTACTTTGCTGCGGAGTTTGCAAAGCCCTTCGACAGTTTTGAACTGAAGGGAAACAAGGATATGTACGGACGTGCATCGTTCAGCACTGCAGCAGGCGAGGAGGTAATCCTAAAGGTTGCAATATCCCCTGTGAGCATCGACGGCGCAAAGTTAGCACTTGAGAGTGAACTCCCCGGCTGGGATTTTGCCGCAGTTCAGGCAGCGGCTGTTGACGCTTGGGAGAACGAACTCTCACGCATCAAGGCAGAAATCAAGGACAAGGAGCAGAAGCAGATTTTCTACACAGCAATGTACCACGCAATGATTGCCCCAATGCTCTTCAGCGACGTGAACGGCGACTATCGTGGTGCCGATGACCAGGTATACAACAGCGACAAGCCACGCTACACCTGTTTCTCACTTTGGGATACA
>JAZLBZ010000058.1:0-33329 GCA_045613945.1 Bacteroidaceae bacterium
AAATTCTCCACAAAACCGGAAGGCAGTATCAGACGGGCCAACTCAATCAATATCTTTTCGTCCTGCATATTCTTGCTTTTTTTAATAACGCGAAGATAATATTTTTATATCATCCCCCCCAACTTTTGCTGGTGAGCCAAAAGAACCAAAAGGTTCCGGCACACGGGAATTTCAGTCCACCTTTTCTTTGTTCACGAGTTGCGGGCAACATCCCTCAGTCAAAAAGGTGTTGCCACTTGAACTGTCTGCTTGATTTTTAGGTGATGCGGAACTTCCTCAGTTAGTCACTCGCTTATCAGCGAGCACCTAACTAGCGGGCGAACAGTCCTGTCACTTGATCCAAAAATCAAACAGGTTCAAGCTGTGAAATTCAACGGTGCCGGTATTTTGTTGATATTACCATTGTACACGTAAAGTTCGAGGAGTATTCCATAGCAAAGGTAATTCCCTGCCAACGGCGTAACGGCACCGTTGAAAATTGTGAGTAAGCGAGTGTGTGAAAACTTGTTTACACACAAAGCGAGCTGAAGCAATTTCAACCAAGTTAAAAATCCAATGGAGGGCCGCTTGTTTTCAGGCCATTGTGTGAGGACTGTCTAAAGATTTGCACGGATATAACTTTTCTTGGTTAGACAACTGATTAATGGTAAAATCTACTGCCTAAAATTATAGATTTATCCACAACGTTTTTCTACAGAGCCAATTCCGGCACACACGCGTATCATGAATTATTTTTTGCTACTGAACCATTTTTTTCGAATATAATTGCTTGTTAATAATTTTATTATTAATTTTGCGAAAATAGATTCTTGCAAAAACAAGAACAACAAACCCGGTATAACATTCAAAAAAATACAGTCATGAAAATTGCAGTTGCAGGTACAGGCTACGTAGGCCTCAGTATTGCCACACTTTTGGCACAGCACAACGAAGTTGTAGCAGTTGACGTAATCCCCGAAAAGGTAGAAAAAATCAACAACCGTATTTCGCCCATCCAGGACGACTACATTGAGAAATACCTAGCAGAGAAGGAACTCAACCTGCGCGCAACACTCGACGGTCGCGAGGCATACGCCGGTGCCGATTTCATTGTCATTGCAGCCCCCACCAACTACGACCCTCAGAAGAACTTCTTCGACACCCACCACATTGAGGACGTCATTGACCTTGTCCTCGAGGTAAACCCACAGGCAACAATGGTCATCAAGAGCACCATCCCAGTAGGCTACTGCCGTAGTTTGTATGTAAAATATGCAGCAAAATTCAAGGAGATGGGCTGGGACACCACACACAAGTTCCGCCTGCTCTTCTCGCCCGAGTTCCTGCGCGAGAGCAAGGCCCTCTACGACAACCTCTACCCCAGCCGCATCATCGTAGGCTACCCAAAGATGATTGACCGTTTCGACGAGGAAAACCAAGCCATCAAGGCCATCGCCGGCAACCACCTCGACGAGGCAGCCCACACCTTCGCCGCACTCCTGCAGCAGGGCGCCATCAAGGAGAACATCCCCACCCTGTTCATGGGCCTGAAGGAAGCCGAGGCTGTAAAACTCTTTGCAAACACATACCTTGCACTGCGCGTAAGTTATTTCAACGAACTCGACACATATGCCGAAATCAAGGGACTCGACCCGGCAGCCATCATCCAGGGCGTAGGCCTCGACCCACGCATTGGCGACCACTTCAATACCCCATCGTTCGGCTACGGCGGCTACTGCCTGCCCAAGGACACCAAGCAACTCCTTGCCAACTACCAGGAGGTGCCTCAGAACATGATGAGCGCCATTGTAGAGAGCAACCGCACCCGCAAGGACTTCATTGCCGACCGCGTTCTGGAGATTGCCGGAGGCTATGAGGCCAACAGCGCCTACGATGCCTCAAAGGAGAAACCTGTAACAGTTGGTGTCTACCGCCTCACCATGAAGGCCGGCAGCGACAACTTCCGCCAGTCATCAATCCAGGGCGTGATGAAGCGCATCAAGGCAAAGGGCGCCGAGGTCATCATCTACGAGCCCACCATTGAGGACGGCACAACATTCTTCGGCAGCCGCGTCATCAACGACCTTGCCGCATTCAAGGCACAGTCACAGGCCATCATCGCCAACCGCTACGACAGCGCCCTCGACGACGTGAAGGACAAAGTCTACACACGCGACATATTCCAGAGAGACTAAGCAAGTTGAATTATAACAACTTTTGAGACTCAATATGGACGTAATAAGAGTAAAAGGTTACAAATCATTTAAGAATCTATCCATTAAGCTAGAGAAGATTAATCTGCTTATTGGAGCTAACGGAGCGGGCAAAAGTAATTTTTTGTCACTGTTTGAGTTATTGAGCAATGTTTACGACCAGCGTCTCGCACAATATATTTTCCAAATTGGCGGAGTAAATAAGATACTCCATCAAGGGCGCAAAGTAACAGACAGAATTGAAATCACAGTATCGCAAGGAAACAACTCCTACAATCTTTCATTGCTTGAATCCGATGGACATCTTATAGTTGAACATGAGAAACTGTTTTATTTGAACAGCGCAACAGATATAGCCAAGTTCAAAGAAGAAGCCACACTGAAAACATACAATGGCATGAAGCGCGGTGATTACATAAAAGAGTACATATCACAAATACGCAAGTTTCACTTTCACGACACTGGTAAACGTTCGCCTTTTACAAATGACTGCGATGTAATAAACGACTCATACTTAATGTATGATAATGGAGACAACATTGCAGCCATACTCTATAGAATTCAAAAGGAAACCCCTATTGTATATAAGCGAATCGTCCATGTAATACAGAGTATTGCGCCCTATTTTCATGATTTTTATTTTCAACCCAGTGAAGCCGGGAAAATCCGCCTTCAATGGCAGGACAAATACAGCACCATGATTTATGGTCCATCCGATTTGTCCGATGGGACAGTGCGTTTCATAGCCCTTACAACCCTGTTTATGCAGCCTCGTTTACCCAAAGTCATAATAATTGATGAGCCGGAACTTGGATTGCACCCCAAAGCCATTGAAAAATTAGCAGGACTAATAAAATCTGCAGCACAAAGAGGAACACAAATCATTGCAGCAACTCAAAGTGCAGAACTCATAAGCAATTTCACATTCAAGGACATACTAACAGTAAACCAAAATAACGGAAACACAGAAATATCAAGTTTAAATCAAGAAGAATTGGAGCATTGGATAGATGAGTACACGTTAGGCGACCTGTGGAAACAGAACATAATAAAGGGAGGACAGCCATTATGAAACGTTTGATAATCGTTTGTGAAGGACCTACAGAACAAGAATTCTGCAATACAGTTCTGGCTCCAGAATTCATCAATCACAATATAACAATCGAGTCACCGGTTATAAAACATTCCCAAGGCGGTATAGTACCATGGCCCGTTTTGAAGAAACAAATAGTGAACCACCTACACGAAACCGATGTACACGTATCAATGCTCATAGACTATTATGGAATAAAGAAACATTACAATTTCCCAGGGTGGCAAGAAAGCCTTAACCTCGAAGAGAAAAACTCGAGAATGCAATTCTTGTTCACGAAGTTGAAAGAAGACCTCCCCCGGCAATTGCAATCACGTTTCATTCCATATATACAATTGCACGAATTTGAAGGTTTACTGTTCAGCAATATAAATGTAATACAAGAAAACTTCACTACAGACGAAGTCAACATGAATGCTTTGCAAAAAGCAGTAGATAAATACAAAAACCCGGAACTGATAAACGACCACCCGAATACCGCACCATCAAAGAGATTAGAAAACGCCATAAAAGGATATGAAAAAGTTCTATATGGAAACTTTTTGGCAATGAATATCGGGTTGGAAAAGATAAAAGAAAAATGCCCTTTATTCAATGAATGGATAAACAACCTACTAAATATTTAACAATTATGCTACAATACAACATAGACCTTAAGAGAAAGACCATTCTTGTTACCGGTGCAGCCGGTTTCATTGGCAGCAACCTGTGCAAGCGATTGCTTGCTGAAGTCGAAGGCGCACACATCATCGGCATCGACAACATGAACGACTACTACGATGTCAACATCAAGAAAGAGCGTCTTGCCGCACTTTGCGAGTTTGAGCAATTCACCTTCGTAGAAGGCAACATTGCCGACAAGGTATTGATTGACAAACTATTTGCAACCCACAAGCCACACGTTGTTGTCAACCTCGCCGCCCAGGCCGGCGTGCGCTACAGCATCACCAACCCCGGTGCATACATCGAGAGCAACCTCATAGGTTTCTACAACATCCTCGAGGCTTGCCGTCACAACAACGTAGAGCACCTTGTCTATGCCTCATCATCGAGCGTATACGGCAGCAACAAGAAAGTACCCTACTCAACCGACGACAAGGTCGACAACCCCGTGAGCCTCTATGCCGCTACCAAAAAGAGCAACGAGCTTATGGCGCACTCATACAGCAAGCTCTACAACATACCAAGCACAGGCTTGCGTTTCTTCACCGTCTATGGCCCCGCCGGCCGCCCCGATATGGCATACTTTGGTTTCACCAACAAGTTAGTCAAGGGCGACAAGATACAAATCTTCAACTATGGCAACTGCAAGCGCGACTTCACCTACGTCGATGACATCGTCGAGGGCATCATCCGCGTTATGCAGCACGCGCCCGAGAAGGCCAACGGCGAGGACGGCCTGCCCATCCCACCTTATAAAGTATATAATATAGGTAACAACCAGCCCGAGAACCTCCTGGACTTTGTAACCATACTGCAGGAAGAACTCCTGCGTGCCGGCGTGCTGCCACAGGACTACGACTTTGAGGCACACAAGGAGCTTGTGCCCATGCAGCCGGGTGACGTACCCGTGACATACGCCGACACCACCCCACTTGAGCAGGATTTCGGTTTCAAACCTGCAACCTCACTGCGCGACGGACTCAGAGCCTTTGCCGAGTGGTATGCCCAGTATTACAAGTAAAAGACCGGATATTATCTAATCCTGTAAATACAAGAAAAGAAAGAGCGTATATGTCTGATAACACACAAGCTAACAAACGAATAGCAAAAAACACAGCATTCTTATATGTGAGAATGATTTTGGTTTTATTTGTGTCAATCTACACTACCCGTGTCGTGCTCAACGCACTTGGCGTAGTTGACTATGGCATCAACAATGTTGTTGCGGGTTTTGTATCAATGTTTGCCTTCCTTAACACATCGATGGCAAACGGCATACAACGCTTCTATAATTTCACATTAGGCAAAAAGGAAGAGCACGGGATAAAGAACGTCTACAACACGGCATTTCAAATACAATCCGTCCTAGCATTTATTATTTTGTTGCTATTAGAAACCGTTGGCCTATGGTATATGTACAACGAGATGCAGATACCGGCAGAACGCTTTCAAACAGCCCTGTGGGTGTTCCAATTTGCTGTGGCATCAACCGTATTGCTAATTCTTCAGGCTCCGTATGCCTCTGCAATAATGGCATACGAAAAAATGAACTACTATGCCTATGTGGGAATTATTGAGGTTATAATCAAATTGCTGATTGCATATTCGCTGACAAAATCAGACAGTGACAGATTATTCTTGTACGGTTTCCTGCACTTCATTACATCATTAATTCTATTTTTGATGTACTATATCTATGCAAAAGCAAAATTCAAAGACATAAAATTTGAATTTGCCATACACAAGGAGTTGTTCAAGCCAATGCTGTCATTCTCGGGGTGGAACATATTCGGTTCCTTTGCTTATATGCTGAAAGGCCAGGGACTGAACCTGTTGCTTAACTCATTCTTTGGAGTTGTTGTAAATTCGGCACGCGGAATATCCAATATGATTATGAGTGCGTTGCAAGGTTTCCAAGCCAATATCGTAATAGCATTCAGGCCACAAATAGTAAAATCCTATGCTTCCGGAAACTATCAACATGTTAAAACACTTTTTTATAGTTTGTCAAAGATATCTTTTCTGATGTTGACAATACTCTCTGTTCCCGTAATATTAGAGTTGGACTACATTCTGAAGATTTGGTTAGGTGATACAATCCCGGAATACACAAAATCATTCACTGTGCTCATATTGCTCAATATGATTATATCAAGCCTAAATATACCTTTGTCGCAAGTTGTTCACGCAACCGGTAAAATGAAAACTTATCAGCTATCTACAAGCATCATAGTTTGTAGCATAGTTCCTGTTTCATGGGTTTTCCTAAAATTCGGTTGCGACCCAAATTCTGTATATTACACAAGTTTAGGCATTACTGTTGTAAACCAGATTGTATGCAACTTCATTGTAAAGAAGATATTCCCCTATAGTTTAAGAGAATATATAAAAAATGTAATAATACCTTGTGTGATATTTATTTTCGCAACTTTGGCAATACCATATCTTGTTATTAAACAATTTGATGAGTCCTTTATAAGATTAGCAATAACATTAATCATCACGGTTTTTACAGCAATTCTATCGGCATATTTCGTTGTACTTAACAAGAATGAAAGAAACATAATACTGAATTTCATAAAAAAAAGACAGAAATGATTGATAAACTTAAAATATTCTTAGAAAACAAAAACATTCCATTTGAGAGCGATGTATGTCTCAAGAAAAAGACATGGATTCACCGAGGTGGAATGTGCTCACTATTCATTACACCAACAAATAGTGACGATTTAAGTTCTCTCATACAGTTCTTATATAAGAAAAATATAGAGTTTCTTTTGGTGGGACATACCTCCAACTTATATATTTTAAACGATTGTAACATACCAATAGTTGTTTCCACATCAAAATGCAACAAATATTATATTGCGGATAATAATATTATATGCGAAAGCGGTGCTGGAGTATCACGAATGGCAAAAGAGATGAGCAAACAAGGCATTGCAGGCTTTGAACACCTTCATGAATTGCCAGGAACAGTGGGTGCAGCCATATATAACAATAGTTCATGTTACAACAATAGTATAACAGCCTTGTTAATCAGCGCTGAAGTTGTTACGGAAGATGGAGAAATCAAGATTATGAAACCTGAAGATTTTGATTTCAAATTCCGTACTTCAATAATGAAAGAAAAAAGGTTTAACGGTGTTATTACCAGAGCAACCCTAAAAATAGAGAAAGGGGATGCAAACATTTTTGAAAAACTTGCACAAAAAACCAAAGAAAGCCGTAAAAATCATCTTGAGGGTAATGCGAAGAATTTAGGGTGCACAGTGAACAGATGCTTCATCAACGGCAAGATGCCTTTAAAATACAAGTTACCACTAAGTCTGTACAACCTATATCTTAGACTGAGAGAAAAAGATATAGACATACGTAGCAAAAAACGAAAAGAATTTATATGCAAGATAAGTGGATACAGCCACATCACCAAGTATATATCAGACAAAAATATGATTGTCTATATGTGGCATGACGATGGCGCAGATGCAGTCTTCCCGAGCTATCTTGAATTTATGAGAAAGGTCTATATGACTGATAAAATTGAAATTGAAGTAATTAAATGAGATATGGCAAAGATTAATCTTCTCACAATACATTTTGGCAACAGTTATGGAGCAGTTATGCAAACATACGCAACATGCAAACTGCTTGAAGATGCCGGTCATACAGTGACTGTAATCAACCTCACCACCCCCAAACGCAAGACAAAAAAGCTATCACTGAATTATATCAAAAGTGCTATACGCGATTACACTTTCAACAGATTCAAGAAAAAGTGTTTCTCTCCTATGACACAAGAGGGGTATTCTATTGGAGAATGCAAGATTCCAGAAGCTGATTACACCGTAGTAGGCAGTGACCAAGTATGGAATAGAGATATTACAGACATCTTCGGCAAGGCTTTCTACCTTGACTTTGTTCCGGAAGAACAAAAAAGAATCTCATTGTCATCGAGTTTCGGTAAAAGCGTATGGAATGAAGACAAAGAATACACCGAAGGAGTAAAAAAGGAATTGGAGAAATTCACAGCCCTTTCGGTACGTGAACACACAGCGGTTGACATACTACGCGACACTTTCGGACTCGAAGCAGTGCAACTGCTTGACCCCACACTTGGCTATGGTAAATTCGAGCATCTGATATTCAACGACACCCCAACTGAGCAAATATACCCTTTCCTTCTTAACACTAGCAAAGAAGCAATAAAACGTGCCGAGTTGATAGCAAAAGAGACTGCAACACCTATTTTCAAACACACATCGTACACAGCAACTTTTGAATACTCACCACGCCATTGGCTAACAAACATTCATAATGCAAAGTTTGTTATAACCGACTCTTTCCACGGATTGGCACTAAGCATCATATACCACAAGAATTTCTTTGTATTCTGTGCTGACCCAAAGAAGTTTACACGTCTACAATCCCTTCTGCAACTCATTAGCTACGAAGACAGATTTGTCACAAGCGAAGAGGACTTCCTCAAACGCAAGGAACAACTGATGCAGCCCATCGACTATACACGTGTCGATGCAATATTGAAAAAAGAGCAAGAAAAATATAGAGAATTCATACGAAAAAACATAATCTAATGATTAAAGAGCTATTTATCAAGACAATCGGTTTCTTTGCTTATAAATTAGAATCCTGTTCAACTGCATATAAAATCCAAAAGAACAAGAAGTTATTGGGAGGTGGCAAGCGAGTTATTGCTGAACCGAACATAATCAACGGCGTTGGAAACATTATTATGGAGTCTCCCGTAAACATCGGTCCGGGTGCTACCATATATGCTGCAGGTGCCAAGCTCATTATAAAGAAACACGTGATAACTGGCCCAAACCTGACCGTAATAACCGGTGACCACAAATACATTGCAGGACGTTGGATTGACTCGGTGAAAGCCAATGAAAAAGAGGACTTCTACGACCAAGATGTTACAATTGAAGAGGATGTTTGGATTGGAGCAAATGTAACCATACTAAAAGGCGTTACGGTTGGCAGGAGTTCCATTGTTGCAGGCGGGGCACTTGTCATTAAAGATGTACCTCCATATAGCATTGTAGCCGGTGTTCCTGCAAAAGTAATTAAAATGAAATGGAGCCAAGATGATATAAAAATACACGAAAAATTCATTGAAGAGAATAAATAAAATTTTCATAGATAGAAATATGGTAAAAAAGAAAATACTTATAGTTATGATGTCTTTAAGCACAGGAGGAACCACCTCTGCTTTGAAGGCATTGATGCAGACATCATTTTCAAAAGATAATGATATAAGTATTCTCATTTTTTGCAATACAGGTGTTGTCCAAAATCCAGAATTGCAGAAATACATAATAATGCCGGGCAAGCTCGCGCAATTATGGTTCCTCAACATTTCTAATGCATCACTGTTGGCTAAGATTCTAATGTTGCCAATCAAGATAATCAAGAATACACCTTGGTTAGGAAACAGAATCAACACGATGATAGCCAAGCACATTGCAAAGAGAACGGAAAAAAAAGAACGATACGACTCGGTCATATCTTTTTCAGAACACATAATACCAGGTATTGTACAACATTTCAAGAACGAGAACAAGATTGTATGGATACACTGCGACTATGGCAACAGAATCAAGCGGAATGACGAGCATATCTTCAGTAAATACCGCAAAATTGTATGTGTTTCCAAGTTCACGCGTGACTCTTTTGCAAAAAGATACCCATCGTTAGCCGACAGGACGGTATATATATACAACGTGTGCTCCATTGACAGCATAAGGGCAAAAAGTAAAGAGGAGATAGACGACAAGTTTTTTGAAACATCGGCTTTCACCATACTGTCAATTGGTCGCATAGCGCCGGTAAAGCGTTTCCATGAGATTCCTGCAATAGCAAGGAGGCTCAAGGATGCCGGTTGCGCATTCAAGTGGTATATAATGGGAGGAGGCAGCGCTGAAGATACCGACAAGATAAAGACGGCCATTGAAAACTGTGGAGTAAAGGATGAGGTTATAATGCTTGGAGCAAGAACCAACCCATTCCCCTATCTAAAGAGAGTAGACCTGTTGGTATCGACTTCCGAGTCCGAGGCCTGCCCAATGATTTTCAACGAGGCAAAGATTCTTGGAACACCTATTGTCAGTGCCGACTTTGGTTCATCGTACGAGTTCATAAAACAAGGAATCAATGGACACATTGCCCCAATAGAGAAAATGCACTTTGTAATAGAAAAACTGATTACAGACAAAGCCGAATATTCAAAACTGTCTCCAAGCATTGACAATGAATTACTAGAAGAGTCAATTATAGCAAAAATCAATAATATTATATAAGCAAACCATGAGTAAGAAAGCACTTTATATATATTATTTTATACTATTGTTGTTACTATGTTCGTGGACAGATATGAATACTGCCCCAAACATAGTAATCAGATTAACGTATATTGCAGCACTGTTTTTCCCAGTTCTGAAATATGCGCCTCAGATGTTTCCACCGATATTTATCTGTTTTATTGGAACATCGACCTACTATGTATCAAGTTCGTTTATGCCTAACGAAATATATTACTATGCAGCAATATTGTTGGTTATTGCAGCATTAATAAACAATAAGAGGTATTATAAGATTAAAATACCAATTCTTGTTATATTTTTTATATATGTAACAGCTATAGATTTAATTAACAATGGTGAGTTGGAAAATATTGAATATGCAATGTTCATAACACTGATACTTCTGTCATATATCGACTTAAACAAGATAAAGACAGAACAATATTCCTATGCTTTCATTATAATAACAATTGTAGTTTGTATCACCTTCTTTACTATAGGTAAGCAATATGTAGTTGAAATACAAGGACAGGACCGTACAATGTGGCAGGACCCGAACTATTTGGGTTGCGTTGTTGGTATGGGAATTATATGTGCCTATTTTGAACTTATGCGAAAAAACCATGCAAATAAGTTTGTAAAGTCACTTTATTTGTTCACAATACTCATTGGTATTCCGATGTTGCTACTAAATGCATCACGAGGTGCAGCACTCTCAACAGCCATTGGTATAACATTCATAACAATGTTCTCAAACATTAGTAATGGGAAAAAGATATCGGCAATAATTATTGTATTGATTGCTGTTGCAATACTATATCAACTTGATATGTTCAGCGCACTCCAAGAACGTATGGAGTCGGAAGACGGTACAGGAAATGCAAGAACAACAATATGGGCATACAAAACTGCAGCATTTTTCCTACTACCAACATACTACATTATCACAGGTATTGGCTACAGGGGCGGTTTTATGCTTGGTACAGACGATGGATATGGTTTCCACAGCGACTATGTAGCATTCTTTGTTGATTATGGAATTATTGGCACTATACTGCTTATTTCATTTTTTATATATCCTTTATATTTGGCCAACAAAAATAAGCATAACAGAGGAATCATATATGCAATGACATTCTACCTTATGGCAAACTGTGCAACACTTGAACCATTATCAAGCGGTCGAGTAATATATTTTTTGTTCTACCTGTATATAATTATTTTAACAAAGAAACTAAACTGCAATGAGAAATAATTTTATATTTCTGAACGTCACAAGCAATTATCCCCATCAGTTCACTGCCGGTAACACCAAAATGGAGTATATGGCAAAAGGATATGCTTCACTTGGTGCAAATGTACTCGCCATCAATAGCTTGTACAACAAAACAGACGGAGACCTGGATGAAACAGGAGTTTCAGGTGCAGGCATAGAGTACGTGACACTAAACTCGCACAAGAGGTTCAAACTATTCTATGATACATTCAGGAAATACAAACTTCTGAAAAATAACAAAAAAGATGGCAAGAATATCCTGATTATGGCTACAGCAAGAACACATATAATGTTGATTGACCTATTTATTGCCAAATTAGCCGGATACAAAACATTGTTTCTTTTCCACGAATGGAGAAGCGCCTTAAAGATGCACTCTATTTTTCACAAGATTGATGCATGGCTAAAAGACCATTTTGTAATCCGTTTCTTTGATGCCTACCTACCAATCAGCCATTTTCTATTGGAAAAATGTGAAAATGTATCAAAGAAAAAACCCAAACTGATTGTACCAATAATGGCTGACTACACGACAGAACCTGTTGCACAAGGCATTGAACCACGTTTCAGTTATTGCTGTGATGTTTGGTATATGATGAGGCACCCTATGCTGCTTGATGCAATGGACAAGTTAATTGAGAAACACCCCGATGCGGAATTAACGCTGATATTATCGGGCAAAGAAGCCGATATTGAACTCTTTAAACAAACAATCAAAGAGTGCAAGTGTGCCAATAACATAACAATAAGGTCAAAAGTCCCGTTTGATGAACTAAACAGAATCTACAACACATCGCTTGGACTCATTATTCCATTAGACCCAAATTCTGTTGCCGACATTGCGCGTTTCTCGCAAAAAATTGCAGAATATGTCGCTACAGGGCGACCAATAATAACCAATGCCGTGGGAGAGATTCCATACTATTTTAAGAATCAGGAGTCGGCATATATTACAGAATACTCGGCCGATGGCTTTTATAAAGCCATGAACAATATGATGGAAGACAGAGAAACAGCCAACAAAGTTGGACACGCAGGCTTTATGGTTGGACGAGAGCACTTTGACTCAAAAACTAATGCCATAAAAATGCTTGAATTCATATCTAAATTTTAAGCCATGATAAATAAAATAATAAAAGATTACATAAAGATAAATTCAAAATAATATGAAAATTTTTAAATATATGTCATTCAAAAGAGCAAAACAAATGTTCTTTATGTGGCTCTCAAACAAACTACCTATTAGAGGTCATCAAAGATATCAATGGGTCAAATTAGGAGGAGTAAATATAAAAGGTAAATGTTTGATATACCGCAATGTCTATTTTGACAGCACCGCTCCACACCTGATTACTATAGAAAAAGGTGTTACAATAACACAGAACACCACCATACTAACTCATTTCTTTGACCCAGGACAAGAAGGAAGAATGTTCAGGTTAGGCAAAGTTCATATCTGTGAAGATGCTTTTATCGGTTGCAATGTTGTAATTTGCAATGCTGTAACTATTGGTAAAGGAGCTGTTGTCGGAGCCGGTAGCATTGTGACCAAGGATATCCCACCTTATCAAGTGTGGGCAGGAAATCCTGCACGATATATCAAAGATAGAGTACATTAATTTTCTAAATGATTAAAACGCCAAATATTACTATGGGAATTAAATATTATATAGATAACAAAGCTCTTTACACAAGTACAATTCTAAAAAAAATAAAGTACTGTTTTTGGAAGATTGTAAACTACACATCTGCTCGTTGGTGGGGGGTAAATCTTGGTAAAGGTTGCCGTTTTATGGGAAAGACCCATTTTGTACGCCTACAGGACGGTGAAATCACAATTGGCAAGAATTGCCGTTTCAACTCTACACCAACATCGAACCTTTCGGGTCTCTTTGCTCCTTGCATTATTACAAATGCAAAGAAGGGGGCAAAACTCACCATTGGAGATGGCTGTGGCTTGTCGGGAGTCAGAATAAGAGCCGCTAAATCCATTACTCTTGGAAACAATGTCCGTTGCGGAGCAAACTCTTATATTGCCGATACCGATGCCCATAGCGATGACTACAGAAGCGGTGAGGACAGACCGGTTGTTATTGAGGACAATGTTTGGCTGGGAATGAATGTTGTTGTGTTGAAAGGTGTACACATTGGCAAGAACTCGCTCATTGGCGCAAACAGCGTAGTGACAAGGGACATCCCAGCAAACAGCATAGCAGTTGGTTCACCTGCCAAAGTGATAAAGACATTGGAAGACAAGGAATAAAATCGATAAATATATTTTACTAATTTATGGATGCAACAGGTATTGAAAGAATGGCAAAGTTTGCTGTAGAAGAGTACTTCTGCACAAATGGCTATGTGCGTCCATATATTAATGAAAATGACAAGATGCCGATATGGGACGGCAATCTTTTCGTGTACCGCGACAAGGAGATATTGGTAAACGACAATTTGCTATACCCTATTCCAGTACAATTAAAAGGTGAATGTTTCAAAAAAGATGAATTCCCTGAAAAGACATACTATCAACTGAACAGAACATCACTCGAACATTATTTGAGAGACAATGGTGTTTTGTTTATAAAAGTTCTTATAAAAGGAACAGAAAAAAGAATTTATATTAATTTCCTGACAAAGTTTAAACTAAAGAGATTGCAGGAAAGCATGAAAGGAAAATCCTGTTCGGTAAAACTGGAGCCTTTGGATGATAATATAAATTCCTTTTTGGAAAATGCGAACTCTTTTCATCTGCAAAAGACCAATTCTTCAATATCAATTTTAGATTTAAAAGACAAGACCTTTAACATTAAATGCCATGCCGCCCGCTTTAAGGATGAATCGGAACTTGCCTTCATTGCCAGGAACCTTAAACATTTGACAGCGTCTGTAGATGGCATAGATGCAGAACTTTACCTTGAGTGTGAAGGAATAAACATATGTACAAGGAAAGACGAAGACACACCTGTATATGTTAATGGTGTAAAATATTACGACAAGATAACTAGGATATACGACAAAAAAGGTATTTGTACTATATACATAGGAACAAGCCTACAACTGCAAATAAATCCTGCAAAAAGAATCATTAACATTGAATGCTCGGTTAATATACAGGCAAATTGTTTCGCCGAACTATTGAATGAATTACGCTTTGTCAATGCTTTGGTCAAATACAAGACACTGACTATATTTGATTCAACAATAGATCTCAGTAAAATTGACGATACCAACCCGATATGTCAACAATGGAGCGGCATGCTTAAAGAATGGGAGGATGTTGAAACCTTGTTCAACATATTGCATGTGTATGAAACCTTGGATATAAACATACTCAAGAACGAGGACTATTTAAAGCTGAACAAACTGACACAGGCTATATTGTATAACAAAAGGACTGAGACTAAAAAGAAACAGGATCACCTTGAACTAATCAGTATTGGCAACATCAATATAGTTCTGTTGGTTAAGATAATTGATAAAAATAATTGCAAGCTATTGTCATTGCAGAATGAATTGGTGGCGGTTTCTGCAGAAAGGAACGGTGTTCTATATCCTTTACCAGTTTTCTCTAAAATATTCCGGGAGGAGTTACTGCAGTCGAATATTGATTTCACCAATATGATAGATGAGTACAATTCGTTTGTTGACAAGAACCAATATTTGTGTGAGGTTGCAAATGAAGATGTTCTATGTCTACTTAAACATTACGATAAAAAAGGGAACGAAATCATTTTAGACAAAGCAATTGAACTTTCCGAGTGGTTACTGAAGAAAGGACTGGATAAAAAAAGTGAGAATATATATATATTGAATCTCTTACAAGCAAAGTTGCGCAAGAATAAAAAAATAACAGATCAAGAGGTTACTTTATTGTACCAAATAGCCGAGACTGATGTTAGTGACGAAAACAGATGGGCGGCTTGCATACTGTTGGAGGATTATAGGCGAGCTGAAATCTATTGGGCAAAAATTAAAGATTCAGACAAAAAAATATATGGACAGTTTCCTTTATTCAACTTAATACCACAAAACGAAACACACAGATTTAAAATTTCTTGTTAATCAATATATATTAAACTTCATACCATGAAAAACATTGCAATATTGATTCCGACCTTGAAGGCCGGTGGTGCCGAGAAGCAGGCAGTTCTTTTGGCATCGCAGTTGGCAAAGAAATACAATGTGCACATAATATTATATGCAGGCGAATTGGATGTTGCTTTCCCAAAGAATGTTGAGATTGTGGAAAAATCCAAAATCAATCTTCACAAGCTGAAGGGTGGCGTTGTAAAGAAATACAAGGACCTGAAAGCAATGTTAAAGGAAAACAGCATTGAAATTCTTTTCAACTACTTGACAAAGCCCAACTTCATGGGCGCTATTGCTGCAAAAAAAGCAGGTGTACCAAGAATATACAATGGCATCAGAAACTCACGCATTGATTGGTGGAAACTTATCCTTGAACGCATAGCGCACAACCACTATGCCACTGCCACAATATACAACTGTTACTCGGGCGAAGAATACTTCTCGAGCAAAGGTTTGAAAAAGGACAAAGCCATTGTAATTCCAAACTGTTTCCCTAATATTTCAGAGCCTATTGTGCGCGAAGATAAAGAGGTGAAGCACATTGTCACTGTAGGCCGTTTTGTTCCACAAAAGGACTACAAAACCATTATCTGTACAATTGCCGAACTCAAGAAACTGCGCAGTGACTTTGTGATGGACATTATTGGTTATGGCGAGGAGGAGCAGAACATACGTGGCTGGATTAAAGAGTTTGACGTAGAAAAGTATATAAACATATACATCCGCCCCAATAATGTACAGGACATTGTACGCGATGCTGACATATACCTCTCGACAAGCCTGTTCGAGGGTACAAGCAACAGCATTATGGAGGCTATGAACTGGAGCCTGCCGGTTGTTGCAACCAACGTGGGCGACAACAACCATCTTGTGATTGACAATGTATCGGGCACGCTCCATCCCATTGCCGATGCAAAAGGAATGGCCGCATCTATTGCAAAATTGCTGAATAATTACGAACTTCGCAAAGAGTATGGCTTGGCAAGCAACAACAACTTGCGCGAGAACTATTCTATGGAAACATTCGAGAAAAGATATCTTAAAATCATTGAGCAATGAAAATTGTATTTATAGGTTGCCGTGACATTAAACTGCTAGGTGGTATTGAGTCATATATGACAAACTTGACTGCCGAGTTGGTTAAACTTGGTCATGAACCTATCATATATTGCGAGAGTGACAGGAACTCCATTGAAATGCACAATGGTGTGAAAGTTATTCACATGACCGGCTTCAAGAGCAACCTTTTGTGCAAGCCATGGGTGGGCCTGAAAGCCACGCTGCGCACTTTGTTCAAGGAAAAGGGGGTTTCTATAATACACTATAATGCATGGCCGCCATCGCTGTGGTGCCTCATTCCACGTATGTTTGGGGTAAAATCACTGATGCAAGGTCATGGATTGGAGTGGCAACGTAGCAAATACTCAAAGAGGCAGCAGGGTATCCTTAAATTCATGGAGAAAGTCACTGCACACATGAACCAGCATCTTATTATGTGTAGCGAGGGGCAGACAAGGTATTTCAAGGAGAAGTATGACAAGAATGCAACAACAATCCCCACTGCGGTGAACCTGCCGCCAACACATGGAGTGAACGAGAGCGAGACATTGGAAAAATTCGGTTTGGAGCCACAGAGGTATTTCCTCTTTATGGCACGCCTTGTACAGGACAAGAACCCCGATTTTTTGATAAAGGGTTTCAAGGCTGCAGACTATGGAAATATGAAACTGGTTATTGCAGGCAGCAACGATGCCGACAAGGAGTATGTCGACTCATTGCACAAACTGGCCGAGGGCAACAAGGATATTGTATTTACCGGCGCAATCTATGGTGATGAAAAAGATGCAATATTAAGGAATGCCTACACGTTCTGCATCCCATCTACGATTGAAGGACTCTCAATAGTGCTGCTTGAGGCTATGAGCCATAGCCTGCCTGTTATAGCGTCGGATATCGATGCAAACCGTGAACTGCTTGACAACGATGCAGTTTGGGCAAGACCTGAAAACGTAGAAGACATTACCAAAGCAATTGAGTTCTGCATAGAGAACAAGGAAAGAATCAACGAATTCAAAGAAATCAATTATAAGAAAGTTGTTGAGAACTACACCTGGGACAAGGTCGCTAAAAAATACATCAGTTACCTTGAGAGCATTGGGGTGAAATAATAACACAACAGTGTGCCGCGTTATCGCAACGGGGCACACTGTTTCCCTTAAAGGGATTCTGCTTGAAAACAATGTATAACTGTGCAAAGATAGTGCAAAATATTTATACATGCAATGCATTTAGCCATTTTTTGCTATATCTATAAAAGATAGTACAATTCCAATGGAAAGAGATTTTTCGCTACGCTCAAAATGACAAAACATGGTTTTATACGGGCGAGCAGACCTCGCCCATACGTTTATATTGACAATGCCAACTAATCGCACCCCACGGGGCACAAACTACGGCTGTGCTACCCGTGAGTATATGCTGTTGGCATTATCGAATCAGCTCTGCATCTCCAGATCTGCCTGGTATGCTTTCCAAGAACTGATTTCATCAGCAGTTGCCACGCGGTAATGCTCACTTGTGGCACTGACACCCTTACCCTCGCGGAAGAATACACGTTCTTCAATTGGTAAATTTTCAATGTTGACAACACTCGCCTATCGCAACCCGCACGGTGTGACCATACCACACTGCGTGCGACCAATTGCTGCTCATATTGTCGATATTATCAAATGATTTCCGCACTTTCTTGTTGTTTTTTATATTCAGCCCAATCATTTAACTCAATTGGTGATGCTGGGCGATAATATTCATTAGTTGCGGTAACTCCTTTACCTTCTTTAAAAAAGATTCTTTCTTCTATTGGTAAATTTTCAATATTCTGGGTGTAGTAGACACCCTCCTGTTTTTCTAATCTATTCATACTAATTTCATTATTAAATTTATTTGTTCAATATTTATTAGACATAAGAACACAAGTACATAAGCTTTTTGAATGTGATGTTAGCGTGTAACTTTCCAACAATTTCATTGTTGCAGTATGTGTTTAAATTCTATGCTATGAGATAAGAATGTTGGAAATTCTTTCCAACATTAAATGGTTTGCACCTATGGCAAGGTGAGAACTAGTTTTCCCATTGATATAGGTGTAAACCATTTATGTCGCAAGTGAAACTATGCGACTTGCTGTTTCCATAGCATAGGGTCTCTTCTGTTCTTCTGTACTTCTGTCTTAAAGATTTTAATCACTTGTTTCATTACGCGCTTACAAGAGTCACCAGTGGCTGGGCCTCAAGCGCAGCAACAACCTCGGCATCGTCGGCAAGGCGAGCATAGGCATCGGGGTGCAAGGTTATAGAAATTGCAGATGTAGGGATTGCATTATTAACCATATAAAGGATTGAAGCTTTGCTGATATTGCTGCACTCACTCATTGCTAGACTATTTGAAATGCCAAACAACCTTAGTTCAACCAAGGATATACATCCCTTGAACACTGTTGTAGCAAAAGATGGGACTTTCCTTACATCAATTGGCCATATTTCGCGCAATGAAGTACAATTAAGGAAAGTACTGTCCCATTTGACATTTGCAGCCGGCGGCATCTCGGCCGGTGATACTGAATCAAGAGACAAATAGGATGATTTGGCAAATCTCAAAACCTCTAGTCTCGTTGACGCAAAAGTGCAGTAACCGCTGAGTGGGATGTTAGTGAAGACATCGCCAAGATTCTTGTGCCCCGCATAAGGGTATATAGTCCTCATGGAAACACCTTGCAGCACACGCGGTACGTAAAGGCGATATATTGCGTCTTTGTAGATATAAGAGAGCATGATGTCATCCTCGCTCAAATTGTTCACGCCATTCAGTTCATAAAATCCAGTATTCTCATTGTACACTGCACCGGCAGCGATGTATAGCGGGCGCAAGGGATTGTAGACTTTCTCACGTACATCGGCCGCGAGTTTCTGCGCCGTGACGGCGCCATCCTGTATGCGGGCAGTGGTAACGGTATCGAGGTCGCTCCAATCGCTCCACTCCAGGCTGTCGGTTCCCTGGCCGGTGCGCACCTTGTAACTGAAAGCACCATCAATGCCAACACCATACTTTACCTGTGTGATGCTCCTTGCAGTGCCTGCCACTGTGGCTACGGCATAGTTGTTGATGACAACCATTACGAAGGTCTCGAAGAAGGTGGTGCCGTTGGTGTAAACGCCGCTATAGATGCCGTTGTCGATATACCCGTCGAGCGATGTAGTCTGCCCCACCTCAATGTTCTGTTGCAGTTTGCCCCAGGCGCCCCAGCCATTGCCGGCAATGAGGTGAGCGGTGTCGGCTGCGCGGCCTGTGCGCACATAGATGTTACTGTCAGCACCCACGCGGTTGCTCAAGGCGAGTACCTGGGTGATGCACTTGTCGCTCTCCTTGCCACTGCCGGGAATGGAACTGTCGAGCACAACAAGGCGGGCATTGATACTGTGCCCCGATGCGGCATTGGCAATGGGCAGGCCATCGGCAATATTCGTGCGCTCGCCGGTTATGCAATAGGTGCCTGCTGCAACAAAATGGTCTATGTGGTGAGCCGAACTCCACACAATGGGGCGGCGATGATAGGCCTTGACAACTTGCGAGAGTTCGTCATCAGTGAAAGGTGTCATATTGAGTTTGCTGAACTCAAACTGGTAATGCATGCCTTTGGCATCAAGGGTATAGCGGGTTTCGCTCAGGTAGTCGGCGTATGCAATCTCCTGCTCGCCATCAAAAATTTTCAGAGTTGAGATAACGTATCCCTCATTCATTACAAGTTGTTCGCCGGCAGAGAGTATCTTGTCGGTATGCACTCGCAAGGCAGTACCAACGTATGGCACATCGTTCTGCAGCAATGCACCATAGTGCAAGGCAAGTCCATCGTTCTTCACAAAGAAATCGGTTGCTTTTGCCTTGTTTGCAGCCTCTGTGATTTTGTCTTTAAGCACAGGTTGCAAGTTATCCTCGGCAATTGAGGCGGGTGCAACAGAGATTTTTCCATCGGCATCTACAGCAAGTCCGTTGCCAACGATGACGGCACCAAGAGAGGCCTGCGTAGCCTTTGGCATATCAATCACCGCCTCGCCCTCGGTAGCCAATGCCCAATAGTTCCAACAGGGTGTGCCATCTACATTGTAGCGTGTACGTGTGTAGACAAAGACATTGCCGGTAGTGCGGTCTACGCGGGTAATTGTTTGCACAATGGTGCGGCCGTTCTCAAGCATACCCTCGTGGGCATGGTCCTTGATAACAAGGGTGACGGTGTCGTCATTGCCAAAGCGGAACGGCAGGTGATGCGAGCCGTCGTCATCCGTTACACGCAGTGCATAGACGCCGTTCCATAGCAGTTCGTCAATGTTAGTAAGCAATTGCCAGGGGGCCGTCTCACTGTCAATCTGTTTGCGATACTCAATTTTCATTTTTGTTGTTTCCATATTGTTATTTTTAAAAGTTTGTTTTTTATTTCAAGACAGAAGGTTTCAAGATAAGTCATTAAGGTTTTATTAGACATAGGTAATGATATAGCAGTTGACCCGGCAGACCCTGTCATGCTGAGCGTAGCGAAGTATCTCTTTTTAACGCGGTTTTGATAATATAAGAATTCGCTTTAGTTTTTTGTGTGACAAAAGTAGTATCATCAACAGGCGACAAGGTTGTTGTTTTGACACTATTACAAAAAGAAAATTGGCTTTGCTGAATGAATATCACAGCCTCACTTGTGAATATATGTTAAAAACAGGTGTTTTATTGAAAAAAAATATAAAACAGAGAACCAAATGGTGGACTTAGGTGTTTATTTTGTTTATAATAACAATTCAAAATAAAAACAAAGTGGAAAGAAGCGAGGTTGCAGAACTATTCATTGCTGCAAGGGGAAATCTCTATCAATATGCTCACTGCTTGACATGGGACTTTGACAGAGCCGATGATTTATTACAGGAGACAGCATTTAAGGTGCTGATAAATGCACACCAGTTAACAGAGAAGAAGGGTTTCCTAAAATGGGCGCGCAGAATTATGCACAATATATTTATCAGCAACAGTAAACACGAGGAGCGGCATCAATCGGTCGATGATTTCGCGCCAATAATCTCTTTCACAAACAAGGAGATATATGAACAGGAGTGTGACTGCGAAATTTGCGTTGACGAGATTTACAACGCAATTGATGACTTGCCCGGTAACAATGGCGCACTAATCAGGCTGCTCATCAAAGGACACAAATACCTGGATATTT
This sequence comes from Bacteroidaceae bacterium, assembly GCA_045613945.1. Taxonomy (GTDB): domain Bacteria; phylum Bacteroidota; class Bacteroidia; order Bacteroidales; family Bacteroidaceae; genus HGM04593. The sequence goes on from JAZLBZ010000058.1 coordinate 21,902, forward strand.
CTGTTATCACCAAACTGCCGCTTGGAACAGTGAAAACGCGCATCCACATATCGCGCCAATTGCTCAAGGAAAAGTTGAAGGACTATCTTAATTAGGAGGATTGTAAACATCTATATTATTACAATTATTTATAAAGAAAGTGTACCGAGTTATCCAAACGCGGTACACTCATTCCCCCTTTACAGGGGTTGTGCTTTTTTAATTGTATAACATTGCAAATTGCTTTTATTTTTGTATTTTAGCAGTCTAAAAAAAGACCGGAATGAATAATAGGACAAAGAGGTATAGAAGAATTCATTTTGCAGTTATGGCAATTGAAGGAAGCGCAAAGAAACTAAATGTGCCTGGCAATGTGATGTTCAACCGGTTAAAGGAACAGGACATAATACATTCGCGCTTGTTAAAACACTATGAGTTGTTGCACACACAAAGTCTTAGTTGGGTAGTTGATGATACAATTGAAACGCTTAAAAACTGGGAAAAAGAAAGAAAGGAGAATGATTTATGATCACGCTTTATCATGGTACATATTTATCAGTACCAGAACCATTGGCTAAAATTGGAAGAAAAAATTTGGACTTTGGACCTGGTTTCTATTTGACCAAGATTGAATCACAGGCAGAAGATTGGGCTATAATAATAGCAAGTAGAAAAGGCCGTGAAACAAAAGCTGTGGTTAACGTGTATCATTTCAATATTGAAAGTGCCGAGGCCGACAATGTCAGAATCAAAAGATTTGATACATATAATATTGAATGGCTAAATTATGTCGTAGATTGCCGAAAGGGTAAAGATATATCATTAGACTATGACATAGTTGAAGGTGGTGTTGCAAATGATAATGTAATTGATACTGTTGAAGATTATGAAAAAGGTATTATCACTGCGGAACAAGCCCTGGGGCAATTGCGTTATAAAAAAGTAAACCATCAAATTTGTATTCTTAATCAAAAGGTCATTGATAAATATTTGTTGTACGTAGAAAGCATTACTTTATAGCTACATTATGAGAGATTCTGTTTTATGGCGAAAAGTGAGCAATATTGTCATTATGCTCGCTGACAGGCTAGGAATTGACGAGGAACGAGCTTTGGATATGTTTTACTCCACAAAGACATATAAATTATTGTCCGACACAAAATCCGGTATTCAGTTAATGAGTGATGAATACATTTTAGAGGACATTCTAAATGAGATTGCCAACAGATAAACAAGCAGTGAATACAGTGTACAATAGAACCACAAATAAAGACGTTTCAATTATTGAACTTTTCTTTCACCTTATAAGGTGTGGAATTGGCAAGCAGAGCGCACTCCCATGCACACCAAATGCCAAGCAGTGGAACGAACTGTTTGAGATTGCCAAAAAGCAGACACTTGCAGGCATTGCCTTCGCAGGCATTGAGCGCCTGCCCCAGGAGCAGCGCCCGCCAAAGGAGATTCTGCTGCAATGGTACCAGTTGTGCATGACCATAAAAAGCATGAATGCCGAACTCGACAGGAAATGCGCAATTGTTTCCAATAAGTTCAAGAGCGAAGGATTCGAGAACTGCATCCTCAAGGGACAGGGCATAGCAAGGCTATATCCCGACCCCACACTGCGCACCCCTGGCGACATTGACATATGGCTTGGCGGCGGAGACGACAAGGCCATAGGATACGTGAGGCGATTCTTCCCCAACTGCGAGCCAACATATCACCACGTTGACTTCCCCATTGCCCAAGACCTGGAGATTGAGATACACTACCGCCCCAGTTGGACATATAGCCCACTGATAAACAAAAGACTGCAGGCATTCTTTGCCAAGCAGTCGGCACAGCAGTTCAGCAACAGCATCACAACTGCCAATGGAGATTTCCCAGCACCAACATTGGCATTTAATCGCATTTACATACTGCTGCACATATACCGCCACCTGTTCTTTGAAGGTATTGGAATGAGACAGTTGCTCGACTACTACTTTGTGCTTCAGCAGCAGATTACGCCCGAGGAAAAGGAAGAGTACATAAGATTGCTGAAAAGTTTCGGGCTCAAGAAAATTGCAGGCGCAGCAACATATGCAATGCAACGTATGTTCGGCCTTGACGATGAGCATGCGCTCATCGAGCCCAATAGGCGAACAGGTGAATTCCTTATACGCGAGATAATGATTGCAGGCAATTTTGGAAAGTATGACCACAGATATGACATGGGACCGCACGAATACTCCTTCAAAAGAGCAGTTGAAGTAATCAGGCATAACATGACACTGCTCACTCGCTTTCCCGGCGAGACACTGTGGAGCCCATACTTCAAGATTTGGCACTATTTTTGGCGCAAAAGACACGCAAAGCGTGACTAAACCATTGCCGCCATTTATTCCCTTTTTACACGCAGCGCGGTTAACATTTTTTAGACATAAGTACACAAGTACATAAGGTTTTTGAATGTGATATTACCATTGTATACGTAAAGTTCGAGAAGATTTATCCACACCTTTTTTCTACAGAACCAAACTTTCCGCTTTAACATTTGACCTTTGAGTTTGTATAAAAAAGGGACTCTCTCAATATTTCTTGAGAGAGTCTCTTTTTCGTCGGGGTGACAGGATTCGAACCTGCGACCCCCTGGTCCCAAACCAGATGCGCTACCAACTGCGCTACACCCCGAAGAACGGTTTTTTCTATGTATGAACAACTTTCATCGTTCGGGCCTTGAGCAGCACCGCCAGGGTGTCCCTTTTGCCTTTTTCAGTTGTCGGGGTGACAGGATTCGAACCTGCGACCCCCTGGTCCCAAACCAGATGCGCTACCAACTGCGCTACACCCCGAAACTGTTTCAATCTCCCTCAAGTGCTGAGGAATGGTATCCGATACCGGAGTGCAAAGGTATACTTTTTTTTCTACTTTGCAAAGTTTTTAACAATAAAATGCAAAAACAAATGCAGAAAGTTCATTACAAAGCGCTCAATTTGCTCTTACACCTATGCTTAAATCTTATGTACTTGTGTACTTATGTCTGAAATTAATTCTCGTCTATGCAGAAAAACCTTTTATTATTATGTCAAAAACAATATAAATCATACAACATACGAGAAGTTGCCATTTATGCCTTAGAAGACAAAAAAGCACCCGGCCATTTGGCCGGGTGCCTATGAGTGACATAATCAATTAGTCGTTGTTCTTTTCGTTTGCAGCATCCAAGTATGAGTAGCCGTAACTTGAATATCTGTTGCTGCCACGCGAACCGTAAGGTTTCTTTGCCAGGTCGTCACCATTGACAACAACAGCAACATTCTCAAGTTTCTTCTCATTGACAAGCGAGGTGATGAATGCAGCATCGGACTTGTGACTGTAGCCAACACGCACCACATAAGCAACAATATCGGCAACACGATTCACTATCAAGGAATCAGATACAAGGCCAACCGGCGCCGCATCCATAATGATATAATCGTACTTACCACGCAGATATTCGATAGCCCTGTCCATATTACTGCTTGAGAGCAACTCGGCCGGGTTTGGAGGAACAATACCTGCAGGCAACAAATCCAGGCCGTCAACAACGCCCGATGGAAGGATGAGTTTATCAAGCATTGAAACCTCGTTCTCATCAGCAGCCAAATAACTTGTCAATCCCCTGCGTGAAGGGTCAAAGTTGAACACCTCGGCAAGTCGTGGACGACGTATGTCGCAGCCCATGAGCAGCACCTTCTTGCCAAGCAGCACTGTGCTGACAGCAAGGTTTGATGCAACGAATGTCTTGCCCTCGCCAGAGATGGTTGAGGTGAACATAATAACCTTGCCGCTTGACTTTGCCATAACAAACTGCAAGTTTGTACGCAAGGTGCGGAAAGCCTCGGCCATGACATCGTTCTTGTTCTTCTCCACCACAATTGGCTTTGCCTGCTCCTTCTTTGATGCTTTCATTGGAATTGCACCAAGATAAGGCAAGTTGATTGCCTTCTGTGCCTCCTCGGCCGAGTCGAACTTGTCACGGATGAGCAGTCTTATGTATACAAATGCTGCCGGCAACAAGAGGCCAAAGAAGAGCGCCATAAGGTAAATCATCTTTGACTTGGGCGCCACTGTGCCTGTGCAGTAAGGAGCATCAATGCAACTGAGATTGTCGCTCTGCACCTCTATGCTAAGGAGTGTCTCCTCGTACTTCTGCAACAGCATCACATAGAGACCCGACTTGATGTCGCACTCACGAGTGATGGTAAGGAGCTGACGCTCAACCTCGGGCGACATCTCAAAGCGGCCGGCATACTTGTCGGCAAGGATTGAGATTGCCTTGCGCTCAATTGCCAATGACTGATCGAGCGCCTTGAGGGCGGCACGCAAATCCTCCTGCATTGCACGCAACACCGATGTTGCATTGCGCAAAACCGGGTTCTCCTCGGTTGTTGACTGTGAGAGGGTCTTGTACTCAAGGACTCTTGCATTATAGTTGTTTATGAGGCTTACAAGCGCAGGGTCGAGGTCAACGCCAAACGACGCGGGGATAACCTGCATGTCGTTATTGGGGTCGTTAACAAACTCATTCATGTACTTTGAGGCAGTAATCTTGAGGTCAAGAACCTCGAGTTGCTTTGTATACTCGGCCTTCTTCTTTATAGTCTCTGTAGCATCGGTCTTGGGGTCAACAAGTTGGTTCTGTTTCTTGTAGGCAGCAAGGCTTCCCTCCATCTGCTCAAGTTCTACCTTCAACGATTTGAGACGCTCAGAGATGAAAGCCTCGGTGCGGCAGGCAACCTGGCGCTTTGTTTCATTTGTAACATTGTTGAAACTCTCCATCACCGAATTCAGGAACAAGGTTCCCTCAACAGGGTCGGGGGTATTATATGAAAGCACCGCTACCGATGCAGTCTTTGACACCGGCGCGATTGCCAAAGCTCTTTTATAGGCCATAGCCACCGCATTGACAGGGTTCACGGCAGCAAAGACGTTGCCCTGTGCCAACCCGGCAGCAGCATTGCGCTCAATGGTGACGAAAGCACCCGGAGTCTCAAGCACGTAAGGGAATGCCGGTATATTAACAGCCTGAGTAAACTCACTGTCGCCATACTTGTACGCCACAGTTGTCTCGCCGGCATCGCTTATCGCAAAATCAAGGAGCAGCGATTTCTGAAGGCTTGCCTGCGCAACCTCGTCGAGCACCACAACAAAAGGCGTTGTGCTCTTGTAGAGCACGCTATCCTCGCCCCACTTGTATCTTATGTAAAGTTCGGCATCTACAACGGCACGGTGCACTACTGACATTGAAGACATGAGTTCTATCTCGTTCTCCACATTGGATGTCTTGCTCTGCATACCAAAATCGGCCAACATATCCGCCGGTGACATAATAGAACCGCCCTTTTCACTATCCTGCAAAAGAACTTTGGCCGATACATTATACACTGGGGTGACAAAACGCAGATACACAAATGCAAGTGCCAGGCACACAACTACCGAGAAGGCAAAAAGTTTCCAGTTGTCGCGCAAATGGCCAAGAATCACACGGATATCGAAACCGCCCTCTTCATTCTCAGGACCAAGATTGATATTTTCGTTTTCTTTCATAACTGTACTGTTATTTCAGGATGTTATACAAAAGTGATGTCAATGAAATGAGTATTGATGTACCCGAGAACCAGAGCGATGTGCTTGAGCCGATATCGGAGTTCTTGGCCTTTGACTCATTTGGTGTCACATAGACCACATCGTTCTGCTGCAGATAGTAATATGGCGAGTTGAGGATTGACACGTCGTTGAGGTTCAGTTCGGCAATCTCGCGTTTGCCATCGCTGTTCTCGCGCACCACCTTCACATTGTCGCGCTGGCCATAGATTGTGAGATCACGAGCAAGTGCCAATGCCTCAAGAATTGTAACCTTTCCATTATTTATGGCAAATGTTCCGGGAGCAGCGACCTCACCAAGCACAGAAATCTTGAAGTTGACAAAACGCACCACCACAGCAGGAAGCGATGAGAAAGAACCCTTCACGCGGTCAAGAATAAGTTGCTCGGCCTGGGCAATTGTCTTTCCACCAACATTCACATCACCAACATTTGGTATTGTCACATTACCGGCAGCATCAACAAGATAGTCGTGCAAAGTTGGCTGCGACTGCAATGAGAGGCGCAACGAAATGTCTGCCGGTGACACCAAGTTATAAGCCAACGAAGATGATGGATTTTCCGGGTTGGTTATGAGAATGCTCAACATGTCGTTTGGCTGTATCTTAGGCTCATAGGTTGCAACAGCCTGTTCCATACTGCTCCACTCCTTGCTGTTCTGCAAATAGGGCACCTTCTTGTACGATGTACACGATGCCAGCAACATCAGCGAGAGCAAAGAGAGAAGAATAAAATTCTTTTTCTGCAAAGTTTTCATTTCCTATATTGTTTTAGTTATCACTCCTTCAATTACCAGCCGGCAAGTCACCTACTTGCACAGCAACTCATTATTAACCGCAAATATACAAAACATTTGTAACAAATCACTGTTTTTTGTTAAGAAAAAACTGTTACTGCAACAAAAACAACAAAAACATAATTTGGCTTGACTTTAAGCCCGCTATATTGTATTTTTGCACAAATTTGTCATTATGGTAAAGAGCAAGAAAAACAACAGGAAGGGATTAGCAATCATTGCGCTTGCACTGCTTGCAGCCGGTGCGTATATCGCATATACAATGGGGCACAAGTACTACTCGGTGAAGATACAGAAGATTAGCCTCGACGAGACAGCATACATATACATCACCCCGCAGGACAACTCGGCATCGGTCATTGCCAAGATAGCCGAGGCGGCCCCCGGCGCCAACACCGACGGCTTTGCCGCGCTCGCCAAGCACAACAATTTCGATAGCCGCAAGCGCAGCGGCAAGTACGCGATAAAGGACGGCGACACAATGAGCGGGATATACAACCGCATTGTGAGCCGCCAGCAGACACCGGTGCGCATCACCATCCCCTCGACAAGAGACGTCAAGCAGGCCATAGGCATAATAAGCCGCCAGTTGATGGTTGACTCGGCAAGCCTTGCCCAATACACCCACCCCGTCGCAATGTCCTGCTTTGAGGTTGCCGAGACGCACATCCCCGCATTTTTCCTCCCCGACACATACGAGGTCTACTGGGATATCACCGCCGAGGATTTCTTCGTCAAGATGTCCTCATGGAACCGCAAGTTCTGGAACGACGAGCGCAAGGCAAAGGCAAAGGCCGCAGGCCTGACACCCGCCGAGGTATCGACACTGGCATCAATCGTTGACGAGGAGACCGCCAATGCCGCCGAGATGCCTATGGTTGCCGGCCTCTACATCAACCGCCTAAAGCGCGGAATGCTGCTGCAGGCCGACCCCACAGTGAAGTTTGCTCTTGGCGACCCCACCCGCAAGCGCATACTCAACAAGGACCTCGAGATAAACTCGCCCTACAACACCTACAAGCACGCCGGACTCCCCCCGGGCCCAATACGCATCCCCACAAAGCAGGCCATTGAGAGCGTGCTCAATTACGCAAAGCACGACTACCTTTACATGTGTGCAAAGGAAGACTTATCGGGCACGCACAACTTTGCAAAAACACTCAGCGAGCACAACGCAAACGCCAAGAGATACCAACAGGCATTGAACAAACTGAATATAAAGAAGTAAGAGAACAAATGTAAGGGCAGACGCACTGGCCTGCTCAAGACAACCGCAAAAGTAACACCGCAAAAACAAGGTAATATGAAAAAAATATTCATCACAGCCATAATAGCAATAACAGCCACTATAGCCGCCGTTGCACAAAGCAATACACAGGCACTAATTCCCTATCCCAACAAGATAGAACTCTGCAACAAAGGCAAGGCATTCACAATCAGCACCTCAACCACAATAAGCACCACCCTGCCGGCCGACGCCTTCGTCATTGGCGAACTGCAGCGCATCACCCAAAAGCGCCTGGGCCTGACACCCGCCATCGCCAGCGGCAAGCACAGCAAGAACATCATCGCTCTACATGTTGACAGCACTCTCAAAGGCCGCGAGCACTACACATTAGAGGTCAACAAGAACGGCATATATATAAAAGGAGCCACCGAGGGAGCACTCTTCCTTGCCCTGCAGACGCTCGACCAACTGTTCATTGGCGACATATGCAACACCGCCCAGAAAAAGATTGCCCACATACGCATTGACGACAGCCCCCGCTACGGCCTGCGCGCCATAATGCTCGACCCCGCCCGCCATTTCATCCCCGTAAAGGATGTAAAGCTGTTCATTGACCAAATGGCACGCTACAAGTTCAACACCCTGCAGTTGCACCTCACCGACGACCAGGGCTGGCGCATAGAGATAAAGAGCCACCCCGAACTCACCGAGAAAGGCGCCTTTCGCGCACCCGGCGGCAGCAACCAGGGGCCCGATAACGGATATTACACCCAGGAGGAACTCAAGGAGATTATCCGCTACGCCGCCGACCGCAACATAGAGGTCATCCCCGAACTGGACATCCCCGGCCACTCTGTTGCCATACTTGCCGCACACCCCGAACTGGGCTGCGCATTCCGTCATGGCGACAAGAAAGACCTGGGCCACACCACCAACATGATGCTTTGCGCAAGCAACGCCAACGTTTACGGCATCTACATCGATATCATAAAAGAAGTGGCAGAACTATTCCCGTCAGAATACATACATCTCGGCGGTGACGAGGCCGCCGTAAAGGAGAACTGGGCAAAATGCCCACAATGCCTTGACATGATGCAGCAACTGGGATATGAAAAACCATCGCAACTGATGATACCATTCTTTGGCAACATCCTTGACATTGTGCGCAAAAACGGCAAGAAAGCCATACTGTGGTGCGAACTCGACAACATCTGGCCACCTGCCAACGACTACCTGTTCCCCTACCCCGCCGACGTTACACTCGTCACCTGGCGCAACGCCCTCACCCCAAAGTGCATCGAACTCACACGCCGGCATGGTCACCCACTCATTATGGCACCCGGTGAGCACGCCTACCTCGACTACCCCCAATACCCCGGCGACCTGCCCGAGTTCAACAACTGGGGAATGCCGGTGACCACACTGGAGCAGAGTTACCGCCTTGACCCGGGCTATGGCCTACCCGCCGAAGAGCAGGCACACATACAGGGCGTAATGGCAACACTGTGGGCCGAGGCCATCAGAGACATCAACCGCGTCACCTACATGGCATTCCCGCGCGCAATGGCCATCGCCGAGGCAGGCTGGAGCAACATGGAGCAGCGCAGTTGGGAGAGTTTCAAACAGCGAATCTACCCAAACATCACAGAGATGATGAAGGACGGCATATCAGTGCGTGTACCATTTGAGATTGCAGAAAGAAAATAGCGGCTCAAAGTTTGCAGGTGAGCCTTCAATTAGGCCCACCTGCAAAGTTGGGAGGATAGCCTATCGCTGTATTATTTTGGCTGCTGTTATAACTTAGTTGAAATTGCTTTCACTCACTAACTCGCCACTTTTTCAACCTTAATAATCACTCTTTTATTATCATTGTGCTCTTGTTTATACGTACTTTCTGTGCGACAGAAAGTACCAAAGAACTCGGCACTCGGGAAAAATCTTCGCAAGCGCCCTTTGCTCACGCCGCCAAAGGCGAGCCCTCGGTCGGGCACTTGCTCGCCACTCCAGGCTTTCGACTGTTTTCAGGGTGCTGCGGAACTTGTTTTGTGCGGCTATATAAGAAAATTTATACTCGCACAAAACTTCAAACAGTCCTCACACAATGGCCTGAAAACAGTCGGCCTTGCGTTGGATTTTTCAACGGTGCCGTTTAGATAAGTTACTCATGCTCGCCGCAAAAACTCAAACAAGTTTGGATTTCACTCGCTTACGCGTAACTTTCCGCCGTTGGCGGAGAATTACCATTTACGGACTTTAGCGCGAACATTGGTAATGTCAAAGAGAAACCGGCACCATCAAAATCACAGACAAATCCCATTCTGTTTTTGGAATAAGTGGCAGGACTGTTTGACTGTTAGTTAGACGCTCGCTAAGCGAGTGGCTAACTGAAGGAGTTCCGCACCACCCAAAAACAGAATGAAAGGATTTGACGGCAAATAACAGCCAACCGAGGGATGTCGCACAGCGACTCCTGAGCAAAAGGCTGTTATGACTGATTTTGCCGGTGACGGGCGCTTTTGTAACTTTTCGCGCGACGAAAAGTTAAGAGAGAAAGACTTGACTAAAAATATAAGTAAACAATTAAGGTTGAGGACTGCTGTAGAGTGTCACAACGAGCGAAAGCGAGTTTTTAATCCCCTACTTTTGCAAGCAAGCCCTTATCGCACATCACTAAAATCAAAAAAAGCGGCAACCACATGGTTGCTGCTTTTTATCGAAGTAGTCTTTGATTACTTCTTAACCTTGTCTACAATTGCCTTGAAGGCTGCAGGGTTGTTCAACGCGAGGTCAGCGAGAACCTTACGATTAATCTCGATACCAGCCTTGTGCAAAGCACCCATCAACTGAGAGTAAGACATACCCTCGATGCGAGCTGCTGCGTTGATACGCTGAATCCAGAGAGCGCGGAACTCACGCTTCTTGTTACGACGGTCACGGAATGCGTATGTCAAACCCTTCTCCCAAGTGTTCTTGGCTACGGTCCATACGTTCTTTCTAGCACCAAAGTAACCTCTGGTCAAACCTAAAATTTTCTTTCTTCTTGCTCTTGAAGCAACGTGATTTACTGATCTTGGCATAGTTTTAAATTCTTTTGAATGTTAGCGTCGCAGTCATGCGAACTTGATCGGCTAATACATTCGGTTAATAATACAATACTTAACGCAATGACAACAACTCCTTAACACTCTTAACATTAGCAGAATCAACTGTTGTAACGTGTACGAGGTTTCTCTTCTGCTTCTTTGTCTTCTTAGTCAGGATGTGACTGTGAAAAGCATGCTTTCTCTTGATTTTACCTGTTCCGGTAAGAGCGAATCTTTTTTTGGCACCGGAGTTAGTCTTAACTTTTGGCATTTTTTTAAAAAAATTATTAGTTAACAAATATCGGTAGCGTACTATCCAACACTACTCGCTTTTTTAATCTTCTTTAGCTGGCTCGGCTACAGGCTGCTGTGGCTTTGCAGGCTTCTCCTTCTTGGCTGGAGCGGCCTTTTTTGCCGACAACATGATTGTCATGCGCTTGCCCTCGAGTACAGGCATTGAATCTACCTTGCCATACTCCTCAAGGTCCTTTGCAAAACGCAACAACAGAATCTCACCCTGCTCCTTGAAAAGGATTGAACGTCCTTTAAAGAACACATAAGCCTTTACCTTGTCGCCGTCCTGGAGGAAGCTGATCGCGTGCTTGAGCTTGAAGTTGTAATCGTGCTCGTCGGTCTGCGGGCCGAAACGTATCTCCTTCACGTCAATCTTCACCTGCTTCGCCTTCTGCTCCTTTTGGCGCTTCTAAGACGGATCGT
>JAZLBZ010000059.1:0-10930 GCA_045613945.1 Bacteroidaceae bacterium
ATACAACAGCGACAAGCCACGCTACACCTGTTTCTCACTTTGGGATACATACCGTGCAAAGCAGCCATTGATGACAATCATACACCCGGAGAAAGCCGGCGAGTTCGTTGCTACAATGGTTGATATCTGCGACAAGCAGGGCGACCTGCCCGTATGGCACCTTTGGGGTAATGAGACCGACTGCATGGTTGGCGACCCCGGCATACCGGTTGTTGCCGACGCCATTGTAAAGGATATTGAGGGATTTGACCGCGAGGCCGCATTTGCAGCCATCAAGCAGACCGCAGCCGTTGAGGAGCGCGGCAAGGAACTGCGCCTGAAGCATGGCTACATCCCTTGCGACATCTTCAGCGAGGCCGTTGCCTTTGACATGGAGTATGCCATAGCCGATGCTGCCGCAGCCAACGCTGCAAAGGCATTGGGCAAGGAGACCGACTACGAGCACTTCACAAAGATGAGCCACAGTTACCGCACATTCTTTGACAAGGGCACAGGTTTCATTCGCGGCGTGGACGTAGAGGGCAAGTTCCGCACACCATTCAACCCCTACTTCTCGGCTCACCGTGCCAACGACTACTGCGAGGGCAATGCCTGGCAGTACACCTGGCTTGTTCCTCATGATATTGACAACTATGCACAGATGTTCGGCAGCAAGGAGGCATGCATTGCACGCCTCGACTCACTGTTCCTTGCACCATCAACTGTTGACGGCGATGCATCGCCCGACATCTCTGGCATGATTGGCCAGTTTGCACACGGCAACGAGCCTAGCCACCACATTCTCTACCTTTATACAATGCTTGGCGAGCCACAGAAGACAGCAGAGCGCGTGCGCGAGGTGATGACAACACAGTACCGCAACAACTTCGACGGTCTCTCGGGCAACGAGGATATGGGCCAGATGTCGGCATGGTACCTGATGTCGGCACTCGGGTTCTACCAGGTTGAACCAGCCGGCGCACGCTACTGGTTCGGTTCGCCAACCGTTGACCGCGCCGAACTCACCGTCAAGGGCGGCAAGTTCGTCATTGAGACAGTAAACAACAGCGCCACCAACATCTACATCAAGAGCATAACGCTCAACGGCAAGCCCCACCGCCTGCCCTACATTGAGCACAGCGACATTGCCGCAGGCGGCACGCTCACAATAGAGATGAGCGACACCCCCGCAAAGTGGTGGTAATGACAAATAATCAACGAAGGTGACCAGATTTAAATCTGGTCACCTTCGTTGATTATTATAATCTCTGTTCATTTCTTGGAATTTGTGACTTTGTTTATTAAACTTCTCATTTTATTACATGCAAACGATAGGTTTTGCTGTTCATATTTATGTTATTTATTGACAGCAAAGGTATTACAGCAACAGAAAAACAAGGTCGGCTAAAATAACACAAAAAAGCGACATTACCCTTTGCAACCAAAAGCCTCATCAATGTGTTTATTCCTTGCTAAAGGTTTACACTTATGAGAAAGGTTTATATTCCATTGTTTATCATGCTATTCCCTGTGGGCGGGGCAATGGCGCAACAGAACATGGTGCAAGAATACCAAAGCCCGCAGGGCGGGTCGGTGATTGAGACTCCACTGCCCGACAGGTGGAGCAACGCGGAATACTTCAACCAAACACTGCCTGTCGATGACGAGTGGTGGCTCAATTTCAACGACCCGGTACTTGACTCCCTTATCACCGTTGCAAGCAGCAACAACTACTCGGTACTTGCAACGATGGAGAATATAAAGAAGGCACGTGCAGCATGGCGCGTGGCACAAAGCAACCTGATGCCGCAGTTCGACCTGGGACTGGGTTGGCAACGCGCAAAGACAAGCGGCAACATTGCATCCACCCTGTACAGCGAAGCGTGGGAGGGAGAGTTCAGCACAGCTGTCTCAATGCAATGGCAGGCCGATGTGTTCGGCACCATATATATGCGCTCAAAGGCGCAGAAGAAACTCTTTATGGCAACCGAGGAGGAGTACAGCGCTGTGATGGTATCGCTCGTTGCCAATGTTGCCACAACCTATTTTTCACTGCGCCAGTCGCTTGCCGAGATGTGGGTGCTGCGCGAGAACGTGGCATCGCAGCACGAGATTCTCAACATCACCATCGCGCGCTACAACAGCGGCCTTGCCTCAAAACTCGACGTCTCACAGGCACGCAGCGTTTACCAGAGTACCCTTGCACAGATACCGGCAATGCAGGCCACCATCGACAGTTACCGCAACGCAATGGCAGTGCTGCTTGGCACGTTCCCCCAAGAACTTGACGGCTGGCTGCACGAAGGTTATGCCCTGCCCACCTACATTGCCCCCGTTGGTGTGGGCATTCCGGCCGAACTGCTGCTGCGCCGCCCCGATCTACGCGCTGCCGAGCGACAGGTCGAGGCCAATGCAGCCCTGCTTGGAGCCACAAAGCGCGACTGGTTCCCACAACTGCTCATTGGCGGTTCTATCGGTTTCCAATCGGGTGAGTTAAAATCACTTTTCCACTCCCGCAGCCTCACCTGGGAGATTGCCCCAACAATCAAATGGAACATCTTTGGCGGAGGCGACAGGGTCAACGCCACACGCGAGGCACGTGCCACACTCGATGCAAGCATACTCACTTTCAACGAGAAGATGCTCACCGCCCTGCAGGAGGTTGAGAGCGCAATGTCGCAATACGAAAACTCCATAACGCAGATTGTAGCACTGCGCGAGGCGGTGAACCAGAACGAGGAGACACTCACCCTCTCGCTCGAACTCTACAAGCAGGGACTCACGCCATTCCAGAACGTGCTCGACGCCCAGCGCTCCCTGCTCACCTACCAGAACTATCTTGTACAGGCACAAGGAGGCTCACTCATATACCTTGTACAACTTTACGAAGCCCTCGGCGGCGGATGGTAACAAACCCCAAAAACAAATTACCCGATATGAACAGAGTGTTTTTTGCAGTGGCACTGCTCGCCATTACGGCATGCCACAATAAGCCCAAGCCTGCCCAAAGCGGCGCAGCTCTACCCATTGAAGTAACTACCCCCATTGTAAGGGAAATCACCCTTACACGTGAATACCCCGGTTACCTGAAAGCCGATGCCACCATCCCCATCATGGGGCGCGTGAACGGCAGCATCATCAAGCGCAATTTCACAGAGGGCAGCCGCGTGAAGAAGGGCGACCTGCTCTTTGTCATTGAACCTACTCTCTACGAGAATGCCGTCGCACAGGCACAGGCAAGCCTGCAGACAGCCATTGCCGAGCAGGAGTATGCCCGCAGCAACTACGAGCGCATGCAGGCTGCCATCAGCAGCAATGCAGTGAGCGAGATTGAGTTGCTGCAAGCCAAGAGCCGCGTAGAGAGCAGCAATGCCGCCGTTGCCAACGCCAAAGCAGCACTGAAGACAGCGCAGACCAAGCTGGGATACTGCTATATTGAGGCCCCGGCCAACGGCAGCGTAGGCCTTGCCAAGCAGCCCACAGGCGCATACATCGCCGGCGAGATGTCCCCGGTGGAACTGTGCCAACTATACAAGGACGACCTTATGTATGCCTTCTTTAACATCCCCGACATCCAGTGGTTCAGGAAAGCGCTTGCCACAAGCGGCGGCATTGACCAGAGCAACATCACCTTCACGCTTGGCGAGGGCAACATCATCAGGCGCAGCGCCACCATCGACTATCTGGCGCCCAACGTAAACACCGGCACAGGAACATTGCAGATACGTGCCGAACTGCCCAATAGTGACGGCCTGCTCAAGAGCGGCAGCTACATAAGCATCATCATGCCGTATGACAACGTCAAGGACGCCCTGCTCGTCAAGGATGCCTCGATAGGCACCGACCAGACAGGCAAGTTCATCTACGTTGTCAACGACAGCAACGAGGTTGAATACCGCCGCATCGAGACAGGCAGCATCATCGACGATACCCTGCGCCTTGTTACCAACGGGCTTGAGCCTGGTGAGCGCTATGTGACCAGAGCACTGCTCAAGGTACGCAACGGAATGCCGGTGCAGCCTATGATGGAGTAACCACGCATATATGTCATATCAAGCCAATGCGAGGGTTCTCAAAACCAATCAAAGAGATTTCTCCTCCTTCTTAGTCGTCGAAACGACAAATTAGCCTCATCAAACAACTACAATCATGAAATTCTCCAAATTCTTCATTGAACGCCCCATCTTTGCAACAGTACTGTCGCTGCTGTTGCTGGTAGCCGGCGGCGTTTCCATTTTTGTACTGCCCATAGACCAATACCCATCCATCACCCCGCCTACCGTACAGGTAACAG
This sequence comes from Bacteroidaceae bacterium, assembly GCA_045613945.1. Taxonomy (GTDB): domain Bacteria; phylum Bacteroidota; class Bacteroidia; order Bacteroidales; family Bacteroidaceae; genus HGM04593. Next base: position 4,274 of record JAZLBZ010000059.1, read on the forward strand.
CCGTCTACCCCGGTGCGAATGCCGAGACCATTGCACAGACAGTGGGCATCCCCATTGAGCAGCAGGTAAACGGCGTAGACGGGATGCTATATATGAGTTCAACATCATCCTCATCGGGCACATACAGCCTCACCGTAACCTTTGAGGTGGGCACCGACATTGACATGGCAACCGTGCTGGTGCAGAACCGAGTGAACATAGCACTCAACTCACTGCCAAGCGAAGTTACGCAGCAGGGAGTGACGGTGCAGAAACAGTCGACCAACATCGTGCTGTTCATCACCCTCACCGGCGATGCCAATTATGACCAGCTCTACCTCTCCAACTATGCCCAGTTGCAGCTTGTGGACCAGTTGACACGCACCCCGGGCGTTGGTGGTGTTGACATCATGGGTGCAGGCAAATACTCAATGCGCGTGTGGCTGGACCCCGAGGCCATGCGCATACGCGGCATATCGGCCGCCGAGGTATACCAGGCCATCAGCAAGCAGAACCTTGCTGTGTCGGCAGGCTATGTAGGACAGACACTTGACGCCACCGCCGACAACGCCTTCCAGTACACCCTTAACGTGCAGGGCCGTTTGAGCGATGCCAAAGAATTTGCCGACATTGTAATACGCAACAATGGCACAGATATGCTGCGCCTGGGCGACATCGCCAGGATTGAGATTGGCAGCGAGACCTACTCGTCATCATCCATGCTGCGTGGCAGGCCCACAGCAGCCCTTGCCGTCTACCAGTCGCCGGGCTCAAGTTCCCTTGCCGTCTCAAAAGCCGTAAGGGAGAAGATGGAAGAACTGGCAACAGCCTTCCCGCCCGAGGTGCAGTACCAGATAGCGCTCGACACCACCGAGGTGGTGAGCAGTTCCATCAAGGAGGTACTCTTTACCATTATTGAAACCACCATACTGGTAATCCTTGTCATCTTCCTCTTTTTGCAGAACTGGCGGGCAACGCTCATCCCCTGCCTCACCATTCCGGTGTCGCTCATTGGAACATTCGCCGTCATGCTGCTGCTTGGGTTCACCATCAACACCCTCACACTCTTTGGACTCATACTTGCCATAGCCATAGTAGTCGACGATGCGATAGTGGTGGTAGAGAATGCCACCCGCATCATTGACGAAGAGGGCCTGCCCCCACGCGAGGCAACCGAAAAGGCAATGGAAGAGATTAGCGGCCCCATTGTGGGCGTAGTGCTTGTGATGATGGCGGTGTTCGTCCCCACCACCATGATTGGAGGCATATCGGGCGAACTATACAAGCAGTTCGCACTCACCATTGCCACCGCCACCCTCTTCAGCGGTTTCAACTCATTGACACTCAGCCCTGCCTTGAGCGCCCTGCTGCTGCGCCCCACAAAAGAGAGCAAGAAGGGTTGGTTCTTCCGCCTGTTCAACAAGGGATACGGTCTTTTGCAAAGAGGGTATGACAGTGTCGTGTCGTTCCTGCTGCGCCGCACGTGGATAGCAGCAATAACCTTTGCAGCAATGGTTGCTATCGCAATATACCTGTTCAGAGCGCAGCCCACCACCTTTATCCCCGATGAGGACGACGGCTATTTCATTGTGAGCGTGCAGTTGCCGCCGGCAAGTTCGCTCTCGCGCACCGAGGAGGTTGCAGCAAAGGTAGAGAGAATCATCACCTCATACCCCGAGGTAAAGACCAACATCAGCATCAGCGGCTTCAGCATAATGAACAGCGGCCGTCAGAGCAATGCAGCAAGTATCTTTGTGGTGCTCAAGGACTGGAGCCTGCGCAAGAAGAAGAGCGAATCGGCAGCCGCCATTGTAGAGCGCTTCAACCAGCAGGCCTATGTTGAGATTGAGGAGGCGCAATGCTTTGCCTTTGTCCCCCCGGCAATACCCGGCATTGGCAACGTAGGCGGCCTGCAGATGCAGGTAGAGGACCGCAAAGCACTTGGAATGACCGAACTGCAGAAGGCGGTAGATGCACTCACACAAAGTTATGGCAACGAAAGGGCCATAGCATCCATGAACAGTTCCTTTGAGGCCGACGTGCCGCAGTACCGCATAAACATTAACCGCGACAAGGCCATTTCTATGGGACTGGACATCGGTAACGTGCTCTACACCCTCAGTTACTACATGGGCTCGCTCTACGTCAATGACTTTGTTCTGCTGGGGCGCATATGGCAGGTGAAGATGTCGGCCAGCGAACGCAACCAGAAACTCATTGAGAGCATCATGCAACTTAGCCTTGCCAACGACAAGGGCGAGATGGTGCCTTTCAGCAGTTTTGTCACCACCGACGAGGTGCTTGGCAGCGACCAACTAGTGCGCTACAACATGTACAACAGCGCCACCATAACCGCCAACACAGCACAGGGCTACAGTTCGAGCCAAGTGATGGAGGAGGTTGCACAACTCTTCAAGGCACAATTGGGTGATGAATTCGGGTACGAATGGACCGGTGTTGCCTTCCAGGAGAATGCCGCCGGGCAGAACACCTTGATAATCCTTGCACTTGCACTGCTTGTGGCATTCCTGGTGCTTGCAGCGCAGTACGAGAGCTGGACCAGCCCCATCGCCGCCATAATGGGCGTACCCATTGCCCTGCTTGGTGCAATTCTGGGCTGTATAATCGCCGGAATACCTGTGAGCATATACACCGAGATTGGCATTGTGTTGCTCATAGCATTGAGTGCAAAGAATGGAATCCTCATCGTGGAGTTCGCGCGCGACTTCAGAAAGAGCGGCAATGACATACGCCAAAGTGCAGCCGAGGCCGGACACGTGCGTCTACGCCCCATCCTCATGACCTCGCTCGCCTTTGTGCTTGGTGTGATGCCACTGCTCTTTGCCGACGGTGCAGGAGCCGGCGCACGCCTCTCGCTTGGCGCGGCTGTGGTATTTGGAATGCTGCTCAACACACTTGTCGCCACACTCTACATCCCCAACTGGTACGAGTGGATGCAACGACTCGAAGAAAGCCGAGGTTAAGCACGCCAAGCGTGGTTAACCGAAGGGTTCGACAAAGCAGCGAGTAAGCGAGCAAAAGCCAAGCTTGCTTGAACTTTTACTGTGAGCGAGAACTGGTTCAATAAAATTAACGTCAACAGCAGTTAGTCGCACGAAGCATCGCTGTAGGTGATGCCGTGCGGGATGCGAAGAGTTGGCGTTGTCGAAGTTGAAAGACAAAAAACGCGCAGCGGTAAAGGGTTGACTTCCAAAATTAGAGGTCAACCCTACCATTATAAAATAACGTGAGTTCGATATAATTTTAGAATAATGAAAATTGGGTTCAGTAACAAAAAGGTGTGGATATTGATTCGCTTATAGTATTATTTTACGGCGCAAGTAACTTATCAAACGGCAGTCCTCAACCTTGATTGTTCACTTATATTCTCTTCAAGTCGTTCTATACGTTCTTTTCATAACTGAAAAGAACCAAAAGGTTCCGGCACACGGGAATTTCAGTCCACCTTTTCTTTGTTCACGAGTTGCAAGCAACATCCCTCAGTCGAAAAGGTGTTGCCACTTGAACTGTCTGCTTGATTTTTGGGTGATGCGGAACTTCCTCAGTTAGTCACTCGCTAAGCGAGCACCTAACTAGCGGGCGAACAGTCCTGTCACTAAATCCAAAAATCAAGCAGGTTCAAGTTGTGAAATTCAACGGTGCCGGTTTTTTTTGATATTACCATTGTATACGTAAAGTTCGCGAAGATTTACCCACACCTTTTTTCTACAGAGCCTACAGTTGCCCGTCATTGACAAAATCCACGTCAATGGCGGGTTTCTTATCAAAGAACTTGCAAGGCCATCAAAAGTCCTGTGGATAAGTATGCGCTGGTGATTCGGCATCACTCATGCGGTTGGGCTTGCGACGGTATCTTTTACCGTCTTGCGGAGCATCGAGCATAGATTTTTCTTGCTGCACATCAAAAAACTTGCAGAATTCGTCTGTCCAACAGAAAAATTCAGTAACTTTATCCTCGGAGAACATAGCGGTAAGGATTTGTATATTATTTTCAGTTACTCAAATTTACAACTTCTACCGCTATTATCCTAATTTTCAACCAGTTAATTTTAATGTAAAATTAATTTATTATTTCGAACTCACGTTAACACATAAATATTTGATTCGTTATGAGCAAGTCAACCTATAAAACAAGCGTATCTTTTTTCGAGTTAGGCACCAATGATTCATCTAACGTCTATTACAAAGCAGACAGATTAATCAAAAACTGCAATAAAGAATTTACATCATATAGTGTTGCCGATGCTACAACCGTCATCAGCGACTTTGCCTTCTTGAAAGCCCAAACATTGGAGCATATAACTTTGCCACAAGGCCTGAAAGCAATCGGTTGTGGCGCATTCCAAAAGTGTAAGAATTTAAAAGAGATTCATCTCCCTGAAAATGTGGAGGAGATAAAGGAATTTGCTTTCGAGGGCTGCATCAGCCTCACCTGCGCCACTATTCCCGGCAGTGTAAAGGTGTTTCAGAAATATGCCTTCAGCGACTGCACCAACCTTGCGAGCGTTACCATCGCCGAGGGAGTTGAGGAAATTGGCGAGTACGCATTCAAGAATTGCACCAGCCTTACAAATATCACTATCCCAAGCAGTGTAAAAGTCATCCATGAGCGCGCTTTTACGGGTTGCACCAACCTTACAAGCATCACCATCACCGAGGGAGTCGAAATCATCGGTGCAGGCGCGTTTGAGAACTGTGCCGGCCTGACAGAGGTCACTATCCCCACAAGCATCACAGAGGTTCAAGACTGCGCATTTGTCGAATGTGCCAACCTTGATAAAGTCACCGTTCTCGGCTGCGTAAAGACATTAGGAACAACTATTTTCTACAATTGCAAGAAACTGAAAATCGCCAATATAACTTTCCCCCAAGATCACCAATGGGGAGTGAAAAACATTGGCATACTTAATTAGTAGACAAACTATAATGTCAGAAACATTTTTGTTCACTACTCAAATTTAAAAATCCTGCAAAACTATAAGAGAGGGTGACTAAAAGTCATTTTACAAAGAAAGCAAACCCTGCCAGAGTATATTCTGGCAGGGTTTGCTTGTTCTTAAACGGGGCTTTTGAATCAGCCCCTTATTGGTTCAAAAAGTGGCTCAAATAATTTATTTGCAGCTGTTCTTCTTCATGAAATCAATGATTTCGCTTATATAGCCAAATGCCATGCCCACAACAGTGTCGGCTGCGCCGTAGTAGACAGCCACCTTGTCGCCATCGTGCAATGCCGCACATGGGAACACCACGTTGGGAACATCGCCGGCGAGTTCATAAGGTGCCGCAGGGGCAAGCAGATAGGGCTTGGTGCGGTAGAGCACCTTCGAAGGGTCATTCTTGTCGAGCAGTGCTGCACCCATTGAGTAGCGGAAACCGTTGCAGGTGGTGATTACACCATGATAGAAGAGCAACCAGCCCTCATCGGTGAGGATAGGCACAGAACCCGCGCCAATCTTTGTACACTGCCATGCGCTCTCGGGGAATGGAGTCACTTTCATCACACAACGGTGCTCGCCCCAGTACTTCATGTCGGGGCTATAACTGATGTAGATATCGCCAAAAGGAGTGTGGCCGTTGTCGCTCGGACGGCTCAGCATCGCATACTTGCCGTTGATTTTCTGTGGGAACAGCACACCATTGCGGTTGAATGGCAAGAACGCATTCTCGCACTGGAAGAACTCCTTGAAGTCAAATGTATATGCAATGCCAATTGTCGGCCCGTGATAGCCGTTGCACCAGGTAATCCAGTAGCGGTCCTCAATCCAGGTCACACGTGGGTCATACTTGTACTCCGACTCAATCATATCGGTATTGCCGGCCTTGAACACTATTGGCTCGTGCTCAATCTCCCAGTTTATACCATCCTTGCTGAAACCGGCAAAGATGTTCATCTGCACCGCCTTGTTATCGCAGCGGAACACACCGGCATAGCCATCGCCAAAAGGCACCACAGCGCTGTTGAATACACTGTTCGAGGTGGGGATTGCATAACGGCCGATAACAGGGTTCTTTGAGTAACGCCACATGACATCGTTGCAGCCCAAAGGACGCTCTTCCCAGGGCATTGTAATTTTCTCGCTCATAATCTATTTTGTTTTGTTCAGTTGCTAACAGAGAATATTGTCACCGCGAAGATAATAATTTTAAATTAAAAACATATAAACAGAAAAAAAACTGCACAGGCTGCCCGTTGGATGCAGAAAATACAAAATGTCAGCACCACCGATGTTTTAAAGAAAAAACGTAAGTTTTTATTGCTTTCAATTAACACACAAAACACACAAACAGGCAAAAACAAACCAATAAACAACATTTTGAAAGTGAAAAAAGTAGCGAAAAAGGGCGAAAAGGACCTTTTTTTCAGCAATTACGGAAATTTTTCCTTAATTAGTTTTGCACATTAAATAAAAAGACATATATTTGCACTTGGAGAACTTCGGCACTTTGGACAAAAAGGCGCCGCAAGTGCCCGCAAAAGAGAGAAAAACGAGAAATTTTAACTAATAATTTATTTTAAGAATTATGGCAACATTAGATCTTACCAAGTATGGTATCACCGGTGCTGTGGAGATTCTTCACAACCCTTCTTACGAGCAGTTGTTCGCAGAGGAGACAAAGCCCGGTCTTGAGGGTTTTGAAGTAGGTCAGGTTACAGAG
>JAZLBZ010000060.1:0-13857 GCA_045613945.1 Bacteroidaceae bacterium
AATGCCTTTGCGGAGAGTTTCAATGCAAAAATAAAATCTTTCAGGGCTCAACTAAGAGGAGTTACGGATATCAAGTTTTTCTTCTTTAGATTGGCTAAACTTTTTGCGTAGCCCCCCAACTTTTGCTGGTGAGCCAGGTTCAGTAGCAAATCAATGTGGTGAACAGTGTTTTGAAAACCTATTTTAGGCTCTGTAGAAAAAAGGTGTGGATAAATCTATAATTTTAGGCAGTAGATTCTGCCATTAATCTTTTGCGTTTGCCGGTAGTGTAACCCCTTTTTTCTCTTTGTTTTTTTTGTGGGCGCGCAGGGATATCCTTGCAAGTGCCCAGGATTGCCTGGTCTTTTGAGGGTATTGCTGTCTTGTCTTGATGCAGTCTGTGCATTTTGTTCAAGCCGCTCTGTATACGCGTATTTTACGCATTGATACCCTGTTTTTTACGAATTGAACCTCCATGTTTCGTTTCAAAGCCTACTTTCGCCTAATAAACAAACACTAGGAAATGGTAGGCGAACGACTGTTCTATTTTATTCACGGCTTTGTGACGATGTTCTTTCTGATGGCCGGTTTGCAGCGTTGTCTCAGGCCTAATGCTCCGCGCCTCAAACGTCTATGTGGGTACATACTTCTATACTGGGCATTTCTTGAACTAAAGGACCTGCTTTTCTATGCCGGACCGTTTCTCCATAATGGTTATTTTGTCAATCTGCTTGTGCTTTTTGATATGACGGTGATTCCTGTCGTCGTCTGCTTTGCAATGGAAGTGGTGTGCACAGGGTGGTGTACCTCCCGTCGTCTTTTAGTGAATATGCTACCTTTTGTAATAGCATTCTTTTTTTATATATTCCTTGCCTCTGACGCGTTATTCAATGCGTTCTTTATCTCCACCGGGCTCTATTCCGTTGTGATGATAGTCTATATCTATTTTGCTATTAAAAGACACAACCGTTTTATCAAGGACAACTTCTCTAACACAGACAATGTCAGCGTCGGCTGGCTCACACTCGTTGCCCTTATGCTTGTTGCCTGCCTTGTGCTGTGGACGGTGTCGTGTTACTTCGAATCGTGGCTGGTTGATGGTTGTTACCAGTTGGCACTGCTGTTGTTGTGGGTGGTAATCCTCAATTATGTCAACTTGCACAAACCAGTCAAGGTGCATCCGGCGCCGCAGGTAAAGGATACCGATGATGCCGAGTCGCTGCTTGGCGCCAGGCTCGAGCAACTGATGAGCGATGACGAGGTGTGGAAGAATCCGCGTCTTTCGCTGGCCGATTTGGCAATGCAGATAGGTACAAACCGCACCTATCTCTCTAACTACCTCAACAGTAATCTCAACACCACTTTCTATGACTACATAAACGGGTATCGCATTGAGGCGGCGCTGCGCATGATGCACGAGGCCGGGTCGTCCAGGACGATGGCCGAGATTGCCGAGAATAGCGGCTTCAACTCCATCTCCACGTTCCGTCGTGTCTTCCGTCGTGTCAAGGGATGCTCGTTTGGCGAGTACAGGCAGAGGCTGTAGTTCAAAAATATCAAATGTAAAAGTGGGAATGTAAAAGCCGATGTTGCCAAAGCGAAACTAAACCGAGGGGGTGTGGATGATTACATTTTTTTAAGGTTTTTTATCTTTTGGCACCCTGTTTTTGTTTGAATGGGCAAGGCTGCGGTTTGTCGTTCCCTACCTTTGCGAGTGTTACTGGCATACACAAACGCAAAAACTTATAGTTATGAAAAGGATGCTTCTTATTGTTGCCCTGCTTTGCTGCACTCTGCAGTGTGTCCCGGCGCAGGAGTTCATTATCAACCACTGGGCAAAATTCGGTACCCCCGAGATTTATTGCTACGGCGCAGTCAAGGGCGATACAAGTTGGGTGCTGATACGTGAGACCGGCAAAAACTTTGAAGAGGGCTTCAAATTCCAGAGCCTGGGCACTGCCGACGACGGTGATTACCAAGTGTTCAAGTTCGAGGATGAGTACTATGCGGCCCTTAACTATAATCTGATATTCAGCAAGGATAACCCGGCCGATATGGTAAATCCTTTGAAAGAGAACATACAGCGCAGAGCGACACCTTTGGGTGAGTTTTATGGCTCAACTGATGCGGTGAAACTTATCCTCATATTGATAGCTGCTGTTACTATCTTCTCCTTTATCTACCTAAAGACACGTCTCATTATTCTGCGCCCTTTGTTTCTCATTGGCATCCCTTTGGCAATGCTGCTTGTATCCGCCATTGAGATTGTCGGATTCCTGTATTTTGGAACAGATATCTTCTGGTGGTGCGAATATGATGAACTCGGTTTTATGGGCGCGCTCATAATGCTCATTCCATTCGGTATAGTAGTATGGCTCCAGTTCTACAGTATCAAGGCCTATGAGAAAGGGCTTGCAATCCGCAGCAAAAAGGAGGAAGAGGCTCCTGTAAAGGAGATAAGCATAAAGCCTGCAGCCATCAGCCTTGCCATCTCTTTCCCATTGGCAATAGCGGCACTCATCGTCATGGCAGTCTATGAAATGCAGAAAGCCTGGTTCTTTGAGCCGGTGGCAATCGGAATATTCTTTGTCTCCTTGTCGATAGGTATTTTTATATCCTTCAAGCGCAATGTGGTGACCTTTGGTCTCTTCTTTGGTGTCATTGTTACACTCTTCTCAATAGTATACATCCTCGGTTGCATAATATCAGCCGGAGCAATCATAGCAATAGCGTTCCAGGTACTTCTTCAGGTGCTCATGGTCATTGGCGCAATAATCATGCTGCTTATCATAGGTCCCAAACGCCGTTATCGTGGTTCCGATGGCCGCATCTACGAAGAGATTTGACAGAACGCATATTAACATTGCACAAAATAACAACATTTAAAAAATAGGAATTATGATTAAGAGTTATGTACGTTTTTGCCTCTCAGGCTTTGGCCTGGGTGTCAATGCGGCCCGTGCTGCGGGTATTGCAGTCCTCATTGTTACATTTGTTTTCGTCGCTGCTTTCTACGTCCTCAAGTGGATTATCCAGTTCTTCATGCGCCGCAACAAGGCAAAGAAAGAGGCGCAGCAGCAGGAACAGCAGCAGGCCTGATTCAATAAAGTCAACGTTTTGATTTTTATTTTCGGGGCAGGGAACGGTTTCGTGTGTGAAATCGCTCCCTGCATTTTTCATTTCTGTAACTTTAGCAAAAAATAGTGCCATATATTCTTTGTTACAATTTTTAATTTATATCTTCGCATATCGCAACTGCCGAACCATTTTGTGGTGTTGCGCGTTTCTTGAATAAGGTTTTTAATATATAAGACAATGAAAACACGTCTTGAACACGATTCATTAGGCGAGGTCCAGGTCCCTGCCGATGCTTATTATGGCGCGCAAACCTTGCGTGCAATGGTCAATTTCAAGGATATCTCGGGAATTACCATTAGTGACCACCCCTATTATGTAAAAGCCCTTGCGATGGTCAAGTGGGCAGCAGCGCATGCCAACGTGTCGCTCGGCACGCTCGACGAGGAGATTGGAAAGGGTATCAAGAAAGCCTGCGAGGAGATAATGGAGGGCGCACTTGTCGACCAGTTCCCTGTTGATCTTATGCAGGGTGGTGCGGGCACATCAACCAACATGAACATCAACGAGGTCGTTGCCAACCGCGCGCTCGAAATCATGGGACACAACAAGGGCGAGTACCAATATTGCCACCCCAATGACCACGTGAACCTCTCGCAGTCAACCAACGATGCTTATCCCACATCATTCAAACTCTGTTTCATCCTCCACAATGAGGACCTTGTACGTGAACTGAAACTGCTCATTGCCGCGTTCCGTGAGAAAGGCAAGGAGTTCAACAACATTATAAAGATGGGCCGCACCCAGTTGCAGGATGCCGTTCCAATGACACTTGGGCAGGAGTTCGAGGCCTTTGCAGCAACCCTTGACGAGGAGGTGGGCCGCCTTAATGAGATGGCACGCCTGTTCCTCGAGGTCAATATGGGTGCAACAGCCATCGGTACCGGTATCAACACCGAGCCCGGCTATGCCCAGGCCTGCGTGAACGCTCTGCGCATCATCTCCGGCAAGGAGTTTGTGCTTGCAGGAAACCTCATCGAGGCAACCCCCGATGCCGGTTCTACAGTGATGTACTCTTCGGCACTCAAGCGTCTTGCTGTCAAACTCTCAAAGATATGTAACGACCTTCGTCTGCTCTCAAGCGGTCCGCGCTGTGGCCTTAACGAAATCAACCTGCCACCAATGCAGCCGGGCTCAAGTATCATGCCTGGCAAGGTCAACCCCGTTATCCCCGAGGTGGTGAACCAAATCTGTTTTCGCGTCATTGGTAACGACCTCACTGTTACCTTTGCCGCCGAGGCCGGACAGTTGCAACTCAATGTCATGGAGCCGGTCATTGTGCACTCAATCATTTCGTCAATACGTATGTTGCTGCGTGGTATGACACGCCTGCGCGTGCTCTGTGTCGATGGCATCACAGCCAACGAGGGTCACTGCAAGGAACTTGTCATGGGCAGCATTGGTATTGTAACTGCCTTGAATCCGGTGCTTGGCTATGAGAACAGTGCCAAGATTGCCAAGCGTGCTCTCAAGGAGAACCGCAGTGTCTATGACCTTGTGCTTGAGGAGGGCTTGCTTTCGAGAGCCGAACTTGACGAACTGCTGAGTCCCGAGAATATGATTGCGCCGCACAAGATGCCGCATAAGAAGTATTGATAGGCCAATAATAAAAATATAGTGCCGGGTGTTCGAACACCCGGCACTATATTTTTATCCTAAAGACTTGGTCTGTTACTTCTTCTCGTTGCTTGTGTACTTCTCGTTCAAGCCCTTCACAACATGCTTTGTAATATCCATAGCCTCGTTGGCGTAGAGCATGTTGCCACCCATCTTGGTGAGGATGAAGTCATACTTCGCAGTGCTGTTGTACTCCTGTATATAGTCGTTGATGCACTGTGTGAGTTCGTTGTATTTCGCATTTCTCACCTGCTCCAGTTCGGCAATCATGGACTGGCCGCGCTGCAGCAAGTCCTGGTCCTTCTTCATGATTTTCTCATACTCGGCCTGTGCGCGCTCCTGTGTGGCAAAAACATTGTTCTGCACCTTGTATTCGAATGCGGCAGCCTCTTCCTGCAGGCTCTTTCTCTCCTTCTCGATAGTGTTGTTGATGCTCATCTCTCTGCGGATAAGTTCCTTCTGCACATCCTGCGCGAAGTTGTAGTTTGCCAACAGCGAGTCATAGTCTACATAAGCAATCTTTATGTTGCACACCGGTGTTGCAGCAGAGTCTGCTATTGCCTCAGTGGCAGTTGGTGCTGTTGCAGCCTGTGCGGCCTCGTTGCCCTTTGCCGAGCACTGGACAAAAAGCATTGCAATAAAGGCCATAGCGGCCATTAATGTAAAATTCTTAGTGGTTCTCATAGATTTATTTAAAGCAGTTTATTTTTTATTCTCAATCTCCTTTACTGCCATAGGGTTCTCTTTGCGTGCATCCCTGTCCTGTGACTGCACGCACTTTATCCCTCTCTGGCGCATCGCCTTGCTGCCTCCCACGTGTGTGTTGGGGAACCTGCCGTTCTTCTTCACAATCACCTTAATGGCAAGCAATGCAACACAAATTGCAATAATTAACAATGTAAATAGTAAAGTTCTGAACATTTCAATTAACTTTGTAATGTTGTAGCCGAATGGGGGATTTTTTTTTCAGCGGTGCAAAGATAGTGCTTTTTATTGTCTTGCGTGATAGTGAGTTGCCAAAAAAAGTAAAAAAGGGGCAATAAAAAGGATAATTAACAATATTTTACGATTTTACATCTTTGTTTAACGATTTTAAACATTTTATAATATGGAAAACAACAAATTGCAGCCCGAGGCGCTTTTCGGGTATTTCTTGAAGATATGTGAAATTCCTCATGGTTCAAAGAACGAGGCACAGATATCGGCCTATTTGCAGAACTTTGGTAAAGAACTTGGCTTTGAGACCATTGCCGACAGCGTTGGCAACGTGCTCATCAAAAAACCTGCCTCTCCCGGCTATGAGGACAGAAAAACCATAATCCTGCAGAGCCACATGGATATGGTGTGCGACAAGCGCCCCGAGGTTGAACACGACTTCACCAAAGACCCCATCACCACTTGGGTCGATGGCGAGTGGCTCAAGGCACAGGGCACAACCCTGGGTGCCGATAACGGTATTGGCGTGGCAGCAGCAATGGCAGTTCTTGCCGACAACACTCTAAAGCATGGCCCCATCAACTGCCTCTTCACCATTGACGAGGAGACCGGTCTTACAGGTGCCGAGGCACTCTCGCCCGAACTTCTGCAGGGTGATATCCTTGTGAACCTCGACAGTGAGGACGAGGGCGAGATGTTCATTGGCTGTGCCGGCGGTGTGTGTAACTATGCCGACTTCAAGCACGTGTGGACACCCATTGGTGGCGATATGTTCTACGTGAAAGTAGATATCAATGCCCTCACCGGCGGACACTCGGGCGACGATATAAACAAGGGGCGTGCAAATGCCAACAAACTGCTATGCCGTTTTCTTGCCCGCATAGCCCAAAAGTATGAGTTCTACCTTTGCGACATCAGTGGCGGCAGTCTCCACAACGCAATTCCTCGCGATGCATCGGCTGTCTTTGCTATCCAGTCGGCCGACAAGGAGAGCGTGCGTGTCGATTTCAACATCTTTGCAGCCGAGGTACAGGACGAGTACAGTGCAACCGAGCCTAATATGCGCCTCACAATGCAGAGCACCGACCCTGTTACACGTGTCATTGACCCTGTTGTTGCCGACAAGTTCCTTCGCAGCGTGTGTGCAGTGTTCAACGGAGTGTTTGCAATGAGCCAGGATGTTCCGGGGCTGGTCGAGACATCGAGCAACCTCGCCTCAATCAAGCGCACAGCCGACAATGTCCTCACCGTCACCACCAGCCAGCGCAGTTCCATTGAGTCGGCGCGTGACTTTGTGTCAATGTCAGTACGCTCGGCCTTTGAACTTGCGGGCGCTAAGGTAACAACCAAAGGGCAGTATCCCGGCTGGAAGCCAAACATGAAATCTGAGATTCTCAAGGTTGCCTGCGATACCTACAAGCAACTCTTTGGCGAGGATGCCAAGATAAAGGCAATCCATGCAGGCCTTGAGTGCGGTCTTTTCCTTGAGAAGGCGCCACACCTTGACATGATTTCCTTTGGCCCCACAATGCGTGGCGTGCACTCGCCCGACGAGCGCCTGCACATTGAATCAACCGGGCGCTGGTGGCGTCATCTCCTGCTGCTGCTTGAGAATGCCCCGGCAAAGTAATGCAATAAAAAATGTTTTTCATCGTTTGTATAAGGTAACTGCTGTTTGACACCTTTGCAGGCCGATGTGTCTGCCAAAGACGTTGGCCAAACAGAAGAACCTGTAATTTGCAATGACGATGATAAAGAAACTCTCACTCTTATATATAAGCCTGTTATCGGTGCTCCTCGGCTCGTGTGTCGAGGAGGCCGATTTCTCTTCGAGCCCCACGCTGCGCCTTGAGTTCTCGTGCGACACCGTCTCGTTCGACACCCTCTTCACCGAGGTCATGTCGCCCACAGCAAAGTTTCTCGTGCGTAACCGTAACGACAAGTCCCTGCGCATTAGCAATGTGCAGCTTGCCGGTGGCGGCACCTCGCCGTTCAGTGTGCTTGTCGACGGGCAGTACGGCACCTCTATGCACAATCTCGAGGTGCGCGCAAAGGACAGTCTCTATGTGCTCGCCTCGGTTACAGTCGACCGCAATGGCGGCGATATCCCCCTTATGGTAAAGGACTCGCTGCTCTTCACTCTTGAGAGCGGCGTGCAGCAAAGCATCCTGCTGCTAGCCTATGGGCGCGATGTAACCTTCCTGCATGGCAAGAACATTGTGGCCGATACGACGCTTGCTCCCGGGCATTATGTAGTCTATGACAGCCTTGCAGTGTCGCAGGGCGCGACCCTCTCGCTGCAGCCCGGCACCACGCTCTATTTTCACGACAAGGCATTCATGAAGGTCGAGGGCTGCCTCATGGCCCAGGGCGCACCCAATGCTCCAATTGTCTTTCGTGGCGACCGCACCGACCGTATGTTCCCTTATCTCCCCTATGACCGCATCCCAGGGCAGTGGGATGGAGTGGTGTTCACCTCAACAAGCAATGGTAACAGCCTGGTACATTGCGACATACACAGCGCCAATTACGGCATAAGGGTAGAACAGGGTGACACCACAGTGCAGCGCATAACAATAGAATCGTCTAAGGTGCAGAACTTTCATGGCAACGCCCTCGAACTCATAATGGCACGCGCAACAGCACTGAACTCGCTCTTTGCCAACGCGCAGGGCAACTGCGTGAAGGTTGTTGGTGGCAATGTCGACTTCATACACTGCACCATTGCCAATTTCTATGTGTGGCGTCAGCGCGACGTGGCATTGGCACTGCACAACAGCCTTGACGGCACTCCGGCACCCTTGCGCGGTGCCCTCTTCGCCAACTGTGTCATTGTCGGCTCAAAGGAGGATGAGGTTATGGGCTATCTCACCAATCTTGGCGACACGGTGCCCAACCCTGTGAACTACCGCTTCGAGAACTCGCTCATAAATACCATTGACACTGCCGACAGTTGCTTTGTGAGCATTGCGTATGACAGCATCAGCGTCTCGCCGTTCGGCAAGGAGCATTTCCGTTTGATTGACCACGATAATTTTGACTACGATTTTCACCTCACAGCCGAATCGAAGGCACGCGGCATAGCGGCCGATGAATATCTCGAGTGCCTGCCTGTTGATGTGGATGGTGTTCTGCGCACCGCCGGCGCAGTGGATGCCGGCTGCTTCCAGTATGTAGAGGAGGTGAAAGGTGAAAACTGAAAGGTGAAAAACAGAGATACTTCACTACGTTCAGTATGACAAGACGCGAACAATGTCATTTTGAGTGAAACGAAAAATCTCGCTATTCGCGGAAAAATATAGATACTTCACCACGTTCAGTATGACAAAACGCGCTCGTTGCGATTGTAAATAGACTTGCACAAGTTTTCCGCTTTCCGCTACGCGAGTTGCGTACGTAAATAAATTTCCGTCCACTCGCTTGCACAAGTTTTCCGCTTTCCGTTTTGAGTTTTCCGCTTTACTCGTGGTGGTACGGCAGGTGATTGATAATCGTGTATGCCCTGTAGAGTTGTTCCACAAACAGCAGGCGAATCATCTGGTGCGAGAATGTCATCTTTGAGAGCGAGAGTTTCTCGTGTGCTGTCTCATAGACCTTCGGTGCAAAGCCGTATGGACCACCAACAATGAACACCAGGCGCTTTGTCGAAATGTTCTGCTTGTGCTCAATCCACGCAGCGAACTCGGTAGAGCGGAATTCCTTGCCGCCCTCATCAAGCAGCACCACACGGTCACCCGCCTGCAGAGCCTTGAGTATGAGTTCTCCCTCGGCCTCCTTCTGCTGTGCCTCGCTCAGTTTCTTGGCGTTCTTCAGTTCGGGGATAACCTCAATGTCAAACTGTGCAAAGTGGCTCAGCCTTTGCGTGTAGTCCTTTATGCCTGCTATGATGTTGTTGTCGACAGTGCGTCCCACAACCAGTAGTGTTATTTTCATATAATGTCCGTACTTTTATCATTTGTCATACTGAGCATAGCGAAGTATCTCTCTACGTCCCTAGAGATCCTTCACTTCATTGCATTCCGTTCAGGATGACATGTTTTGTTTAAGTTTCCCGTCGCGAATATACAATAAAAAACTCTCTTACTTTTGCTTGCGTGACAATAAATTCCTATCTTCGCAACAAATAGGGCAACCTATCCGCTGCAATGTTATCCTGAGCACAGCGAAGGAACTCAAGGGTTCGCTGAATAAAGAGATTCTTCCTCCCGTTGGTCGTCAGAATGACAGGGTGGTGCGCTGGTACTGATAAACAATTTAATACCAAATATTATGAACGTAAAAGACGAATTGATAGACAGGCTCATTGACCTCTCTTTTGCCGAGGATATCGGTGACGGTGACCACACAACCCTTTCAACAATCCCTGCCGATGCAATGGGCAGGAACATGCTCCTCATCAAGGAGGATGGCGTGCTTGCCGGTGTTGAGATGGCAAAGCGCATCTTTGCCCGTTTCGATGAGACTTTGCAGGTTGAGGTGCTCATTGAGGATGGCGCCGAGGTAAAGAAAGGCGACATTGCGATGTATGTTACCGGTAGTGTGCGCTCGCTGTTGCAGACCGAGCGTCTCATGCTCAATGTAATGCAGCGCATGAGCGGTATTGCCACAATGACACGCCGCTATGTAAAGGAACTCGAGGGTACAGGTACACGTGTGCTCGATACCCGCAAGACAACTCCCGGTATGCGCATCATGGAGAAAGAGGCTGTTCGCATTGGTGGTGGTGTAAATCACCGCATCGGCCTTTTTGATATGATTCTCATCAAGGACAACCACGTTGACTTTGCCGGTGGCATTGAGCAGGCTGTCTCACGCGCTAAGGAGTACTGCAAGGCATGTGGCAAGGACCTGAAGATTGAGGTCGAGGTGCGCACGCTCGATGATTTGCAGAAAGTAATTGACATGGGCGGCATCCAGCGCATTATGTTCGATAACTTTGATACCGAGAAGACCCGCAAGGCTGTTGAGATGGTTGCCGGCCGTTACGAGACCGAGTCATCTGGCGGTATCACCTTCGATACCCTGCGCAGTTATGCCCTTTGCGGTGTGGATTTCATCTCTGTAGGTGCTCTCACACACTCGGTTAAGGGTCTCGACATGAGTTTCAAGGCTGTTAAATAATGCAGTTTGTTGATGCAATTTTGCTTTCTGCCGAATAGATTTTGCTATAATCAATTTTATTTACAAATTTGCGGCGAACAATAGTCTGGCAAAAAGCAAAATTCTCATCAATGGCCTGGAGTTATAAGAAACGGACAGTAGAGTATGTGATATATCTCCTTTTTTGGAGTGTATTGATGTTGTCGCCACTCTTTGGCGCCTTCATCAAGAGCGCATTCTACAAGGACGACACCTTTATGCCCACAGTCGATGAACTGGTGGCGTTCTGGGGGTTCCTGTTGCCAGCATTGATACTGTTCTTTATAAACAATAACATACTTATGCCTTTCCTTCTCTACAAAAAGAGGGGAAGGCATTTTGTGCTCTATCTGCTGTGCGTGGTGGTTGCCAGCGCCATAGTCTTTATGGCCTTCCCGGTTGACGAACCTGGTTTCCTGCATCTGCAGGGCCTGCCGGCCGATGGTGCGCCGTTGTTCGATGCTCCGCCGCCTGTCGCCGGTGCCGAGCAATTGACGCCGCCCTCCTTTGGCGTGTGGATGTTCTTCTCGCATCCCAAAAATGTGCGCATCCTGCTCACCCTTTTTGTCCTTGTGTTCAATGTCTGCGTGCGCCTTTTCTTCTTCACCATACGCCGCGACGAGAGTATCAAGGAACTCGAGAAAGAGAAACTGCGCTCCGAACTTGAATATCTCAAGTACCAGGTAAACCCGCATTTCTTCATGAACAGCCTCAATAACATCCACGCCCTCATTGATATTGACAAGGACAAGGCGCAGACAGCGGTTCAGGAACTCTCGGGGCTGATGCGTTACGTGCTGTACGAAAAATCAGCCATGTTCGTGCCCATTGAAAAGGAGATATCCTTCATCAAGGACTTCATTGAGCTTATGCGTTTGCGATATACCGACAAACTCGAGGTCTCTACCCATTTCACCTCCGAAGCCAAAGGCGTCAATGTCCCTTCGCTGCTGTTCATGCAGTTTGTCGAGAACGCCTTCAAGCACGGCGTTACCTATGCCCGTAAATCTTTCATCTCCGTCTCTCTGCTTGTTGATGAGGCTTGCGAGAATGTGGTGTTCTCTTGCCGCAATACGGTGCCCGATACTGCAAAGGTGGCTGTGAGCCCGGCATCGGGCGGCATAGGCATTGAAAATGCCAAAAAACGTCTTGACCTGCTGTTCGGCAACAAGGCCAAACTGCGTATATCCAACGCTGACGGTTGGTACGATGTTGAACTGAAAATCCCGATAGAATATGATAAGGTGTATAATAGTTGATGACGAGCCGTTGGCAGTAGCACAGCTCGAGAAGTATGTGGAACGCGTGCCGTTCCTTGTTAATGTGGGTTCTTGCTCATCGGCGGCCGAGGCAATGGACGTTCTCTCCACCGGCAATGTCGATGCCATGTTCGTCGACATCAATATGCCCGATATTGATGGTGTACAGCTTGTGCGCTCACTGGCCCGTCCGCCTATGGTGGTCTTTACTACAGCCTACTCCGAGTATGCCATTGAAGGCTTCAGGCTCGATGCCATCGACTATCTGCTCAAGCCCATTGCCTTCGACTCATTCCTCAAGGCAGCCAACAAACTCAAGCTCATATACGGAATAAAGAACCCTGCCCTGTCTGTGGCGGAGCAGAGCGAGGGTGTCAGCCACGACTGCCTCTATGTGAAATCGGATTACAAGATGCTGCGTGTGCCCATCAGTTCAATAAAGTACGTTGAGGGCATGAGCGAGTATGTCCGCATCTTTGTCGAAGACAGTCCAAAGCCCATAGTCTCGCTCCTTAGCATGAAGAAGATTGAGGAGAGCCTCCCCGCCGATACCTTCATGCGCGTGCACCGCTCATATCTTGTCAATCTCAACAAGGTCAAGGAGGTGTCAAAGATGCGCATTGTCTACGACGGCGACGTCTATGTCCCCATTGGCGAGATGTACAAGGAGAAGTTTTTTGAGTATATCGACAAACGCTTTGTGGGTAAAGGAAAGTGAAAAAAGCGGAAAGCGGAAAGCGGAAAAGTGAAAGGTCTGTCATACTGAGCGTAGCGAAGTATCTCTGCTGTGCGCGGATTGTGTCATACTGAGCATAGCGAAGTATCTCAAAAATATAATGGGTTTAAGTATTATGGTTAACATTCATCAATATTGGGTTTATATTATTTCAAACAAAACGCGCTCTGTTTTGTACATTGGTGTGACAAATGACCTTTATCGTAGATATGTTGAACACAAACAAGGACTAGTAAAAGGCTTTACTCAAAAATACAAATGTCACCATTTGATGTATTATGAGGAGTTTAAAGATGTCAATGAGGCTATTGCGCGTGAGAAAGTGCTGAAAGGTTGGGTGAGGGTTAAAAAAGATGAACTTATAGCAACAGTAAATCCAAAGAAGCAAGACTTGGCGGAATTATTGGGCTGGGTATAGCCTTGTCATACTGAGCGTAGCGAAGTATCTCTGCTGTGCGCGGATTGAGATTCTTCACTTCGTTCAGACGTGTTGTTGAGGGCTTGCCCGAAAAATGACAGTGCGCGGATTGTGTCATACTGAGCGTAGCGAAGTATCTCTGCTGTGTGCGGATTTAGATTCTTCACTTTGTTCAGACGTGTTGTTGAAGGCTTGCCCGAAAAATGACAGTGCGCGGATTGTGTCATACTGAGCGTAGCGAAGTATCTCTTTACTACGCGTTTTTTAGATTCTTCACTTCGTTCAGACGTGTTGTTGAGGGCTTGCCCGAAAAATGACATTGTTGCGGATTGAGATTCTTCACTTCGTTCAGACGTGTTGTTGAGGGCTTGCCCGAAAAATGACAGTGCGAGGATTGTGTCATACTGAGCGTAGCGAAGTATCTCTGCTGTGTGCGGATTGAGATTCTTCACTTCGTTCAGACGTGTTGTTGAGGGCTTGCTCGAAAAATGACATTGCTGCGGATTTAGATTCTTCACTTTGTTCAGACGTGTTGTTGAAGGCTTGCCCGAAAAATGACAGTGCGCGGATTGTGTCATACTGAGCGTAGCGAAGTATCTCTTTACTACGCGTTTTTTAGATTCTTCACTTCGTTCAGA
>JAZLBZ010000061.1:0-15445 GCA_045613945.1 Bacteroidaceae bacterium
CACCCACCTCCCCCGACGCGGAACGCATAGACACAAAAAAAGATGCCAACTTCCGTTGACATCCATTGCTCTTCAGGTAGGACTTGAACCTACGACCCCCTGATTAACAGTCAGGTGCTCTAACCGACTGAGCTACTGAAGAATATGTTGGAACTTTTTTCTTTAATTCAGCGATGTTCCGTCTCGCTTGCTCTTCAGGTAGGACTTGAACCTACGACCCCCTGATTAACAGTCAGGTGCTCTAACCGACTGAGCTACTGAAGAATTTTTGTCACCCTTTTCGTTTGACGTTGCAAAAGTAGTATAACTTTTTATTTGGTGCAAATTTTTCGGCCATTTTTTCATCAATAACACAAAAATATCCATAATTTCTTCCATTTTCATTAAAATAATCTAAAAACAACGCATTAAACGGCACTAATAAGAAAGCAAAAGTGTATCTTCGCGGTTAATATTGAAAACAGGACAACAATGAAAAGAAGAATTCTTACACTGCTGCTTATGATTGCACTGCTGCCAAGCATAGCAATCAAGGCCGACGACAAGCATAAGTTCAAATTATCACGCCAAATCTCAATAATGAATGCCATAATCAAGGACCTGAACCTTTTTTATGTCGACAGCATAATGCCCGAGATTATGATTAACAAAGGCATAGATGCTATGCTTGCCAACCTTGACCCCTACACCCAGTACTACCCCGCCGACAAAGCCGATGAACTGAAGATGATGACCACCGGCAAATATGCAGGCATTGGCTCAGTGATACGTTTCCACACCGAGAAGAAGACCACTGTGCTGAGCGAGCCATACGAGGGAATGCCAGCGCAGAAAGCAGGACTCAAGGCCGGCGATTTAATCATATCAATCAACGGCGAGAGCGTAAAGGGTATGAGCACCGACAGTGTGAGCGACAGGCTACGCGGCGAGCCGGGCACCACCCTTACCATTGAATATGAGCGTCCGGGCAAGAAAGGCACACACAAGGTAAAACTGCAGCGCGAAAGCATAGCCCTGCCGGCAATTCCCTACTATGGAATACAGCAAGGCAACATAGGCTTCCTACAACTCAACAGTTTCACCGACGGCTGTGCCAAAGAGATGCGCCAGGCAATCATAGACCTCAAGAAACAGGGAGCAACAGCATTCATCATAGACCTTCGCGGCAATGGCGGAGGCCTGCTTAACGAAGCGGTTGAAATTGTAAACCTTTTTACCCCAAAAGACAATGTCATCGTAACCACAAAAGGAAAGACCAAACAGGCGAACGAGGTATACAAGACCAAAAAAGCACCCATCGACACCACATCGCCTGTAGCCATACTTGTAGACGGGGAGACAGCGTCGGCATCGGAGATTGTTGCAGGCTCACTGCAGGACCTCGACAGGGCCATTATCATCGGCAGCCGCACATTTGGCAAAGGTCTTGTACAGAGCACAAGAGAGGTAAACGGCGGCGGATACCTGAAACTGACAACTGCAAAATACTACACCCCAAGCGGACGCTGTGTTCAGGCACTCGACTACTCGCACGTCATTGACCAAGGTAAGACATCACGCGTACCCGACAGCCTCACAACAGTGTTCTACACCGCAGCAGGCCGCGAAGTGCGCGACGGCGGCGGCATACGCCCCGACATTGAGCCAAAGTCAGAGGAACTCTCTACCCTGCTCTTTTACCTGATGCAGGATATGGCAATCTTTGATTTCGCAACAGAGTATGCCATCAAGCATAGCAGTATTGCCCCTGCCGAGACGTTTGACATAACCGATGAGGATTACGAGAAGTTCAAGCAGTTGCTGAAATCGCGCAATTTCAGTTACGACCTTATAAGCGTAAAGGTATTGAAGGACCTGAAACAGGCAGCAGAGTTCGAAGGATTCAGCGAGATAGTCAAGGAGGAGATTGCCTCGCTCGAAAAGAAACTGCAGGCAAACCTCGACCACTCATTGACCCACTTTGAGAAGGACATACGCAGAATTATTGCCGACGAAATAATCCACAGATACCAGGGACAAAAGGGACGCATAATATACAGCCTGCGCGAAGACACCGACCTCAGCGAGGCATTCCGCATCCTCAAGGACGAAAAAGAGTACAAGGAGATTCTCACCCCCAAGAAATAATAGAAAACCCGCTGAATTGGCGGGTTTTCCATTATTATACCAACAGTTGACCTGCTTTATTTTTCGAGAACCAAAATCACAACCTTTCCACCGGCAGTCTCAATGCAGAAGTTCCTGTCGCCATGCAGCGTGCGCACCACCGTGTCACCATCAGCCACCACCTTAATCAATGATTTTGAGGTATAGAGCGACACACGGCTGTTCACAGCAGCATAGCGTTTCATCACAATCTGCGAATCGGCAGGCAACGGAGCACCCTCGTGTAGCAGACTGTCATCAACAAAAACCTTGTACTCCCCAGCAGTGCAGCCTGCATCAAACGATACACGGCACGCCGCGTCATTGCCGGCATTGACCTCCACACCCTGTAATGCATAATAGACAAACAACATTATTGCCAACAGCAACAAAGCAAAGAATAGTACATTCCCTTTAAGGAAACGCATATTTGACGAACTGCTTCTTTTTGTACGCATAAATGATTTTTGATTCCACCCGCGAAGATAACATTTTGCAGCCACACTGCAAAATCATTCCTCTTTCAACAAATCAATCACCTGTTGCAGGCTGTATGCCTCGTAATACGATTTTGCATTATCGTATCGCTTGTTTATATGCATGAACGAGCGCCAGTATTCACTGAAGGGTTTTAACACAACCTTCTCGCTCTTACCATCCTCACGCACGGCAGCACAGCCGTTCGCTCCACTCAGCGGACTGCCGGCGAGGTAATACACAAGACTCCTCACCCCATCGTCGCCCACGCGCAATGCACCCTTGCAGTTCATCCACCACTCAAGGTATACACCCAGTGTGGGATTTCTAAAGCCCGAGGTACCGGTGTAAGCAAGACCACTCTCCACTGCCACCGGACACAGGAACATGCGGCTGTCGGAAAGTATCTGCTCGCGGTGCTCATACAGGAAGAAAGCATTCTCAATGAAGAGGCGTTGCTGTGCCTTCGCATGCTCTTTTGCAGCGGCTTTCGCAGCCAACTCGTCATCCATCATAATGTTTATGATTTTAGGTTTTTGTTATTCTATTCAGTTATTGCATTTCATTCAGAAATACACAAATTAGGATGCAATGATTACCTTGACCCCTTCAGGTAACTACACCTCTTCCCAGCCCTTCTTGATGTTGTCGGCAATCTCGGCGGCAAGGATATCGCGTATCTGCTGCTCATCGCTGCTATAGGCCATATCGCGCTTTATCATCTCCTTGCGGGCGCTGCTGTAGTCGGTGTGGTAGAAGATGTAGGCAGGATAGCGGCCGGTGGCCTCCTTGTTGGTTTTCCAGATGAAGAACTTGTGCAGCATAACCTTTGCGCCAGATACTTTCCTGAACACACGGCGCTCAAGCAATGTGCTGGGCTGCAATTCGCCCGTAGCACCCTCCGGCTCCTCGAAAGGACATATATCGGTGAGCTGCGACAGGCGCACATCGGTTACCGTAGGCTGCTTGTCGGTGCGCTCGCGGTAGAAGGTGATACCCTGTATAGATACACCGGGCACCATTCCCTGCATCATCCACCCCCTAGCCTCGTCGTAGGCAAGCAGGGGGTTGGTCTTAATCTTGTCGTCGTTGCCGCGTGTCACCAGCTCCAGCACCGACATCTCAAGCACCACCTCGGGTGCGACCATCTGGTAGGCAATGCCGCGCGAGTCAGAGAGGATATATTGTGACTCCACATGCTTGGCCGAGAGTCGCCGGGCAAGCTCGGCACGCTGCTCATCGGTCATTCCCGTTGAGCCGTGACCGAACATCTGGTACGCACCGTCCTCGTGGCGCACAGCGAGGAGCACATCGCGGATGCCACGCTCGGTGGTTGAGTAACCCACAACCACTGCATCTATGCTGTGGCGGGGCTTCACCTTGCTGATGAAGCGGTTTTCATTGTGCACCACAATGCCCTCGGCACCTTCGTCCTCTACCCACTCCTCGTATATCTGCTGCACCTCATCTATCGAAGTTGCCGTTCGCATCTCTACTGGGTGACAGAACGAACTGGTCTTGGTCGTCTTAAGTTTGCGATCATCATTCTCCGAAACGCTGACGACGCTGAAGAGTTCCGTCAACTTGGCGTGCACCTCATCGTAGTGGGCAGCCACAAAAGGCTGGTCGTCGAGTTCAATAATGTCAAAGGGAGCGAGAGCCAGCGTGTCGCGCTTGGCGGCATCGGCCAATGCCGACTGCACATCGCCACAGCGAGGACGACATCCCTCGCGAGGTACATAGAGTTCGGCGGCAATAATGGCGCTCTTGACACCCTTCTTGCCCAAGAAACCGGCAAGCATGTCAAGACACTTCAGTTCACCTGCACGATTCTTTCCCTGTGAGTTAAGCATAACAGCTGTACCATCGTTATAAAAAACGCATTGCAGATGTCCGTCAATCTTGCGGGTTACGCAGAACTGCTCGCCGCTGATGCGTGCCTTGATTTTGGCACCCTCGACAAGCATAAACTTGCCCGCGATGTTCTTCTTATAGCCTATCGCCTTCTGGCGCATATCTTGTGTTACTTCCATTGTAGCCATAGCGTAAATCAGTTTGTGGGTATCTCTTTCAGTTCAAGGTTGGTGAGGCGCAGGATGAGCGCATAACTGTCGCCTTGCACACGTCCTTCGAGGAAAGCACGGTAAGGAGTACCGCCATTGGACATCACGAGCGGTTCGTTACCCTTGGCACCGGCGGTGATGAGCATCATGGCATTGGCCTCGGCAAGTTTCTTGGCCATTTCGAAGAGGAAATCATAAGTGAGTCCGTTGACGTGCTGTACCTGGTAGCTCTTCTTGAACATGAACATGCGCAAGGCTTTGCTCTTGGGGATGAGTTTTCCTGTCCACCGCAAAGGGACACCATCCAAAGCAATATTAGCCGTAGTGACCGATTCGGGGCGCACCTCTTTCTCGCTGCCGTCGGGCATATATACATGCTCGTTGAGCGATACGCCGTAGGCCACCTTCTGGGCCTGGGTGATGAAGACCTTCTTCAAGCCTTCGAGTTTGAGTCCCAAGCGTTCCATATCAATCTCAGGGTCGCCGGCAATGAGGGCATCGGCGAGCCCCTCGCCATAGGTGGCAAGAAGGGCGGCTTCGGTGGTGGCCATGGTAGCCTTGAGGCGGCGCTCGTTCTTACCGGTACTGCCTGATGCGGTCTTGTAGATTGGCGCCACACGGCGGAATGAGGTGCCGAAGGCCACCTCTGCATCGCGCTTGGTTTCGTTGGATATATTTATTTTTCTCATATTGCTTACATTTTAGAACATACTGAAATCGAGGTCGTCAATCTCCTCCTCAGCCACCTCTTCCACCTCGTCGATGACGGTTTGGTCGGCAAGCGACACGAGCGGGAACTCCTGTTTGTCGCCGGCAAAGAGGAACAAGCCCCCGGGAGTGTTGATGAGGTAGCCGTCGTTGTGGTTGATGCCTCCGCGATAGCTGAACTCAAACTTATAGATATTGTCGCCCACAGCAGCGGCGAGGTCGGCATTCACGAGCTGATACACTGCCTCCCAGTCGTTGTCGAGAAACTCCTCTTCGGTGACGGTCTTGTCCAAAGAGATGACAGCATCGAATGAAGAGGGGTATTGCGGCAGTTCAACGCCGTCGGAATCACAAGCCGTGAGTTCACTCTTCTCGACCCAACGGTCGGCATCGTCCACTGTTCCCTGTTTGTACCCTCCTGAGGGAATGAGCAAGGCATCGTCGGGCGAGAGATAGGCCGTGCCACACACCTCGCCAGCATTGTCGGTAGCAACCAAGTCACTCCAACCATATATTTTTTTTCTTTCAAGTTTCACCGGTGCCGAAGTATATTCAGTACCCGAAAGCGAAAAACGCAATTCTTTTGCCATATATTATTATGGGAGGTTCTATAAATTTAATATCCACCAGCACATAACCAGAACCTCATTAGGGCTACAGCTAATGTAGTTTCGGTTTTATTAAAGGTCAATGATTTTTTGTTGTCAATTTCTCAATGTTAACAATAAAAACATTCTCTACCGAAGAGACACACTACTTATAGCAAAAATAGATAAAATATCTAAATGAATATCACAGAAGCCAATAAATTATAAAAAACTTTCTAAAAGACTTGCACACGATAGCATTTATTCGTACATTTGCAGTGTAAGATGATTGATGAGGGGCCGACAAGCCCCTCTTTTTTATACCGACACGACAAGAAATCATATCATACATCAAAATAGAACAGAACTATATGATTGACAAACAGCAAGTAATCGACCTCACCAACGAGTGGCTAGCCGACAAGGAGTATTTTTTGGTAGATGTTGTCATCAGCAAGGACGACAAGATAACAGTTGAGATTGACCACGCCGAGGGTGTGTGGATTGAGGACTGCGCCGACCTGAGCCGTCACATCGAGAGCAACCTGAGCCGCGAGACCGAAGACTACGAACTTGAGGTAGGTTCGGCAGGCCTTGGCCAGCCTTTCAAGGTGGTACAGCAGTATCAGAACCACATTGGTCTTGAAGTGGAAGTACTTACAAAGGATGGCAAAAAACTCAAAGGCATTATGAAGGAAGCCAACGAGGAGAATTTCACCATCACCATCTCAAAGAAAGAGAAACCAGCAGGTGCAAAGCGCCCTGTACTTGTCGAGGAGGATTTGCAGTTCGCCTACGACAGCGTCAAATACACGAAATACATAATAAATTTTAAATAAAATGGCAAAGAAAGAAGAAACAATCAGCCTTCTTGATACATTTCAAGAGTTCAAGGAGTCGAAGAACATCGACCGTACAACAATGATTAGCGTACTCGAGGAGAGTTTCCGCAAAGTTATCGTAAACCTTTTCGGCACCGACGAGAACTACTCAGTTATCGTCAACCCCGATCGTGGTGACTTTGAGATTCAGCGCCGCCGCACCGTTGTTGCCGACAACGAGGTAAAAGACAGCAACTTCGAGATTTCACTCTCTGAGGCACAACTCATCGACGACACCTTTGAGGAGGGCGAGGAAGTGAGCGAAATCGTAAACTTTGCCGAGTTTGGCCGTCGCGCCATCCTCAACCTGCGCCAGACACTCGCATCAAAGATTCTCGAGTTGGAGAAGGACAGCCTCTACCACAAGTACAGCGAGAAGATTGGCCAGATTGTAAGCGCCGAGGTTTATCAGATTTGGAAGAAGGAACTGCTGCTTGTTGACGATGAGGGCAACGAGCTCATCCTCCCAAAGAGCGAGCAGATTCCAAGCGACTTCTACCGCAAGGGCGACCACGTGCGTGCAGTTGTTGAGCGTGTTGACAACCAGAACAACAACCCAAAGATCATTCTCAGCCGCACATCGCCAATGTTCCTTCAGCGTCTTTTCGAACTTGAGGTGCCCGAGATCAACGATGGCCTCATCACCATCAAGAAGATTGCACGCATCCCAGGCAAGCGCGCCAAGATTGCCGTTGAGACATATGACGAGCGCATTGACCCGGTAGGTGCTTGCGTTGGCGTTAAGGGTTCACGTATTCACGGTATCGTTCGCGAACTCCGCAACGAGAACATCGACGTCATCCCATTCACATCAAACATCGAACTCTTCATTAAGCGTGCTCTTAGCCCTGCAAAGATTCAGGAGATCAAGCTCAACGAGGAGCAGCGCATTGCCGATGTAAACCTCAAGAAAGAGGAGGTTTCACTTGCTATCGGTAAAGACGGTCTCAACATCAAGCTCGCAAGCATGATTACAGAGTATACTATCAATGTATATCGCGAGATCGATGCACAGCAGGAGGATGACATCTACCTCGACGAGTTTGCCGATGAGATTGAGGAGTGGGTAATCGAGGCTATCAAGAACATTGGCCTTGATACTGCAAAATCAGTCCTCAACACCCCACGCGAGGTTCTCATAGAGAAGGCCGACCTTGAGGAAGACACAGTTGACCACCTTATCGAAGTGCTCCAGGCAGAGTTCGAGGATGAGGAATAAGCAACTAACAGGAAACTAATACTTAAAAAGACTACGAATGAAGATTAGATTAAATAAAGTACAAAAGGAACTCAACATTGGCCTGTCGACCATTGTGGAATTCTTGCAGAAGAAGGGCTTCGAGATTAAGGAAGACCCCAATGCAGTTGTTCCCGAAGGTGGTTACGAGATGTTGATGCAGGAGTTCAGCGCCGACAAGA
Organism: Bacteroidaceae bacterium; assembly: GCA_045613945.1. Taxonomy (GTDB): domain Bacteria; phylum Bacteroidota; class Bacteroidia; order Bacteroidales; family Bacteroidaceae; genus HGM04593. The sequence continues at coordinate 8,281 of JAZLBZ010000061.1, forward strand.
AGGCACGCATACAGTCGGATAATTTTACCAGTGAGCGCCAGAACAAGGAGAAGCCTGTGGTAAAAGAGCCCGTTGCTGCAGCGCCTGCTGTCAAGGAAGAGAAGAAGGCCGAGCCGGTTGTTAAGGAGACTCCAAAGGTTGAAGCACCGACAATCAAGGTTACAGGCCGCATTGACCTCGACGCGCTCAAGAAAAAGGCTCAGCCCAAGAAGGAAGAGCCTAAGAAAGAGGAACCAAAGAAAGAAGAGCCCAAGAAGGCCGAGCCAGTTGCTGCAGCACCTGTTGCAGCTGAGCCGGTAAAGGCAGAGCCCGTAAAGGTCGCTGAACTGGTAAAGGAGGAGCCACAGGCACAACTCACACAACTTGATGAGGTTGAAGCACCAAAACTCAAGATTATGGGTCAGATTGACCTCGCTGCCATCAACCAGTCTACACGCCCAAAGAAGAAGAGCAAGGAGGAGAAGAAGAAGGAGCGTGAGGAGAAGGACAAGCAGCGCGAGGAGCAGCGCAAGCAGCAGCGCGAGGCACAGCGTCATGGCAACGAAGGCGGCGAGAAGAAGAAGCGCCAGCGCATCAACAGCCAGCGCGTCGACATCAACGATGTTAAGGAGAACGCCAACAGCAATAACAGCGGCAACGACAACAAGGACTGGAGTGCAAACCGCAACAAGAGCAACAACCAGTCACAGGGCAGCCGCAAGGACCGCGACCGTCAGCACAAGCGTTTCGACAAGAATGATGTTAGCGACGAGGACGTGTCAAAGCAGATAAAGGAGACACTCGACCGCCTCACCAATCGCGGCAAGGGCAACAAATCAGCAAAATACCGCAAGGAGAAACGCGATATGGCTGCCGAGCGCCAAATGCAGCAGATGAGCGAGGAGATGGAGCAGAGCAAGGTTCTGCAGCTCACAGAGTTCGTTACTGCAAACGAGCTTGCAAGCATGATGAACATCTCGGTTACACAGGTTATTGCAACCTGTATGAGCATTGGCATGATGGTATCAATCAACCAGCGCCTCGACGCCGAGACCATCAACATCGTTGCCGAGGAGTTCGGTTACACAACAGAATATGTAAGCGCCGAGGTTGCCAATGCTATTGAGGAGGCTGCCGATACCGAGGAGGATTTGGAGCCACGCGCACCAATCATCACTGTGATGGGTCACGTTGACCATGGTAAGACATCGCTGCTCGACTACATCCGCAAGGCGAATGTAATTGCAGGCGAGGCCGGCGGTATCACCCAGCACATCGGTGCCTACAACGTTAAGATGGAGAGCGGCAAGCACATCACATTCCTTGACACTCCGGGCCACGAGGCCTTTACAGCCATGCGTGCACGCGGTGCCAAGATCACCGATATCGTTATCATCATCATCGCTGCCGACGACGACGTGATGCCACAGACTAAGGAGGCCATCAACCACGCTATGGCAGCAGGTGTGCCCATCGTCTTCGCCATCAACAAGTGCGACAAGCCAACAGCCGATCCTAACAAGATCAAGGAGCAACTGGCACAGTTGAACATGCTCGTTGAGGACTGGGGTGGAAAATACCAGTCACAGGAAATCTCGGCAAAGAAAGGTATGGGTGTCGAGGAACTCATGGAGAAGGTACTTCTCGAGGCCGAATTGCTTGACCTCAAGGCAAACCCCAACCGCAAGGCAACAGGTTCTGTCATTGAGTCTACACTCGACAAGGGTCGTGGCTATGTAGCGACAGTACTCGTGCAGAACGGTACACTAAAGGTTGGTGACATTGTTGTTGCCGGCACACAGTGGGGTAAGGTAAAGGCAATCTTCAACGAGCGCAACCAGCGCATCAAGGAGATTCGTCCTGCCGAGCCAGCACTTATCCTCGGCCTCAACGGCGCGCCTGCAGCGGGTGACACATTCAACGTTGTAGAGAGCGAGCGCGAGGCACGCGAAATCACCGGCAAGCGCGAGCAGTTGCAGCGTGAGCAGGGATTGCGCACACAGAAGATGCTTACTCTAGACGAGGTTGGCCGCCGCATTGCACTCGGTAACTTCCAGACCCTCAACATCATTGTCAAGGGTGACGTGGACGGTTCTATCGAGGCTCTGAGCGACTCACTTATCAAACTCTCGACCGAGAATATCCAGGTGAACGTAATACACAAGGCTGTCGGTCAGATTTCGGAGAGCGACGTGAGCCTTGCAGCAGCATCGGATGCAATTATCGTAGGTTTCCAGGTGCGTCCTTCAGTGACAGCACGCAAGGTTGCCGAGAACGAGGGTGTCGACATCCGCATCTACTCTATCATCTATGATGCTATCGAAGAGGTGAAAGCCGCTATGGAGGGTATGCTTGCACCAATCGTCAAAGAGGAGATTACCGCTACCATCGAGGTGCGCGAAACATTCCACATCAGCAAGGTGGGTACAGTTGCCGGCTGTATGGTACGCGAGGGTAAGGTGAAACGCACCGACCGTGCACGCCTCATCCGCGACGGTATCGTTATCCACACCGGTAACCTTGCTGCGCTCAAGCGCTTCAAGGAGGATGTAAAGGAAGTAGGTACAAACTTCGAGTGCGGTATCAGCCTTGTATCACAGGACGACATCAAGGTTGGCGATATCATCGAGACATTCGTTCAGGTTGAAGTTAAACAGAAACTGTAAGATAACATAGAATGAACACACTGGATATAGTCCTTTTGTCAGTAATTGGAATAGGTGCAATCTACGGACTGATTTCGGGACTTGTCAAGCAATTGAGTTTTGGAGCAGGCATAGCAATAGGCTTGCTCCAAGCTACAATTTTCTACCCCAAGGCAGCAGCATGGCTGCAGGGAATGACCGAGTGGGGCGACCTGATATGCACCGTATTGGGTTTCCTCATGGTATTCGCAGTCATTTCACTGGCAATAAATCTTTTAGGTTTTCTGCTACGTTGGTTGCTCAAGGTCATCATGCTTGGCTGGATAGACCGTTTGCTGGGTGCAATATTTTCGGCAGCCATAGCAATGGGAGTGGTTGTGCTTGGAGTGAACATTAGCGAGAGCATTGCTCCCGAGTTTGAAATCACCAGCAAAACATCGCAAGAGGAATCGTTGTTATACAACAAGGTTGCCGAAGTTACTTTTTTAGTCATCGAGGAGGCGAAGAAGATAGATGAAGAAAAAGAACAACATATTGAAGAAACTTGCTGACAAGGCCTATGAATTTGGTTTTGTAAGCAAGATAAAGACAGACATAATTGAGAAAGGACTCAGCGAAGACACAATCAGACTCATCTCGCGCAAGAAGAACGAGCCGGACTGGATGCTAGAGTTCCGCTTGACAGCCTACAGGCATTGGCTCACAATGGAGATGCCGCAGTGGGCACACCTGGATATACCGCCAATCGACTATCAGGCGATATCCTACTATGCCGACCCCTTGAAAAAGAGCAAGGAGAGCAAGAACAAGGAGATTGACCCAGAGTTGATGAAGACATTCGAGAAACTGGGCATTCCTCTTGAGGAGCGACTTGCGCTAAGCGGCACCGCTGTCGATGCCGTTATGGACTCTGTGTCGGTAAAGACCACCTTCAAGGAGGAACTTAAGGAGAAAGGCATCATATTCAGTTCAATGGGCGAGGCCATTCAGGAGCACCCCGAACTGGTGCGCCAGTATCTTGGCACAGTTGTCAGTTACCGCGACAACTTCTTTGCCGCGCTCAACACCGCAGTGTTCAGCGACGGTTCCTTCGTATACATTCCAAAGGGAGTACGTTGCCCGCGCGAACTGTCGACCTATTTCCGCATCAACGCGGCAAACACAGGCCAGTTCGAGCGCACGCTCATCATTGCCGATGACGAGAGTTACGTCTCGTACCTCGAGGGCTGTACCGCCCCCATGCGTGACGAGAACCAGTTGCACGCCGCCATCGTTGAGATTGTGGTGAACGAGAATGCCGAGGTAAAATACAGCACCGTGCAGAACTGGTACCCCGGCGATGCCGAGGGAAAGGGCGGCGTCTACAACTTCGTCACCAAGCGTGGCGACTGTCGTGGTCGTGGCAGCAAATTGTCGTGGACACAGGTGGAGACCGGCTCGGCCATCACCTGGAAATACCCCAGTTGCATTCTGCGCGGCGACAACTCACAGGGCGAGTTCTACTCTGTGGCACTCACCAACAACTATCAGCAGGCCGACACCGGCACAAAGATGATTCATCTTGGCAAGAACACCAAGAGCACCATCATCAGCAAGGGTATCTCGGCCGGCAAGAGCCAGAATTCATATCGTGGTCTGGTGCGTGTGAGCAAGAATGCCGACAACGCCCGCAACTACAGCCAGTGCGACTCGCTGCTGTTGGGTGACAAGTGCGGCGCACACACCTTCCCCTACATGGACATTCACAATAACAGCGCCATTGTAGAACACGAGGCCACGACATCAAAAATCTCCGAAGACCAGCTCTTCTACTGCAACCAGCGAGGCATTGGCACCGAGGAGGCTATCGGCCTCATCGTCAACGGATATGCACGCGAGGTGCTCAACAAACTCCCGATGGAGTTTGCCGTTGAGGCACAGAAGTTGCTGAGCGTATCGCTCGAGGGAGCAGTAGGATGATAAACCACAAGAGTATTATGGAAAATTTACTTGAAATAAAAAACCTTCACGCCACCATCGATGGCAAAGAGATACTTAAAGGAATAAACCTCACCATCAAGGCAGGCGAGGTACACGCCATAATGGGCCCCAACGGTTCGGGCAAGAGCACACTTAGCAACGTGCTTGTGGGCCACCCTGCCTACACCGTTACCGAGGGCGAAGTTATCTACAATGGCAAGAACCTGCTTGAACTCTCTCCCGAGGACCGCAGCCACGAGGGACTCTTCCTCTCGTTCCAGTACCCGGTGGAGATTCCGGGCGTTAGCATCACCAACTTCATGCGCGCAGCCATTAACGCCAAGCGCGAATACCTGAAGCAGGAGCCAATGAGCGCTAGCGACTTCCTCAAGTTCATGCGCGAGAAGCGTGCGCTTGTGAACCTTGACAGCAAGCTTGCCAACCGTTCGGTGAACGAGGGTTTCAGCGGCGGCGAGAAGAAACGTAACGAGATATTCCAGATGGCAATGCTCGAGCCAACACTTAGCATTCTCGACGAGACCGACTCAGGACTCGACATCGACGCGCTGCGCATTGTTGCCGAGGGCGTAAACAAACTCAAGCGCCCCGACACATCGAGCATCGTCATCACCCACTACCAGAGACTGCTAGACTACATCAAGCCCGATATCGTTCACGTGCTCTACAACGGCCGTATTGTAATGACAGCCGGCCCTGAGCTTGTACAGGAACTTGAGGTACGTGGATATGACTGGATTAAAAACGAGAACCAATGATGGGCAACGAACAGGAATACATAGAACTGTTCGTGCAGAACAGGGAGACAATTGACAGCGCCTGCGCACCACTGCTCAACAGCAAGCGTCAGGAGGCGTTCGAGCGTTTCAAGGCAGCAGGTTTCCCAACCCGCAAGGACGAGGCATGGCTCAACACGCCCATTGCCAAGCAGTTCGGCATCGACTATGGAATGAATCTGAAGCGTGCCGAGGCAAATGTCAACGCCGGCACCATATTCCATTGCGATGTCCCCAACTTGAAATCGCACAGGGTATATATTGTCCACGACAGTTACACCCCCGCCGAAGGCCACAGCCGCGAGTTGCCACAGGGAGTAATCCTGGGCAGTCTCAACGCCATTGCCAAGAGCCACCCTGCCATGCTCGAGAAATACTATAACCGCCTCGCCGCCGAGGGTGACAGCATAGCGCAGTTCAACACCATGTTCGCACAGGACGGCGTGGTGCTCTACGTTCCGCAGGGCACCGTTGTCGAGGAGACAATACAGATTGTATCGCTCATCCAGGCAAACGTAGAGATGCTGCTCAACCGCCGCATCCTCATTATCCTTGAGGCAAACAGCAAGGCAAACATCCTTTTGTGCGACCACTCGTCACAGGAAAAGCAGTCGCTCTCTACACTCGTCACCGAGGTATTCGTTGGCGCAGGCGCTTCGCTCAACATATATGACATCGAGGAGACGGCAACCGGCAACACCCGCGTGGCATCGCTTCTTGTTGACCAGCAGGCCGACAGCCATTTCAACCACTGCTGCGTGACACTCACCAACGGTTTCACACGCAACAGCGCCAATGTTGCGCTTAACGGTCGAGGAGCAGAGACAAGCATCAACGGCCTTGCCATTGGCGACAAGACACAGCACATAGACAACCACACGCTCGTTGAGCACAAGGTTGCCGACTGCACCAGCAGTGAACTCTACAAATACATCCTCGACGAGTCGTCGACAGGTGTCTTTGCCGGCAAGATGCACATACACCCCGATGCACAGCGCACCGTCTCGCAGCAAACCAACCGCAACCTGTGCCTCACGACATGTGCACATATATATGCACAGCCACAGTTGGAAATCTATGCCGATGATGTAAAGTGCAGTCATGGTTCCACTGTGGGACAGTTGGACGAGAACGCGCTCTTCTACATGCAGCAACGAGGCATCCCTGCCGACGAGGCACGCCATCTGCTCATGTATGCCTTTGCCGGCGAGGTCATTGAGAACATCGACATAGTTCCACTAAAGGAGCGCCTGCACATTCTCATTGAAAAACGCTTTCGCGGCGAACTCGGCAAATGCAAAGGCTGCAACCTGTGTAAATAAAAAAATATAGAAGCGAGCCTTTATCCCCGCTGCAATGTCATTCCGACAGAGCGAAGCGACGAGGAATTTCAAAAAAGAGATCTCTCACACAAGGTTCGAGATGACAAAATAACAATGTATAACATAGACGACATACGAGGACAATTCCCCATTCTGGAGCAGAGAGTACACGGCAAGCCGCTCGTGTACCTTGACAACGCGGCCACCACGCAGAAACCGCGCTGCGTCATTGACGCCATCGGCGAACTCTATTGCACCACAAATGCCAATGTTCATCGTGGCGTGCACCACCTGTCACAGGTATGCACCACAGCAATGGAGAATGCGCGTGAGACAGTACGTCGTTTCATAGGTGCAAAGCACAGCCACGAGGTAATCTTCACACGCGGCACAACCGAGAGCATCAACCTTGTGGCATCATCGTTCGGCGGCACATTCCTAAAGGAGGGCGATGAGGTCATCATCT
>JAZLBZ010000062.1:0-44195 GCA_045613945.1 Bacteroidaceae bacterium
CGGGACTCATCGAGAAGATACAGCTTATCGACGAGGAGTCAAAACAGAAGGATACAAAATAATATTAACTGATATAGGGCGCGCCGCGTGCGGTCGGTGATGGCGGTCGGCGTGCCTACAAAAAACTTGCAGATATGAAACTATCTAAACCAAAGTACATTTTCGTTACCGGTGGTGTCGCATCTTCACTCGGTAAGGGTATTATTTCGGCATCTATCGCTCGCTTGTTGCAGGCGCGTGGTTACTCGGTGACCATCCAGAAGCTCGATCCATATATCAATGTTGACCCTGGTACGCTCAACCCTTATGAGCATGGTGAGTGTTACGTTACCGAGGACGGTACCGAGACCGACCTCGACTTGGGCCACTACGAGCGTTTCACCTCTATCCAAACCACCAAGAACAACAACGTGACCACAGGTAAGATCTACCAATGCGTTATCGAGAAGGAGCGTAGCGGCGAGTTCTTGGGTAAGACAGTTCAGGTTATCCCCCACATCACCGATGAGATTAAGCGTCGTGTGCAGTTGTTGGGTGCAACAAAGAAGTACGACGTTATCATCACTGAGATTGGTGGTACTGTAGGCGATATCGAGTCGTTGCCATTTATCGAGTCAGTGCGTCAGTTGCGTTACCAGCTCGGCTATCAGAACACCGTTTTGGTGCACCTCACCCTCATCCCCTACATGGCGGCTTCGGGTGAGCTCAAGACAAAGCCTACACAGCATTCTGTAAAGCAGTTGCAGAGTCTTGGTATTCAGCCAGACTGTCTTGTACTCCGTGCAGAGCATAAACTCAGCACAGGTCTTTGCAAGAAGGTTGCAAGCTTCTGTAATGTAATGCCTGACTGCGTTGTTCAGAGCCTTGATGTACCTTCAATCTATGAGGTGCCCATCAAGATGCAGGAGCAGGGACTTGATGCTGCAATCCTTCGCCTCACTGGTGAGGAGGTTGGTGAGACTCCCGAAATGAAGCCCTGGCGTTCTTTTGTTGAGCGTCGCAACAATGCAAAGAAGGTTGTGAATATTGGTCTTGTTGGCAAGTATGACCTCCAGGATGCATACAAGAGTATTCACGAGAGCCTTTCACAGTGCGGCACATACAACGACTGCAAGATTAAGCCTCACTTCATCAACAGCGAGAAGATTACCGAGGAGAATGTTGCACATGCGCTCAAGGGCATGGATGGATACATCATCTGTCCGGGTGTTGGCCCACGCGGCTTCGAGGGTAAGGTGATCGCTGCAAAGTACTGCCGCGAGAACAACCTTGTGACACTTGGTATTGGTCTTGGCATGCAGGTAATGGCTATTGAGGTTGCTCGCAACCTTCTTGGTTATGCCGATGCAAACAGTTACGAGATGAACGAGGCTACAAGTCACCGCATCGTTGATGTAATGGAGGATTTGAAGAGCGTTGGCAACCCATTCGGCGTAATGCGTCGTGGTGGTTATGACACTGTTATTGCAAAGGATAGCAAGGCTCATGCTATCTATGGCGAGGAGAAGATTGTTGAGCGTCACTATCACCGTTATGAACTGAACACAGAGTATCGCGATGCTCTTGTTGGCGCAGGCCTTGCTTGCACAGGTGTTCACCCCGAGAGTGGCTTGGTTGACATCGTGGAGTTCTCCGCTTGCGACTGGTACATGGGCGTAATCTATGAGCCACAGTACTCAAGTACAGTTCTTCACCCATCGCCGGTGGTAATGGACTTTGTGAAGAATGTTGTAGCACGCAAAGGTTAAGAATAGAATTATTTCATATTATAGACGAAAATGAGGTTTGCAGTCGCAAACCTCATTTTCGTCTATTTTTCAACGTAGTATATTTTTCTTGTTGCATTATTACAAATATACTTTCTTAAAAATGCCTTGTCAATAGATAATCTTTTTTTATGTTTTTTATATTCCTACGTTTATTTTAATTCCATTCATTCCATATTTCTTGAAGAAATCGAACAGTTCCTTTTTCTTCTTTCCAGAATTTACGGTTCGGTAATTGTCTTTCTCTTTATCATGTACGAAATTTTCTGCAGGCAGCAGGCAACCCAATGTGTTGCTTCCGTCTGTTCCTCCGTGAATGGCTATTCCGCTTCTGCCAGGGACATCGTCTACGTACCAATCATAAGTTTGCCAACTGCGCCCTGGCACAATGTTATATGTTCCATACTTTATTGACCTGTCGCTACCGGCTATTTCGGCTCTCTCATAATCAGTTTCGGGCTCAAGGAAATACCCTTCCATTGAACTTACCCTGTTACCCTCCTCGTCATAGGCGGTTGCAGTGAATGCGCTTACAGTGCTGTCTTTTCCATACCATAACCTGTTGGAGTTGATTACAATGTTAGTGGATGGGGTAACTTCTTGATTGTTTTTCATAAGATTATCAGTTGTTTATATTTGCCTGCAAAACTACACCGAGATACAGCGGAGAAGGTTGCTGTGTTACCACTGTTTTGCTCTTTTCTTAAGTTATGTACTCTATTTTTTTCTTGTTAACGTCTTTTAACTATTAAAATTAGTTTGCTAACTAAAAAATATAGTTCTTTGCGGTGTGAACTAAAAAAAATAGTTCGCGCCAACAAAATTTTTAGTTTATAATCATAAAAATAACTATATTATAGTTGGAGTACTTTGTGTATATTGTCATACTGAACGCAGTGAAGTATCTCTATTTTGCGAGTATATGAGATCCCTCGTCGCTACGCTCTGTCGGGATGACAAATAACAGTAACATGCCGATTGTAATATTAAAATTATTACCCAAACTTATAGTTTGAAACCATAAAAACTCAATATCATGAAGAACTTGACAAAGAGAGAAGAGGAACTGATGAAACTCTTTTGGGAAAAGGGTGCATTGTTTGTAAAGGAGATAATAGACTTGCTCGATGAACCCAAGCCTCATTTCAATACCATATCAACAATTGTACGTGGCCTTGAGACAAAGGGCTATGTGGCGCACGAGGCGTTCGGCAATACTCACCGCTACTACGCTGCTGTGAGCGAGGCTGAATATGGCAAGCAGTCATTGGGTAGCGTGGTTAGCCGTTACTTTGGCAGTTCATACCTCAATGCAGTGTCGTCGCTTGTAAAGGAAGAGAAAATCTCTCTCGACGAACTCAAAGAACTTATAGAGTTAGTTGAAAAACAGAAATAGTTTTAAAATGACTAAAAAGCAAACTTCTGCGTTACGCTTGCTTCGCAAACCTTCAATTTTATCTTTTTATCACCATTCAATTAATGGTGATTAGGTAGTTTTTACTGCAGATAAAAAATATTAATACATCTTCTCTAATTATGGGTGCTTTCATCGTTTACATAATCAAATCATCACTTCTACTTGCGATGCTGGTTTCGCTCTTTATGCTCTTTATGAGCCGCGAGACTTTCCACAAACTTAACCGATATCTGCTGTTGCTTATTGCAGTGGTGTCATTGGCTCTGCCTTTTGCCAATGTGGGTGTGAGCACTCCGTTGCAGGGAGTGTTTGACGCTATTGAAAATGGCTTTGCAAAAACAGGCGATGCATTGTCTGTTGCCGATGTTCTTTTAGTGGATGATGTGCCGTCTATAAGCCACCTGCCATCGGTGGCGATGGCTGATGCTGTGCCGGCGACGGATGTCCTGGTGCTTGAGGAAAAGGGTAGTACAGCACCGGTGTGGCAGATTGTGCTGTTGGCCATATATGGCTTGGGTGTGATGCTGCTTGTACTAAGGCAGGCAGTTATGTATGTCCAGGTGTCGCGCCTGATTATGCGCAGTAGCAAGGTCTTTGCCGGGCAGTACGGTCTGGAAGGCGTGAGGCTGCGCCTGCATAGCGGCGAGGAGAAGCCTTTCAGTTGGTTTGGTTGGGTAGTGGTGTCAAACAAGGATATGAACGAGGGTGCGCGAGAGATACTCACTCACGAGGCTGCTCACGTCAGGGCGGGGCACTCTTGGGATATCCTGTTTACCGATGCTGTGATAATAATGCAATGGTTCAACCCCCTTGCATGGATAATGAAGAACACCCTCAAGGATATACACGAATTCGAGGCCGATGAGGCTGTTATTTCTTCGGGCGTGAATGCTAAGCAATACCAATTACTAATAATAAAAAAAGCCGTTGGCGCAAGGCTCTACTCTATTGCCAACAGCTTTAATCACAGTTTAACTAAAAAACGTATCACTATGATGTGTAAAGAAAAATCAAGCAAGTGGAGTCGTGCAAAGGCTTTGTACGATCAAGTTCCTGCCAATGATGACCCGGAAAAGGTGTTTCAGGTTGTTGAGGTGCAACCAGAGTTTCCCGGTGGGCAGCAAGAGATGATGAAGTACTTGCGCAGCACGCTTAAATACCCCGAGGCTGCGAGGGCTGCCGGTGTTGAAGGAAGGGCGTTTGTACAGTTTGTGGTGAAGGCTGACAGTTCAATCAGCGATGTGCAGATAATGCGCACTTCGGGTGACGAGTCACTTGATGCCGAGGCTTTGAGAGTGGTGAAGTCAATGCCAAAATGGAAGCCTGCAATGAACAAGGGCAAGGCTGTGAATGTGAAATTTGTTCTTCCAATTGTATACAAACTCCCTAAAGAGGATAATGGTAACGGCGTATACGTGTCCGAGAAGACTAAGGAAAAACTGCTTGTAGTATCGGGTGGTGCTATCTATGATGGTGATATCAATGATATTGCTCCCGAAACGATTGAGAGCATTGAGATTGTGAAATTAGCAGACCTTACTCCCGAACTGCAGGAAAAATTAAAGCAGACAGGCAAGGAGGCTGTAATGTATATAAACTTTAAAAAGGAGAAAAGTGCCTCGGTTACAGGCAATGAGGCTGTGTTTACAGTATGTGAAAAAATGCCAGAATTTCCCGGTGGTCAGCAGGAGATGATGAAGTACTTGAGCACCAAAACAAAGTATCCTAAAGAGGCACGTGATGCCGAGGTGATGGGCAAGGTGTTTGTGCGCTTTTTGGTGCAGAAGGATGGAACAATTGCCGAGGCTAGTGTGCTCAAGGGGGAATATTCAAAATATGTTTATAGTGCCGAGGCAATTTCTTTGAAGAACCAAATTGCACAGAAAGAGGAAGAATTGGCAAAATTTACAGCAGATGGCGTTTCGGACAATATACTCAAACGACGTGCAATGGAGTTGGCAGAACTGAAAGTACAGGCTTACAGTAGCATAGAGAAAAACAGCGGACGAACCGAGGTGAAGATAGATGCAAGTGACGCTGCTGTGAGGGCACTCGAGGCCGAGGCCTTGAGGGTTGTGGCTTCAATGCCTGCATGGAATCCCGGAATGCAGGACGGCAAGCCTGTATACACGCAGTTTGTGTTGCCTATAGTGTTCCGCCTTTCATAAGACTTAACGATAAAATAACCTTTTTAGTCATTCCCGGCAGTTTTAATCAATTTTAACAAAACTGCATGTAACAAAATCAAAAACAATCCGTCTTAAGAGTAGAAAACGTAAAGAATTAAATAAAAAAATGTCAGGCAAGGGTTGTGGTTCTCCTTGCCGTTGGATACGCGACTCCTTATTTTCTCACTGTCTGCTTGAACATAAATATAGCACAAATGGGGTTGCGTGTCCTTTTTATCTTGTTTTAACATTTATTAACAGGGGGGGTAAAATGTCAACCACAATTACTATAATTGCATAATAAAGCTGAAAACTGAAAGGTTAAAGGTGAAAACTTGTGCCAATGTTCAATCATACGACGTGTGGTTAAAACAGAAAACCATCGGCGAGTGAAAACTAAAACCAAGAAACTGTAATAAGCATAATAATGAAACACTATTTCTTGACACTGTTGTTCCTGTTGGTTGCCGGTATTGCCGGGGCGCAGGAGTTCTCGCTGAGCGGCAAGGTGCTTGATGCTGCCGACACGGATGTGCCAGTTGCAATGGCAACGGTGCGTCTTATGAAGAACGACACGCTGCAGGTGGCGGCCTGTGCAACGGAGGTTGACGGTACATTTTTGTTAAAGGTGAAGAGTGCGGGAGCATACAAGGTGAATATTGCATTTGTGGGGTACGAGATACTTGTGAAAAGTGCGGAGTTGACAACCAAACGCCCCAATGTCAAACTAGGCAACCTGTTGCTGAAGCCCGACGAGAAACTGTTGCGTGAGGTGAGTGTTACCGGTCTTGCACAGGAACTTACCATAAAGGCAGATACGTTTGTGTATCATGCAAACGCCTATCGCGTGCCCGAGGGTGCTACAATAGCCGCCCTCATCAAGCAGTTGCCAGGTCTTTCAATGGATTCGGACGGTAACCTCACTTTCCAGGGCAAGGCTGTCAGTTCCATTCTTGTCAATGGCAAGCCTTTCATTGGCGACGCCAACACTGCGATGTCCAACATTGTGAGCGATGCGGTTGAGGAGGTTGCCGTCTATGAGAAGGCCGATGAGGACAAGGAATTTGCCGGCGTGCTCGATTTGGAGAAGGCGACTGTGGTGGATTTGAAGATAAAAAAGGAGTATATGACGTCGTGGAATGTGAATATCGATGGCGGTGCGGGAACTCACAGCAAGTATCTTGCAAAGGCCTTCGCGTCGAATTTCACCGACAGGCGACGCACTGCTGTCTATGCCCAGGTGAACAATATCAGCGAGAACCAGAGTGTGGATGAGAACGGCAACTGGCGGAGCGGTTGGGGTGGTGGCGACGGCCTTTTTACCTATCGCAAGGCGGGTACTATAATGTCGTGGGACAACGGCAAGGCAAACGACGCTGCAGGCCTGTTAAAACTCAATGCCGAGGTTGAGGTGGGGTACGACAACAGCGAGCACGACCGCATGAACAACGTAGAGACGCTGCTTGGCAGTACCGACAGCCATTGGTCATATAACCGCACTCTTGTCTCTACAGCTATGCACGATGTGAATGCAAATGTTGATTTTACATATAACATTGATTCACTAAGTCGCCTGTCGGCCAATCTTGTCTATAATTACTATGACACCCGCATGGATGCAAGCGAGAATACATCGGTCTATTCCGCAGCTGCCGGTTTTGAGAATCCTGAACTTGGGCTTGTGGGCGATGCCGTGAGTGGGGAACTTGCTGCTGTGGGTGTGAACTCCCACAAGATATTGAGCGATAATTATGGCAATCGTAACAACTTTGGAGCTGATGTCCGTTTTATACACCGTTTCAGGAAAGAGGGTTATTCCCTCAAGGCGGGTGTAGAGTACTACAGGGGAAACTATGGGACTTCCGCCAACAGCCTTTCGGTCTACCGCTACTTCAACAATGCCGATTCCGCGGTGGTGCAACGCCGATACACCGAGGACCCTTCAAGCAATGACAAGTTCTCGGCACGGGTTGCGCTCAACGGTGCAATAACCAAGAATATACAGTTTGAGGTAAACTATCACTATAAGTATGAAAAGGAGGATGAAAGTTACAGCCTTTATCGCCTTGACCGCTATCCATACTATGCCACGCCGGGGTTGCCGCTTGGTGTGCGCCCATCGGCCGCCGACTCTTTGGCTGCGGTGATTGACATTGAAAATTCTGCCTATTCGGTGGTGACAACGCATCTGCACAACGGCCGTTTCTACCTCTATGGCAAATGGGAGAAGATTGATGCCAACATTGGTACAACGGTGCTCTACCATGATGACCGGCTCGACTATGAAAGAGCTGGTGTAGAGTATGCTCCTGAGCGCAGATATGTGGAGTTCGCTCCTTTGGCATCGCTGAGGTGGAGGTTTGCCAAGAACGGAACGCTCTATCTGCAATATTATGGCTATGAGCATCGCCAGTCATTGCTGGATATGTTGCCCATTACTGATACAAGCAATGAGATGGTCGAGCGTGTGAACAATCCCAACTTGAAGGTGGGGTGGAGCAACAATTACAATATGACGGGCAGGTGGTTCAACGAGAAGCGTGGCGACAGTTATCATGTGAATGCCAACTATGGAAATCACCTGAATTCGGTAGTGGATATCATACAGACCGACCCGCTCACCGGCAAGATGCTCGTTACAAAGGATAATGTCAACGGTAACTATTATCTCTTTGTCGGTGGCGGTACTGAGCAACCTCTCGACAAGGAGCGTCACTGGACGCTGTCACTGTCGGCAGGATATGCATTGGACCGCAATAAGAATTATATTGGTGCTTTGGGTGACGAACTGGGGTTGTCGGTGATGCACTCCCACGATCCGTACGGCAATATGCGCTTGAAATGGCGTAGCGGAATATGGAGTGTTAATTTCACAGCAGGCTATACCGGCAATTATGTGAGGTATGAGAGCACGCCGCAGTATGACCAGAACGGCCACACGTTCGAATGTAACTTTGAGCCGCAGGTGGAGCTGCCTTTTGGTATGAGGGTAAACACCTCATTCGGTTTCTATGGTCGCCGTGGATATGCCGATGATATAATGAACCACGACCAGTGGTTGTGGAATGCCACAATATCACAGTCTTTCCTCAAGGACAAGGCGCTGACACTGCAGCTTGAGGCAGTGGATATCCTTGGACAGCGAACATCGGAGTATAGTGTTATTACACCCACACAGCGTGCTTTCTCACGTAACAAGGTGTTCCAGAGTTATGTCATGCTGCATGCAATATATCGCTTTGACATCGGCAAGAAGTAATCACTAAGCACATCCGCCCACTCCTGTAGCAGAAGTGGGCGGATGTTTATGTTACGTCAGAGCGTGGTGCGCTCTACACTCTTGCAATAATTTCGCGGAACTCCTTTGGAAGGTAGACATTGGGGTGGGAGGCTATCTCCTTGAATAATGGGGCAATCTCGGCGGGTGAATATCCGGCCTTCTTTGAGCAGCCGATGTTGGTGACAAGGAATGTCTGTTCGGGGTGAGTGCTTGCAAAGTCTATGAAACGCTCTACTGCAGCCTCAATCTCCTTGAGCGTGACGCCAACGGTGGGGATAGCGTAGGAGTCGCCGCATAGCCCCTCAAACTGGTGCCTTGAGCGGAAACGGCGGTTGGCAATGTAGCCCTTTGATTCATTGTCTCGCATTGGCGCCCCGTCCTCGGTGTTCTCCAGCATCCTTGTTCCGCTGCCATAGACAAGCACGTGTCCTCTCTTTGCCCATCGGTCAATTGTTGCAGGTGTGTTCCTGTTCTCAAGTTCCAGGCCATCGAATTCGTTGACAATGTCAATGATGTCTTGGGGCAAGAATGCTGCAGCGGCCTTTATTATCTCGTCGGGCACTCCATAGTATGCTGCAGCAATGCCGCCTGCCATGCAGGCAATGGTGTCCACGTCGCCGCCATACGAGATGGCTGTTCGCAAGGTCTCCTCGTAGCCAGTGGAGTGAAGGAATGCCATTATGGCAACGGGGCATGTGTTCTCGGCCCATTCGCGCTCCATCTGCTTCTTGTTTACATTGTCGAACTCGTTTATAAGAGAGCGTATCTCGCTATTGCTCAAGGCAAGATTATAGCCGAAAGTCTTTTCTATAAGTTCCTTTATCTCCTCCTTGCTTCTCTTTTCCTTTGCCATGAATACTGCGGTGGCAATGGACTGTGCGCCGGCAATGCCGCCGGGTGAGTTGTGTGTGGTTATTGCAGTCTCTTTTGCAAGTTCCATAGCATGGTCAATGGAACGTGCAAAGAATCCCACAGGGCAGGCACGCATTCCGCTTCCGTTACCCTTGCTGTCGTTTGTTGCTGCGGGGTCCTGTTTCCTGCGCTTTTTCCAGTTCCTGAACGAGCGTCCGAAACCGGCGTATATATACCTGTTTCCCCAGTCGTATATAGCATCGGCAAAGTCCCTGCCGTGCAGCAGCGCATCGGCAATGGCGGCTGTCAGTACTGTGTCGTCGGTAAATGTGCAGGCGCTCCTGAATAGTTTGAACCGGCCCGGTATCTTATCGGTGAACTCGAATGTGGAGCCGACAATGTCTCCAATGACGGCTCCTATTATGCGGTTCTGTGATTCTGTAATCATATATGGTTATGTGTTTGTGGTCTCTGTAAGGTCAAATAAGTTACTCTCTCTGCTGCTGGCTTATTCTATGCTGCCTGCAGGGTCGGTTGGGAGCGGGAATTTCTTGTTCTGCTTGGCACCGAGTTTCTCAAGTTTGGCACAGGTTGATATGATGCTGTGTCCGCCCGGGGTCAGTTTCTTTTCGCATTCATCGTATGCGTGCTGGGCATCCTTTATGGCCTTGCCAATACTCTCGTAGTTCCTCATGAACTTGCCCACGCGGTCAAGAATCTCATTGGCAAGCTCGTATACTTTCTCGTGGTTCTGGGCCTGTGCAATGTGTGTCCAGGTGAGGCTAATCATTCTGAGTGCGGCAAAGAGTGTCTGCTCGTCGGCAATGAAGACGTTCTGTTCCATTGCGCTACGCCACAGGTCGGGCTGTGCGTTCAGCGCTGTCCACAGGGCACCGGTGTGTGGAACGAACATTATAACGTAGTCCATCTTCACCTTTGGTGCCTTGATGTAGGATGAGTAGTCCTTCCTTGACAGTTCCTTCACATGTCGCTGTATGCTCTCAATGTGTGCCTTGAGATGTCTTTGGCGTTCATCCTCGTTCTCGGCCTTGACATAGTCCCAGAAACTGGTGAGCGATACCTTTGAGTCGATGATAATATCGCGGTTGCTGTCAATGTGCATTATTACATCGGGGCGAAGGTTGCCGCCGGTGTCGGTTCTCACTACATTGCCCTTGCTGTCGCGTATTGTTGCCTGTATCTCGTAGTGTATGCCCTGTGTGAGTCCCTGTGATGTTAGCAGTTCGTCGAGCACTTGCTCGCCCCAGTCGCCCTGTACCTTGCTCTTGTGCTTGAACACGCGCGCAAGTTCGTCGGCGCTCTCTTTGGCAGCCTCGCTGTGCTTCATCATATTCTCAAGGTTTGCCTTCATCTCGCTGCTCAGTTCGGTGTGCTTCAGTGTGCTCTCGTCCATTGTCTTCTTCATCTTCTCAATGGTCTCACGCAGCGGGTTCACAATTTGCCACAGGTTGGTGTTGCTTGACTCGGCAAACTCCCTCTGGCGCTGCTTGAGCATATCATCGGTTGCGCTCTTTACCTGTGCGGTAACCTTTGCCATTGTCTCGTCAAACAGTTCCTGCTGTGCCTTGATGGCCTGGGTATGTCTCTTCTCTTGCGCCTCCATTGCTCCCTGCGCCTTTTTCTCAGCCTCGTTCTTTGCCTCGGCAATGCGCTTGTCGCATTCTGCCTTTATGCTCTCAATATGCTCCTTTGCCTCGGCCTTTATGCTTTCAATCTGCTTCTGGTAGCCCAATGAGGCATGCTCGGCATTTGCCTTCTCGTTGTCCAGCTGCCATTTGAGCCTGTCGGTGCTGTTCTGTAGTTCCTTGTTCTTGCTGCGTGCAAAGATAAAGCCTGCAATTGCACCCAATGCCACTCCTGTAATGATTGCCAAAATGATTTCCATAGTCTTTCTTTTTATTGATTGTAAAGTTATATCAAGTTGATTTAAGTTATCTCTTGGATGACTGTTTTTTTTCTTCTCTGTTCTCTGTTTTTTGATTGATATTGCAAAGGAAAACAACAACTATGCAGGTGTGCTGCATAGTTGAGAAAAAATTAGCCTGGCCGGCAAAAGAGTAGGGAGGTCACTCCTCACCCCTGTTCCAAGCAACGCTGAATGGCAACACCGGTGAAATTGCAGCCGATGTATTTGCCAAAGTAGCGACTGCTCTCGTCGGTAACCCTCAGCACACCAGCCTTTGGCATCTTCTTCCAGAAACTGTTCTCTATGAACGATTTATCCTTGTTGGCGTTGACGAAATTGCGGAACTCGGGGCAGTGCTCATACTTTACTTTAACGGCATCGCAGGCAACCTTCCAGGCGTAAAGGTCCCAGTTTTCCTCACCAATCTCCTTGACAATGGCTTTTCGTACCTTGCTATAGAGCCCGGACTGACGATTGATCTCCTTAACCTCACGACCATGCTTGCTTTCGAGAATCTGTGCAAGCACCTCTTTCTTCTTCTCCTCCCACTTGGGGTTCTTGCAATTCTCCTCAATATAAGTATAGAAGATCATGGCCTCTACACTGGTGAAGAACTTCCCTCTCCAGGGGAGCGGAACGCTGCTTGGGTGGAAGTTGCTCAGAATCTTGCTCTCGCCCCTGCTCCTGGAGTTGAAGAGCAGGCTTTCCTTCTCATCATAGACGCGCAAAAAGGGACGCAGGTGCCCGGCATTTGCCACCAGTTCATCCAAATTCTCAATAAAGTAATGCTTCAGTCTTCCAAAATATGCCATATTCTCAACTTCATTTATTATTTACACTCGCTTAACAACTCCTGTGGCTTGAAGGCAAGAATCTCGTTACGGAACTTCTCATTAGCATCAAGAAAGGCTGGATTAGGTACTTGTTCAGCGAATAACGGCTGAACTGATTCTTTGTTAACTTTGATGTCTCTTTTTGGGGAACAGTTCATGTTATAATATATAAGGAATGATTCTTGTGATTAAAGACATGCGCTGCACGCATTTGGGCAGATTCCTGCAACCAACTATGCAAAGTAAAGCATCAACTGTGCAGTTTTAGTGCATAACTGAAATTTTTTATTGATGAATAGTAAAAAGTCCTGTTTGAGCGCGAGGAAAGCGATTGCAACTCCCAAAAGTGCGTTACGATTTTGTAATCGTCATATAACTGTTTCTGTAGTTGATGCATCCAATCTCTTTTGCTTTCTCCCACCAAAAGGCGAGTTCCTCTTTTGCCAGGTTGTTGTTGCGTGCAATCTTGTAGAGCAGGCGATAGAGTAGTCTGGCGGCATATCTGTCAAGTTTCAGCGCTTGTGTCATGCAATATTTGTTGTGGTTAAGACTCTTTGCTGCAACAAGCCCTTCGCTTTTGAAGCGGTCTATCCTGTTTTGAATCTCTTTCTCTATATCCTTCTTGAAATCTCCTTTTGCTATAAGCGTTTTTGCGCCGGTGCGGTATTTGCGCTTTATGCTCTTGAACTTGTCGTTGAGTGATGAACGGCGTAAGCGTACCTCGCCGGTGTAGCGCACCTCGTACCCAAGAAAACCAATCCAGTCGACCTGCTCATTCTCGCCGTTGCTGCGTCCCCAAAGGAATGGACTGCGCGATTTCTGGTCCCACAGGGCATGGCGCACTGTGCCATCGGCCTTGCGGTACTGTGAATCGGCAACGCTGGTGAACTCGTGGTATAGCAATTTATGCTCTGTGAGCAGGCTGCAGTACCGGTCTATCAGCCTCTTGCACTCTGCCTTTGAGGTGTGCATTAGTATAATGTCATCGCCATAGCGGCAGAAAAAGCGGTTGGGGTCGCTATTCTTCAGTATGCTCTCGTTGTCAACGGTGCTGAGCACGACATTAGAGATTAGACCCGACAAGGCACCGCCTTGCGGAATGCCAATCCTGTCGGTGGATATTTGGAATTCCTCCCGGGTGTAGCATCCTCTTTCTACAAACAGGGTGTCTTTGGGCGACTCATACTTTCTTGGCGATTCACATAGCATCAGCTTTTCGTTTTCCACCAGAACATTCTTATAGAAGGAATATGAGTCAAGATATGCGTCAAGAATCCTTTTTACACATCTGTATTCAAATCCTGGGCATAGAGTATGTGCATTCTCCGCAAATTTGGCAAAGCAGTTGCGGATGACATCGTGGTTTATTGTATCGAAATACTTCTGTATATCACACTCGGCTACATATATGTTCTGTCGTTTATGCCGATTGCGGTATTCCTGCAAGTTCTCAATAGCATTATCCCTGTCTGTAATAACAGGCTCTTCGCTGTTGTGGTATTTACGTAGAGGACGATACGACAGAATCTCCTCGTGAAGTAACGGGTCGAATGCCTCCGACAGATATTTGCTTGCAAGTGCAATGAGAAGTTTCTCGCGAAGCGATTCAAAGACACATATAGGACGAAGAATTGTCACATTGTCGGAATCCACCTTTTTCTTTTTGCCGACAATCTTTATTGAATTGAACTCCAACGGAGCATCACCTGTAATATCCTTGCGGAGATTGGCTATGAACAAGTCAAGACGTTGCAGATATGGAAAATCATCGTAAGTCTTGCGATGTTTCTTGATTGTTTGGGCAATGCTGCGCGTCAGCACCTGTTTGCCGCTTTTTCTCTCGCCATCGATTTGAATGCGGTCTTTCTTTTGCGGACGACACCAGGAATCGCGTGGAGGCATAAGCATAAAAATCTGCTCCGCAACGGTCATCTTTTTCTCCTGTTCCGCATTTTTTGCTATGACTGCAGGAGACAATGATTTAAGGTTGCCTTTCAAGGCAACCTTCACACGCTCCTTTATCAAGAGTTCAAGAATGCGTTTTTTCGATGCGTATTCTGTAAAAGACAGCATTTGTGTAATTTAAAAAAGAAGAGAGTATGCCCCGGAGCATATAACGTACATCCAAGAAAATTGGATTGCGAGCCGACTGACGACGGATGTATTTCTACCCCGCATCAGAATGATATCACCTTGGCAATATCTGGAACTCCTGGCAATAGGCTCTGAGGAAGTCCGATAAATAAATCTTTTTTAAATCATTCAGTGTTATAATGCAATAAAAATATTGCAACCAGGGCTGAACTCTCTTCTTGCTAGTATACGTCAAACATTTTGGCAAATATATCTTTTTTTATCAATAAATGCAAGATATGCTATTGTCTTCAGTTCTTGACGACCGCCCATTCAGTCAACATTATTCTCCTTTTTGAATGCATGCCGCTTTGTCAAAAGCACTAAGGATGATGTTGAAGATAGGCTCTGTGAGCCTAAGAGCCTTTTTCTTTACATTAACTTTTCTACCGGTTTTGTTACGGCTTCCGGTTTCTTGATTCTGCAAGTCGATATTGAAATAGACTTTGAAAGGCGGTATTGTGGAATGTTGCATCATTTCCGCCGGAGTCATTTCAATGAACCTGAAACCATGCTCATGAGCATCATCGGCAATGGCTATTACAAAACGGAAACGGTCGGGTGTTCTGAACGCCTGTTCCCATTCGGTCATTGTAGCAGCACCAAAATAGACATCGTGTCTTTTTGTCATCTTTATCTCAAAGAACCACTCCTTGCCATCTTTCTCGGCACGGATATCACTCGGGATACTTATGACCTTTGCGTTCTGGAAACCATTCTCCTGAAGATGCTTGATAAATGCGGCCTTTGCCTTTGCGTCTGATTTGCTGTTTATGCTTTCCATAAATATGTATATATATTGTTATCTTACGCTTATAGATTTACGGTTCACGAATTACAAAAAAACATCAACAATATTGCAAAGAAAAATATTAACTATGCAGAGGTGGTTCACAGATATGGAAGATTAATAAATATTTTATATATCCGAATAGAAAATTTGCTTTTGTCATTATTTAAAAGGATATTTGTATCTTATTGAATCATTATATTAATGACTGTCGTAGTATGAATTCTGATGAAAGAATTATTTTTGAGAAGACCGAGTTCGACTATGTGAATTCCGGCGCATCGGTAGTATTGGTGGGTATAACACCAGGAAACTCTCAACTACAAGGTGAACGAGAGGGTTTGTCTTCCAAAGAAATAAAGCGCAGGAATGCATTTGCAGGCAAAATGCGTAATCCTTTAATCAAGATGCTTGACTATATTGGCGTCAACAGTATTTTATCCATCGCGTCCTGCAAATCATTGTGGGAGGACGACTTTTCAAAGGTAGAGATGACTTCTTTGTTAAAGGACGCGACCTATGAAATAACAAAGGATGGTAAAAAAGAAATGTTTAAAAATGTTTCAAGAATTAGGCGTTCTCCTAAACTCCAGAAAATGCTCAATGATGGTTTTGTAACAGATTGCAAGAGCTATAGCAATGCTAAATTGTTTGTTGCTTGCGGTCCGGGAGTGTATGACATGTTGTTGCTCTTGAAAAAAGAAGGCATTATAAGTGCACCGGTTGTTGGTATTGCACATCCAAGTGGCGCCAACGCGGGGCGTATCTCTTGCTATTTGGGCGAAAAGGAACCTATTGATTCGTCATACACGTGGTGTCTGGAAAGGGCGGAAGAGGCTAAATGTGTGATAAGTAGTTTGTTGTGAGTATCTGTAAGATGAGATTTTATATATGCTCTGATATTGTATATTAAAAGCAATTATTGATATTATGGCCGGAAATTTGGAAAATAAAGGCAGATGGGAGTTTTGTGACTTGAGTGAAATAAGAGAGGTAGTTTATTCAGAGAGAAAAACTCCATTTAATCCAATTACAGAAAAAACGTCTTCTTTCAACAAGATCGAAAAGATTGGACATGTAGAGTTTGTGAATATTACTGATAGTATAAAAATACAGGTTGCTATATTGTCCAATAATAACAAGTACGGAGTGTACACGTTAGATGACTGCTATGGGATATGTGGTCCTGGCATATATGTAAATCCGGAGAAAGAGGCATTCCCATATGATGAGGTTGTTGCGTATAATACGTTAATCGGCTTTTGTTATATCGCGTTTCGTATAGATTCAAAATGGGGTGTGCTAAAAATCGCTGCTGCAGATTATAATAATCGTTTTGAAAACTTTATTGAAATATATTCCTCTACAAAACGCAAAATAGTAGTTCCGTGTGAGTATGATTCATTGGATTCAGCCCGAAATATGTTGTTTACAAGTATGAACGGGTGAATCTTTAAGAAATCTTGGGTATAATAAAGCACCAGATTGAACTTTTTTAAAAAAACAATCTGGTGCTTTATTGATTATTTAGCATTCAATATCTTCAAAAGGACCGACCTTTATGTCGTATAATATCTTATTATTTCCGCTTTTGATTGGAATTGAAGTGTTTATGTCGCAATTATCTGGCCAATATTTTCTTTGAGATTTGTTTGCTGTATCTTTATCAAACTCCCAACCGTTTCCAAATCCACCGTTTGGCAATATATTTATAATATCTCCATCTGCATTTTCTGCTATCAGAGCTCTCCAATGTGGCAATTCATGTTCTTTTAATGATACAATTTTATAATCGTCTATGCGACCTTCTTCTTTTAATGGATAAAGGAATTTCTCTTCTAAATAACTGTCTCTATTTTCATTACTAAGATTATTGAAAATAATTTTTACCGGATCATTATTGTCGTCATAATTTTTAGGTTTGTATAGATGTGAATCATCATAAATTTCACCTATAATAGTCATATTACCTATATTTGCATTTGCTTTTTCTGCAAATTTAAGCATAAATTGAAGTGCAATTGTCATATTCAAATGTGTTCGTAAATACTCCTCGTGGTATTTGAACGATATGGTTGAATTTCTGGAACTTTCTATAAATCTTTTTACCTCTTCAGTGTTTTTATATAATTCTTCAAATAATTTATCTGACAAGAGTTTAGTCTCTTTTTCATAAGTGTAGTGTGTGTCACCTATTATGTTGAAACATAAATCACAGGTCTTTATTTCGTTATAATCAACGCAATAAACATCATTCAATCCCCATTTCTCATTGATTGCAGAACATTCTATATCTGTTGTAAAATACAACTTGCCTCCAATCATTATTAATGGATATATACCTTCAATGTCGAATTTAACCTTTTTCCATTTTTTGTCAATACTGGTCAGTTTCATCTTCTCTTCATCACATGACGAAATTGTACCAGGCAAATCATACACTACATATTCCTTATGTCTGTTATCTCCCAACTCATAACTACGATTTACTTGCCAATTAAGTTCACCATTATTGAAATTCCAATTATTAATAAGTTTACCATTAAAGAATAACTTGCACTCTTCATTAGAATTAGAAATGGCATTACATATTTTTCCATAACTTGATGCTATGACATCGGAATTGAATTTGGCTTTGATACTATCATCGACAGGTTTACGATACTCGAATTCTTCCTTAAGCCATTCATATGTCTTTTTAATGTCAATTTCGTTTGCATACTTCATTGTCATACGGTCCAGGATTTTTTCTACAGATGTGCATCCCTTCAACTGTTCGCGTATGTTGTTGAATAGACTTTCCAACAAGTCCGTATCTCTTAGCCGTTTTGAATATCCGGCTCCACCTTTAGCTGTGTCGTATATACAAACAGATCTTCGACCGTCTTGCTGGCGAACGATGAAATCAATATCACTGCGTTCACAACCTATCTTGCGCGACAATTCTTTACACAGCATTAAACCAAGAGTTTTTGCCACTTCTATATCCAATATTGTGTTGCCCAATTTGGGCAATAAGGCAATTTCGCAAAAATCGGTCTGTATTGTTCCTCCAAAAACAACATTTTTAAGGATTTGGTCGAAATTCTCCGTATTGTTATAATCACATTTCCATCTATAATTGTGGGATAGTATGCAATCTCCGTTTTTCCTTATTTCTTCTACGGGATACATGCAATCTTTGATTATTTTATTTTTATTTTCTTCATCTTCTTCGGTGCTACCGGTAGATGGAGGAACTGGCACTGCATATCCGCATTCTTTGCATACATAGTATCCCTTTCCTAGTCCTTTATTATAATATAAGATTTCAGAACCAGGACCATCTTCATTTACACGCACTGCGTACAAGCGCTCCTCTCCATTATTATCCTTCCATTTTTGTGCATTGATGAGTTCTGTGCTGATAACCAGATCTTCGTAATTCTTTTTTGTAATTCTCGAAGTCTCGTTGCACGGATAGAACCCTGTTGGCGTCAGTATCGGCATTCTTTTGCCAAATGGTTGTTCCCACTCCACGGCGTCATTTCCACAGATAGGACATGTGTCATTTTCGCTTATCCATACGTGGTGATTTGAACAATGCTTTGCATATTGCACAGATTGTGCTTTATTCCAGTCCACACCGCCCATTATGTATGTCGTACCATTGACAAAGACCATTCTACCAGGTGCATATTCTGACAATGCAACTCTCATATCTCGTGTCGGATTCTCACTTCTGCCATAGTCGTCACTCTTTTTGATGAGCATTTCCACTATTCCTACAGGCATATTGGCATTAGGAGTGAATTGGTGTGTCGAAAGATATCCCAGTAGGTTCTTCTTAAGCAGACTTGTAAAACTATAGTTTAGTAATCTGCCAAGTTTGTCATTGTTTATATCACACTTGTTATCTTCCCACAGCTTTTGAATACCTTTAAATTGTTTATCTATATATTCTGCAACAGCAGTAATTTGCTCTTTTGTTCTTTCGATAAGTTCTACTGGCTTGGGGTTGGGGTTTGAGTCATTGGTTGCCAAATCTCTAATCTCATTACGGAGTTCTTCATATTCATCCCCAGATTTATACTCTTCTAGTTTTGCTAAGAATAGTTGATAGTGTGTGTGTGCCTGTTGTAAAAGTGATTCATATCCACCGGGGTTGATGTCATTGCCATCCTTTACTTTAGCTCGACTTATGTAATTATTGCCTTCTTCTACGGAATGGGTTATGTATTTTGTAAACATATGACAAAGTTGAACACCTTTATCATTCTCACTCTCTTTTCCGGGTGTGAACTGAACATTACTTGTCTCTATATATTTCCGTAGCAAGAAGCTGTTTATGTGTCGTTGAATGATTTGTGTGCTGCTCATGTCAACTTTTGGTGGCTGAATAGGGTAGTTGATAAGGCTCTTTAAAGGGTTGGCCATCATTGCTTCTCCTGTTGCATCAGTGCCACAAATGGTGAGGCTTGCACTTCGTGTCTGGTCACCACGACCTGCACGACCCGCTCTCTGTTTGTAGTTTGCCGGCTGTGGAGGTACATTGTTCATTACAACAAGTTCAAGGTCTCCCAAATCAACACCCATCTCCATTGTTGTAGAACAAGCCATGATGTTGATTTCACCCTTTTTGAATTTTTCGGTCTTCTTTTTGATTATGCTACGGGCTACCTGTGCTGTATGCTCGGCTTGTATGTATAAGGTGTTCGGGTCTTCGCTTGAATATTCAAGGGTACGTCCAAGTTTACTTGTCCATTTATGACTGATGCATTTGCGTTTTTCCTTAAACCACTCTTTGCTGTTTTTCTTCCCTTCCTTATTGAATGCCGGCCAACAGATCCTGTTGTACCTGATAAATCTGTTTTCTTCGTTTTTATATGGTGAATATCTTTTAAAGGTTGTATCTAAAGGTATACAAAGATTTTCATCAAACCATACTTCTTCGTCATATAGTTTAAATGCAATATTTGTAAGATTCATATAATAAATATCTTGTCCTTTTTTGTCTTTATCCTCTTCCCAACCGACATATTCATATATTTTTTCTTTATTTTTCCATTTCCATTTGATGCTTTCCGACTTTTGGATTATACCATATCCTATCAAGTCTGCCTTTAATTGTTCTTCAGCGACAGTTCTTACTACATCTTTTTCTTCGTCATCCAATTCTTTCCAATTGCGTTTGCCTAATAAGTTGGTTAGCAACTGTGTATACCTTGTGTTTTCTCCAAATATAGGGTTCTCTTCACCGTCAACAGGGCGTCGTGAGTAATGTTCTGTCTTGAATCCTCTACAATCCTTAAAATCAATTTTATCCCAATCTTCATTAACACCTCTCCTGTCAAAATATAAACTGCCATTTGTTCTTATGTTCAGGTCGATAAATAATTTGACAAAATCATACCAATCTTCTGGTTTTATTTTATTGTCTTCGCTGGTGATAAGCGCATTTAAATTCTCGATTGCTTCGGGTAATTCTCTTACTCTTAATTCCTCCAAAGCGGGATAAGTCGTACAGAACAAGCCGCAGTTCTCAGGTGAGTTGGCTCCACCACTTGGTCTGCGGTTCATAACCCTGTACAGTGCAGCTGTCACATACCTGTTCTTATCGAGCTCGTATATTTGGGTGTCGGGTGATACAAATGCAAGATGCATTTGGTCGAAATTCTTGTCCTCCTTCAACAAATCTAAAGCTTCGTTCCAGGTAAGGTGGTTGATGATAGTCGTATTGTTGTATTTATCTTTTAAATCTATAAGTTCATCATATTCATTAGTTGTTAAACTCTTTCGTTCTTTATGTTTTTGTTCTAATTCTTTATATCGTTTATATTCAATCTCTTTTCCTTTTTTTTCTAATAAATTATTGAAGATTACACCTGCAACCCAAACCTCTTCCGTTTCAAGGTTCTGCTTAAGGCTTGGACCAGCAGATCCTTGTCTGCTGTCGGCAAATGTAATGTATTTGCATCCTTTGCTTGGAAGGGTCTTTTGGTCCTCTTCCTTTTCGGCGGGGGTAGTTTGATTCAGAAGAATTGGTGCAATTAGTCTGCTGATAAAGTCTGCAGGCATATGGAACGAACGTAAAGGATTGTGTTGTTTACTACCATGAGCACCACAACAAGGACACCAATGTATATCTTTACCATCCTTTTTCTCAATCTCTTTCCAAGTAAATTTTCCAGAATTTGCTTTGTTTAGTTTACCCTCATCAGTTAAAGAACATTTTTGTAAAGAACCTTCTTTTGCAATTCCTATATAGAATTCTTTTGTTGTTTGATGATTATTAGTATTGTTGTCATTATCACCATTATTGTCATCATCGTCTCCTTCACCTTCTAACGAATCAACAATGTCTCTTGTTTTAAGAGAATAGTCACTTATGGTGTCATCTTCCAACAATTCGCCATATCCAACCAATGAACCGCATTTTTTACAGTAGTATGCTTCCAAAAAATGAGTATCAAGTTTTCCATCTACAAGTGTTATGTTTTTGTAGAGTTTAAAAGTGTTGGCATCTCGCAATTTGCGTAGGTCAATATATAGGCCACCATTTAAGGTTTGCAGATAATAGTGTAGACGAATGCGTAGATTTTGGCCTTGGCTTTTGTCAGACAGTTTGTCAAGTAGAGCCAACTTTTCTTTAATATTACTATTGTCTTCAATTAAATCTTTCAGAAGTATAAAGTCGTTCTGTTTTAGTTTTTCTTGAATTACTGTGTTTGTAGTAGCGGGTGTGCTACGATAACCTGCAATTCTCTTGATTTTGCCGGTCTCCTGTCCTGTTATGTCCGATATGAATTGCAACAATTCTTTTTCAGCACCTTCACCATCACCAATTGTTGCAGATGATGTTGCAAACTTGATTTCTTCTTTCTTTTTACCACAAGCTTTTAGTACGCGGCGTAATAGCATAGCCAATTCTGCTGCGGCAGCACCTTTATAAGTGTGAGTCTCATCAATTACAATCCATTTTAGGCTATTGCTGAACAATGGTTTGTCTTTTGAGCGTAGCAACATATATTCCAACATTGACGGGTTGGTAAATAGTATGTTGGGCTTTTGGGTACGTATTTTTTCTCTGGTTACTATTTCATTCTCAAATATAGCTTCTTCATCATATCTTTCATCTTTTTCATTCTCCGGAGTGTTGCCATTGTATACGGCAAACTTCAAATCTTTTTCACTAAAAGTGATATAGTTGTTTATACGTTCTTTTTGGTCTTCCATCAAGGCGTTGAGAGGATAGAGGAATATAGCCTCAATACCTTTAGTGCGCGTGCCATTTACGTTTTGTTCTTTTGTGAGGTCATGTATCAAGGGTACCATAAAACACTCTGTTTTACCAGAACCGGTACCTGATGTTACAACGATTGATTTATCGTCTTCTAATAGAGCGTGCCAACTGTCATATTGGTGCTGATATGGACGGAAAGGAATCTCTTCAGCATTTTCAATAAATGTGCGTCCTTTCTCATCATCAGGTGTTCCCTTTTTCCATCTTCTCCAAATCTTGGGATTGACAATTTTAGTCCAATCTTTGTTTTCATCCAATGCTGTCCAATGGGCCATGTTTTCCACGACGATGTTCTCGCCAAACGAGCTGGAAAGGATTTCATTCAACTGCTCTTTATAACTTTCTACCATATCAGGAGCGACCTCTTTCCAATAACCCATTATGGCTTCTTCTATTTCTGATTTGCTTTTTGAATATAATTCTTCGAATTTCATATCTATAGTGTGTTTTTGTGTTAATTATTATTTTGATGGCAATTCCGTTGCTTCTTCTTCAATCTTTTCAATATTATCAGGCCATTTTTTCTCTTCAAGTTCTCTACTACAAAGAAGTTTTCCTAAAAAAGACCTATTTCCTAGTATTGGCTTGTTTCCTATATAGGCTTTCAGTTCCCAATAATTATCAATAAAATGTTTCAGTTTACTTGCTTTGGGGCTCTTCTTGAATAATTCTTTAATCAATTTTCGATTTTCTACATCTTTAGAGTTTGCAACATTTCGCCATTCTTTCCTACAGAACAACAGCCAGTCAATATTAAAATACGTGGCAATTTCCCATAAAATATGCCAATCAATATCTGTTTCTTCTCTTTTACAATCTTGACAGTAATTTATGAAGAATTGTGGCTTTATTTCTTCCTTATCAAATAGTACATCGAAATATAGTCCGTGTCTCATTGTAGTCCTAATACGATTAAGAACTGGTACTTGTCTTATTTTTTCATTGATATTATTTCCAATAAGTATTGGCTCATAATATATTAGCTCTGTAGAATTTTGTTCTAATGATTGAATGATGATGCCGGTGTCGTTTGGGGAAATTCCTTTAATGCATTTATACACGCTATTGTTTGATCCCTCCATTATTTTGTCTTTTATACATAATGGTGTTTCTTGTAACTTATTGTTCTCTATCTTTATATGTATAAATTTAAGATTATCTTCCGTCTTAATTATATAATAGAATTGATCAAAGTATTTTTCTATTTTATCTGTATACAGCAATGTTGTACTGCAACTTTCAATGTGTTGTATACCATCTTCATTAAATATTCTTTTTTTGTATTTCGAGGCAAGTTTCTGGGGTATAATCTCGTCAGCGCTTAAAATGCGATCGCCAAAGATGATATCATTTCGTTTAAGTGGGCGGACAATTTCCAAATCAAGCCATTCTTCCTCATTTTTATTTAATAAAAGTTTTATAACTTCTTTATTTTGATTATTTTCATCATATTTGTCAACAACGGTGTTTTTACTCACTTCTACCCAACTTTCTTCAACACAATAATTACAACCATAGATTATTATTTCCCCATATGTTTCACCTATAGATCTTTTTATAGATAATGTGGGTGGTAATAAATATGCGCTAAAAGAAATTCCGTCAATCCTTAGCCTTGTATATCCTTGTGGCGGATTCTCGCTATCAAACTCAATATATTGTTTATTTTGCGGTAATTTATATTCTATTTTACTGTTTGGACTGAATACAGTATTATTTGTTTCGCAATCTTGTCTAAAGAAGTTTTCTCCTTTAATTTTCGTTGTGTCCAGAATAAAGACATTATCTATATCTCTACCATTATGATATTCAATATTGCGAATAAAAGGTTGTTTTGTTATTTTGTGATATACGGTTGGGAATGGCAGTACAGTGAATTTGTCCGCGTAAATTTCCTTACCATTAATTGTTATGTGGTCGAAATCTTCAATCCATATAAAATTGTCACCAAGTTCAATTATTTCATTGAAATGTCCTTTGATTTCGCATTTCTTTGTCAATAGAATAGCAGAATGTTCCATTCTTGAACCTGAACACCAATTCATTTTGTTATCAGAAGAAAATTTTAAATAAAAATCTTCGTTTTTAAATTTATAGATGCATATTTTTTCTCCTTCTTCGCCATTCTCATCAATAGGGATATAGTAGATGCATTCGTCTGTAAAGTGATAATTGGGGCTTTTTATAGATGGCAAAGGAAATTCCGTAAGTCCTGTTGTGGACCTGTAATAATCCTTACTATCATATTTCCATTGTGTAAATAAGTATTTTTTACTACTAATCTCTAATTTGAATACATACGTGGGGGTAATTCCCCATTCATCTTTTATTCTTTCAATAGATATGAGCTCGTTTGGCTCATCATATTTACCTGATGTTTTAAGGACAATATTTCTGTATACAACAAACTCCTGGAAGAACTTCCAAATATTGTACTTGAGACCAAATTTTTTAGAATCTCTAGCCTTTTTTCTACCTTCCTGCAAAATTCTGGAAAATTCTACAATAAGTTCACTATTTAAATCATCTTCGTGGAATACGTTACTTAAATTATCAATGCTGTCTTTTAATGTGTTTACAAATTTGTAAACACTCAATTTTTGGTTATAAGAGTATTTTAGAGTTTGATTTATTATCCTATTCTTAAGATATTCAATAGCGCTACCGGGGTCATGCCATAATTTTTCTGCAAATTCTGAAAGGTTTGTATTTTGGCTAATAATTCTTTTAATAGGCAATCCTCCCTCCATACGCAAAGATTCCAACCATTCCGTAGTTCCTCTTTCGTTCTCGTGCCTGAAAATTCTTTTTGGAGAGTTTGCGAAAAACTCCTTGGCAATCTTCCTTACAATATTGTTGGCATCTAATCCTAATTGTTTTAATGCATTCTCTTCACGGTTGTTTGCATTCCATTCTCGCTTGAATCTTTCGGCAATGTATGCAACAACAATGAAAAGGATTTTCCTGTTGTCAAAAATCAATTTGTTTATATACTTCTTGCATTCTTCCTTTAGTAATGTTTCGATAATCTCATTATATTCTTGTTCTGAAATTTTCCATTCCCATATATACTCGAAATTATCTACAACATTATCTCCGCCTCTGGTGCAGACTAAATTGTCATATAGACGAATGATGTCTCTTTTGATACTTTCCGTTTGTTCTTTATTAGGATTGTTTTTAGTAACTTTTCTTTGAACATTGCGCGGCTCCTTTTCTGCGCCTTTTTCGTTGATGTATGTATTGCAACCGCAGGTAGGTAATTCTGGTGCGTTATAAGGCCTGTTGTACTTTATCTCAAAGTCGTTTTTCCATTTTAAAAATGCATCTAATGATATAATATGATTTATTTCATCAAATTCGTAAGCCCAACATTTTGTACCTTTAGGTAAAAGTACAATACAACTTTCAATGTCCAGAATATTTTCAATGTACATATAGAGGCTTTCTCTATTATAGCTTTTAAGTGTTGTAATCCTCCTTTTATTACATTCAGTCAGTTTTTTTATATAATTGGATATGTTGCTGTAGTCATTTTTGATATCTTCCCAATCGTATTTGAAAATCAATTCTGAAATAATTCCGGCAATGAATCGTTTCAAAGATACAGCGATAGTATCTTTGATTAAATAATTGATACAGAAATTCATTGAAGTGTCTGCAAGTGAAATTCCTTTTTTAGATTGAGCACTATTCATATATTACATTGCATGTTTTTCGTGTAAACGCAAATCTACAAAAAACAAATTTGTTTTTAAGTTTTTTTTTGAACATTTTTAGAGAAATGTTCAGGGACTGAGGTGATGTCGTTTGGGAACTGCCGCAATCTTGTTTTTCTAGGCTCGAATATAGTCCTTACTCACTGCGAAATATCAAAGCAAGCTTTGTTTATCTCGCAGATTTTTCCTATATTTGTGTTTAAGTCAAACAAACACTTACTACTATGCCCATTACAAAGAACGCCCTTTTGCGTTATAAGATACTTGACCACTGTTTCAGTGGTCAAGTCAGGTATTCCATTGATGAACTGCTCGATTTTGTGAACGACGAACTCGAAGCGCAGGGCTTGTATGGGATAAGCCTCAGGCAACTGCGCGACGATATCAAGAACATGAGGAGCATTTACGAAGCTCCCATAGATGCAAAGCCCAATTGGGGCCGCAAGTGTTATTATGCCTACAGTGACGAGGATTACTCTATCTTCAAGTCGGGTATTTCGGACCAGGATTACAGTGTCCTCAAGTCTACCTTGGAGATGCTTGCGAAGTACAAGGTTACCAATGTGTGGCTGGAGGATATCATCACCAATTTGGAGTGCCGTTTCGATATTGTGCCCAACACCGAGAAACTTGTCTTCTTTGACGAGAACCGTAATTTGAAGGGGCTTGAGTTCCTGGGCGATATAATAAAGCACACTGTTGCCCATGAGGCCATGGATGTCGTGTATCGTTCGTACCGTGGGCACGAGGAGACGTATTGTTTTCACCCTTACTGTGTGAAGCAGTATAACGGACGGTGGTTTGTGCTCGGCTACGAGTCTAAGTATGGTCGGATATCCAATTTTGCTCTCGACAGAATCCGTGGAGTCAAGAAATCGGATAAAGAGTTCTATGACAATGTTTTCTTTGATGTAGATGAGTATTTTAAGGATATTATAGGTGTTACTGTTCCTGGCGACGATGCTGAAATACTTGATATAAGGTTGAAATTTGAC
Organism: Bacteroidaceae bacterium; assembly: GCA_045613945.1. Lineage (GTDB taxonomy): Bacteria > Bacteroidota > Bacteroidia > Bacteroidales > Bacteroidaceae > HGM04593. The sequence continues at coordinate 27,163 of JAZLBZ010000062.1, forward strand.
TCAGATAGATTCCCCTATGTGCTTTCAAAACCTCTTCATCATTCTCAGGAGATTATTGATGAGAAGGAATGTGTAATTGAAATACATGTAAAGAAAAACAAGGAACTGATACAAAAGATTTTCTCATATATGCCACAAGTAGAGGTGTTGTCGCCATCGTCTTTACGCGAAGAAATCATTGATGCCATAAAGAGGAATCTTGAAAAATATAACAATTAATTCTATTTTTTCTTTAGCTGTGAAGTTGCACTGCACAGATGTTTTGGAACTTTGCACAAAATTTCCAAAAACATTATCCACATGAAATTAGAATTTATCAAGAACCAGCTCGCAGACAACAAGTTGAAGTGTGAATTAATGAAGGTCGTTTCTTCAGTTGAGGCTCTCATTCCCGAGAGCGAAGAGGACTTCAATCAGCTTCAGAAGTTCGGTCTATACCCGGCCGAGGAGTGCGTTCCGTTTATTACAAAGCAGGGTACTCCTTTCTACTCGCTCGATAACATGTCGGTCCTTCCTCTTAAGGAACAGGGCAAGTGGATGCATTACGCAGATTTCCGTTTCCGTCAGATTGAGATTCTCTATAACATGGCTCGCATGGACAGTGTCGAGGCACATAACTGGCTCAAGGACAACTTGTTCCAACAGAGAGTCGATGCCCGCAAGAAGCAGGAGTACAAGGCCAAGTTCCGTGGACAGGAACGCGCCGACTGGAAAGAGATTCAGGCCGAGTGGATGAAGTATTGTCTCAACCTCAAATACAGGGATAACCGTGAGTTCCGTGCTGATCTCCATTCTACCACACTGCTCCCGGTGGAGGATGCTACAGCCACCAACTACGCTTCGAACCTCTTTTGGGGGGCTAAGCTCGTTGAGGTAGGTGGCAAGAAGTACTACTTCGGCTGCAATGTCCTTGGCAAGTTGCTCGCAGAACTCCGTGCCACAAGGGGCAAACTGGAATATACACTCCCTGCCGATATGCATCTCTTTGGCGAGCCTATTGCGGCTATCTGATAAGCTTTATATAATAAGGTATAGTAGGGGTGTTTCATGCCCTTGGCTAAGTAATACTTATTTTTATTTTATCTATGCAGTAACTCTGCATAGATGGGTATTTCCTTCGCATTGTGAACAGTGCGGACGGTACTTCTGTCGCCATGAATGGGATGGATGACGGACCTCGCAAATTAGTGTTAATTTTACGTTGTAAATCAAAAGTTACTTTATAAACAGATAGATTATGGAGAAGAAAAATGTGACCCCACTGGTAGTTGAGAGAGTGAATTTCTTGCTGAGTGAGTTTAAGCGTATTTCGGCTGAAGATGCTTGTGGCAGATATGCTGAGCTGGAAAAGATTGACAAGGAACTTTATGAAATAGGTGTGGAATACAATCTCCATGACCGTGTCTTTGAGGAGAATGGCAAGAAGGGTGTTGTTGACATCAACGGCCACGTGCTTGTCCCGGCTTTGTATGACGGGATTGTCGAGACTTATGACTATGCATGTTATGACAGACTTCCCACACCACGTCCGGTACCTGTGCGCAATGGCGATGGCAAGTGTGCTCTAGCAAAGTGTGATGGAACGGGTGCTCTGGTCTGCGCTTTCGAGTATGATGTCATAGGCGACCTTTACGGCAGTCCTGAATACTACATCTGTACCAAGGTTGTGGGTGAAGGGGAACAGTTCTACGGTGTCATTGACAGCGAGGGTAATGAACTTGTACCTTGTGAGATGGAGTATATTGATATAATGATCAATGGCTATTCGTTGTTGTACAAGGGTGAGCTGGTGGGCGCATTGAGTTTTGGTGGCAAATACATTGAGCCACAGTTCGATGAACTGGAGAACAGTGATCCCGAGTATCTGCGTGGCCGCAAGGGTGACGAGTGGGGGTATGTTGGTGATGATGGCTCCTTTGAAGCCGATGAGGAGGCTGAGCCGGTGGAGGAGAGTATGCCCGATGAAGTAAGGGAATCGATGTTTAAGAATGATGATATGAAAAAGGTTGCGACTCTGGATGTGGTGAAACGTGTGGATTATATCGCGGAGAAACTCGCCAGGATACATGACGGCGACGAGCATGCCACCCGCAAGGAAATCGATGCCTTGTACAAGGAGTACGACGCGATTCGTGAGGCGTATGATATTTTTGACCAGGTCTTCGAGAAGGACGGCATGGTGGGGCTCCGCAATGTGGCCGGTAAGGTGCTTGTTCCTGCCATGTACAAGGATTTCTCCGAGACCTATGTCTATCGTCGTTATGGTTACGTAATGCCTGTACCGGCCTGTAATTTCATTGACAAGTACGCGCTTGTGAAATGCGACGGCAAAGGTACTCCGCTGTGCGGGTTCGAGTATGAGATGATAAAGTTCATGTTTGGCAGTTGCGCGCTTTACAGGTGCTGGAAGAAGGTGGGGGACAAACTTCTTGCAGGTGTCATGGACTGCGATGGCAACATGCTTGTACCTTGCGAGATGGATGTCATATATGCTGTCTCCAACAATATCGCTGTCATTGAGAAGGACGGCAAGTTCGGCGGTATCACAATGGACAACTTCTATCTTGAACCTGTGTATGACGAGGTCGAGGACAAGGATGGTTACCTTTATGTGTGCAAGGAAGGTATCTGGGGTTACATAAGCAGGAAAGGTGAGTTTATTGACGAGAACGACGAGGATAGGATGGACGAGGAAGAACTGCTCTGTTTGTTTGAGTATTGATTTGGTGGGGCGACAGTTCTCCACGGTGCAGCAGGTGCACAGAATTCATATTCTTTCTCAAGAAAATTTTTGAATATTTTCTATCTGTGCACAACCTCTGCACACTTGTCCTTTTTCTTTGCATAAGAACAGTCTGCCAACAGAATTCGTGTAGCCGGCATGTTTGTTTTGTCAAGCAACTTACTAAGATTTCCCTAACATTTCGGGATAATTACACCTGCATATACTACTTTTGAGCTGCATATTTTGAATAATCATTATTAAATAGGACTAGACATATGAAAAAGAAAGTGACACCTACTGTTTGTGAACGTATTCAGTTTATCAAGAACAGAATTAAGGAGATTCTTGTGGATATGCTGCCTGAGAATAAAAAGGAATATAGTTCCTTGCTTAATGAGTTTGACTCTATCAAGGGGGATTATGACCTGTTTGACTCTGTATTTGAGGAGAATGGCAAAACTGGAGTTGTTGACGTTACCGGCCGTATAATTGTACCTGCTATATATAAAGATTGTCCGGAGCTTTTTGCATATACTCCTTTCGAATCATTGCCTATGGCGGTTTGCAACTTCGAGGACAAGTATGCCCTGGTGGCTCCCGATGGTTTGGGTACTCAGCTTTGCGGATTTGAGTATGATGCGATATCATTCATTCGTGGTAGCAGGAATTTCTACATCTGCGAAAAGAAGATTGGTGACAAGAGCCTTTTTGGAGTGCTTGACAATGATGGAGAACTTGTTGTTCCTTGTGAGATGGATGAGTTGGAGGATCCAAGCGATAGAGTTGGGAGCACTTATGTCTACTTTACCAAAGGGAACAAGATCGGTTTCCTTACAATGGGAGGCTGTTATATTGAGCCGCAGTTCGATGATGCCGATATCTGCCCAAAATTCCTTTATGTCCGCAAGGGTGATGTCGGAGGTTTTCTGAGTGTCGATGGAGAGTTTATTGAAGAAAATGACAAGGAGAAAATTAAGAATAAGGAGTTGCTGACTTACTGGAGCATGAATGATTATGTGCATGAGCTGTTGGATGGTTATGAGGGGCTTGTGTGAAGGCAGCATCATGCAAAAGTATTTCTGTAAGGTAGGCTGTAAGTGCGGAACAAGAGTATAAACACCAATATAAATCACAAAATCAAACATATATGAGAAAACTGAAAACAAGAAAAAAGGGAAAAACATGTCTTGATATTGCCAATGTAAAATGTGGTCCGGGTACCATTATTGCTGCATTTGAGAGTGTCCTGCTTGCTGCGAAGGACTGTGAACTGGATGACGAGGCTCTTTCCGAGGCAAAGGAGGCATTTGATTTTCTTGAAGAGAAACTTTCGTTTAGTCGTATACAGTCGATGGTGGTTGCAATGCTTATAGATTCGAACTCGGTTCTCGATACAGGCAGAATGGGTGGCTATCTTGGCATCAGGAATATCAGGATGCTTACATATATGCAGGAGATTGCGGCTCTTGTGAATGCCCGTATAGTACGCTTCAAAAAGGACGATTTTGAAGATGGCTATCAGATAAATCCAAAGGCTCTTTCTGCATATATGAATAATGTGGCTTATATTCCGGTATCAGACAAGAACCTTTGTACAAGAAAACTTCTGGAAAGAGTGGCAGAGGTAATCAGAGAGGCCGAAGACGATAACATAACAAACGAAGATATGCTTGAGGATATTACCGCCATAATGAAAAACAACAAGAAGCACTTTCTCTACAAGAAAACCCAGAGCCTCGAACCTTGTGAAACCGCACTCTTCTTCTTCTGTCTCGACAGATATGTGAGCGAAGGCGACCTCAATATCTGCGACCATGAATTCAGTTCTATATTCAGCCGTAACGATTTTCGTGCATTGTGCAGCACAATCTCCGCGCGTCGTGGCGACCTTTACAAGGAGAATCTGCTGGGTGATGCTCAAGGCGAAGGCTTCTCGCCACGCGAGAATGTCGCCATTTCCGAAGAGATACGCGAGTACATAAACCAGGAACTCGGAATCTCGTGGACAGCTCCCGAAAAGGACCATCGTATCGGTTTGCTCACATATGAGAATATAACCGAAAAGGTTCTCTATTACAACAATGAGGAACGTGCTTCCATCACCAAACTTCAGGATATGCTCGGTCAGGATAACTTTCTTGGCATTCAGCAGCGAATGAAGGAAGGCGGTATGCGTACCGGTTTTGCGTGCTTGTTCTACGGCTCTCCGGGTACGGGCAAGACAGAGACAGTGCTGCAGCTCGCACGTTCTACAGGGCGCGACATCATGCAGGTGAATGTCACAGACATAAAGAACAAGTTTGTGGGTGAAAGCGAAAAGAATATAAGAAACATTTTCCGTCGCTACCGGAACTATTGTGACAAATGTGATGTAAAACCTATATTGCTCTTCAACGAAGCCGATGCCATAATAAGCAAGCGAAGCAGCAATGTAGACCACAGTGTCAACAAGATGGAGAATGCCATACAGAATATCATTCTCGAGGAGATTGAGAAACTTGACGGAATCCTCATTGCGACGACTAACCTCGCGAGCAATATGGACAGTGCATTTGAGCGTCGTTTCATCTACAAGGTGGAGTTTCACAAGCCCGATACCGAGGCCAAGAAGAACATATGGCAGTCGATGATTTGCGGTTTGAGCGACAACGACGCATCGGCACTTGCCAATGAGTTCGACCTTAGCGGCGGGCAGATTGAGAATGTTACTCGCAAGCAGTTTGTTGACCGCGTGCTCTATGATGAGCAGCCAACACTGGCTAGGCTTCGCGACTACTGCAAGCAGGAGTGCCTTAATGGCGCAGTGGGAGGCAACCGCCCTCGTGTAGGCTTTTAGGCACCCGGTGGTGTGACGGATATGAAAAATGGATTTTTTTTGAATGTCTTTGGGCATTCTGACTGCGCACATCCCGGGCAATGCGCTCATTGCCCGGGATGTGGATTTGGGGATAATGATTTCGATTCTCAAAGGTGTTGGAGAAAAACTCTAAAGGAACGGCTAAGTGTTTGCTGCAAATAAAAAAATAAGGTATATTTGTACTGTTGACATAAAAACTATGTAATAAATACATATACCCGCAACATCAATAGCGAGGATGTAAAATTGTAATCTTTCATAGACAAACATTAAATGAATTTATTATGAAACTATATCATGGTTCACCTTTCTTATTCGACAGCTTTAATTTGAACGATGCCGGCGAAGGAACAGGGCTTAAATTTGGATGTGGAGTTTATCTGACAGAATCGGAGGCTTCTGCTGTGCACTATTCACAACCAAGAGGTAAGGAATTTATGCCCAAACACTATCTTTATATAGTTGAGATTCCTGAATTGGCCGATGGGAACCACCTTGTTTCGGCAAAGCCTGTGACCGAAAGCATTATAGCAAAAGTAGAGGAACTGTTAAGAGTTAAAGTTCCTGATACCGTAAAAAGTGCAGGAAAGGAGTTGCGCAAATGGATAGGAACAGCACTTACCGGAGCCAAAAAAGCAGGCAAAGAAGAGGAAAAACGTGCAGCGGAGTTCCTTGATAGCATAGGTGTCATATACAATGTATGGCCACAGGCGCAGAGTAAACCCGATGGTCTCAAGAATATTGCTGTGTTCAACCCTTTGCATGTGAGCATAGTGAAGCGCGAGGAGATTGAAATTGAATTGCAAGCCAAAAAGTGGGTGCTAAAAAACAGAAAGGAGATTTAACAATGAACAAGCATAGTGTTGCAGGCTTTATAAAGGAGAACTACCCCGAGTATTGGGGTGTATCAACGTATCCAGTTGAAGAATGTGTCGTATTCTGCTCAACGCACGAGGAATGGGGCATATTTAGCAATATGGCTGCATCTGCCATTGTTGTCGGCGATGTTGAGTTCAAGTCGAGCGAACATCTTTTTCAGATGATGAAATTCAAATCTCCCGAGATTGTCAAACGGGTGTGGGGCGGCATTACTGCAAATGAGAAGAGGTGCGGAAATATAAAAATGACAGCCAGGAGTTATGAACCGGTGCATCGTCGTGGCGATTGGGGAACAATGATTGTCGATGCTATGAAGTTTTGTATGGTACAGAAGTATGAACAAAGTGCATGGTTCCGCAATGAATTGGAGCGAAGTCGCGGGTCGTACATTGTAGAAAAGCAAGCTAACCCAAACAAGAATGCCGATGCCTGGAGTGCAAAACTATTTGACAACGAGTGGGTTGGCCCTAACCTTACCGGTCGTCTGCTAATGGAACTGCGTGATAATGGCAGACTGGAATACACTTTGCCTGCCGATGCTTTTGAGTTTATAGAGATATTGAAAGAGTGTAATAAAGAGTGATATTATGAAGAAGAGATGTATGCTTAGCGGAAACTTTGCACTTGACACAATTGTAACCAGGGACTATCCCAATGGCTTCGTTGTTGGCAAGGTCAACAGGTTCACTGAAACCGTCGTGCTGGAGTCTGTGGGAAACACCTGTGGTAATGTGGCTGCTATACTTCCATTTCTTGGTGTGCAATCTTTTCCAATAGCCCATCTCGATCTTTCGGAACAAGGATTGAAAATCAAGGATGATTTGCATAGATATGGTGCGGATGTACGCTTTGTGGAGAATAGTGCCAATGGTGGAACAACATTGCTTCGTTGCACGCACAAGCGTGATAAGATGACGGGCGAGCATACGGTTTCGTTCCGTGCGACATCGCCGGGTAGCCGTTTCCCTAGACGTCGATTCTTGCGTGTTCGCGACGAGGCACCTGCGTTTATTGAGAAATTGGACTTTGTGCCGGACGTGTTTTTCTTTGACGCGGCTGAGGCTGGACTCCGTTATTTGGCCGCAGAACTTCGCAAGCGAGGTTCGTTAATCTATTTTGAGCCCGAAGGTGATGCCGACAAGAATAAATTCTTGAAAGCTGTGGAAGTGAGTGATATTGTAAAATTCAGCCACGAGAAAGTGCGTGATATGTCGTTCGCAACACAATACACCGACAAACTTTTTATCCGCACATTGGGTGCAGATGGACTTGAGTTCAATCTCTGCGGACAAGGATGGATAAAGGTGAACTCTGTACTAAATGGCGATGTCGTGGATTGGGAGGGTGCCGGCGATTGGACTACAAGCCAATTCATTGCTTGCTTGTGCGATAGGGAATTGCTATCCCTTTCCCGGATGACTATCGACTCTGTTCGTGAATGCCTGAAGATTGCCTGCAGGACAGCATCACGTTCAGTGTCGTATCTTGGTAGCAAAGGAATGATTGACGCTGCGGGTTAAGCCACAACTTCTTCTTTGTCAACCCTGCTGTTTGACAATGAGGTCATACTGAAAAATCAATTAATATGAGTAGACAGAAATTGATAGACATACTCAGCAATTTCACTGTAACCGATGACTATCTTGGAGAACTTGTTGATACAAGCCTTCTCTGAGGTCTTGAGAACGGTTGGCTGATTTTGAACGGATAAGATTTTAATACTATGATTATACACTACAGCCCATTGTATGATGGGGAGATATTTGTAAACAGCCAGACCCCGCTTATGGGCGTCTCCTATGTGGGAACGCAGGGATTGTTGAGATTCTTGCAGTTGCGTGCCGGAGTGCACCGCGAGGTGAAGTCGCCGGTGGAGCGCGAGGCTGAGTATATGCTTGCCATGAGGGGGTTTGTCAATGGTACAACCTTTGCAAAGGCTTTTGCTGTTGACGCTCTTGGCGTAGCCGGAAGACTGCTCCAGTGGCGTGACCGTTTGCTCATGGCCGGGTGGAATGGTGAGTGCACCGATGCCACCCACAAGAAACTTGCGGCTCTCTCTCTCTTTGAAAAGGAGTTTGGTGGCAATGGAATGCCAGATTGCTGGCAGGAGATTTGTCGTCTCTATGAGAATGGCAAGATTCTTGATGACAGCGTGGGCTGTCTGGTTGTAGAGTGCCCGCTGTGCGAAGTGCCGCTACTTGTGAAAAGGACTCTAAACGCAATTCGGGACAATGGTACAATTGTGGTGTATGAGGCTGCCGATGATGATGCTCTCGTATATGATGCTGCGAATGTGAAGGTCGTGGAGTTTGATGACTTGAGCGAGGCTTATGAATGGATTGCGCAGGTTAAGTCGTTGCCACAGGATACGGTCGTTGTAAACAGGGATAATGCTCTGCTGAATCACATTCTTTACTCTTGGAACCGTCCATTGGTGCAGTCGACAGTCTGTGGTTTCAATCCGCAATTGCTGCAGTTGTTCAAGTTGGGAATTAGTATCTTCTCAAGACCATTGAATGTCGCCAACCTTATATCCTACTTGCAGTTGCCCATAAGTCCTATCCCGTCGGGGTTGCGTTACAAGTTGGCGAAGGTGCTGATTGATGAGGCCGGCTTTGGCGACAAGGAACTGTGTGACGATGGCGTTAAGCGCGACAGTTGGGAACGTGCGATAGATGAATTTGACTTTGTGAACAAGAAGGGCAAGGATAGCCGTGCCGAGAAGATGGCCTTTCTTGCCCCTGTGCGCAGTGATTACAGCGCAGGAGTCAAGAAGTGCGAACTGGTAGCATATCTGGCGGCGTTGAAGGATTGGGCGAAGGGCAAGTGTGCCGATAAGGATGCGCCCGCAGAGATAGTGTCACAACTGCATGAGATGAGGACGTTCATTGCTTCGCTTGAGACATCGCTTGAGTCATTTGGTGATGTCTGCCAGTATACCGATGTGGAGAAACTTGTCCGTCAGATATACCGCCCCATGAACTTTGCCTTGCAGCGCAGTGAGGCGGGTGCCATGAATGTCATTGATGACATTGGCCGAATGGCGACTGGTGCCGATACGCTCATTTGGCTCGATTGCCAGAATGAAGAAATTGAGCGCGACCCATATGAGTTCCTGGGCTTGCAGGAGAAACGCTATCTGCAGGGGAGCGGGGTAGAGATTCCCGACTTTGCGCTTCACTTGCAGAGCCGCCGCAAGGAGATGTTCAAGAGATTGGCAAGTGCGGGCAAGGTGGTTCTTGTGCGCTCGACATATAACGGCACAACCCGTTTGAGTGAGCATGCACTAATTGCCGAGGTTAGACAAATTCTAAAAAAACTGCCGGTTGAGGATGCACGCTCGCTGTTTGTCATGATTGGGACATCCAGTGTGGAAGGGAATGTTGAGAAATTTGCCCCTGTGCCATATATTGAACTTGGAAAGGAAATTGGATACGCAGGGCGACGAGAGAGCAACACTTCGCTCGAATTGCTCATCCAGCGTCCGTTCAACTATGTCATGAGGTACGTCGCCGGGCTCTATGAACCAAATAATGGCCAGCAGAAGGATGTGGCTACTGTTCTTGGACTTGTGGCGCACAGTTTCTTTGAGCATATTATTGGCGACAGCAAAGGCGATTTGGATGAAATGGTGCGCTTGACTAACGGGGAATTCCAGAAAAGGCTTAATAGGGCTATTGATGCAAAGGGTCTTGTGCTGCGTGCGAATGAGAATGCAGCCATGCTTGACAATTTCAGTGTTGATTTGAAAGAGAGTATGATTGCTCTTGTAGAAATAATGAGGCATCTGAAACTGCGCCCTGTAGGCTGCGAGATATCATTGCCCGAGAGTGGCAAACTCAATTTGGAAAAAATTGGAGATTTTGGTGCCAGAATAGATTTCCTGCTCATGGACGAGGAGGGCAAGTATGTGGTTTTTGACTTCAAGTGGTCATACTCTGCGAGGTTTGCCCAAAAACTTGAAAAGAACACAGCGATACAACTTGAACTCTACAGGCAGGCGATAAGGGCTGCAAGGTATGCCGATGTAGCCGCTGTTGGCTATTATATAATGCCCCGCAAGCAACTTGTTACCTGTGACTATTATGACTATTGTGATGAGACCGGTAAGCACAAATTGATAAACTGGGTGGAACCGGTTAATGATAACCTTCTTTTTGAGCAGATAAAGAGATCTTACGAATTCCGCATGGAGGAGATTGGAAACGGCCGCATTGAGGAGGGTGAAATGACCGATTTTATGAATATCGCCGACAGTTATTGTATGAAACAGGCCGAATTGGGACTGTGCCCATTGGATGTTAAAGAGGTGGTAAAGAATGACGAGATTGTCTCAGTGGTCAAGAATAGCGAATTAGTTTTCAAGAAATCAAAGAGGCTTGCTTATGAGAATGCAGATAAAAAACCTTCGGAGGTGGCAACGTCATATGCAATACTAAAAGGTAGACTAAAATGAAAAATGTTACTTATATAAACGCCGGTGCCGGTTCGGGCAAGACTTACACGCTTACTACAATCCTTGCCGATAGACTCTCGGACAAGGAAAACTGCATCACTCCCTCGCAGGTGATACTTACCACATTTACAGAACTCGCGGCAACCGAGTTCCGCGAAAAGGCACGTCAACAGATTCTTGCAAAGGGAAATGCCGAGATTGCTGCACAGATGGACTCAGCCATTATTGGCACGGTGCACTCGGTGGCATTTGCCTTCATAAAGAAGTACTGGTATCTGCTTGAGTATGGCGCCGATGTGCAGACCATATCGGAACGTGATGCCGATTTCTACATGAGCCAGTCGCTGGCAGGCATTGTCAAGAAAGAGGAGAATGCTGTTCATTTGAAGAATTTCCGCCGTTTTCGCGACTGTTTCAATATAGTAGATGCTTACTCACATCCCGACTATTTCTTTTGGCAGCGCTATCTCAACAATATTGTTGAGAAGATGGAGTACTACAATGTGAACGATATTGAGGAGAGCATAGAAAAGAGCATTGAAACCGTTCGCGCAGTATACTGCGGCCGCAGTATTACAGACGGAGAGGTTAATGCATTAAAAGGCTATCTTAAAAGTTACTATGACTATATCTTGACAAAGACAACTTCTCGTGCCGAGAAACAGCGTGCCCCAATTAAGAAACTGCTGAATTTTAATGAAATCATCGAACTGCTTGAACTGTATAAGAGAGAGGGGATGATTACTGATCCGGTCGGCGGGAAAACGAAAATAGAAAAAGAATGCCCTGGCTATGCGGATTTTTGCGAAAGGCTGGACTCGATGTTGGTATCTTCGTCCTATCTGGTTGTGATAGAGGGTTTTATCAGGTCGATATTTGCTGTTGCCAAAGAGTGGCGCGACGATTTTGTCAAGTACAAGCGAGAGAATCATATCATCTCCTACAATGACATGGAGCGTATATTCCTGCGCTTGCTGGAAGAGGAGAGTGAGGTGCGCGAGTATGTACGTGACAACTTCCGCATTGTTATGGTTGACGAGTTCCAGGATTCTAACCCCATACAACTGAAGATTTTTAACAGGCTTTCAGAGATTATTGCCGAGTCGGATGGACACTCCTATTGGGTGGGAGACCCCAAGCAGGCTATATATGGCTTTAGAGGGGCCGATACCGACCTTGTCAATGCTGTCTCAAGCAGGTTTAAATTCTATGATGATGACAAGATACACCCCGAGGAGAAACCCGATAATCTTGGCACGGGCCGCCTGGTAAAGAGTTGGCGTTCACGCAAGGCTCTTGTTGAACTTGTCAACAATGTCTTTGGCGAACTGTTTGAGCGTGATGGCATCAACAAACTGTGTATAAAACTGACGCCGCAGTTCACAGCGCCCGAGCATGAGATTGAGGCGCCTGCTGTTGTGTACCTTAAAAATAGCAGTGATGATGCCCTGGCCATGAAGGTGAAGGCTATTCTGGATAGCAAGATGTCGGTGCACCAGGGCAGGCTGGATGAGGTGGCCTGTGAAATTGCTCCACGTGACATTGCAATTCTTTGTCGCAAGAATGATAACTGTAAGAAAGTAGTAGATGCCTTGCGCAAGTATGGCATACCTGTGTCGGAACCTGAGGATGCCATCATGCAGCGTATCGAGGTGCAGCTGGTGGTAAGCATCCTGCAGTTTGTTCAGGAACCTGACAGCAAGTTTGTAATTGCAAATCTGCTACGCTTGCTGTGGGGCAAGACTACTGAGGAAATTCTCATTGACCGTCTTGCATCCTTGTCTGCATTGGGCGACAAGGATGCCTGGATGCAGGATTCTCCTGAATATAAGGAACTCATTGCCCTGAAGGATGATGTAAAGCATCTGTCAATACCCGAAATGGTAAGGGCTGTCATTTACAAGATTGATTTGCCGCACCTTGTTGCCCGTTGGGGCGATGCGGGTATACGCCGCCAGAACCTGTCGACATTGCAGCACATTGCCGATGACTATGACCGTATGTGCCTGCAAATGGGAATGGGTACATCAATCAGCGGCTTCATTTACTATCTTGACAGCATTGAGCCCGACAAGGAGAAGGACAACAAATCCAATACGGTAAAGGTGCTCACCTATCACAGTTCAAAAGGTCTGGAATGGCCGGTGGTGATAATGAAGGGGTTGGAAAATGATGCTCTGTCCGAGAGTGACATGATAAGGCGCCAGTTCATGTGCGTGCGTGAGATTGTAAAGGATAGCTGCTCTGACGACCCTTTTGCAAGGGAGTATTACCTGCGTTATTTCCCCTGTGTCCTCTCCGGCAAGACAATACCTTCTTTGTTGCAGAAGAATATTGTTTCTCTGGCGTCCTATGGAGAACTGCGCAAGCGAGTAGAAAGCGAAGAGAGGCGTTTGCTCTATGTTGGAATGACCAGGGCAAAGGATTGTATATACACGATTGAGGGCAGCAAGAATAAATACAAGTGGCTAAAGAATATTGGAATAGAGAATTCAAAGTCCGAGAATGTCTGGGGCTGCTATCCTTCGTCACCTGTTGATATAGCCGATGTCTTGCCTGACGATGCTGCATCTTCTGTTGCGGCATACAGTATGGTGTTCAAGCCTGCCGCGCATGATGCCCGCGAGGTGAAATACCTGTCGCCAAGCAAGATTGAGGCCTTTGATGGCTTTAGCGGCCACTCGCTCTTCTTGAAAGGAAAGAGAGGAATTACCTGCAATAAATGGAAAGAGGAGAAGTATGCATGGATTGGTTCTTGCATACACGATATCTTTGCTGTATACCGCAAGGGTGCCGAAGGCGAGAATACTGCGAAGGCCCGCTCTGTCATTGATGGCTATGGCCTGGCTGCCGAACTGGACGTTCTGGAGATACTGCAGTCGGCCGACTGGCTGCATTGCCAGTTGCAAGAGCAGTTCCCGCAGAGAGCAGGTGACCGCACATATAACGAGTACGATTTCGGCCTTCGCCTTGATGGCGGGCGGCATCTGCGTGGCGAGATGGACCTGCTGTGGTTCTACACCGACGAAAAGGGTGAGCATTGCGTGCTTGTCGACTATAAGACCTATCCCGGCACAGACATTGACGAGCATGTAAAGAAGTACTACGCACAACTGTCGGCCTATGCGCATGCCTTGCGCACATCAGGCGTCGATGTTACCCACACATTGGTGTATTATCCGGTACAGGAGCGCATTGTGCGTCTGCATTGACTGTAAATAAACTATATTGATAAATATTATGGCAAAAGTAAAAATTTCAACAACAATGGGCGACATCACTGTGCGCCTTTACGATGAGACTCCTTTGCACCGCGACAATTTCCTGAAACTTGCTTCCGAGGGTTTCTATGACGGAACATTGTTCCACCGTGTAATAAAGGACTTTATGGTTCAGGGTGGTGATCCTGAGAGCAAGGGTGCCTCTGCGGGAAAGAACCTTGGCAGCGGCGGTCCTGGGTATAATGTGCCTGCCGAGATTCAGCCTGCGCTCTTTCACAAGCGTGGTGCTTTGAGCGCAGCACGCTTGGGCGATGAGGTGAACCCAACAAAAGAGAGTAGTGGCAGTCAGTTCTACATTGTTTGGGGAAAGGTCTATAAGGCTGCCGAACTAAAGCAACTGGAGCACCAGATGAAGATGCAGCAGGAGCAGAACATCTTCAATGCGCTTGCAATGGAGCGTCGCGAGGAGATTATGAACCTTCGCCGCAACCGCGATCGCGAGGGGCTGATGCAACTGCAGGACAAGTTGGCTAAAATGGCAATGGATAAGAGCAAGGAGATGGGGGCACCGGCATTCACCCCCGAACAGGTGAATGTTTACACCACGCAGGGTGGCACTCCATTCCTTGATGGCGGATATACCGTGTTCGGTGAGGTAGAGGAGGGACTGGATGTTGTCGAGGCAATACAGAAAGTGGAGACCTCAATGGGTGACCGTCCAAAGACCGATGTGGTGATGACTGTGACGGTAGTGGAGTAAATTCCGGAATTTGTGATAAATGTTCCCCCAATGGTTGTACACATATAACCATTTGGAGGACATCTGGTATGTTACGATGGTCTTACAATTCAATTGGAATATTAATTATAGTTGGAGTCGAGAGATGTTATGTGGATTGGTTTTGTTATCTTTGTTACTGATAGTATATTGTCTTTATTAAGGCAAAGATGATAAATATGAATAAAAACAGGTATTTATATGGCACAGTACGAGATTAAATTTAATCGGTACGACGGCTGGTCAGAGCGGGATGCTGAGATTCCTGTGGAGTCTGCATTTGTGGAACTGTCTGACGACGAGGTACAGATATTGGTAGACATCATGACAAAGGAAGGTACCCACAATGTGGCGATGCTCAATTTGGAAGAATTGCACCCCGGAATCTATGAAAAGTTGTCCGAGACTTGTGATTCTGTAGCTTGGCGCGTCGCACTGGCCGAGGCAATAAGGGAAACCCACTTTTACGACGAAGAAGGTGTGTTCTTGGATAAATTGCAGGAATACTGTGAAATGGAATATGACTATGACGAGTCACTCGGCGATTTCAGCCATTGGTTGGCCGGTTATATACAATCCTGGTCGTGTGACAAACTTGAAGCCCTGTACGATAGTGCAAAAATTGATTTGTTCTGGGACATAATTAGTTATGATGGAATAGAACCGTATAAATACGATGTGATTATCCCGCAATCTATCGTTGAAAAGGTATTTGGCGAATAGCGGCCATTGTCAAAAGGTTATATAAAAAAGAAGACTTAAGACAACAACCCAACTGCAAACTGGGCGTCTGAGTGCATACGGCCCCCAAATTGATAATGCTGTCATGTGGTCAGGTGCGTTGTATAGAGTGGGGTAGACGTGTTCTTTGTATCTCTCATTTGGGTCGTTACAACGGGTCGGATGCATTCAGACCGACCCTAAGTAACTGACCGTCTTACCTATAAGAAACCGGGGATTCGTAAATGACAGTCGCTAAATGAGTTACGACTCGCACGGTGGGTGTGTCGTAAGGCAATCGAAACCCTTTGAAGTGAAAAAAACATAATAAATTATGAATGCTAAATTTTTAAAACATTTTATTTGTTCGTGTAATGAGTTATGTGCGAATAATAATTGTATCAAGTTATGTCAAATTATTCCCTTCCTCCTACAAACCTCTTTAACAGGAAAGTAAGGAAGTATGGGAATGTATAGAATTTGCCATTGAAACCGATATTCTTATATCCCAACTTGATACCGTATTTCACGTCAGGATATTTGTCATCACTTAGCAACTTGTTCAGCGATGCAGTTGCGCCATCGTTGGCTTTTACTTCTACAGGAATAAGCGAGTCGGCATCGCGCACAAAGAAGTCCATTTCAAGAGAAGGCCTATCGGAGCTAAAGTAGTAAAGATTATATCCCTGCTTTACAAGCATATCGCCTACAATGTTTTCATATATGGCTCCTTTGTAAGTGCCAAGGTTCTTATTGGCTCTCAAATCATCTTGAGCTTCTTCATCGAGTGATGCAATCAAAAGTCCAGTGTCTTTATAGTAAATCTTATATAGTTTAGGATCATAGTTCCCCTTAAGTGGAAGCTCTGGCTGATTCAGACAATAGCATATGTTCACAACACCGGCATCGGCAAGCCATTCCACACAACAGATGTAATCTCTGTTGCGTGCATTCTTGCCAATCTTTGTAATTTGGAAACGCTTGTTTTCCTTAGCCAGAAATGTTGATATATGGTTGTATACAGCCTTTACTTTTGCTTTATCCAATCCTTCTACATATTTTGTAATGTCCTCTTCGTAGTCCTTTAGCAACTGCTTTTGAATAGCCAATGTGCCGCTAAAGTTTTTGTTCTTGATGTATGTGTTTACAACCTCGGGCATACCACCTATAGTTACATAGTCACGGAACAATTCCATAAGAATATCCATCTGCAATTGTCCAAGAGGCTTTACTTCCAGCATATGCTTATAAAGGTCCTCAATAAAATCCTCATTGTATCCCTTTGCCCAAAGGAACTCCTCAAAATCCATTGAATGCATTTCGTAGTCTTCCTTATAGCCCACGCTATTGGATTCAATCTCTTTATAGTTGATACCCATCAAAGAACCGGAACAGAT
>JAZLBZ010000063.1:0-9738 GCA_045613945.1 Bacteroidaceae bacterium
ATTGAAACGGTTTATGTAGTCACCGCCCAACTCACCCTGTAGCGAGTATTGCGTATCCTTCTTGAGTACAATATTAAGTGCAGCACCACGTATATGATAGTGCGGCGGCGCGCTGTACATAACCTCGACTTTCTCCACTCGCCCAACAGGAGTGCTCTTGAGCAGCGATGCAACCTGCTCGGCACTCATTGTCGATGGTTTGCCGTTTATTATGACAGCCAGTGAGTTTGCGCCAACAAGAGTGAGATTACCCTCTTTCTCGCTCACACCCGGCAACTTTGTAAGTGCTTCGTATGTATTGTTGGCTACCTTGTCGCGTGTGAGCTGTTCAAGGTCATATGCCAAAGCACCGTTCTCCACCTTAACCAATGGCCTCTCCGCAACAACATCCAGCTCGCCAAGTATCCTATCCTGTGGTTCAAGGAGAATATCACCGACCGAGTGCGTGCCACACTCCACTTCGCGCGAATGGTATGCCATATGATTGACCACAAGGCGGAATTTGTCCATATTATGCCCGAAAGAGAAGAGACCGGCACTATCGGTCAACGCAACATCCACAAAAACCGAATCAGCACTTTGAAGCACCACATTCGCACCCTCAACCGGTACAGACAATCTATTGATTACACGTCCACAAATACCCTGTGCCTGAGCCAGATTCAAGGCACTGAAGAACAGGACGACTGACAAGAAAATCCTTTTTGTCATAGAATAATTTGTTTTGGGCGCGAAGATAAGTAAAAAATCCCAAAAAGCGCAACACTTTTTACCCCCCCCATTTTTAACATTCGTTAACACAATATTCAATGTATCAATTACAAAAAATACATAACTTGCAACGATAAATTAAGCAAACAATTAAACAAACACAATATGTACAAATTCAAACCAATATTGAAGTCGATGCTTTGGGGCGGAGACAAGATTATCCCTTACAAGGAGGTAGAGTCGGACAAGAAACAGGTAGGCGAGAGTTGGGAAATCTCGGGCGTCAAGGATAACGAGTCGGTTGTTGCCGAGGGCGCTGACGCCGGCATGAAGTTGCCCGAGCTCATTGCACGCGACAAAGCCGCGCTGCTTGGCCAGAGCAACTACGAGCGTTTTGGCAAGGAGTTCCCGTTGCTCATCAAGTTCATCGATGCACGCCAGGACCTCTCAATCCAGGTTCACCCGGGTGACAAACTCGCCTGGGAGCGCCACCAGTCAAAGGGAAAGACCGAAATGTGGTATGTTGTTGATGCAGACCCGGGCTCACGCCTGCGTTCGGGTTTTGCCAAGCAGGTTACCCCAGAGGAGTATGAGCAGAGCATTGCCGACAACACCATTACCGACCTCTTGAAGGAGTACGACATCCACAAGGGCGATGTATTCTTCCTGCCGGCAGGCCGCATCCACTCAATAGGTGCCGGAGCGTTCATTGCCGAGATTCAGCAGACATCGAACATCACCTACCGCATCTACGATTTCAACCGTTGCGACGACAACGGCAATCCACGCGAACTGCACACAGAGATGAGCAAGGGCGCAATAGACTACACCGTGCTGCCCGACTACCGCACATACTACGACGCACAGCCCGACAAGGCAACACAACTTGTATCGTGCCGCTATTTTACAACCGATATCTATCGCTTGACAAAGGAGTACGACATGCCGCTTGGCGAACTTGACTCGTTCGTGATTCTCATCTGCACGGCAGGCAAGGGAACCATCACCGACAGCAACGGACAGACAATAAACATCCATCAGGGCGAGAGCATTCTTGTACCGGCAACAACTACCGGGCTCAAGATTTGCCCCGAAGGAGAGATGGAACTGCTTGGAAGTTGGATAGAGGAATAAATTTTACTTTTCATTTACACACAACGAAAATTGGGTGGTCTTGAAATAAACCCCAAAAGTTTTTTGTCTAACTTTTGGGGTTTCTTTTATGCGAAAGGGAATCCAGACTAGAAATTATAGTAGAATCCTAAACGCAGATTATATCCACCACACCATTGTTTTACAATAGAACAATGCTCGGCAAGCCAGTTCATATTTTCAGATTCAAAGCCCCATGTATACTCCGGTGTTACGGAAACGCCAAGATGCCTGGTAATAAAGTATTCGCAACGCGCGCCTAACGACAATGTTGCAATTGTTACACGTGTGTGGTTAGAAATATCGACACCGTCTGTGGATTCTGTACCTCCACCCCAGGCCATCATTGCACCCGCGCCAAACTGCGGTGTAAAGGCAAAACTCTTGCCGGCTTGTATAGCAACACCAATCTTTCCGCCATATGATAATGGCGAAATACGATTGGAGCGGAATGTTCCACTCTGCAGGCCATAATACCCATATGCTTCAATATTGAACATTGAGAAATAGGCACCGGCATTGAGACCAATATCCATAAGACGTCCAACCGAACCGGCAAGTTCAATATATGCACTATTCCTTTGTCCGCGAGAGGCATTTTTTCTTGGGGCATCTGCAGTTTTCTTGACCTCCTTGACCGCAACGCTCTTTTCAAGCGTAACGCTGCGCTCTGTTGTCTCGTTTTCCTTTATGTCAACAGTTAATGTCTTTGCCTTATACCCTGGTTTTGAAACCTCTACCGCATGAGAACCAACAAGCAGATTCTTTATTTGAGAAGGGGTCTTGCCGTACTCCTTCCCATCTATTCTAACCGTCGCCTCCAATGGATTGGAGACAATGTCGAGCGTACCGGTTATGGAAACCGGAGACTTCAGTATCATTTCGGTTACACCACCCTCCTTCACCTCTATACTCTCAACACTATTGCGATGGTTCTCCTTGCGGCACTCCACATCATAGTACCCAGGCGAGAGTTTGCCTGTCCATGAACCCACACCCTTGCGCTTGCCATCAACATATATTTCACCGCCTTCTACAGCAGTCAAGGTAACAGTTCCAAAATTCGGTTTTAGAGTCACTGTCTCGGTATATGTTTCATCTTCATCGGTAAGTTCGATGATACCCTCTGACGAGTGGTATATCTTGGAGACTATCTTGTAATAATACCTTCCAAGAACCAATTTGTTCGACAGCATTCCATCGTCATTAACAAGAGCATCGCCGAATGGCTTGTAATCAGCATCGCCCTCGGCCTTATAAAAAATCTGAGCCTTTGAGTCAACCGGCAACACCTTGAAAAGGAGATACCTTTTCTTCACGACACGCGGCGCAGCCGACAGCGTCAGTTCATAGACCTTGCCAGGCTGCACTGTTGAGTTCAGTTCATACTTCAGAGTCTTGTACCCCTCGCGCCTTATTGTCACACGCATTGCATTGCGCTGAACATACACCCACACCTCGCCATCTACACTCTTGACACGGCTCTCGCACAGGCCAAAGTCAAAAGAGTAGGCACGCAGGTCATCATTGGGAGTCGCAGCAACAAGTTTAATGATTGAGAACAGGCTGCCATTGCCATCTACAACCTTGTAGCGGGCATCGGTGGCCGATGTGTCAAACGGTTTCTCGGCGAAATCCGCAACCGAGAACTCAAGTTCCTGCTGCGCAAAGGCAGTAACACTGCAGCATATAAACAGTAGCAATAATATGATTTGTTTTTTCATAAAAGTTGTTTTATCTCCACTGAACAATTCACGCCAGATACTCTTTTGCCGCAATTGCACACCTCTCGCCATCCACTGCTGCCGAGACAATGCCGCCGGCATAGCCGGCACCCTCGCCACAGGGGAAGAGGCCTTTAACGGTCACGTGCTGCAGTGTCTCGTTGTCGCGCACAATGCGCACTGGCGATGACGTGCGTGTCTCAACACCAATCATTGTTGCCTCGCTTGTGAGGAAACCGCGCGACATGCGGCCGAACTGTTCAAAGCCGCGTTGCAAGCGAGTTGAAACGAACTTTGGCAGCCAGAAGTGAAGGGGCGAAGAGATGAGCCCCGGAGCGTATGAACTGCGTGGCAGGTCGTAACTGAGTTTGCCGCGCACAAAGTCGGTCATTCGCTGTGCAGGCGCTGTCTGCTTGCGGTTACCCATCACCCAGCAAAGACGCTCAAGGCGCTCCTGGAAGTTCATCACGCGCAAGGGCGAGTCATCGGCTACAGGGTCAATGCCGTCGCAGTCAATCTGCATCTCGGGCAGCAGCACATCCTCGGGGTTAATCTGCACCACCATTCCCGAGTTGCTCCACGCGCCGCCACGATGCGATGGCGACATACCGTTGACAAGCAGTTCCTGTGCTGCCGAAGCCGAGGGGATTACCACACCACCGGGGCACATACAGAAACTGTAGACACCACGTCCACCCACCTGTGTAGTGAAACTGTACTCGGCAGCAGGCAAGTATTTGCCGCGGCCTTTTGGCGAGTGGTACTGTATCTGGTCAATGAGTTCGGACGGATGCTCCAAGCGCACTCCCACAGCAAAGCCCTTGGCCTCAAGTGCTATGTTATTGCTGCCAAGCCAACGATAGACATCCTTTGCAGAGTGCCCTGTTGCAAGGATGACGGCATCGGCAAGCACCTCGCCATTGCTGGTGCGTATACCGCACACTTTGCCACCGCTCAGGAGTATCTCTTCCATACGTGTCTCAAAACGCACCTCGCCGCCGCACTCTATTATGCGGTTACGTATATTCTCAATCACACGTGGCAGTTTGTCGGTACCGATGTGCGGATGGGCATCGGCAAGAATTGTGGGGCTTGCGCCATGCTGGCAGAAGATGTTGAGCACGCCCTCAATGCTACCGCGCTTCTTGCTGCGGGTATAGAGTTTGCCGTCGGAGTATGCACCTGCACCACCCTCGCCAAAGCAGTAGTTCGACTCGGGGTTCACAGTGTGCGTGCGCGAAATGTTTGCAAGGTCAACCTTGCGTGTGCGCACATCCTTGCCACGCTCCACAACAATGGGGCGCAAGCCGTTCTCAATGAGTTTGAGTGCCGCAAAAAGACCTGCCGGACCCGCACCCACTACAATCACGGGGCGCTTGCCCTCTACGTTGGGATATTCACGTGGCGTGAACTCATCGGCAGGAGGCATCTCGTTAACAAAAACCCTCACCGTGAGGTTTATATATATTGTGCGCTGGCGTGCATCAATGCTGCGGCGCAACACGCGCACTGCGTTTATCGTGCGCTCGTCCATGCCCTTCTCGCGGGCAATATATCGTGCTAGCGACTGCTCGTTGGCCGCCTCATAGGGCTGCACCCTTAACTGAAATTCGTGTACCATATTTATTAAACTGAAAGGTTAAAAGTGAAAACGGAAAGCCGAGGGTTAACTAAACCGAGGGTTCGACAACATTGGCAGCGATAGGTCGCAGGCAGCACGGATATAAGTCGTGCCCTGCGGGTCGCGAAAAGACGATGTTGTCAAAGGTCAAAACTCTCATCCTTTTTTATCCAAAAATTAACCTGAAGGCCTCTTCGACCTTTCCAACCGGCAACACCTCAATGCCAAAGCGCGAGACATCGAGCCCCTTGAGGTTGCTGCGCGGAACAATTATTTGCTTGAAGCCAAGTTTTGCAGCCTCGGCAATGCGCTGCTCGATGCGGTTCACCGGGCGTATCTCGCCCGAGAGACCCACCTCGCCGGCCATGCATATTGTAGGTTCAATCTCAACATCCATGTTGCTCGAGAGGATGGCGCTTATTACCGAAAGGTCAATGGCAGGGTCGTTCACGCGCAAGCCGCCGGCAATATTCAGGTATACATCCTTCTGCGCCAGTTTAAAGCCCACGCGCTTCTCAAGCACAGCCAGCAGCATATTCATGCGGCGGCCGTCAAAGCCAGTTGCCGAGCGCTGCGGAGTACCATATGCCGCAGTGCTCACCAGCGCCTGTGCCTCAATGAGGAATGGGCTCACGCCCTCAATGGCCGATGCTATCGCCACGCCGCTCATTCCCTTGTGACGCTCGCTCAGCAGCAGTTCCGACGGGTTGGTCACCTGTCGCAACCCCTCGCGGCGCATCTCATATATTCCAAGTTCGGCAGTGCTGCCAAAGCGGTTCTTTATTGAACGCAGAACACGGTAGAGGTAGTGCTGGTCGCCCTCGAACTGTATTACCACGTCCACAATGTGCTCAAGTATCTTTGGGCCGGCAATGGCGCCGTCCTTTGTTATGTGACCTATGAGTATTACAGGCACGTTATTCTCCTTTGCAAACTTCAGGAGCATGGCGGTACACTCGCGCACCTGCGCCATGCTGCCCGGCGAAGAGTCTACCGCCTCGCTGCACATTGTCTGTATTGAGTCAATTACAAGCAGTTCGGGCTGCACGTTCTTTATGTGTACAAATATTGTCTCCAGTGATGTCTCGCACACAATATGACAGTTGCCACGCTCATGCACAATGCGGTCGGCACGCAGTTTTATCTGCTGCACGCTCTCCTCGCCCGACACATAAAGCACCTTGCGGTCGGGCATACCCAGGATTGTCTGCAACACCAGTGTCGATTTTCCAATGCCCGGTTCACCACCAAGCAGCACAAGCGAGCCTGGCACAAGGCCACCGCCAAGCACACGGTTCAGTTCGCCGTCACGCATGTCAATGCGCGGCAGCGCGTCGGTTGCCACATCGTCAATGAGCATTGGGCGCACCTGCGGTTTATCGCCTGTCGCAAGCGACACACGCGATGCCGGCGCATTCCTCACCACCTTCTCAACAAAACTGTTCCACGCACCGCAAGCAGGACACTTGCCCGCCCACTTTGGCGACTCGTAGCCACAATCGTTACACAGAAAAACCGATTTTTCCTTTGCCATATTTTAATATCAAGCAATTAAATACTCCAGGTATGTGATATTGAGCAAAGCGAAATATCTATTATGGAGAGATTCTTCACTACGTTCAGAATGACATATAAACAAAAGAGCAACTTATATTTATCAAAGTTGATTTAAAAGGTACGAGTTCAAGGCTTGCGAAGCCTGACAAAACCGCAGTTTACTAAACGTAAATGAGGATTTTGTTGGCAAGCGTAACGACGAAATCGTGCCTTTTAAACAACTTTACATTATCGGAAACCACACAAACACCGCCACATCCCACAGCGCGTGCGAAATAATTATCGCCGCAAAATACTTGGGGAACAGACGGTAAAGCAAGCCCCATGCCGCGCCGGCTACAAGAGCCGCCATAATGAGCATGAAGTTAAACGAGCCCGCGTGTACAAGCGCATATATAAGCGTTGTCACAACAAAGCCCATGTTTGCATTCCACTTCTTTGAGAGATTCTCCTGCACATATCCGCGCCAGAAAATTTCCTCGGCAGGACCAATGAGAAAGAGCATCAGTGCAGTGAGCAGCCAGGGCGACTCGCCCTCTTTCATTCTATAGATGATATTGACCTGCTGGCGAGCGAAGTCGAACATAAGCTGCGAGAGTTTGTCGCCAACCCAAAACACGCCCCACAGTGCAACTGCAATAGCAATGCCCCACAGGATGTTGGCAGTGTTAAGGTGCACCCTCTTCCACCACCCCGGCGCAAACAGCGTTGCACAGAGCGACAGCGTGCAGGCCGACCCTGTCATCATCCACCAGAAGTCTACGTGCGGAGCAGTCCAGGGACTGAACATAACAGTCCACAGCACTGCCGCAAGTATTATTGTAAAGACCAGACGGCGCATCATAGAGCTGCAGTCACAAAAAGAGATATCGACAACAAAAGACTGAACATCAGCTGCAACTGCGCAGTCTTTTCATCAACACCAATGAGCGCCTTCATGCCCTCGGCGGGGAGTTTGAGCATAGCGCGACAGTTGTCTATCGCAGGCTTCAAGGCCACCACAACCGCCAACGCCCACCAGGGCATTGCACCGCAAATGACAGCAACAAGAATGGCCACAAAAGGCAACATCAACTCGGCAATGTAGAATACAACCGACGCACGCTTGCCAATGAGCATTGCAAAAGTCTTTATGCCCGCACGCTTGTCCTGCTCAATGTCACGCGCATTGTTCACGTGCAGAATACCAACGGTAATGAGACCTATTGGGAGCATCAGCCACAGAACCTCCTTGTGCAAATAGCCTGTCGCCACAAACGATGTACCAAGAATCGGCAGTACCGAGTATGTGAGGAAGATATCCAAATCGCCCAAAGCATGATACTTGAGCCAGGGATAGAGCATGATGAGCACACTGCCCGCCAAACCGAAATAGAGGACAGGCAAGCCCGCATACAGCATAAGCCCAATGCCCGCCACAACAGCAACAGAGAGCAAACACCACGCAAGCCCCTTTATCTCGCCAGCCTGGAACTGACCGCTTACGATAGACATGCCACCAATGGCATCCTCGCGGTCAACACCCTTCTTGTAGTCGAAATAATCGCTCCAGGTATTGCCCGCAGCGTGGAATATAACAATGTTGAGCAGCGCCCAAACACCGGCAATCCAATTAATCTTGTAGTCGCACCAGTTAAGATATGCCAAAGTCACCAACACCGGCATCGCCGACGCCGGAAAAGACCAGGGACGTGTAGCCAACACCCACTCCTTGAAACCGTGTTTTTTCTTGTTTTCCATAAATAATTGTTCTGTAAATTGTTCAAAAGACAAAGATAGTGCAAGCGAGTGAAATGCCAAACTTGTTTGAGCATTTTACAACGAGCGCAGCATATGTTCATATAAATTCTATAAAGATAGTGCAAGCGAGTGAAATGCCAAACTTGTTTGAGCATTTTGCAACGAGCGCAGGGCAACATATTTCAGTTGACTACAATTTGCAGACAACTTGTGACATCTTCAGTTGGTTAGCACACTAACCAATTGAAGATTGTCGAACCCAACAATTTTCACCCCAAATGAAGCGATTACGCCGTCTATTCGCGTCATATTTTGATGCGAACAGAAAGAAATTATACCTCATCGGGAATAAAATACCGCATAAACGATAAAATTATACCCAAGGGTATAAAACACAATACAAACAAAGCCGTTATGCCCAAATTGGGCATAACGGCTTGATACAATAGACCTTACTATATTTTACTTGGATTGAAATTTGCAAACAAGACAATCCTTGCGTTTAATATATTCCCAGTTTAACTCTTGGTTTAACTTTAGCAGCTAATTCAACTGAAAACACAACAAAAAAAAGCAACTATCTTTTCAGATAACTGCTTCTCTTTCAAGTGGTGCCACCAGAAAATGAGTTCCATCTCTAAATGGCTCTATATCTTCGCATTAAAGAAATACTCCAAACGTAATCTCCCGCTATTGCTCCACCTAAATTCTGCACCATTTTGCAGTGTCTCGCAGAGTCGAGTTCCTACTTTGATGCAAAGGTATATAATTATTGCTATATACAAATGGGAACTGCAATCTTATTTTTTCATAATATCTTCTATACGCCATTTTACTGCAAGTTCTAAACCCTTCTTAATACCTTGCGATAATCCATAACCATCTACCATATTTCGCAGTGCATTAATCTCTGCTATAAGGACTATGCGTATTTGTCCATATTCCATATCTTCAATTAGAATAGAAGGTATGAATGGAAGAACTTGCTTAGGGAGATAACAATAAAATAGTGGGTATTTTCTTTTAATTGAAATAGCACACTCACGCATCTGTACTATATTATTACCAAATAAAGCATTGTTTATATCAGAAATGCCCTTATTTATTTCTTTTGCAAATTCGTTTACATCATTCTGTAGTTCTAAACCTTCTTTGAGAACTTCTACTTGTCTTTTCTTTATATCATTGTTGTCATCGTACATAATAAACCTCCTTAATCTTATAACTTAATCC
>JAZLBZ010000064.1:0-8141 GCA_045613945.1 Bacteroidaceae bacterium
GTGGTTAAGCAGCCACTCGCTGCTTTGGATGTTGTTGAGAAGTATGACATCAAAGTTAACTTGAACGGTGGCGGTTACACTGGCCAGTCACAGGCATTGCGTCTTGCAATTGCTCGTGCTTTGGTTAAGATCAACGCTGAGGACAAGAAGGCTTTGCGTGCTGAGGGCTTCCTTACTCGCGATGCTCGTGAGGTTGAGCGTAAGAAACCAGGTCAGCCAAAGGCACGTCGTAGATTCCAGTTCAGTAAACGTTAATATTCGGTCTCGAAATATACGTTTAGTATCTAAACCGCTCGGGACTTCACCCTTTCAGTGGTGGACTACCCGGGAGGTTGGTTAAAGAATTTAATTAAAAAGAAGGTAAACGATTTAAAAATTTAAACAAAATGTCTAGAATTACATTTGAAACTTTGATTGAGGCCGGTGCACACTTCGGTCACTTGAAACGTAAGTGGAACCCTGCAATGGCTCCTTATATCTTCATGGAGCGTAACGGTATCCACATCATCGATTTGCACAAGACTGCAGCTATGACTGAGACAGCTGCTGAGGCTTTGAAGCAGATCGCAAAGAGCGGTAAGAAGATTCTTTTTGTTTCAACAAAGAAACAGCTTAAGGAGATTGTTGCTGAGAAAGCACAGTCAGTAGGTATGCCATACGTTATCGAGCGTTGGCCAGGTGGTATGTTGACAAACTTCCCAACAATCCGCAAGGCTGTGAAGAAGATGGCAACAATCGATAAACTCACAACAGACGGTACATATTCTAACCTCTCTAAGCGTGAGATTCTCCAGATTTCTCGTCAGCGTGCTAAACTCGAGAAGAACCTCGGTTCTATTGCAGACTTGACACGTCTTCCTTCAGCAATCTTTGTTGTTGACGTAATGAAGGAGCACATCGCTGTTCACGAGGCTAACCGTCTTGGTATCCCCGTATTCGCAATCGTTGATACAAACTCTAATCCTAACGATGTAGATTTCGTAATCCCAGCTAACGACGATGCAACAAAGTCAGTAGAGGTTATCCTCGACGCTTGCTGCGCAGCAATCGCTGAGGGTCTCGAGGAGCGTAAGGTTGAGAAGGTTGACGCTGTTGAGGAGAACGAGGAGAACGCTGAGGCAAAGAAGGCCCCACGTCGCCGCACTACAAAGGCTCGCGCTGCTAAGGCTGAGGAGGCTGCTGAGTAATTCTCACTTATTCATTAACTTTTAAAATTCAGAAAATACTATGGCTGTAACAATGGCTGATATTGCCAAGCTCCGCGCAATGACAGGAGCTGGTATGATGGACTGCAAGAACGCTTTGACCGAGGGTGAGGGCGATTTTGACAAGGCTATCGAGATTATCCGTAAGAAGGGTCAGTTGGTAGCTGCTAAGCGTAGCGACCGCGAGGCTTCTGAGGGTTGTGTACTCGTTAAGGCTGAGAATGGTTTCGCTGCCATCATCGCTTTGAAGTGCGAGACCGACTTCGTTGCTCAGGGTGCTGACTTCGTTAAGTTGACACAGGACATCCTTGACGCTGCAGTAGCTGCTAAGTGTGCTACTCTCGATGAGGTTAAGGCTCTTCCATTGGGTGAGGGTACTGTTCAGGACGCTATCGTAGCTCGTTCAGGTATCACTGGCGAGAAGATGGAGCTTGACGGTTACAAGACTCTCGTTGCTGAGAATGTTTACACATATAACCACCAGAAGAAGAATATGCTCTGTACAATGGTAGCATTGTCACAGGACAACGCTGAGGCTGGTCACGAGATTGCTATGCAGATTGCTGCTTCTGCACCTCTTGCACTCACAAACGAGGACCTCGATCCTACTTTGATTGCTAAGGAGCGCGTTGTTGCTGAGGAGAAGGCTCGTGAGGAGGGTAAGCCTGAGGCTATGATCGCTCGCATCGCTGACGGTCGTATCCAGAAGTACTACAAGGAGGTTTGCTTGCTCCAGCAGGGCTACTGCCAGAACGAGAAGATTTCTGTTGCTGAATTCTTGAAGGGCTTCGACAAGGAGCTTACAGCTACAGGCTTCCAGCGTTTCACACTCCGTGCTGAGTAATTGAAACTTAAATAGAATGGCAAGCGGTTCACCAAAAGTGAGCCGCTTGTTTTTTTTGTATATGTGCGCGGAGGGGGGAAGGTTTGTATAAAACCGAGGGTTTGGTTATGATATTGTAGGGGCGGGGGGTGCTCGCCTATGGATGCATTTGAATGAAATAGAATGATTTCGTATAAACAGAGCATCCACATCTTTTGGGATGTGGATGCTCATTGCTTGTCTATTGAACAGTGTTGTTAGATTTTCTTGTATGTGCTGATTGTATAGTCAATCCCATCTTCGCTTTCAATGGGGTTGTTTGTCCTTATCTTTAGAGTATTGTTTGTGAGAGCCTCAATCTCCAACTTGGAACCAACACCATAAATGCCAATGACAATATTGTCATCTTCTACTGTGTAGGGGAGTGCGACGCTATTTGGCACATCGTTCGATGTAATTGTCACTGCACTTTGTGTGAATGTGTATTTCTGCCACTCGCCCTCTGCTGGCTTTGTTGTCTCGGTCTCTCCATTTTCATAATAGGTAGTTGTTGACTTGAGCTCCCATGTTCCTACAAGGTTATTGGCGCTCTTTTCAACTTCACAGCTTGTGAATGTCATTACAGCACAGCATGCTGCGATAATGAATGTAGTAATTTTTCTCATTTTGTGTTCAATTTTCGTTATTAAGTGTTAATTTGACAATGCAAATATACTCTTTTAAACGTGTGAAAATTTATAACATGTGTGAAAAGATAAAGTCGTAATGTGAATTTATGTTAATATTAATGTATAATCTTTTATAATTTCTATATATGTGCACTGAAGTACATGAACCAATGTTCCGCTGGTTACAATTTTGTTCTTCTGTTCTTTTTCTAAAAACCTGCCCGGTTGTTAAATAATGTATTATAAGCGGTTTTGTGCTTTATTTTTTGTTATTTTGCAATAATTAAATTTATATAAAATGAAAAGGAAAGGATTTGTAGTTCTTGCATTCTTGATGTTCGTGCTTACTTTGGCTACAGCACAGACACGTGGCGTTGCACAGAATGCCATTCCCGGTGACAATAACATGCGCTATTATCGTTTGGCATTGCCTGTTACGGTGTCGGCTTTCCAGCAGGACCTTGACAGTGACTATAACAAAGTGCTGAGTTTTTGGCGTGAGTGTGAGGATTACGCCAACCGTATGTTTGTGCCACTTGGTATATGCTTTGATGTTGTTGAGGACAGCCGTCTTGTGATGTCGCAGCCCAATATGATTGATGAAAGCATATACAATGTGAATTTCGGTACTGAACTCACTGACGAGGCTGTGGGCTCTGATACCTATGATGTTGGTATGTGGATACATCACAGGAGTGAGTACGACGAGAATACCGGTCTTTCTATTGGAAACGGCGCATATAATACCTCGACAAAGAGCAATGGCTATGCAAAGACCGACAAATGGGTTGTGGCTCATGAACTTGGACACATGTTCGGTGCCGATTTCCATACTGCGCAGGGCGAGGGCAGCCTCATGGATAACGAGGGCGAGTTCTTCTCCTATCCATCAATACTATTGATACGCGAGGAGTCTGTGAAGTGTGGTGTTACAGGTGCTTATACTTACAAGAGCGTTACCAATAGCGCGCCGGTCTTCGATACCAATGTGATGAAGGAAACCTATAGGATTCCGCAGGGTGCCTGCATTGCAATACCGGTGTCGGCAACCGATGAGCACATTGTCACATACTCGGCAATCGGCTGCAGCAGTGCAAACATCAATGATGTCAATGGCGAGGACGGAATGGTGCCTCATTTCCGCTCTTTGGCTCCCCAAAGTACGGCTGTAATAGACTATAGCCCAAAATACAGGGCCGATGTATATTACGATGATTCCTATTATGTGGCCGACGGAACTGATGTTCCATCAATGTCGGCGGGTTCTTATCCTATTGCTTTCCTGGCTAATGACATGCCAACTGCTACCAGTTATGATTTTCTCGCAGCCAATCCTTTCTATAGCAACTATTCTGTTTGGGATGCTACTGTGCAGATTGTGGGCGGAACCGCTTTCAATGCATCGCTCACTCCGCTGCAGAACAACTATTCGGCAGGGGAGACTGTGACCGTGACATGGGGCGTGAACAGCAACTATTTTACAAAGGATTGCCGCGTGCGCATTACTATGTCAACAAACTACGGCCAGTCATTTGACTATGTGCTTGCCGAGTCGGTGCCTGCGACAGATGGCAGCTGCGCTGTTGTGTTGCCCAATGTGAATGTTGGTGCAGTTGATGTCGATTTCGTTACAGCAGTGCGCTCAATGCGTGGCGGTATAATCAAGGTAGAGGAGATTGGCGGTGTTGCATACACGCTTACCACACTTTCTCCTGTAAACGGTGGTGGTTTCACCGTTACAGGTGGTGGCTCTGCGCCGGAGCCTGTGGTGACATATACAGTGGCTGTTACTGCCGAGCCTGCAGACGGCGGCGTTGTTGCTGTCAATGGCAAGGGTGCTTCGGCTACTGTTGAGGAAAAGGCACAGGTGACATTGTCGGCTACCGCAAACAATGGATATACATTCGACGGCTGGTACCATAGTGGAGCGTTAGTGAGCAACTCAACTGAATATTCGTTTGCTGTTACTGCAAATGTACAATACGTTGCAAGGTTCAAGGAAATTGTTGTGGAACCCGAAGAACCACAGGCGGGCGTGTTGACCGATGGCACAGTGTATCAGATTCTTAATGTGAACTATACCGCCCCACAGAAATACATAATAGACAATGGTAACGACAATGCGCAGGCTACAACGCTAGGAACCGATGTAGCCGGCAGTGCGTGGGTGGTTTCAAAGAAGAGTGCGAATTGCTATTCGTTCAAGAACAGCAGTACGGGCCGCTACCTTACCGGCACAACCGCGCAAAGTGGACGTTGGGCGATGAGCAGCACCGAGTCGGTTGTTTATGTCTACAAGGAGAGCGACGGCCGCTATTATATCTCGGCTGTTGAACTCGCCGACCTCTCAACAAGGTCAATGTCGTGTGCCCATAACCCCGGTGACCACACCAACTTGGTGACCTGGTACAATGTGGACGACAAGGGTGTTGCAATTCTTCCGTCAATGTGGAATTTTGTGGAGTATGTAGAGCCTAGCAAGGAAGCATCATATACAGTTACCGATGAAGCCGGCAATGTCTATAGTGGTGCATATACGGGTACAGTGGGTGTTGACAGGCCTGTGTTTACCGGAGTCTATGGCTATGAGCTAGTCAACGAGAAATGGAACGGCAGCAATTATGAGGCTACAATCGTCTTCCCTTTTATTGTGTCAAAGGTTGGCGAGACACCAAATGAGATACTCATTTCATTCTTTAGCGAGAAGAGCAAGGTGTGGCGTGCAGTTGGCAATGATGTAAAGGTACAGACAAACAACAATACCTATCCGGTTGATTTGAATGCGTTGTGGAGCATATATCCTCGCTTCAAAGAGGGGAACTTCACATTTGTTATCAGGAACATTGCAAACGGAAAGTATGTTTATTCCGCCGAGGCCGACAATACCAACAAACATAACAAGCAGGGAACTGTTGTGCTGGACAGCACCCCCTCTGAATTTGAGTATGTGCAGACTGGCGGCAAGGAGGGATTCCGCTTTGCCGGCATGCAGAAACTCTATCTCTCAATCAACTCGGTGAACGACAATGATGTCTATTTGGGTGTCTATGTAGGTGTTCACACAGGTACCAAAATATATGATTCCCAGGTGACATCATACGGCGTGACTATCGGCGATACAGGATATGCTACATTCTATGCCCAGGTGCCGGTTTCTGTTCCCGATGGTGTCACTGCATATTACCTTGCCGAAAGTGATGTACACGAGAATTGGGTTGGGCTCACCGAGATAAAGGAGAATGTGATTCCTGCAGGCGTTGGTGTTGTCCTTAACGCACAGCCCGGAGTATATGAGTTTGAGATTATAGAGAAAGCATCAATTGAAATAAGTAGCCTGTTTATGGGAACAGTAGCTGCGGAACATGTAACAGAAGAGGCATTTGTGCTCTCTACAAACGACGGCAAGGCCGAGCTTTGCAAAGCCGATATGAATCAGACAATCGGCGAAGAAAAGGAGCAACAGAAAGCATTCCTCAACAACGGACACAAGGCATACCTCCCAGCCGTCAGCCTCAAGCAAGGCGCAGCCTACAGTAAGTCTTTGGGTATGTACTTCCCAGGTTCAACCGGCATTGATGAGGTGAAAGGTGAAGACGGAAGGGTTAAAATTATCTACGATTTGCAAGGTCGCAAGGTGGAATATCCAACAAATGGAATATACATCGTCAATGGTAAAAAGGTGCTTGTAAAATAATTGAAGATTATTGGGCAGACATATCGGTCTGCACCTACAAGAAAATGATTGTTCCCTACGCATTTGCGTGGGGAACAATTTTGTTATGTGTGTAAAGCATTAAATGGCTAAGAGTGATTAAGGGCTAAAAGACTCAAAAGGTAAAAACGTAAATGGGACTGACACGAAGCACTCCTCAGTTGCTGTGCAACAGTTCCCCTGATAGGGGAGCAATTATAAAAGAGATTATTCAGTCGCTTCACTCCATCAGAATGACAGGTATTGCGAAGCAATCTTTACTCAAACGCCAGTTCCAACTGTTTCGGTTCTTCGCCCAATAGGTTGAACGACATGCGGTGATAGGGTGTCACGCCATGCTCGCGGATTGCGGCGCGGTGTTTGGCTGTGGGGTAGCCTTTGTTGCTTTGCCAGTCGTACATTGGGTATTCCTGCGCCAGGCGCATCATGTAGTCGTCGCGGTAGGTCTTTGCGAGGATGGATGCTGCGGCAATGCTCATATACGTTGCGTCGCCCTTTACAACTGTGTTGTGTGTTACGCCAGGGTAGGGGGTGAACTTGTTTCCGTCGATGAGCAGGTGCTGTGGGCGTGTTTTCAAACCATCGACAGCGCGGTGCATGGCAAGGATTGATGCGCGCAGGATGTTTATCTTGTCAATCTCCTCGGCGGTGACAATGCCTACTGCCCATGCAACGGCTTCGCGCTCTATGACCTCGCGCAACTGGTAGCGTTGTGTCTCGGTGAGTTGCTTTGAATCATTTAGCAACTCGTTGCTAAAATCGGGTGGTAGGATTACTGCCGCTGCATATACATCGCCGGCAAGGCATCCGCGACCTGCCTCGTCGCATCCGGCTTCAATTATTCCTGCTGTCTGGTAGGGCTTTAGCATCAGGCAAACATCTTTATGGCTCTTTCGATGCCTTTTATTAGTGTATCGACCTCCTCTTTTGTGTTGTATGCGGCAAAGAATGCGCGCACGGTGCCTGGGATGCCAAGCGCCTCGATGAGCGGCTGGGCACAGTGGTGGCCTGTGCGTATTGCAATACCCAAGTGGTCAAGGATTGTACCCATGTCGGCAGGATGTATGTCGCCCACAAGGAACGAGATTGCCGAGCCGTCGGGGTTGCCAAATATGCGCATGCCGGGCAACTGGCGTAGTTTTTCAAGAGCATATTGTGTGAGGCTGTGCTCGTGGGCGGCAATCTTCTCAATGCCAATGCCTTCTACCCACTCGAGTGCCTTGCCAAGTGCTATGGCGCCGATGTAGTCGGGGGTGCCGGCCTCGAACTTGTATGGCAGTTCGTTGTAGGTGGTCTTTTCAAAGCGTACGGTCTTTATCATCTCGCCGCCGCCATGATAGGGCTGCATTGCGTTGAGCCACTTCTCCTTGCCGTAGAGCACGCCGATGCCTGTGGGGGCATAGACCTTGTGGCCGCTGAACGCAAAGAAATCGGCGTCGAGTTCCTGAACGTTTACTTTTATATGCGGGGTGCTCTGCGCTCCGTCAATGAGTACGGGAACACCTTTGCTGTGTGCTATGTCTATAATCTCCCTTACAGGGTTGGTGATGCCAAGCACGTTCGATACGTGTGCTACGCTCACAAGACGGGTGCGCTCGTTGATGAGCCCCTTGTATGCCTCGAGGTCGAGCGTGCAGTCATCTTTCAACGGAATGATGCGCAGTGCAATGCCTATGCGGTCGCGCAGCATCTGCCAGGGGACAATATTGCTGTGGTGCTCCATTGTAGAGATG
>JAZLBZ010000065.1:0-14152 GCA_045613945.1 Bacteroidaceae bacterium
GGAAAGGTGAAAGCGGAAAACGGAAAGGTGAAAGCGGAAAACGGAAAGGTGAAAGCGGAAAGCGGGAAGCGGGAAGCGGAAAGCGGAAAGCGGAAAGCGGAAAGCGGAAAACGGAAAGCGGAAAACGGAAAGCGGAAAGCGGAAAGCGGAAAGGTTAAAACTAAAAGCACGAAGTTAACTTCGTGCTTTTAGTTTTACCCGACTTTTGTATGATTTAAACTTAACAAGTTGGTTTTCAGTTTTCACATTTCACATTTCACCTTTCAGTTCAAATCAGTTCTTTGCCTTGAAGGCAAGGGCGTAGAGCCTCATCTGCTTTATCATTGCCAGGAGGCCATTGCTGCGTGTTGGGGAGAGGTGCTCCTTGAGACCGATAGCCTCAACAAAGTAGGGTTCGTTTTCAAGGATCTCATCGGGGGTGCGGCCCGAGTAGACCTTTATCAAGAGCGAGACAATGCCCTTTACAATGAGCGCATCACTCTCGGCGCGGAAAAAGACTTTCCCATCTACATAATCGGCCTGCAGCCATACACGGCTCTGACAGCCCTCGATGAGGTTGTTATCGGTCTTGTACTCGGCAGGCAGCGGCTGCTGCTCACTGCCCAAGTCTATGAGCAACTGATAGCGGTCGAGCCAATCATCAAAGTCATTGAACTCCGCTATTATATCATCCTGTATTTCTTTTATAGTAGCCATTATTTCTCGTTATAGATTACTGTAAGCACTGTCTGCCCAACGGCCTTGAGCGTAGCGGCATCTATCCACTCCATATCATCCTTCACAGTATGGTGGTGAGGACCAAAACCGTTGGGGCTCTCGGGGTCGTAGTTTATGATGTCAATGCAGGGTATGCCGGCTGTGATGTTGACATAATAGTGGTCGTCTGTGATTGCACCACCCTCTTCATTGATGAAATAGGCCTGATAGCCTGCCTTGTGAGCCCATTGCCATACCTTACGCACTACACCCGGGGCAAATTCCAATGAATAGTACTCTTGGTGGAATACCGAACCGGGAGCGCCTACGATATCAAGCAGAATGCCGTAGCGAGGGCTGTAGTCTGCTGCGTGGGGAAAGTATGACCAATACTGCGAGCCTAAAGCCCATGTGTGCCTTAGCGAGGAGTATTTCTCGACATCGTTCTCGTGCAGGCCGTAATCCTCGGCATCGAAGAGGATGATATCAACTCCCACTGCTGTGGGGTTCATTGAGAGCTGGCGGGCAACCTCAAGCAGCACGCCAACTCCACTGCCACCGTCGTTGGCACCGAGGATTGGCTTATAGTGGTTGGACTCGTCGGGGTCTGAATCGGCCCAGGGACGGGTATCCCAATGGGCGCAAAGCATAACGCGCTCCTCCTTGCCGGGCTGGAACTGCGCTATTATATTGCGTGCCTTGAAAGTGTCGCCATTATATGCCTTGAGGTCAACATCCTGTGTGAGGACATCGGCACCATAGGAACGCAGTGTCTCTACAAGATAATCGCCACATTTGCGGTGGGTTGCCGTTCCCGGGACACGAGGCCCGAAAGCGACCTGGCGTGCGACAAAACTGTAT
The DNA here is from genome assembly GCA_045613945.1 of Bacteroidaceae bacterium. Lineage (GTDB taxonomy): Bacteria > Bacteroidota > Bacteroidia > Bacteroidales > Bacteroidaceae > HGM04593. The sequence continues at coordinate 1,558 of JAZLBZ010000065.1, forward strand.
GCACTGTCGGCATCAAAGATTGGCACAATGGCTGCAGGCTCAACCACCGCAGCCGCGTTGCTGTGCGACACAGCCCCGGCAGCAGGTTCCTTTGCCACTGCATTACTCTTTGGAGCACCGCTGCAACTTACAAGCAGCAATGCCACAAGCAGTATGTATACTTTATATACCATCTGTTTGTTCTTGCTTAACGGTTCAATCGCCAGGTTGCACCCTCCTTGCCGTCCTTGATTTCAAAGCCAAGTTCGGCAAGTTCGTTGCGTATCTTGTCACTGGTTGCCCAGTCCTTGTTTGCCTTTGCTATCTGACGCTGCTGCAGGAGCATATCGACAACCTTGCCGAAAGCCTCTTCGCGGGCACTGTTAGAGCCCTGCTCCTCGCGCAAGCCAAGTATGTCGAATGCAAAGAGATGGAACACCTCCTTGAGTTCGGCAAGGTCGGCCTCGCTGATGGTTGCCTTCTTGTCGGCAAGCTGGTTGATGGCACGCGATGCGTCGAAGAGGTGAGAGATTACCTGTGCGGTATTCATATCGTCGTTCATGGCGTCGTAGCACTTGCTGCGCAAATCCTTGACATCGACGGTTGTCTCGCCCGATGCAGCAAGGCCGCCAAGTGTCTTGTAGGCCTCGAGCAGACGCTGCATTCCCTTCTCGGCAGCCTGCAGCGCCTCGTTGCTGAAGTCGACAGTGCTGCGGTAGTGCGCCTGGAGGATGAAGAAGCGGATGGTCATTGGGGTGTAGGCCTGCGACAAGAGTTTGTGCGAGCCGGTGAAGAACTCATCGAGGGTGATGAAGTTACCCAATGACTTGCCCATCTTTGTACCGTTGATGGTTATCATGTTGTTGTGCATCCAGTACTTGACTACATGGTGCCCCATCGCTGCCATTCCCTGTGCAATCTCGCACTCGTGGTGTGGGAAGACAAGGTCCATACCACCACCGTGAATGTCGAACTGCTCGCCAAGATACTTGCGTCCCATTGCGGTGCACTCGCAGTGCCAGCCGGGGAAACCGTTGCTCCAGGGCGATGGCCAGCGCATGATATGCTCGGGCTGAGCGCACTTCCAAAGAGCGAAATCGGCAGGGTTGCGTTTCTCGTCCTGGCCGTCGAGTTCACGTGTTGTATTGAGCACATCGTCGAGGTTGCGGCCCGAGAGGATACCATACTTGTGCGCCTTGTCGTACTTGGCAACATCGAAATAGACCGAGCCCTGGCTCTCATAGGCAAAGCCGTTGTCGAGAATCTCCTTTACGAGTTCAATCTGCTCGATGATGTGGCCCGATGCGTGTGGCTCAATGCTTGGAGGCAACACGTTCAAGGCATCCATAACCTTGTGATAGTGAAGTGTATACTGCTGCACCACCTCCATTGGTTCAATCTGCTCAAGGCGTGCTTTCTTTGCAATCTTGTCCTCGCCCTCGTCGGCATCGTGCTCAAGGTGGCCAACATCGGTGATATTGCGCACATAGCGCACCTTGTAGCCAAGATTCTGCAGATAGCGGAAGAGAACGTCGAATGTGATTGCCGGACGCGCATGGCCAAGATGTGCAGGGCCGTAGACGGTTGGACCGCAGACATAGAGTCCCACATTGGGGGCCGCGAGCGGCTCAAACAACTCTTTCTTGCGAGAGAGTGTGTTGTATATCATAAATTTATTTTCCATATCTTTATATATTATATTGGTTTCACTTAATTACTTGAAGTTACGGGTAGCGTTGCGGTTCACCTTGCGACGCTCCTTTTCGGGTTTCTGCTTTGTTATCTCAAGAGGTTTCTGCTCGTTGAGAGGGGCTGTGATGTCCCAATCGTCCTGGGTGTACTCAAAGAGAGCACGTAGTTCGAGCGAATGGTGATAATAGGAGACCTTCTCGGGCTCTATGCCTTTAGCATAATCGCCTGTATCCCACTTGCCATTGCCGTTCTCATCAAAGATAAGGCGCATATAGTATGTGCCGGGCTTTATAAAGTAGAACGAGGCGTGCCCGCCCGATGTTTTCTGTTCCATCACCACATTTTCGCGGTTATCGAGCAACTGGAGTATGCTGCCGTCGCCAGCGCCCGCAACATTCACATAGAGAACGGCATACTCCTCGAGCGGCTTAAAGGTCATCTCGCGACTAAATTTGTCCGAAGTTGCATAGAGTCCTTTAAATGCTGCCGAATCGGCAGTTACCTTATATGTCTCTCCCGGGCGCCACTCGGCATAAAGGTGATAGTTGCGTATGTTTGCCGTATCCTGGCGGAGCACCATTTCAATGGGGGTCCAGAGTGTATCGACAAGCAGTTCCACTCCTATTGCCGAGGTGTCGACAGAGAGCAAGGGTTCATCGAAAGCAAACTTGCAGACGGCATTCACATCCATTGAGGAGGAGCCGTTGAAGTATACCTGCAAAGGTTTGGGCTTGGGCACAAAGACAGGTGGATTCTCCTCGTCATAATCGGGGGACTTCTTCGCATTGCGCATAAAGGCCTTCTCCTCTTCCTCGTACTTTTTACGCTGCTGCTTGAGCACCATTTCCCAACGTCGCTTGGAGGTGATATACAGGGTGTCGAGCCTGTCGACAGGCTGCCCTGTCTCATCGGTAGCCTTGTATGAGAGTTTGAAAGCGAGGGTGTCGTTACGGTAGAGCAACGAGTCCTTCAGCCAATAGATCAATGTATCCATCCTTGCATTCTTCTCGAGCACGTGGGCGTCGGAAAAATCAAAGTCAAGGCCCTCGAGTTGCGGCAGGCTGTCATTGGGTGCCGCAAAAAAGAGTGTAATCCTGTTGTTTGGGTCACGCGTCTGTTTCACCAGATATTGAGTGAAAAACTCCTCCTTGAAAGCACGCAGAACAAGGTCATCGGGCATGAAGCGTGTGTAGTTGACAAAGTGTATGGTGTCAATGGTTGTGCTGTCGCGCCAGATGGTATCGGGGCGCACTGCCGGAACTGCATAGGGTTCAACCTCTATGGGATGCCAGGCTAGCATCTCGCTTTTCTGGTCGAAAAGGAAGTTCTGGTTGGCATCGGCCAACGCATATACACGATACTTTCCGGGGGCAATGCCTTTTATTGTGAAACGGCCACGCGAATCGGTACGGGAGACACGTTCGAGGGGCAATTTATTGAAGGCACTGTCATGAAGACAAGAGTGCAGGCCCACAACCATGCCCTTGATGGGCTCAAGGTTCTCGGCATTGAGCACTGTGCCCGAAACGGCCAGAGTATCGACCCTGTCACCCGTCGAGAATACGTAGGCAAAGTTCTCATAGGGATTATGCTCATTGTTGTCGACAATGGCACTACCGAAATCAATGGAATAGGTGGTATTTGGTTTCAGAGTATCGAAAAGTTCAACAGAGACTTTCTTGCCACTGTTCTTGATTTCGGGCATCTGCAACTGTGGAGGAGAGACAACGACATTTTCAAAGGCATTCTGCAATGTCACATTCTCATCAAACTCAAGCGTTATCTTAGCAGTCTTGACGCCTGTTGCATTGAGCATGGGAGTAGCCTTGAGAAGAACCGGAGGGTCTTCGTCATAGGGGCCACCGTCGGGTGCTCCAATGCTGGCGCAGGCTGCTAGGGCCAGAGCCATCAATAGTGACATTGTAAAATCCTTGAATCTCATCATTCATTCATCTTCAACAGTTCTTCGATATGCTGACGGCTGTTGCTCAAACGTGGTACCTTGTGCTGGCCGCCCAACTTGCCTTTGCTCTTGAGCCAGTCACTAAAAAGATGAGGACGTGCAACAACAAGTTCGAGTTGCTGCATTGTCTTGTTCTTGTAGCGCTTTGCCTCGTAGTCTGAGTTTATGTGCTGAAGGGTTGTGTCGAGTATCTCGGCAAACTTCTCCACTGAAGCAGGCGGCTCGGCAAACTCAATGAGCCACTGGTGGCGGCACTGTGCATTAGCGTCCATGAAGACAGGTGCGGCGGTGTAGTCGAGAACCTTTGCCCCGGTCTCGGCGCAGGCCACCTCAAGTCCCTTCTCGGCATTCTCGACAATGAGTTCCTCGCCGAATGCATTGATAAAGTGCTTTGTTCTGCCCGATATAACAATCTTGTATGGGTCTTTGCTTGTAAAGCGCACTGTATCGCCAATCATATAACGCCACAGGCCACACGATGTAGAGATGAGCATTGCATAGTTCTTGCCAACCTCGACCTCCCACAATGGCAACACGCGGGGATTTAGCGAGTCAAGGTCCTCAAATGGGATGAACTCATAGAAGACATCGTAGTCAATCATCAGCAGCATGGCAGGGTCGAGAGGGTCGTTCTGTATACCAAAGAATCCCTCACTGGCATTGTATGTCTCGACATACTTCATATTGCTGTTACGGATGAGCTGATGATACTGCTCGCGATAGGGAGTAAAGGCTACGCCGCCATGGAAAAACACCTCGAGATTTGGCCACACCTCGTCGACACTCTTCTTACCGGTAATATCAAGCATATGCTTGAGCACTGCCATCATCCACGATGGCACACCCGAGAGGTTTGTAACATTCCTGGTGCTGGTGTAGCGTGCTATCTTGTCCATTTTCTCCTCAAAATCGCTCAACAGGGCTATATCCTTTGGGGGAACGCGCATCATATTGACGAACGAACTGCAGTTCTCAATGAGAATGGCGCTCAAGTCGCCAACAAGGCTGTTCTGCAGGTTGTAGTTAGGAGAGTGGCTACCGCCCAGAATAAGCGCCTTGCCCGAGAAGAGACGGCTCTTGGGGTTGTTGTGAACATATGTGGCAACAACATCAAAACCACCCTTGTAGTGCACACGCTGCAAGCCGGCAGGCGTAACAGGGATGAACTTGCTCTTGTCGTTTGTTGTACCCGAAGACTTGGCAAACCACTTGCAGCGTCCTTTCCACAGAACGTCGCTCTCGCCACGACGCATACGGTCGATATCGTTCTTCAGTGTCTCATAGTCCTGGACACCTACCGACTTGGCAAACTCCTCGTATTGCTTGATTGAGGAGTAGCCATGCTTTATACCCCACTCTGTGCCCGATGCCTCGGAAATAAGATGTTTGAGCACATTGCGCTGAATTGACTCGGTGTCAGTTGCATATTTCTCAATTTTCTTCACCCTGCTATTGAAGACAGGTTTTGCAAATGGAGTCAGGTTCATAGTTCTTTTTGTTGAGTTGTCGTTAAAATGTGTGTATTATCACGAATAGATTTATTTGCTGTAGTTGTTCAAGCCCTCCTGGAGGAAGTCAACGAACGCGCCCACATCCTTCTTGAATGCGAAAGAGCCGTTCAAAGGCTGGCCATCGGCATTGACAAGCACATAGAAAGGCTGTGAAAGTTCGCCAAACTTATGCTGCTGCAGATAGCTCCACTTCTCGCCAACCTCGGTATACTCAAGGCCGTCCTCGCCGATAAAAGGTTCGGGGAGTTCTCTTCTGTCATCGACATACAGGGATGCCACGATGTAGTTGTCGCGCAATATCTTGAGCACTTCCTTGTCGCTGAGCACCACTGACTCCATCTCGCGGCAGTTGACACAGCCATGACCGGTGAAATCGAGGAAGATGGGCTTGTTCTGCTCGCGGCTCATCTTCACCGCCTCGTCGTAGTCGTGTGTGTCGGCCTTGAAGATTGCCGAGTTCTCGCTCACGCCGGCTGAACTCATATTGAAATCCTGTGTGAACATTGGAGGTGCAAAGGCACTGATTGCCTTACAAGGAGCACCCCAAAGACCGGGAATCATATACATGGCAAAAGCAAATGATATCAATGCACCAAAGAATCCGGTAACGCTTGTTGTCTTGTCGCTGGGGTCATCGTGTGGCAAGCGGATAACCTTGAGCAGATACAAACCAAGCAGAATTGCCAAAGCAATCCACAGCACAAGGAATGTCTCGCGGTCGAGTATGCCCCAACCTTTGGTGAGGTCTGCCACCGAGAGGAACTTCAAGGCAAACGCAATCTCAACAAAGCCAAGAACTACCTTGATGGTGTTCATCCAGCCACCGGAACGTGGAGTCTGCTTGAGCAGAGAGGGGAAGATTGCAAAGAGTGTGAATGGCAGTGCAAGTGAGAGGGCAAAGCCAAACATTCCCACTGCAGGTGCAAAGATGTCACCGGAGGTTGCTGTCTCTACAAGCAGGAAACCAATGATTGGACCTGTACAAGAGAATGACACCAAAGCCAAAGTGAAGGCCATGAGGAAGATGCTCAGCACACCGGTGGTGCTGCTTGCCTTTTCATCGACCTTGTTTGTCCATGATGATGGCAGTTTGATTTCAAAACCGCCGAGGAACGAAGCACCGAACACAAGCAGCATAAGGAAGAAGAATACATTGAAGAATGCATTAGTTGCAAGCTTGTTAAGTGCGGCAGGACCAAAAATCAATGTAACGGCAAGACCAAGCAGCAGGTAGATGACAATGATTGACGCGCCATATATGAACGCTTCACGGATAGCCTGCTTTCTCTCCTTTGAACGCTTGAGAAAGAAACTCACTGTCATTGGGATAATTGGCCATACACAGGGGGTGAGCAATGCCAACAGTCCACCACCGAATCCAAGCACGAAAGTAACCCAGATTGAAGTGCCTGATTTTTCCTCGGGTGCTGCCTCTGAAACAGCAGGAGCAGCCTCAGACACTGTTTCCTGTACCTCAACAGCAGGAGCAGCCTCCTCGACAACGGGAGCGGGTTCTGCCACAGGCTCGGTAGCAGGCTCTACAACAGGCTCAGCAACAACCGGTGCCACAGCAACAGGTTCCTCCTTCTTTGCTGGAGCAGGAGCGGGGGCAGCCTTCTCGGCCTTAGGCTCTGCTGCAGGCTTGCTTTCAGCCTTTTTTTCCACAGGGGCTGCAGCCGGAACAACCGAGATATCTTCGTTTGTTATGGTAAAATCATAACGGCCGGGAACGCAGCCCATGTCACCACAAGACTGGTAGTGCAATGTTCCCTTGAGTTTAAATTCCTTGTCGAGCACCTTGAAAGTCTGAACGAATGATGCAAACTCCTCGAAGTATGTAACCTGCATATTAAAGACAGGTTCGTATTTTATCTCGGGCTCGTCAACCGGAGCCAATGCGCCAACGAGTTCAACACCCTCAAGTTCGGCAAACTTCAGATATGTTGGCTTTGGGCCGCCTTTGGGGATATCTGTCGAGTACATATAGTATCCATCCTGAATCTCAGCGATGAATTCCACTACGACCTCGGAACCTTTTGCGGTTAACTCATGAGAGATGGTTACCGGCTTTTGAGCGCCTGCCTGCAGAACTGCAACAAGCAGAAGCAAGGATAAAATCAATTTCTTCATTTCTATTTTGTATTTATTTGTTTTTCAAAGTATTTAAAGTTCAACAGGATTTTTTCTTATCCTCCACTCGGCAGGATAGAGGTTGTTGGCCCTGTTTCCAATATTCTTGGCAAAACCTATCGGGGTGCCCTTGTACATCAGCAGCAGATACCCCACCGGTGCGTCATCAAAGGTCAAGGCCTCGCGGTGCAGATAGGCAAGTGCCTTCTCGCGCTCAAGTTCAACACAGGCAAATGCCTCCTTGCAGAGCCCGCTGCTCATTGCCAACTGATGCAAGGGCAGAAGTTTGTTGTTCTTTACGTCGGCAAGCGGCAATGCGCAATGCAGCACCTTCATCTTCTGCTGCAGGGCAAGCATGGCATTGGTATGCAGGCGAGGCATTGCAACAATTCTGTCACCTTGCTGCACAAAGTTAAAATCGCCAGGGGATGAGAGCCACCCCTCTACCTGCGACTTGAGTTTTGACGCAACTGGCTGCCAGCGTTGCTGACGTGGCTGCGCCAACGGTGCATTACCATCCTTGCGCAAAGCAGCGATGAAAAAGCCTTCACCGGCGGTGAATCCGGGCAAGAATCGATATACCGGCATTTCGCCCACAAGCGCACCCGTAACACCCCACTCGGCACCAACCTCAACACTCAACGGCGTTGCCCCAAGTTCTTTGGCTATCCACTCCACGCACTCCTCGTTCTCCTCGCTGTTGAATGTACAGGTACTGTACACCAGCACTCCACCGGGACGCAACGACGGCCATATATCGGCCAATATACGTTTCTGTCGCTTGACACACTGCTCTACATTAGAGAGGCTCCATTGCTCGACGGCTCCCTGGTCCTTGCGGAACATTCCCTCGCCCGAGCAGGGAGCGTCAACAACCACCAGATCAAAGAAGTTGACAAAACAACTGAAATCGGCAGGCTCGTTGCGTGTAACGACTGATGCTGCATTGCCCCACTTTATAACATTCTCGGCAAGTATCTGCGCGCGCTGCGGCACAGGCTCGTTCGACACTAGCATGCTGCCGGCTGGCAGGAGCGACAACAGGTGTGTTGTCTTGCCACCGGGCGCTGCGCACAGGTCAAGTGCACGCACCGGAGCATCCACATACTGCTTCACAAACTGTTCAATGAACATTGACGACGCCTCCTGAACATAGTAGCAGCCGGCATGAAAAAGCGGGTCGGCCGTAAAGACGGGGCGTGTGGAGAGGTAGTATCCATTCCCGGCCCAGGGCACGGCATTATCGCCAATCCCAGGAGCTTGCTTGGAGGTGTTGTACCGCACACTGACCACCGGCTCACTGTCGAGAGCGGCAACAAAGCGCGCAAACCTCTCCTTCCCGAAAAGGTTCTCTGTTCTCTCAATAAAAGCGGCGTTCAGTTTCATAGTACTCTCTCGGTTCGCACATAGCACCGTAGGTGCACAAAAAGGCATTATCGGAACAAAGATACAAAAAAACGTGCGAAATATCTAAAGCCATTCCGATATATTTCATCACCATTGCATTATTTTTCATAATCAGCCAAAAAGAATGGAAAAATGTCAGCAAAAAGTGTTAACAAATAATAAAATTGCAAGAATAAACACCGAATTGCAAAACAAAAGAAAACTAAAAAGAGAAACAGTATTTTTCACTTTTAACGATAGGAATATTTAAGACGAAAGCTTATCTTTGCGAATAGATTACAGATTACACACTCTTGTAACAAAATACAACAAAATATGAAACAATATCTTGACCTGCTAGACCGTATTCTCACGGAAGGCACAAAAAAAGACGACCGCACCGGCACCGGCACAATCAGCGTGTTCGGACACCAGATGCGCTTTAACCTGAAAGAGGGCTTCCCCTGCCTGACAACAAAGAAACTGCACTTGAAATCCATCATACACGAACTTCTGTGGTTCCTTAATGGTGACACAAATGTCAAATACCTGCAGGAGAACGGGGTACGCATATGGAATGAATGGGCCGACGAGAATGGCGACCTGGGTCATATATACGGTTACCAGTGGCGCTCTTGGCCAGGATATGACGGCGAGCACATAGACCAGATAAAAGAGGTCGTGGAGACAATAAAGAACAACCCCGATTCTCGCCGAATAATTGTGAACGCCTGGAACGTGGGCGACATAAAGAACATGAACCTGCCGCCATGTCACGCAATGTTCCAGTTCTACGTTGCCGACGGCAAACTGAGCCTGCAACTGTACCAGAGAAGCGCAGACTGTTTTCTCGGAGTGCCGTTTAACATTGCATCGTACGCTCTCCTTTTGCAGATGATGGCACAGGTCACAGGCTTGAAGGCCGGCGAGTTCATACACACGCTGGGCGACGCACACCTCTACCTGAACCACATTGAGCAAGCAAAATTGCAACTTACACGCGAGCCAAAGAAACTGCCACGAATGGTTATCAACCCCGACGTCAAGGATATTTTCTCCTTTAAATTCGAAGATTTTTCACTCGAGGATTATGACGCCCACCCACACATCAAGGGTGTTGTAGCCGTATAAACCATCAGAACATGTACAAGTTAGCACTCATTGCAGCCATTGCAAAGAACAACGCCATTGGATTTGAGAACAAACTCGTCTATTGGCTGCCAAACGACCTGAAACGCTTCAAAGAACTCACAACCGGGCACACGATAATCATGGGCAGCAACACATTCCGCTCGCTACCCAAAGGAGCGCTGCCCAACCGCCGTAACATTGTGCTCTCGCGCAAGGAGAAGGAGTTCCCCGGCTGTGAGACATTCAGTTCATTAGAGGAGGCTCTTGCCAACTGCACCAATGAGGATATTGTATACATCATAGGTGGCGAGACGCTCTACAAGACAGCGCTGCCACTCGCCGACATTCTTTGCCTTACGGAGATTGACGACACGCCGAAAGAGGCCGACGCATTCTTCCCCCAATTCACAAAGAGCGAATGGGAAATCATTGAACAGGAGGAGCACACCATTGACGAGAAACACAGTTATAACTACCGTTTTGTAACATACTCAAAGAGGGACAAATAGACATTCGCCGGCTTACTGTCATAGAAGCAAATCTTTGCGACCAAACAATGGCTCAGTAGAATTTTAGGAGAACATTGCACCGCCGCAAAGCATCCTCCAAAAACATAATAAAAAAAGATGGTATCCTCATGGACACCATCTTTTTTATCATATAACACCGTTTGGGTTATCTGTTTGCCTTCTCCTCGTTAGCCGAGTAGAAAATCTGAAGAGCATAAGCCTTACGCAACTGCATCTTCACGTCAGACAAAAGACCCATATCGATATTGTTGTCAATCTTAAGAGCCACTTTCATTTTAGCAGCCTTAGAACCCAAGCGCTCCTTCTCCTCTACGATATATGCCTTGAGGTTGTTTACCTCACGACGTGAAAGCTGGCGGTCATTGAGCTGAATGCCGGCCTCCTGGCTCTCCTTGTTATTCATAGGAGTACCAATATAAATATTTGTAATCGCAGATTTGCGCTCCAACTTCGTCAACTCTGTACCCTTTGGCAACTCAACCTGCACCTTCACCTCCTGCTCACGCATAGATGTTACAATCATGAAGAAGAAGAGGATTGAGAAGATCAAGTCAGGCAATGACGAGGTATTCAATTCAGGCATTTCTGCCTTTCCTTTGTCGCTAAATTTACTCATAGTTACTTTCTCTTACCAATTTCAATAGGCTGAGCCTCGGAAATCATATTTACATAACGGCGACGACACAACTCGAGTTCGTCGGCTGTAAGCTGCTTCTCTGGATCCTGTACACCATAAACCTCTTTTGCAAACTCATCGCGCAAATCGTTGTATGCGCTGTAGAGAACCTCCTGTACCTTAAAGTAAACCTCGTACTTTGTAGAACGGTCGGTCTGCAAGGTTATAACGTGCTGGTTGTTTCTTACGATGTTACTTACCCCATTAGGATAGAGTATTTCAAGACCTGCATCGTTGATATAGGTTATAGTATCCAACTTCTTCTTTGGCTCGGGATAGTTTTCATTAACCTTACCGCCGGGGGTATTGGCTGTGATGAACTCTTTGGCCAACTCACGCAACTCCTCGAGCTCGTCAACCTTGAGCATCAACGGTCTTTCACCCTCTCTCAACTTACCCGCGGTAACCATTATCTCGTTGTCCATATTCACATACACCTTCAAAAGGTTGCGCTCGTGAACCTCGGGGTCATCCTGCTGTTGTTCATCAGGAGGGTTTGGCAGCATCACCTGCAAACCAAAGTTCGAGTTCATTGATGTCACGACCAAGAAAAAGATGAGCAATATGAACGAGATATCCGCTGTTGAGCTGGCGTTAATTCCCGGAACTTTTCTATTACTTTTTCCCATTATCTAACTCAGTTATAAAAGGGTTAATCAAGAACGCATTTTTGAGATTGCGAAACTGAAAATCATACACAATGCCGCAATGCCGAACAATGCATACTGCAAGTAGAGCACGAAATCGAGCTTTGTAGGAGATACGAAGTAGAGGGCAACAATAGCTGCTGCAACAACCACAATACGTATAACTTTCTTAAGCAAGCCCTGTGTGCTGTGCATCATATTTTTTACGGCAGCTGCTGTCTCGAAAACGAACACAAGCAACATTGTAATAAGACACATTGCATAGCACAGATACAGAGAGGGCTCCATAAATTGGGGATAAGGCAACTCGGTTACCTCACCGGCCTCTGATGTCTGCTCCAATACCAATGGCTCGCCTGCAAAGAAGAAGAGCGCAAAGACAACCAAAATGATGGCTGCAAAGGCATAGAGGACATACTTTGATATTTTTGAATACAAATCAGCCTTCATAAGTTTTGTTTATTTAGCTGTTATTACTTCTTGAGGTTGTACTTTGTGAGCAAGTCGAGCAAAGTGATTGAAGAATCCTCCATATCAGCAACGATAGCCTCGATCTTGGTGAGGATAAAGTTGTAGAATACCTGAAGGATAAGAGCTACGATAATACCGTAGATAGTTGTGATAAGAGCCACCTTCATACCACCGGCAACGATAGTAGGAGAAATGTCACCCTCGCGCTGGATTGTATCGAACGCCATAACCATACCGATCACAGTACCCAAGAATCCGAGTGATGGAGCCATCGCAATGAACAATGTAATCCAAGAGCAACCCTTCTCAAGGTTAGCTGACTGAAGGCTACCATAAGAAACAACTGTACGCTCTACAGTCTCAAGACCCTCGTCGATACGGAGAAGACCCTGATAGCAGATAGATGCAACAGGACCCGCTGTGTTGCGGCAGATATCCTTTGCTGCTTCAACATCACCCTTAGAAAGAGCATCAGCAAT
>JAZLBZ010000066.1:0-16018 GCA_045613945.1 Bacteroidaceae bacterium
CCGCCGGGGCCCATGAGGAAACCATAGAGGCGGCTGTTTGCGTTGAGTTTCTTCACACCGTCGAACAAGCCTGCGATAACGTTGTGACCGCCGGGAGCCTGTCCACCTGAAAGGATAACACCTACATTGATTGCAGGGTACTCCTTTGCTTCGCCACCCTTCTCAAATGTAACGATTGGCAAGCCATAAGTGTTGGGGAACATGGCCTTGATTGCCTCCTGGTCTGCTACAGACTCTGTTGCAGCACCCTCACACAGTTTTACAGTCCCGGTCAATGCCTGGGGAAGTTTAGGCTGATAGGCAGCCCTTGCTATTTGCAATGCACTTTTCATATTAAATAAAGTTGGTTTGATAATTCTAAATCTTCGCAAATTTCGCTTTTTTTTGTCAATTTTAAAAGTGGTTTACTCTTTTTTATTCATTATAAATTAAAATATATTGTTTTTGTCTGCAGTTGTTGTTTATGTCGGCGGGAAATGCTACCTTTACAAACAGATATTTCCAAAGTGGAAATTGAAATAATTTAAACAGATTCTTATTATGGCAAGCAGAAAAAATCTTAAGAAGGTGATTACATTTGTTGTTGACGAGTTGGCGACCGAGGCATTTTTGCTCTCATACGATGCACAGGGCGATACCGATGCGTGGGTAGCGTTGTTCAACAAGATTTTCAGCCTCAATAACGAGTATATAGCACGCGTGAACCACGTTGAGCCGGGTATGCCCGCCAAGAAATACTTCAATGTCCTTTGCGACTCTTTCAATGCCGATGCAAAGGCTTTGCTTGAGGAGATTGGCAAGCTCGCAGGCAAGTAATTTTTTTAGCGCAGTCCTATGTCAAGGCACTTCTGGGCAATACTTTTTGCCTTTTTTGGAATATCGGTTTTGTCGGCACAAAGTGTCGACAAAACTGTTTCTCGTGCCTTGTCGGACTATTTCAAGAACTACACTTCGGACAGGACACAGTTCAAATACTCGGCTCTCGACCGCCGCAAGAACAACATTGTGGTGAACAGCAAGGCAAAGAAGGTTGTGATATATGTCAACGAGGCATTTGCCGGTCAGGCTTTCACCCCCGATGTTGTTGAGAAAGTATATGACGATATACGCGAAATACTGCCGAAGAAACTACGTAAGTATAAGATTGAGGTTGTCTACAAGGGACGCGCCATTGAGGAACGTGTCCCAAATATCTATCGCAGTCGCAAACAGGCCGACGATTCACGCCTGTGGGGTGGCGTGCAGTACGATGGCGCCTCCTGGGTGAAGGATGCAAGCCGTCCTTTTGATATCTCTTCGGGACTTGAAGGGCGTCACCTCGCCTTGTGGCAGAGTCATGGCCGTTACTATTATGCCGATGGCGATTTCTGGAAGTGGCAGCGCCCCCCGCTCTACTGTACAACCGAAGACCTGCTTACGCAGTCATTTGTCGTACCGTTTCTCATGCCCATGCTTGAGAATGCCGGTGCACTTGTCTACACCCCGCGTGAACGTGACTGGCAAACGCATTGTGTCATTGTCGACAATGATATGTGCAAGGGGGGCAAATCCCGTTATCTTGAGAGCGAGTCGCGCGAGCAGAAATGGAATACTCGCGGCAATGGCTATGCGCCGTTGAAGGATGTCTATTACGACCTTGACGACCCTTTTTCAATGGGTTCTTCGCGCAGCGCGCAGGCTACACGCAACACAAAGCGCCTTTCAAAGGCACGCTGGTGCCCCGATATCCCCGAGGCCGGCGAGTATGCTGTTTATGTGGCTTATGATACCTACTCCAATTCTGTGCCCGATGCCGAATATATCGTCCGTCACAGTGGTGGTGAGACAGTGTTTCATGTGAACCAGACTATGGGCGGTGGCACGTGGGTCTATCTTGGAACTTTCCACTTTAATAAAGGATATGACAAGGAGCAGGGCGTGGTGCTCACCAATTACAGCCGTCACAGTGGCGTTGTCAGTGCCGATGCGGTGCGCTTTGGCGGTGGAATGGGTAATGTGGCACGTGGCCCCGGTGAGTTGGTGAGCGGCTTGCCCCGATATCTTGAGGGGGCACGCTACAATCTGCAGACAGGCGGTTTCCCCTATGAGGTGTACTCTGTATATAAAGGTGAGGCCGATTACCGCGATGATATCGTATGCCGCCCCTCGGCGGTGAATTACCTCTCCGGTGGTTCTGTCTATAACCCCGACACCGCCGGCTTGTGTGTCCCTCTTGAACTATCGTTCGGCTTTCACTCCGATGCCGGCGTGTCGGCCGATGACAGTGTGATAGGCTCACTTGGCGTTGTTACTACCGAGTTTAATGGCGATACGCTTGCGACCGGGCATTCGCGCCAGATGTCGCGCGATGTGGTGTCGTACCTTCTTAATAGTGTGCAGGACGACCTCTCTGCGCGCTACGGCAAGCGTTGGCCTGTTCGTGGAATCCTTGACCGCAACTATGGCGAGACACGTGTGCCGTATATCCCGTCTGTCATTTTTGAGTCGCTCTCGCACCAGAATTTTATGGACATGGCCTATGCTCACGACCCCGACTTCAAGTTTACTCTTGCGCGCTCGGTCTACAAGGCGCTGCTCAAGCATCTGTGCTACGTGCGTGGCGACAAGTATGTTGTCCAGCCGCTTCCGGTGAGTCATTTTGCAATCTCCATGTCAAAGAATGACAAGGAGGCAAGGCTCTCATGGCGCCCTGTTGAGGATGTTCATGAGCCAACTGCCAAGCCCGAGAAGTATATAGTCTATACAAGTATCAATGGCGGCGGATTTGATAATGGAACGGTGGTTGGTTCGCCCCATTATACGGTAGAAATAGAAAAAGGAGTGATGTACAGTTTTAAGGTTGCGGCGCTGAACGACGGCGGCTGTAGTTTGCCTTCGGAAGAACTTTCGCTCCTAATTGCCAAGAACGAGAAAGGCAGGGCGCTGGTTGTCAATGGGTTTCATCGCCTGAGCGGCCCCGATACCATTTTTACCGACAAGCGCGTGGGCTTTGACCTTGATGTTGACCCGGGTGTGCCTTATATGCGTACTCCCGAGTATTGCGGCCGCCAACTCGATTTTATGCGTGAGAATATCAGTTTTGAGAGCGGGCTAGGTCTTAGCGGCAGCGAGTACGAGGGTGTGCTTGTTGCCGGCAATACGCTCAACTACCCGCGTGTTCATGGCGATGCGTTGGCAGCCAATGGAATCAGTTTTGTCTCTTGTGGCAGCGAGGCGGTGATTGATGGAGTGGTGGAACTCTCTGATTATAAGGTGGTCGACCTCGTTCTTGGTGTGGAAAAACAGAGCGGCGATGGTTCATTGCTGCACTATAATGCTCCTTATAAGACATTCCCTGCCGGCTTGCAAGAGAAACTGCTTGCCTACTGCCATGCAGGCGGCAGGCTGTTTGTCAGTGGCGCATTCATTGCAAGCGATATGCAGGGCAGTGATGCCGACAAGCAGTTCATACGCGATTTGCTCCATTTTGATTATGGCGGTTCGGTTACCGACCTTTCCGAGACGGTGGTGGCAGGCTCGGGGCTGCTGCTCTCGTTTGGTCGTGGTGTCAATGAGGAGTGCTATGCTGTCTCTCGTCCCGATGTTCTCGTGCCGCTCAATGATGCCTTTGTCTCTTTTGTGTTCGATGGCTGCAAGGAGAGTGCCGGCGTGGCATACGCAGGCAATGGTTATCGCACACTTTCAACAAGTTTCCCTTTTGAGGCGGTTGAGTCGCCTGTCCAGCGCGCAAAACTCATGGGAGCGGTAATGAGATTCCTGATGAAGTAGAAGGGTGAGTGAAAAGGGTGGCCTTTCCTGCTATAATATATTATATAATGTACGCGCGTAGTGTGCATTTCTTTTCCTGTTAAAAATATTAAAAAGTAAAATCATTGCAAAAATATCATATCGCGCGTATTTTGTGTATTTTGACTAACTTTTTGTAAAAATAAGCGTTCTCGGGGCTTTTTGGCTATATATGCCTTGTAAATCAATATTTTATCTTTGTAAAGTCTTGCTTTTATTGTTGTCGATGTTATTCAAATTGTGTTAAAAATGCATTGCACAATATGAATAAGAATGAGCAAAAAGTGTGTAAAAATGCCGTTTTGATAAAAAAATATCACTTTTGTTGAAAAAAAGTGCTTAACATATTTTAAACTTTATTTAAAATGTTATATCTTCGCGCCATTCATTTCCATTCGTTTGGGGATGGAGTTTACAAAAAGAAACAAATTCATTATTATTATTAACTTAAATTCATTATTATGAAAAGAGTGCTATTTCTATTGGCCTTTATCTGTATGGGTATAGGTATGGCAACAGCGCAGACCGCAACTATCAAGGGTAAGGTATACTCTGAGTCTGACGGTGAGCCTGTTTTCGGTGCCTCTGTATTCGTAGTTGGTACTTCTGTTGGTGCCGGTACTGATATGGAAGGTAATTTTACAATTGAAAATGTACCAGCAACTGCGACCACTATCCGTGTATCATACGTTGGTATGACAACACAGGAGGTTAAGATTCTTCGCGACAAGCCAATGAAGATTGTGCTTGTTGAGGATGGTCTGGCTCTCGACGAGGTTGTTGTAACTGCTTACGGTACACAGAAGAAGGGTTCATTTACCGGTTCTTCTGCAACTATCAAGGCTGAGAAGCTTGAGAACCTCCAGGTTTCAAACATCTCTAAGGCTCTTGAGGGTATGGCGCCTGGTGTTCAGGTTGCATTGCAGAGCGGTCAGCCAGGTTCTGATGCATCTATCAGCGTTCGTGGTATCGGTTCTATCAATGCTAGTTCTTCTCCTCTTATCGTTGTTGACGGTATGCCTTATGATGGTAGTTTGTCAAACATCAACACAGCCGACATTGAGCGTATGGACGTTTTGAAGGATGCTTCTTCAACAGCTCTTTACGGTTCACGTGCTGCAAACGGTGTCATCATGATTACTACAAAGAAGGGTAATGCTCAGAAGTCAAAGGTAACATTCGATGCAAGTTATGGTATCAACCAGCGTGGTATCAGCAACTACGATGTTATGACCGATCCTTACGAGTACATCTCAACACTTTTCACAGCCCTCAAGAACAACAAGATTGCTCAGGGTATGACTCCCGAGGATGCTGCTGCTGAGGTTGCTGCCGGCATGTACGGTACACTCGGTTACAACCCATTCGTATGTGCTAACAACGAGATTATTGATGCTAACGGCAACATCACAACTGCTGCTTTGCGTTACAACGACAGTTGGGAGGATGAGGCTCTCAGACAGGGTCAGCGCCAGGAGTACAACATGACTGTACAGGGTGGTAACGACCGTTCAACACACTACGTATCACTCGGTTATCTCCAGGATCAGGGTATCGTTTCAAACTCTGATTTCCAGCGTCTCTCATTCCGTTCAAACGGTGACTTTGCTATCAACGACTTCATCAAGATTAACGGTAGCATCGCATATACACGCGGTGAGCAGAACAGCATGAATATCTCAAGCTTGAGCGGTTATGCAAATACATTTGCATTTATCCAGCAGATGGCTCCAATCTATCCTGTTTATGGCTATGATGCTAATGGTAACCAGATCGTAGAGAATGGCAAGCCGGTATATGACTTCGGTAACGGTGTGTATGGTACACGTCCTTATGCTCCAAACCAGAACGTTGCAGCATCTGACGAGGCTAACGAGAACCAGACTCTCCGCGACAACCTTGTAACACGCTTTGGTGCAACATTCAAGTTCCTCAAGGACTTCCAGTTCCAGGTAAACGGTGGTTATGATGTTACTAATGTTGCAAACAACAAGTTTACTACACCAACATTTGGTGATGCAAATGGTATCGGTTATGTAAATAAGCAGCGCAACCGCGTCCAGAACTACACAATCAACGAGTTGCTCACATACAAGAAGTCAATCAAGAAGCACAACATTGACGTTCTTCTCGGTCACGAGAACTACGCTTATGAGTATTCTTACCTTTATGGTTACAAGAAGAATGTATACGTTTCTGATATTCCTGAGTTTGACAATGCTATCACAATGGAGGAATTGTCATCATATACAGACCACTATGCATTGGAGTCTTACTTCGGTCGCTTGAACTATGACTACGATGAAAGATATCACTTCTCGGCTTCTCTCCGCCGCGATGGCTCTTCACGTTTCCACAAGGATAACCGTTGGGGTACATTCTGGTCAGTTGGTGCATCTTGGGTTGCATCAAAGGAGAAGTTCATGAAGAATGCAAAATGGATTGACAACCTCGTAGTACGCTCAAGTTACGGTAGCGTTGGTAACGATGATATCCTCAACTACTATCCTTACAAGTCACAGTATTCAGTAAGCAACAACGACGGTGCTTTCGCTGTAACACAGACATACTGGGGTAACAAGGATCTTACATGGGAGACATCTTACAACTTCAACGTTGGTTTGAGTGCAAACTTGTTTGGTAACATTCTTGCCCTTGATGTAGAGTACTTCCACAAGAATACAGTTGACATGTTGTATTACATGCCAAAACCAACATCAAGTGGTATCAGCAGCCTTCCTGAGAATGCGCTTTCAATGATTAACCAGGGTGTTGAGTACACTGTTGGTGTTAACATTCCAATGCCAGCAGGTATCAAGTGGAACTGGACTCTTACAGGTACACACTACAAGAACGAGATTACAGACATTCCTGAGACAAAGCGCGAGAGTGGTATTACACACAACTCTTACTACAACTACCGTGAGGGCCACAGCGTATACGACTTCTACTACTACAAGTATGCAGGCGTAGACGAGGCTACAGGTAAGTCTATGTGGTACGTTGATGTTGAGGAAACTGTTAAGGATGCCGAGGGTAACCCTGTACTCGACGAGAACGGTGCTGCCGTTACCAAGTTGGTTGAAATGGGCGGTACAACAACCGATTATTCAAATGCACAGAAGTACTACATTGGTACAGCAATTCCTGACCTCGTAGGTGGTATATCTACAAGCCTCTCATGGAAGGGTATTGACCTCTCAGTTCAGACAAACTTCCAGATTGGTGGTGACATCTATGACGCAATGTACCAGAGCTCAATGCATACTGGTAAGGAGGCGGGTAGAAACTGGCACAAGGATATTGCAAATGCTTGGACTCCTGAGAATACAAAGACAGATGTTCCTGTTCTCGATGGTGACCAGAATGCAAATACATTCAGCGACCGCTTCCTCATTGGTGCTGACTACTTCAACATCAAGAACATTACATTGGGTTACACATTCCCTAAGAAGTGGATGAAGAAGGCTCAGATTGAGAATGCACGTATCTACTTCTCAGCAGAAAACGTTGCTTTGTTCTCAAAGCGTAAGGGTCTCGACCCACGTCAGTACATGCTCGGACAGTCACAGGCTAACTACTCAACTATCCGCACAATGTCAATGGGAGTTTCATTAACATTCTAAAATCAATGAATTATGAAAATTAAGAGTTTAATATATAAAGGCCTTGCTGTCAGCGCCATTGCACTTACAGCTTCTTGTTCTGGGGATTTCTTGGAGACATCACCTGAGGGTGTTATCGAGGAGTCTACCGTAAACGAGATCATCGCATCAGACCCTGAAGAAGTTCAGTCTTATGTGACAGGTATGCGACTAAATCTTTACTGTGGTGGTGACTACTGGACAAGTCACGATGACTTTGGTATCCCTGCTACACGCTTGGCTACAGAGTTGTGGTGTGAGGATGTTGCCTTCAGTATCAACCAGCAGTGGTTCTGCTACGACTATCAGCTCGATAACCGTTTGGGTACATACCGTCGTACAAACGGTGTATGGAACCAGATGTACAACGTTGTTAACAATGCTAATGAGATTATCAGAATCTTGAAGGAGAATTCTACAACTGAGGTTGCCAAGAGACTTATTGCTGAGGCATACGCAGTTCGTGCATACGCATACTACCACCTTATTAACTTGTGGCAGCACCCTTACAGCGTAGATCCTAACGCTCCCGGTGTGCCTGTGAAGACAGAGGATGAGTATCGTGAGAACCGCGTTCCGGTCAAGGATGTTTATGCACTGATTCTCAGTGACCTTGAGAAGGCTTATGCAAACCTTAAGGGTCTTGGCTATGGTGATGCAGGCAAGAACGGTATCAGCGAGTATTCTGTTGCTGCAATCTATGCAAATGTTCTTATGTTCACTGGCGACTATGAGAATGCGGCAAAGTATGCCGAGGCTGCAATTGCAGGTGGTTCTTTGAACAGCGAGGCTGATATGCTCAGCGGTTTCAACTCACTTGATATGCCTGAGGTTATCTGGGGTTACAACGTAACAAACGAGACAACAGGTTACTATGCATCATACTTCTCTCACGTTGACCCTTATGCATTCGGTTATGCTGCTATGGGTTATGGCAAGCTTGTGTCTGCAGACCTTCTTAGCAAAATCGATGATAACGACGTTCGTAGAAAGTGGTTCGGTTACAACGAGGAGTACAACTGGGAGGCTAACGAGTTTGCTGTAGAGAACGCTTATGGCTGGACAGACTACGTTCAGAACAAGTTCCGCGATACATACACTACAGCGAAGGGTAGTGCTGATCCTTTTACCGGTGCTATCATCTACACTCGTATTGCTGAGATGTACTTTGTTGCTGCCGAGGCTTACTATCTCGCTCAGGACGAGTCAAAGGCAAAGGAGATGCTGAACGCTATCATGGCTACACGTAATCCTTCTTATGCTTTCAACGGTGCAGGCGAGGAACTCTACAACGAGATTTGCTTGCAGAAGCGTATTGAGATGTGGATGGAGGGTTGTCGCGTGTTCGATGCTAAGCGTCGTGGTGAGATGATTGACCGTACAACATCAAGCAACCACACATACATGAATCAGGAGCCATATTCAGCACGTAGCTATTTGTTCAACTTCCGTATCCCACAGCGTGAGTTGGAGAACAACAACTACATCACTGAGGCTGATGACAATGAATAATATTCATTCTTCTTATAGAAATAACGCGAGCTATATGGCTCGCGTTATTTTTTTTAGCAATAATATAGCAGTTGACCCGGCGATGTCGTCCCGACAGAGCGCAGCGACGAGGGGACTCAAAAATATCGTGAAATAAGAGATCTTTCGTTGCGCTCAAGATGACACCTAAGCAGTGTTTTCAACATCTATATTATTACCATTTTTTGTGGTAAATTACAAAAATGGAGTCATATATACCGGTATATAATCAACACCGTTCTCGCGTCTATAGTCTTTTGTTTTTTTGTATAAATAGGGTTTTTGCCGTTTTGCCGTTTTCCACCAAATCCTCCACTGTTCCTATGCCTTGAATTTCGGGGAAACAGGGTAATTTGCTGTTTTAAATTTCGGGGAAACAGGGGATTTTGCTGTTTTAAATTTTGGGGAAACGGGGTAATTTTGCATAAAACATCAAGCGGTGAACAGGTTTCTGTTCACCGCTTGATGTTTGCAAATCTATTTCGACAGGCGCTTGGGCCTGTGTTGCAATTACTTCTTCTTGCCGTTGTACTCGTCTGAAACGGTCAACTTAGCACGTCCCTTTGCGCGACGAGCTGCCAATACGCGGCGGCCATTCTTTGTAGCCATTCTCTCACGGAAACCGTGCTTGTTCTTTCTCTTTCTGTTAGAGGGTTGGAATGTTCTTTTCATCGTCTTATATATTTTATATTGTTTATATTCGCTCTTTAGAGTTTTCGCTTTTCAGCTTGCAAAATTACTATTTTTTTTCATATTGGCAAAGTTTTCGCTAGGTATTTTTCTTATTTTTATTTTATAGTTCTCTGTTGTAGCGCAGTTGCGGTTTTTATCTTGCCTCAACGCCCCTAAATGGGCAGTTTGTGTACATAATTAAAAATTTTTACATATAATTTGCATAAAATCAATATTAAATTGTACCTTTGAACTGCATGCCTAAAATGGGCATAAAATGAGAGAGAAAAACAATGGTAATAATATAGATATTGACCCACAACTCATTTTTTAGTAAACTTGTCATCCTGAACGAGAGTGAACCGAAGGTCGACGCCCGTAGGGGCTAAAGTCAATGGATCTCTAAATCGCGTTTAAAAGAGATGCTTCGCTATGCTCAGCATGACAAACAACTTTTGGGTCAGCTGCTATTTTATCGCTAAAACAATTAACCTTAATATTATTTAAAGATGAAACCTACACTTTTTGTATTGGCTGCAGGTATGGGCAGCCGTTATGGTGGCTTGAAGCAGTTGGACGGTCTTGGTCCAAACGGTGAGACAATCATGGACTACTCGATTTTTGATGCTATTCGTGGTGGCTTCGGTAAGTTGGTGTTCGTTATCCGTAAAGATTTTGAGCAGGATTTCCGCGACAAGGTATTGAGTAAGTACGAGGGTCACATCCCAACAGAACTGGTGTTCCAGGCTATTGACAATCTCCCCGAGGGCTTCACTGTTCCCGAGGAGCGTACAAAGCCCTGGGGTACAAACCACGCTGTGCTCATGGGTAAGGATGCCATCAACGAGCCTTTCGCGGTTATCAATGCCGATGACTTCTATGGCCGCGATGCTTTTGCTGTAATGGGCAAGTGGCTCAGCGAACTTCCAGAGGGTTGCGAGGGCAAGTATTCAATGGTTGGTTTCCGCATCTGCAATACTCTTAGCGAGAACGGTAGCGTTGCACGTGGTGTTTGCGAGAAGAACGAGCAGAACATGTTGACCGGTGTTGTTGAGCGCACAGAGATTATGCGCGTTGACGGCCCAATCTGCTACAAGGATGAGGAGGGTGCATGGCAGCCTGTTGGCGAGGAGACTCCTGTTTCTATGAACTTCTGGGGCTTCACACCCGATTATTTCAAGCACTCTGAGGAGCAGTTTGTTGACTTCTTGAAGGAGAATATCGACAAGCCAAAGGCCGAGTACTTCATTCCATTGGTTGTTAACAACCTGACAACTACCGGCAAGGCATCTTGCGAGGTTCTTGACACAACTGCAAAGTGGTTTGGTGTAACATATGCTGCTGACCGTCCTGCAACAGTTGAGAAGATTCAGTCTCTTGTTGATGCTGGTGAGTATCCTGAGAAGTTGTTCTAAAATAATTTATAATTTTCAATAAAAAAACCTCGCAAAAGCGAGGTTTTTTTATTACTCCGTTATCTCACCTTCGAGGCTCTTGCCCATGAGACGGCGAACCTCCTCGGTGGGGAGTCCTTTCCCAAGCAGGTACATTAGTTTGGTGAGCGCGGCCTCAACGGTGGAGTCCTTGCCGCTGATGACGCCTGCTTCGAGCAGCTGTAGGCCTGTCTCGTAGCGCTCCATGTGTACGCTGCCGCCGGCACATTGGGTGATATTGATGATGATTTTGCCATTGGCGGTGGCGGTTGTGAGCGCATCAATGAGCCATTTTTTCTGCGGTGCATTGCCGGCACCGAATGTGCGGAATATTATGCCCTTGAGTTCCTTGGCGTTGAGGACTTCCTCAACAATCTCTCTCTTGATGCCGGGGAAGAGCGAGAAGATGATGATGTTGTTGTTGTATTCGTGGTGTGCCTTGAGTTTGAGTCCAGGCACGTATTTCTTGATGTTGTTGCTGTAATATTGTATGCTTGTGCCGGCAACGCCCAATGGCGGGTAGTTGTTTGAACCGAATGCTCCGAAACTCTCGGAGTTGACTTTTGTGGTGCGGTTGCCGCGCATGAGTTTGTCCTGAAAGAAGACGCATACTTCGGGTACTACGGGGGTGCCGTCGGGGTGCTTGGCAGCGGCAATCTCAATGGCGGTGATGAGGTTTTCCTTGCCGTCGGTGCGCAGGGCGCCAATGGGCAGCTGGCTGCCGGTGAGAATGACGGGTTTCATGAGGTCCTCGAGCATAAAACTGAGCGCCGATGCTGTGAACGACATGGTGTCGGTGCCGTGGAGGATTACAAAGCCGTCATATTTCTCGTAGTTCTCCTCTATGATGCAGACGATGCGGCTCCACAATTCGGGCTCCATGTCCGATGAGTCGATGGGTGGGTCAAACGTCTTTGCATCGATGTTCAGGTTGAACTGTTTCACCTCGGGGACATGCTTGAGCAGATGGTCGAAGTTGAAACTCTCCAATGCCCCGGTCTCGGGGTTCTGTATCATGCCGATTGTTCCGCCGGTGTAGATGATGAGTATTGATGTGCCTGCCTTGCTGCTCATGGTTTATAATATTTCTTTTATCTCTAACAAATGTCTTACCTCGTATGTTGGGGCAAAGGGATGCCCTGTTTTGCCTTTGGGGTTGTAGTATATGCTGTCAATGCCAAAGTTTGCGGCGCCTACGATGTCGGTGTCGAACATATCGCCAATCATCAGGCTCTCTTGGGGATTTGATGCTGTCCTTTCCATTGCGTGGGCATAGAGTCTGCTATCGGGCTTGTTGACACCAATGTCCTCGGAGAGTATAAGGGCATCGAAATACTTGTCGATGCCGGCTGTCTGCATCTTGCGCGACTGCAATTCCTTGAAACCGTTTGACAGGATGTACATATTGTACTTGGGGCGCAGGTACTCGAGCAGTTCTATCGCTCCCGGTACAAGATGCCCTTTTGTGGGGATGCGCCCAAGTGCCTCGCGGCAGAACGTGGCGGCAAGCTGCTGGTCATTGACCCCCACAGTCTCGAGCGGATGGCTGTAGCGGCGGCGGTTGAGTTCGTCCTTCGTTATCTTGCCCTCGCCATATATGCGCCACAGTTCAAGGTTGTATGGCTCATAGATTGACATGTAGTGCTCAAAAGAGTCAAAATAGCGCTCGTAGTGCAACTGCTCGTATGTCTCGAGGAACGACTCGCGCGATGCTGCCGAAAAGTCGTAAACCGTGTCGTCAAGGTCAATGAAAAGGTTGCGGTATCCTGCCATCTTCAATGCCTGTTATTTTTCTGCGTTCCCTGCCTCGCTCAATGCCTTGTAGTAGCACTCACGGCACAGTGGCTCGTACTCCATTTTCTCGCCAAGCAACACCTGCTTGTCGCCGTCGACAAGACGGTGCGACACGTAGGCAAGGTTGCCGCATTTCACGCAGATGGCGTGTACCTTTGTCACAGAGTCGGCTACGGCCATTAGCGCGGGCATGGGACCGAATGGCTGGCAACGGAAGTCCATGTCGAGGCCGGCGATGATTACGCGCACACCACGACGGGCTAGTTCGTTACACACGTCGACAAGGTCGTTGTCAAAGAACTGAGCCTCGTCAATGCCTACCACGTCAACGTCACTGGCAAGCAGCAGGATGCTTGTCGATGACTCAATGGGTGTTGAGGTGATGTGGTTGCTGTCGTGGGAGACTACCTCTACATCGGAGTAGCGGGTGTCGAGCGCAGGCTTGAAAATCTCTACCTTCTGGCGGGCAAACTTTGCTCTTTTGAGACGGCGGATGAGTTCCTCGGTCTTGCCCGAGAACATTGAACCGCAGATGACCTCTATGCGGCCACGACGGGTTGTCTCCATCTGGTTGAATTCGGAAAATCTGTTCATTGGTATATTCGTTTTTAATATGTTCTGTCGTAAAAAATAGAGTCGCCTTCTGCTGATAATCTACTGTGTTTTTGCAAAGATAACAAATTGGGCGGGATTTTAAATTTTTATTTGAAACAAGTTTTCAACAGCAGGGTGTGTAATTTTGTGATGAAACTTTTGGCGATTTTAAAACGGTTTCTTGATATTTTATATTTAATTTGCATAATAATTGACAATTGACTAATCATGGGAATGTTGTATGTTGTGCCCACGCCGGTGGGCAACCTTGAGGATATTACCTTGCGTGCGATAAGGATTCTGCGCGAGGCCGACTTTGTGCTTGCCGAGGATACGCGTACATCGGCAAAACTGCTCAAGCATCTTGAGATTCAGGTGCCAATGTACTCGCACCACAAGTTCAACGAGCACAAGACTGTTGGCTCACTGGTGGAGCGTATATCTACAAGCGAAAAGCACGTGGCACTTATTTCTGATGCCGGAACGCCGGCGATCTCCGACCCGGGCTTTATGCTTGTCCGCGAGTGCGTGAGGAACGGTGTTGAGGTGCAGTGCCTGCCCGGTGCAACTGCTTTTGTGCCTGCGCTGGTGAGTTCGGCGCTGCCATCGGACAGGTTTGTGTTCGAGGGGTTCCTGCCACAGAAGAAGGGCCGCCAGACAAAACTGAACTCGCTAAAAGACGAACAGCGTACAATGATTTTCTACGAGTCGCCATATCGTGTGCTCAAGAGCCTCACGCAGTTTGCCGAGGTGTTCGGCGCCGAGCGTCAGGCGGCGGCTGTGAGGGAAATTTCAAAACTGCACGAGGAGTGTGTGCGTGGTACATTGGCCGAACTGGTGCAGCACTTTACAGCGAACGAACCGCGCGGAGAATTTGTTCTGCTTGTAGGCGGGGTAGAGGATAAGCGTGCCGACAAGGAATAATTCAGTTGAAATATTATGAAACAGAACGAGATTACCGTAGGGCGTTTCTTGCGCATTGTGCTGTTTGCTATAGTTGTTGTGGCAGCATACTTTGTGCTCAACAGCCTGAGCAGTGTGCTGCTGCCATTTGCAATAGCATGGCTGCTTGCGTATATGCTGAACCCGCTGGTGAACTTTGTCCAGAACAAGATGAGGGTGAAGTATCGCGCGTTGTCGATAGTGATATCTATGCTGCTTGTGGTGGCGGTGCTCTATGGCCTGTTCATGCTGGTGGTGCCCTCAATGTTTGGCGAACTGTATGCCTTGAAAGACATTACCGTATCGTTTCTTGGGAAAAACATAAATGACGGCTCAATACCTGAGCCTATCATGAATTTCTTCAAGGAGATATCGGCGCAGTACGGATTTGCCGAGATTTTGCAGAATTCCGGCGATACGGGGCTTGTGTCAATGCTGCTTGACCGTTTGCAGATGCTGCTGCTGGGAACAGTGGATATACTGGGGCAGGTGCTGACGGTGTCGCTGATTATGCTCTATCTCTTCTTCATACTCTTTGACTTTGAGCGTGTGTCGGGTGGCTGGCAGCCATATATCCCCAAAAAATGGCGTGGAGTGGTGAGCAAACTGTGGAAGGATCTTGTATATGGTATGAACCAGTATTTTCGCGGTCAGGTGCTTGTGGCGTTCTGTGTGGGCGTGCTTTTCTCAATAGGCTTCCTAATAATTGACTTTCCCGCCGCAATAGCATTTGGCATGTTCATTGGCATATTGAACCTTGTGCCTTACCTGCAGGCTGTGTCGATATTGCCTATGGCCCTGCTGGCAATGCTTAAGGCTGCAAACACAGGCGACGGATTCTGGCCCATAATGCTGATGGCACTTGCTGTGATGCTGGCAGTACAACTCATTCAGGACCTTTTCCTTGTACCAAAGATAATGGGCAAGCGCATGAATATGCATCCGGCGGTAATCCTTTTGTCGCTTTCCATCTGGGGGCACTTGCTCGGCCTGCTGGGAATGATTGTCGCCCTGCCGCTGACAACGCTGCTGCTCGCATATCTTCGTCGCTACAATGAGATTGCCGAGACATCGGGCAGTTCCGAGGAATACATACTCAAAGAGGCTATTGACAGCGCCCGCATATCAAAAGACAAGAAATCCGGTGATGAAACCAGTGAAGGCAAAGAGTGATGCAATAGCGCATCACAAAAGGCCCCAAATGCTGCATTTTAACAGTTATACAATAAAAAGATGCTAAAAAGTTTGTCGTTTTCAAATTTAGTAGTATCTTTGCACTCGCTTAACGGCAACTAGGTAGACTCGCTAGCTCAGCAGGTAGAGCACATCCCTTTTAAGGATGGGGTCTTGGGTTCGAGCCCCAAGCGAGTCACAGAGTGAGTCCAGACGGATTACTAGAATCAATAGGGGAAAGTTCAAAAGACTTTTCCCTATTTTGCTTAAAATAAGTCAAGGAGGCGTACCGTTTGAAGGACACTTAATGGCTCACCAGCAAAGTCTGGGGGGCTACGCAAAAAGTTTAGCCAATCTAAAGAAGAAAAACTTGATATCCGTAACTCCTCTTAGTTGAGCCCTGAAAGATTTTATTTTTGCATTGAAACTCTCCGCAAAGGCATTGGTTGA
>JAZLBZ010000067.1:0-9473 GCA_045613945.1 Bacteroidaceae bacterium
CAACCAATGCCTTTGCGGAGAGTTTCAATGCAAAAATAAAATCTTTCAGGGCTCAACTAAGAGGAGTTACGGATATCAAGTTTTTCTTCTTTAGATTGGCTAAACTTTTTGCGTAGCCCCCCAACTTTTGCTGGTGAGCCACTTTCAGCGATGCTACGCGTGACTAACTGCTGTCGCCATCGACGAACCTGCCCTCCGTGCAGCTTTGTGGGAGAGTAGGTCATCGCCACTTTTATAGAAAAGGACATCTTTAAAAGGATGTCCTTTTTTTGCATATATAGGTGAAATGTGAAAGCTGAAATGTGAAAGGTTTACTGTAGTTTTCCGTTTTGACCTTTGACCTTTAACCTTGTTTGCCCTTCTCTCCTGGTGGTGCCGAATTTGCTGATATACAATGTGCTAGATTGTTGTGCTGTGAAACGACTTTTCGTACCAAAACCATTTGAACGCTGCTTTTGTTCTTCTCGTGTAGTCTTTTATATAGTATAGATTAAGACTAAATAATACCACTACAATCTTTTGTACTCGCTCGGAGTCATATTGGTATGTCGTTTGAAGTAGCGGTTAAAATATGTGGAACTAGGGAAGTTTAACTCCTCAGAGGTTTGGAGGGTGGTCTTGCCCGCTCTTAACAAAATCTTCGCTCGCTGCACCACCGCCTTATTTATCCAATCCATTACACTAATGCCGCTCTGCTGCTTGATAAGCGCCGAGAGGTAGTGAGGCGTGATATTCAGCCTCTCGGCATAAAACGGCACATTGCGCTGCTCGTGGCAGTGGACATTGACCAATGAGATAAACTGATTGAGTTTTAGGCTATTTGCGCCTACGGAGTTATCTTGGTGGTTGTGCCGAGCGTGGGCTACGAGCGCAGCGATTTGGTTACGCACAAATTCGTATGAGGGGTTTGGCTCTCTTAGTTCCTCGGCAATCATAGCGATACTCCTCTCAAATATGCCCATCAGTCGCACATCTGACGCTACGCACACGAAATCCCTCGCAACTTCGTTTCGTGTCCCAATCAACTTAATATAGGCACCTTCGCTAATGCTCTGCAATTCAACAATCGCTCCTGGCGAGCAGAAGACAATTGTGCCTGCCGAAATCTCGTAGTTTACAAGGTTTATGGTAAGTGTTGCCCTTCCAGTGATAAGAGCCAG
Source organism: Bacteroidaceae bacterium (assembly GCA_045613945.1). Classification (GTDB taxonomy): domain Bacteria; phylum Bacteroidota; class Bacteroidia; order Bacteroidales; family Bacteroidaceae; genus HGM04593. Next base: position 1,161 of record JAZLBZ010000067.1, read on the forward strand.
AACTCTAAAATCGGACAATGCGTATGGTTGTCCGATTGTAAAAAATGGCTGTTCGGAGAAACGCACACCATAATTTACAGCGTAATCTCCGCTGAAAACAACATTGGCAATAGGTGCGCTCTCGGTCGGGATATTTAGTGCTATTACCTCTTTTATACACACAAAGGTATGATATTTTCACTATTTAAGCACTATTTATGTGTAAAATCGTACAAAAAGATACTCATTGGTCGCAATAGGATAGGTGCGTATTGAGGTGTTAGTGGTAACTTTGCATAAACTTAAACTGATAAACATATGGAAGGATACTCTTACTTTTTCAACATCTGGCCTTGGATTGGGTTTGGTGCTGCTGTGGTTGTGATGATTCTGTTGTTCTGCACCGACTTTCTGCGTGTAGAGATGCAGAAATGCCGATGGAAAGACCCATATTGGCTCTCGTGGCTCTTTATGGTCTGCTATATGCTGCACAATATTGAGGAGTATAGCATCGACCTTACGGGTGCTCATAATGGCTTTGCCAACGCAATGGCGGTTATCTTCGGTCAGCCATTGGAGGAGTACTTCTTCTTATGCGTAAATTTCAGCCTTGTATGGGTTGCTGCACCTCTTGCAGCCGTCATTGCCCGCAAGAAGAGATGGCCAGTATTGGCTACGGGGATGGCGGGCTTTATGATTGCTAACAGCCTCACTCACATTGCCGCAGGAATTGCTAATGGCTATAACTCTGGACTTGCAACTACTTTGTGCCTCTTTGTACCCATTGCAATATGGACTCTTGCAGTGTGCTATGGTAAGGGAGGCATCAAGGGTTCGGCACGATGGTGGAATCTCGGCATAGGTATCCTCTACCATATCATAATGTTCGGCTCAATCCTGCCTGCCAAGTTCACGGGGGCAATATCAATGCCCGTACTATCTGCGCTTATGTTGGTAGATGCCCTTTTGATGTTCTATCTGTGGATAACGCTCCAACGGAGAGTTGATAGAGCAAAATAAAAGATGTGGGTAACCACGCCGTATTCTCTCTTAAAAAATGTGAGAGTTGTTATGCATGGGTTGCGAAGAATTGAGGTTTATCCTCTTTACAATCGTCGAAATGACATTGTACATAATTTATAAATACGGTAATGTTATATTGACTCACGTTAAATTAATATTTGATGGCGACAAAAAAGTTTAAACTTTTTTGTCGCCATCTTTTTATATGCTCGCTTCGCTGATTATGCGGGTGCGTTTCTTGGGTGTGGAAACCACTGTCTGCCGTTGGGGCAGGGGGTGGTTATAGCACACCCACACGAGTATTGCGGTTGCCATTACACGGTCGTCGTGGTTGCCCTCAATGGCGCCCATTTCCTTGCCGTTCTCTTTAAATTCATAAAGGTCCAGTTCGTAGGTTGTTTGTAAACATCTTTCAATGTACAGTCCGTCGCGCAGTGCCTTGATGAGGAAGTTTATCACCATTGGTTTTGTTGAACTGTTGGTGTGGAATCCCCAGCGGCGCGGGCGCCCTTGCTTTATCTCTATCTGCGAGGTGCGGCAGTAGAGATTGCTGTATTTTGCGGCAATCTCGTTGAGTATGTATTCAAAGTTGTTGCCCTCGGTCCCTTCGGTCTCAAGGGTGTTCGCCTCAATGACTAGCAGTGCGTTGTTGTAGGCGCGGGCAATTTCCACTGCTTTCCACGCGAGTTGGTCGTGCTCTATATGTCCGTGCCAGCATGCTACAATTTCTGGAACACCGCCCTCGAGCATTGCCATGCGGTCTGCAACCAGTATGCATGAGTAGTCTGCCTTGTCGCTTGTGCCACCAACGTCAACGGCAACTATGTAGCGGTCGCGCAGCGTGTCGTCTTTCTCAGGCATAAGCCACACGCTCAATGTGTTCATGTCGCTCCGTTCGCCAGGTGCAAGCGGTTCGAATTTTGTGGTGGGTCTGCCGTTCTCAATGCCTTCTTTTATGTCGCCAATGAATGTCGGTGGCAGGCAGTCGCGGCGCGCGTTGTTTACATACGGAATGCGGAACACGCGGCGGCCGCTGCTTTGGAATGCCTCGGCGGCGGTAGAGGGGAACTCGGAGAAAAGGCGCCACTCGTCGGGCATCTCGCGTCGCTTGTCGCGGTACCAGGCGATGGCCTCCAGTGTAGCGCCAAGCTCAAAGAGGTGGTGCTCATACTCGTCGAAACTGTCAACTAGCGGTGCATACTCCTCTTCGCTCAGCGGTTTGCTGTAGAGGTCGATGGTGAACCAGGGAATGAAGACGGGTGTAAAGTTATTTCTATGCTCTGTGGCGTCAATCCATGTGCGATGAAAGTAGTTCCCCACGCCTTTGGCGGTGGATTCTATGACTTTCATTGTGTATGGTCCGGCGGCAATTGAACCGAAGATGGACTGTACCAGGTCCTCGGGTTTCTTGCCCTGTGTGGCTTTCCACAGGCCCACCTCGGTGAGGTGTGCCATACTGATGTCCTCGCTTCGCAGCGAGTCGGGTTTCTGCGCCGAGCCAAGTGAGTAGCGGCTGTTGCTGTAACTGATGACACGCGTTTTCTGTGCACCCTGATAGGGCGTGGTGGTGAGTCGCTTACCGCCGCTTGCCCACTGTGGGTAGCGGCTGATGACCTTAGAGAGCATACCGGCGACTATGGAGGACTGTTTCTCAATGTCGCCGCAGATGACGCTGTTCCAGTTCTGCTTGTGCACCAGTTGTATCCACAGCATGTACAGTTGCGTGAGGGTGCTGCCGCCCCATTGGCGTGCTTTGCACAGGATGATGTCTATGGGCCTGTTCTGTAGTCTCAGTGTTTCCATTGCCTTGAGGTAGATGCGCTGCGGGCGGTTTAGGATGAAGGCTGTGTCGCGCCCCTTACCTTTGTCGCTGATGGTGGTCATTGTGCGTGCCCAGTACTCAAAGTCGTGCTTGATGCGCAGGAGGCAGAATCTCAGCCATAATTTGATGATGTCGCGGTTGCCGGGAGTGGTGTTCTCCACTTCGCGCAAGTACCCCTCGGCACCGAGTTCCTGCAACTGCCGGACAAGTTCCTCGTGGGTCATAGTTGTGGGCAGGTATATCTTTTCAATGGGGAAGCCGCTAATACTCACCTCGCAGCGTGGAACGGAGGATGACCCTTCTCCTGTTATGGGATTATAAACGGCTGAAATTTCTTTCAGCCGTCTCTTGTTCTCTGCTATGATTTCCTCTTTTTTCATAATGGAAAATGCTTTTATATACCTGCAAGGTTTGTTGCGCGGCGCCTAATCCTTTTACTGTTGTACATTTTTGCAAGCATGAGCAGCACGTTGCTGCTGAGCCTTGCGCGCAGCGATATGTATGTCTGTGCTCTCTCGGTGCTACGCAACAGCATCCAATGCATCAATGTCTCGTTGACAAGGTAGTCTATTATCGACTGTCTTAGCATTGGCAATAAATGGCTAGCAACGCTTCCCTCAGTTTCAAACTCGAATACAATGCTTCCCTCTTCAATGGTGTAACTTATAGAAGGAAAGCGGAGTGCAACAGCAGTGACCATCTCGTTGCATGCTGTGTGCATGAACATATATAGCAGGTCTTTATCCTCTTTGCTGCTTTGTATGGTGTCGGCGTCCTTGTCCTTTCGTTTTGCCGATTCTCCCATGTAGAAATTCCTTAAATCAATCTGCTGTTGCAACTCGCTTTCAGGTATTGTTATTATGTTTTTCATAGTGTGTCAAGATATTTCTTAAAATCAGATGCTAGGTTTTGTGCGCTGTGCAAGCAACTGCTGTATTGTTATGGCATCGTTTTGCGCCTGCACTGCAATGATGCTTGCCTCGTCGGGCTTTATGGCTGTATACCAGTTCTGCAGTGTGTGGTTCGTGATGTAGTTTTCTATGGCGGCCTTCAATTTTTGTCCATTCTCTGCGGGGTAATTGACGGGGGTGCAGATGCTGAACTGGTATGCATCGCCGGAATTCACAATGCTGCTGCCGGGGTGGTAGCGCTCAATGCTGCAGGATACATTATTGATACTGTTGTCGATTAGCGGCTCTATCATATCACTTTCATCGGCAGTGATGAGCATTCGCTCTCCAATGCCGGGCGGTATACCCATTGACTCGCGTGAGCGCACTAAGTAGGCACTTGCTGCATACACCCGTTTGTGCAAGTCTTCTTTTGTTATTGTAAATATTGTAGGGTTCATTTTCCTCTTTTGTTTTCTTTCTGTTGCAAATGTAGTGCGGTTCTCTATTGACAAGGTTGCTGTTTTGCCACTTTTGGCTTAATGCTGTTCGCGCAGCGTTCTGTATACGATTCCCCTGAAAGTATCCTCGTCAATGTAGAAGGATGGTGCAGGCTCCTCAATTATCTGTTCAAGGATAATGTACTTGTAGCGTTTGCCGGTGTCCTTGACTTTTTGCAGGTAGCGCTGGTAAATCTCCTTGTACATCGCCAGTTTGTTGCTGTTAATGAGTGGTAGTTTCTTTTTGCGTGCCAGCATTGATACAAAGCGCCGTGCATTTTCGAATGTTACATAGAAACGCGGTGCATTTTTGCTTACAGCGTGTTTGATTACTTCGTCCTGTGTTGCATAGGGCCTTGACTTTCTCACTTCTTTCAATGATTCAAAAAAACTGTTCACAACATCTCTCTTGCGTATGTCGCGAACATCTTCAACAATTTTAGTTTTCATTCTGCTTTTTTGAATACAAAAATATAGTCAAAATTGTCTAAAAAGAATGCTATTTTGCCACTTTATTTATCAACAGCCTTTCTAATTATTCCAGCGGCGTTTTTATCGGGTTATTCCGGTTCTTTATTTTAAAAAGGTGAGCAATGTGTGCCGGTGCCAATTTTGCTTTCTTTGGAGAATAAGTGTCAATTCAGCAACCTTGTCGGAGGCTTTCCGTTGTTCCTTTGCCGTCGAAAAACAAATTAATTTATGGAACAGATTTTAAAGAACAGAGTGGGGGCTCAACAGCCTGTGGAGCCCGCTGTGGAAAACGGCCAGACAATTGCCGTACCCAATGCAAACAGCCCTGCATTGCAGGACAAACAGGCTTCATTGGAGAATTTTAGCCAGAAGATCAATGCCTTCTTTGGCGGGAATTTCGACATCTATGACAAATTGTCGCAGGATTTGCTGTTGCGACATCTGCAGATGAACCGCGAGCAGAACGAGCGTCTGGCAACAATGCTTGACCGCGACCCGCGACTGGCGCAGATGCTGGTGGATGTCATTGACGGAAAGCGTGGGGCTCACAGCGCTGTGGCGCGCTACTTTGGGCGCGGCATTATGAGCGTGGACGAGGATAGTCCCGAATTTGAGGAGATTATGCTTGCCGACGAGGAGCGCAAGAATGAGGTAATGCGCCTGGCGAATGACCGTCGCGAGTATGAGATGAATCTCGAGGAGAGCATGCCTGTAATTGAGAATTTCTGCAAAGAGAGGGGGTACAATCCATCTGAGTTCATGGAGAATGTGTGGGAAAAATTAGTGTTCCCCATCATGGCCGGGAAGTATACCGGTGATGTATGTACCGCTCTCGATCACGCCATCACGTACGAGCAGGATGTTGAGGATGCCTTTGCAGCCGGTGACATCAAGGGGCGCAATGCAAATATCAGGCGCATGAAGGAGGATTTTGGCGACGGCCTGCCTAAAGGTATGAGCAGCGTCGCGCCAGACGTAGAGCGCAAGCGTCCTCGCAACTCATTGATTGAAAAAGCGCTCAATGCATAACGATTATTCTTTATTTATTAACTAAAAACTATTTTTATTTATGAAGAAAATTTTAAGTTTCTTGAGAGAGAATCCTCTCTTTGTGATTGTTTCTTTGGTTTCGGTACTGCTTTATGTTCTTGACAATGCCGAGGCCGGTGCCATGCTTGCAACAGTGTCGGTTGTTCCTGCCGGTTCAACAAAACCATCAAGGGGTATTGCCGGTCTTGCAACGCAGGGAGCAGGCGATGCAACGACAGTGTCAAATGCCAGCGAACTTTCGCCCGACCTCATTGATGCCGATGTTGATAGCCAGATCATTAGCATTGCCAGCGATGAGAGCGTCATTGACACCATCAAGCGCAAGATTCGCCGCCAGGTTCGTGTGAACTCGTTCGAGGTAGACCATTATCTCATTGACGACAAGCGCTCAAAGGCCTACACAAATGCCTTGTACACAGGTATCAAGGCAACACGCGCCGAGATTCCTTTCTCAACAACCGGCGAGAGAAAAATCTTCCAGGAGTATTACACCGCAATCTGCAAGGGTGTGAACGGATATGACCCAACAGGGCAGATTGAACTTCCGGGTGTTGACCTCATGCTTTTCTTCGTGGGCAAGAACAGCACAACCGAGGCTCCTATTGCAATGGCCGTCAATGGCCCAAAGACAAATGCCAGCGATGACTATTGCGTGGTGCCTACAATTCCTGCTGGTACAGAGATTATCCTGTTGTCATCGGCTGCATACGAGACACAGAAGTTCATTGCTCCATCAACCATTGTTCCTGTTCCCGAGCGTATGTTCTTGCAGAAGCAGTTGTGTAATAGCATCGTGAGTGACTACTTTGCAGCGCAGAAAAAGCGCCTACAGTTCAGTGAGTCGCAGATTGCCGAGGCTGTACTTCGCCAGTTCCGTCTTGAGAGCTGCCGCACAGCATGGGTGGGACAGCCCGGCAAGTTCAAGGTGCAGGCAATGGACAATGCGATGGGCTATCAGTGGGACTACTTCTCAAAGGGTATCCGTTGGCAGTTCAAGCGCCAGTACGACCTCTCTTCAAAGATCACATTTGCCGACTTGATTAACCTGTCAATGGTGAAGTTCACCGGCTTCAACTGTACAAAGCGCGCCATCTGGCTGCTTGGCAAGCAGTTGCTCAACGATATTCAGAAGATTGACCTCACTCTTCACAAGAACATCAGTGTCACCGGCGACAATGTCTTTGGCATTGAGTGTACAAAGATTCACACAGTCTTTGGAGACATTGACCTCATCCACGACCCAACACTCGACGCTCTTGGGTATGCCCACTGTGGCGGCCTCATTGACGAGAACGGCCTTGTGCGCTACTACATGAAGAACGAGGATGCCAAGACAGAGAATGTCGATGGCGAGGAGGCAAAGCGCGAGGTGGTGATGACTATCGACTGTCTTTGTCTCAAGGGATACTCTCACATTTGGGTTAACGGCTCGGCTGCCGAGAGTGATATTCCAGGTGCTTCGCGCGTGACAAGTGCTGCAACATTGCCCGATGAGCCAAACATTAACGATGTGGTTATTCTCACAGCCGACGTAAACCGCACTGTCGACGGGCAGAACAAACTGTGGTTCACTGCCGGTTCTGTTGTAACATACAATGGTACAACATGGGTGGAGTATACAGGTGAGATTATTGTATAACTTTTTTTCTTTGCCTGCGGCGGTCCGCCGCAGGCATTAACTAACAAATATAACGAATATGAGAAAACGTATTACTTATGAGATACATGGCCAGATTGAGCGTAACAGTTACTTCAGAATTGGCAAGGCTTTGGTGAGAATTGATTTTACGGGCGGTGCAATAAACTCCACCGGTATTTATCCGGCACAGTACACCACAGAAAACCCTCTGTTCCAGCGCGCAATTGAGAATAGCGATGCTTTCCGTTGCGGTGAAATAAAGCGTGGAAGGGTAGAGGTGGTCGAGGATGAGAAGACACCTGCAGTTGTTGATGCAGAGCCCGCCGTCCAGTGCAATGTGGTTGCCGAGGTGACCAATATGCAGCAGGCACGTGCCTATCTGATGGCCGAGCCATATAACTGCCAGTTGTCGCAACTTCAGAACAAGAATGCCATAAAGAGTGTGGCAAAGGCAAATTCTGTATCATTTCCAAATTGGCTGTGATGGATTGTAGTGAACTCATCAAGAAAGTGAGACTGGTAATCAATGAGGCTGCCGATGACAACGATGTCTCGCTCCTTTCGGTAGACACCCGCCAACTTGACGATACCATCAGGGATTTGCTGCCACGCGCAGTCCTGTTCATTCAAAAGAACAAGGGAGCGGCTTCCGGGCGTGTGAATGCAAGGAACGTGGCTCCTGCCGGGATTTGTATCGCGCCGGATGCCTCGGGTGGCGGACTGTTGCTGTTGCCCGACGATTTTGTATCGTTGGTGTCGTTGCAACTTAAAGGCTGGCAGTCGCCTGCACATCACCTGTATGCGCATGACTCGCGCGAGGCAATGTGGCAACAGAACGGTTTTACACGCGCCGGGTGCTGTCGCCCGGCATGTGTGGAGTCGTTCCCGGGGCAGGGTGGGCGTTGTGCATTGCTCTTTCCGCTGCCCGCAGGTGAGGGT
>JAZLBZ010000068.1:0-30787 GCA_045613945.1 Bacteroidaceae bacterium
GCAGAACAGCAAACTCGCTGCAGGCGACACATTCTTGTGTTACCAGTTCATCCAGCAGCAACCGCTCTACCTACGTTGCCTTGTACATAACAACAGCGAGCCCACAGGCTATGTGTGTGGCAAGGAGGGCGGCATTCATTACAGTGTAGTGGAGTAACGACAAAGGGCAATGTATCAATAGTTCCTTATAACATCGTAGTGTCCCTTGTGCAATTTAAAGACCTTCCAATCCTTGAAGATTGCATCAGTTGCCCAGTAGGCAAGTTCAGCCGCAAGAATACCCACAGCTGCGCCAACAATTACATCGCTCGTGTAGTGCCAGTTGCCAAGCACGCGCATAACACCGGTAGCAGTTGCCACAGTGTAGCCTGCGATGGGAATCCACACACTGCGGTTGCCATATTCGTGTGCAAGCAGTGTAGCACCCATAAAAGCCTTTGCGGTGTGCCCCGATGGGAAACTCTCCTCCTCGCCATTGGGGCGGGTGCGGTTCACGCATATCTTCAAGCCCTTTACCGTTCCCGCCATCATCACTGCAGCCAAAGCATCGGCAGTGAGCACCTGCCAACGGTTCTTGCTCACTCCCTTTACGCCGCACGCACCCATAACAAGATGTGCTGCCCAGGGAGCATATTGCAGATAGTCATCAACAGTGGTCTTGAATTCGGGAAGAGCGGCCTGCACCTCACCGGCAATATAATCATCGGCAGGGATAAGCGCCAGGCCCACCGCAGCCATCGGCAATGCCACACAGCAGGAGTGATGGGCATAGTTGAGATTGAACTGCTTTTTAGTTATTGCCGGCACTGCAACATCAGATTTCACCTCTGTACTATCAGCACAAGTTTTCAGTTTTCCGTTTTCAGCTTTCACATTTAACGCAATTATGCCAAAAAGACAAATAAAAAGGAGTATTCTTGTTTTCATAATGGATTATCAATGCAATAGTAGCGCAAAAGTAATCAAATAAAGGGAACGGTACAAATGAGAAGTAAGGATAGAGTTTTGTTAAATTGGTTTACAATTATATTCTATAGCAGTTCTCAACCTTAATCGTTCACTTTTATTTTCTTCTAGTCTTTCTCTCCCAACTTTTTGTCGCGCAAAAAGTTGCAAAAACGCCCGTCACCGGCAAAATCAGTCATAACAGCCTTTTGCTCACGAGTCGCAAGCGACATCCATCGGTTGGCTGTTATTTGCCAACAAATCCTTTCATCCTGTTTTTGGGTGGTGCGGAACTCCTTCAGTTAGCCACTCGCAAAGCGAGCGTCTAACTAGCAGTCAAACAGTCCTGGCCACTTTATCCAAAAACAGAATGGGATTTGTCTGTGATTTTGATGGTGACGTTTTTTTCGACATTACCATTATACGTGGTACAGTCCGCGAGACACAGCTGTGGATATTCATTTCAAAGGTAATTCTCCACCAACGGCACCGTTAAACTTTGTGGCAAGGTCATTCAAATTTACCAATGACCACACCACCTATTATCTCTTATTATTAAACTTATACAATTGCCACGTATTCACCAGATTATGCCACAGTGAATAGAAACCACCTGCAATAGCAGTAACGGGTGTCAAAAAAGTGCACGCGAACCAGATGGCAAAGACTGTGTTCTTTTGCCCAAGTGACTGCCCGCCTGTAATGACCTCGCCGTTGCGGCGGCCAATGTAGCGCCCGAATGCAAACTGCGCCACACAGCACACCAATGAGACGGCGGCAATACCCGCCATAACCCAAATGGAAAGGTGGCTGTGCGCTATTGCACGCGATGTCATTGCAATGGCAAGCGACAGCGCCACAAGCCACAGATAGAACGGCAGGTTACGCCCCTTTGTAACAAGCAGAGTGTGCAGGCGCGGGATAAGCCTGCGCACAGCCTCGGCACACAAGAGCGGGCATAGCAGCAGCGGGAACACCTTTCCCATTATGAGCAGGAACGACGATGCCAGTGACATTCCCTCGACTGGGTGCGACATTGCAAGGAACAGCGGAGCAACAAGCGCAACTGCAATGTTTATCTGCATTGTATATGATATGAGCGAGGCCGAATTGCCGCCCAGGCGGGCTGTAATGACCGCAGCAGCCGTTGCTGTTGGGCACAGCAGGCACATCATCGCCGCCTCAAGCAGCACACGCACCGTCACCGGCATTTGCGGCGCAATAGCAATTGTCAGCGATAGCGCAATGAACGACAGCAGTTGGAACAGCAGCAGCCACAAGTGCCATTTAGATGGCTTGAGTTCCTTTATATTAACCTTGCAGAATGTGACAAAGAGCATTGCGAATATGAGCGCGGGCTGCAAGTATGAGATTACCGACGACACAAAATCATGGGTACCATCGAACAGCGGGATGCCGGTGTACAGCAGGTACATCGCCACACCGCCAAGCATTGCAATGGGCAGCGACCAGTCGCGCAGGAATTTGTGGAAATTCATCGCCCGCACTCCTCCTCAAGTGAGCGCCATGCACGTGGCAGACAGTCTACGATATCACCCGCAACAAGTGCCATCTGCCCCTTTTCACAGGCGGCAATGTCGCCGGCAAGGCCATGAGCATAGACAGCAAGACGAGCGGCATCGGGCGCAGCATAGCCCTGCGCAAGCAACGCCAATATGCAGCCGGTGAGCACATCGCCACAGCCGCCTGTTGCCATTCCCGGGTTGCCAGTGCTGTTGAAATGCATTGTTCCCAACTGTGTAACAACAACGGTATATGCTCCTTTGAGGACAATTGTCACGCCAAACGTCATGGCATAGGCCTGCGCAGCCTGCAAACGCACATAGGAACTGTCTGTCTCACCAAAAAGACGCGCAAACTCGCCCACGTGCGGCGTGATTACGCTACCCTGCGGCAAGCGCTGCATATATTTTGGGTTGCGTGCAAGGATGTTCAGGGCATCGGCATCGAGCACCATTGGCGCCTTGCAACTGTCAATGAGAGCAAGCAGTGCCGCCTCGCTCTCTGCGCTCTGCCCAAGTCCCGGGCCAACAGCCACTGCGGTGTAGCGCGCGGTATCTATTGAATCACTGAAACAGCACTCGTTGCTGTCAATACTTGTCATTGCCTCGGGCACTGCAACCTGCACAACAGGGTTGTTACACGACGGCACATGCACAGTGAGCAGCCCCACACCGCTACGCAACGACGCACGAGCGGCAAGCACCGATGCACCCGCCATGCCCATTGAGCCTGCAACAAGCAGCGCGCGGCCAAAGCAGCCCTTGTGCGCGTGCTTTGCACGGGATTTCATCAACGACAGAACATCATCCTTGCAAGTGAAGAAGAATGGCGATGGAGTCTCATCTATCGCACACTGCGAGAGTTGGATATCAAGTATCTGCAGTTCGCCAACGAACATCTCGTTCTCGGCAAACAGTTGTGACAGTTTGGGAAACTGCAGTGTGAGCGTAAGCGTTGCAAGCACAATCAACTGCAGCGCAGACTCGTTATCCCCGCCCAACAGACCCGACGGCATATCTATTGCCACCACATCATTGCTGCAGGCATCAATGCCGCGTATGACATTGGCAAACACGCCGTTCACCACAGGGCGGTCGAGCCCGCTGCCAAAGAGCGCGTCGATGACGACAACATCGGCAGCAAGCGCCGGCATTATAAAGGCATCGGCAACCTCAGTAACAGGCACACCTGCGGCCTGCAGGCGCACAAGGTTCACCGCGCAGTCGGGCGATAGTTTGCCTTTTGGATTAATGAGCCACACCGCAACGTCGCAACCGGCACCTTGCAGCATACGCGCCACCGCAAGGCCGTCACCGCCGTTGTTACCGGGGCCTGCAAACACAGCAAACGAGCGCCCGGCATAGCGCTCAAGTATTGCGGCTGCCAGAGCACGCGCCGCACGCTCCATCAGGTCTATGGACGCCACAGGCTCGTGCTCAATGGTATAGGCATCAATAGCCTTTATAAGCGGTGTATTAAAGAATTTCATAACTTCAATTACTGACAGTATGTCATCCTGAGCACAGCGAAGGATCTCTAATACGCATTTAAAGAGATTCTTCACTTCATTACATTCCGTTCAGAATGACAGACAACCTTGTTTACAAAATATTTTTAAGATATTCCAATCCCTCTTTGTAGCCATCAAATCCCTTGCCGCAGATTGTCTTTTGCGCATAGAGCGACACGTATGAGAAACGGCGGAACTCCTCGCGGGTAGAGATATCGGTAAGGTGCACCTCGGCGGTTGGCAGCGCCACAGCCTTGAGGGCGTCGAGTATTGCCACGCTTGTGTGGGTATATGCCGCCGGGTTTATTAGTATGCCGTCGAACACGCCGTATGCCGCCTGAATCTTGTCAACAATCACACCCTCGTGGTTCGACTGGAACAGTTCCACCTCAACACCACACTGCGCAGCACAATCCACAATGAACTGCTGCAGCGCCGCAAAGTTCTTTGCGCCATAGAGCGCCGGCTCACGCAACCCCAAAAGGTTGAGGTTAGGACCATTTATTACCAGTATCTTTTTCATAAAGTACTTTAAATTCTAATTATATAACAATCTTGGCGCCGGACTCGCTTGCACAAGTTTTCCGCTTTGACAACACTCGCTAATCGCGGCCCGCAGGGCACGACCTTCTGCCGTGCTACCTGCGACCATCCGCTGCTCATGTTATCGAAACTTCGTTTTCACCTTTCCGCTTTCACTTTTCACCTCAATCTGAGACAGGGCGCACAGGATAACCGTAGCAGCGGTTGAAGTCGTTCCAACTGCAACCGCTGCTGGCGAAGGACAAGTAGCAAGCGTACCTGCTGTTACTACTGTCAAGCGACGACGACCAGTAGTAGCCGTTATTGCCACTGACGTAGCCTTCCCCCCCGCTACCCGCAGCGGGGAGGAAGATGCTGTTACCGTTGGTTTTGCTAGTGACTATGCAACCGTTTACGCCGTTTTGGGTTGTCCAGTCCCAGGTGCAGTTGTTTAATAGTTCATTTTGTTCATCCAATGTTGGCATGCGCCAACTGCCACCCCATTTCACGTGGGCCACATCGTCCTCGGGGTCAAGGATGGTCTTGTTGTCAACAGTGCCATAACTGCTGCTGGTGCAATACTTGGTCATGCTTGTTTCACTGCCGTTATACCATTTATAGGTACTCCAATAATAGTTTTCCTTTTCCTCGGTTTCACCCCAAGCATAGTAACTGCCGTACTCCTCGGGGCTTGATGCACCTACATTGCAGGTTGCCCATTTGAGACCACTTGGCAATCCCAGGTCAACATATTCATGACCGTTGTAATTAACAGTTTGCCCAAACTTTGCCAGCAACTCAACATCCTCACTCACTGTGAAGGTACATTCAGCGTTGGTACTTACAAGTGCATCGTTGGCATACCAGCCACTAAAAGCATACCCCTCATCGGGCGTTGCAATAACTGTAATAACTGAGCCATTGAGTACAGTTGCCGATGTGCTGTCCTTATCCTTAATGGCGCAGACACCATTACCGGCACTGCTAACAGAGACTGTGTATCTTGCAACAGGCGCTGCATCACCACATACCGGGCGCACACTGTGACCGTCGAAGCGAGAGTAATCGCGTTTGATAAAATCAGTACTAGCAAAAATCAATCCGTATGCACTGCTGTTGAGATCATTGCGAACAGTACTTGTCCAATAGCCACCATGCAAACCAACATTGTAGAGTTCTGTTCCTAAATAGAAGTCGCCTGCGGCCGGGAAAAAGATTGTATTGCCGTTGATTTTGCTTGTCAGCCTGCAGCCGCCAACGCCATTGACACTTACCCACTGCCAGGTGCAGTTGTCAATAAGTTCCTGCAGTTCGGCAGCCGTTGGCATTCGCCAATTGCCGCCCCATTCTACAGTGGCAACATCATCCTCGGGGTTAAGCACAGTCCTTTCATCAACATTTCCGTAACGGACATTTATACAATATTTGCTCATTGAATACTCGTCACCATTACACCATTTATAGGAGTTCCAAGTAAAATCGGCCTTTCTCTCCGTTTCACCCCAGGCATAGTAACCGCCATACTCCTCGGGGCTTGATGCACCGACATTGCAGGTTGCCCATTTTACACCGCTTGGCAAGCCCAAATCAACATACGCGTGACCATTTATTTCCAATTTCTTGAACTTTGCCACCAACGCAACATCCTCGCAGACAGTGAATGTATACTCCGCATCGCTGCTTACAAGAGCATCGCCTACATACCAACCACTGAAAGCATACCCCTCATTTGGTTTTGCGACGACCGTCACTGTCGAGTACTTTTCAAATGCAATTGACAAACCGTTGCCACTCTTTATTTTAACACTGCCGCCATCACCCTTGCTGACAGAGACAGTATACTTTACACCGCCACAGACAGGGCGCACTGTGAGACCGTAGCCGCGGAAGTCGTAACTCCAGCCGCAACTGCCGCTGCTGATGAAGTACAAGTAGTAAGCGTTGTGGCTGTCACTGCTGTAAAGCGACGACGACCAGTAGCGTCCGTTACTGCCACTGTTGCCCGCAGCGGGCAGGAAGATGCTGTTGCCGTTGGAGCCGGTGACCTTGTAGCCGTCTACGCCGTTTTGGGTAGTCCGACTCCAGGTGCAATTGTCGAGTAGTTCTTTTTGTTCATCCAATGTAGGCATGCGCCAACTGCCACCCCATTTTACATGGGCCACGTCGTCCTCGGGTTCAAGGACGGTCTTGTTGTCGACAACATCCATACTGGTATTGGTGTTATACTTGGTGAACGTGTAATTTGAATAGATATTCCCGCTAAACCATTTATAGGTGCTCCAAGAGTAATCTTCCTTTTCTTCTGTCTCACCCCAGGCATAGTAACCGCCGTACTCCTCGGGGCTTGATGCACCTACATTGCAGGTTGCCCATTTTACACCGCTTGGCAATCCCAGGTCAACATACGCATGACCACGCAGTTCGCCACTGGGGAGATATTCTTTTGCAAACAATTCCCCATCGGGCAGGTACTCCTCGCACGAAACCACAAATACTACAGAGAGCATTAGCACAAGTTTCAAAAGAGTGTCTTTTATCACTTTCATAGCCATTATCATATTGTGATTCCTATTTATCAAAATTTAAAAAAGATTCCAAAGCGTGCACCAAAGCCACTGCACCAGCGCCCTGCAACAGGGCAAACCTCTATCAGCCTCTTCATCACATCCGATTTTATTGCCCACACATACTCTGGCGTTACACTAAGACCAAATCTCCCCAGGCACTCCCATTCACAGCGCACTCCCAACGAGAGCGTTGTTGCCCATGCGCGTGTATTGTCACCTGTCACCATGAGGCCACCGGCACCGAACTGCGGTGTAAAACGGAAAGACAAGCCGACGGGGATTCCAACACCTATCCTGCCGCCAAACGAGACAGGCGCAACACTAAAGGTCTCTTTTACACTGTAGAACTCGCCTCTTTGCAAGCCATAGTTTCCGTATGCCTCGATATTGAAATATGAGAAATAGGCACCTACGTTTAGGCCGATATCCATCAAATGACCCACTTTGCCGGTAAGTTCAGCATAATAGCCGGACAAACGTCTCCTCTTGGCTGTGGTTTTCTCTTTCTTTTTAGCAGGTTCCGCAGCAGGCTTTTTCGCCGTCTCCTCCTTTTTAACAGGTTCTACCTTTTCGACAGCCTTTTCCTTTTCAAGCGTAACGCTCTGCTGGGTGGTCTTGCCTTCCTTTATATCAACTGTCAGTGTCCTTGATTTATAGCCTTTTTTTGACACCTCAAGAACGTGAGAACCAATGAGCAGGTCTTTTATCTCAATGGGGGTCTTTCCACGCTCCTTGCCGTCAATTGTGACAATTGCCTGCAGGGGGTCCGACTCAAGGTCAAGCGTTCCTGTAATTGGCTGTGGCGCCTTCAATGCAACGCTCGCAGTCTCGCCCTCTTTGACCTCAATGGTTTGGACAGTGCTCTTGTGATTAGGCTTGCGGCACTCAACATTGTAGAAACCCGGGTAGTAGTTACCGGTCCAGGAACCATAGCCCTTGCTTTCACCATCCACAAATATTTCACAGCCATCGGTTGCTATCAAAGTCAATGTTCCAAAATTTGGACGCAGAGTGACGCTCTCGGTATATGTACCCTCCTCGTCGGTAAGTTCAATGATACCCTCGGAGGTGTGATAGTTTTGAGATGTGATTTTATAGAAATACCTTCCCAGTACCAACTTGTCGCTGAGCATACCCTCGTCGTTCACCTGGCCATCCTTGAAGGTTCTGTAGTCGGCATCACCCTCGGCCTTAAAAAGGATGAGCGCCTTTGAATCGGCAGGTGTAACCTGGAAAAGAAGATGCCTCTTCTTGATGACGCGGGGTGCGGGCGACAGCACAAGTTCATAGACCTTGCCCGGCTGCACAGTGCGCTCAAGTTCGTGCCTAACTGCAGAATACCCCTCGCGCGTAATTATCACACGCATTGCATTGCGCTGCACATAAATCCAGCGCTCGCCATCAAAGACCGACGGGCCTTGACGGTGCTCGCAAAGACCAAAGTCAAAAGAGTAGGCATCCAGGTCGTCGCCAGCCTCGCGCGACACAATCTTTACAATGGCAAACAGTTCGCCATTGCCGTCTTTCAGTTTATAACGGGCATCACCGGCTGCTGTGTCAAAAGGTTTCTCGGTGAAGCCGACAACAGAGAATGTCGACTTCTGCTGTGCAAGAAGAACCTGTGAGAAAAGCAGAAGAAGCAGTGTTGTAAATAGTGTTTTTTTCATAATTCAATGCAAATTACGCTTGCATAACATACTGCAGACAGAGCGCACAACGCTGCCCTGTATAACAGCAAAATAGTATTTATACTATAACTTGAACGATACCGGCAGCA
Source organism: Bacteroidaceae bacterium (assembly GCA_045613945.1). Taxonomy (GTDB): domain Bacteria; phylum Bacteroidota; class Bacteroidia; order Bacteroidales; family Bacteroidaceae; genus HGM04593. The sequence continues at coordinate 8,846 of JAZLBZ010000068.1, forward strand.
TAAAGAACACCCTGACCGGGTTTCCCTGTTGCATACCGGGTTTCCATTTTGGCATATTGCTTGCCACGCGCAGTGCCTCCTTGTCAAGATAGATGTTACCGGTACTCTTTATAATCTCGGTATTTGTAATAGAGCCATCCTTCTCCACGACAAAACGTACAAAGGCCTTTCCTTGTGCCTTCTCTGCGAGGGCTGCAGATGGATACTTGATATTCTCTTGAAGATATTTTACCAAAGCAGACATACCGCCGGGAAACTCCGGCTTTACCTCAACCTGGTCGTAGACAGACTCTTTAGCCGCATTTGAATTAACATTATCAACACTCTGAGCCTGTGCACCAAGCGCCAGGAACAGCACACATAATAATAGAATAGTTTTTTTCATAACCTTAAGACTTTAAATCATAGTGATAATATAGCGGTTGACCCAAAAAGTTGTTTGTCATGCTGAGCATAGCGAAGCATCTCTTTTAAACGCGATTTAGAGATCCATTGACTTTAGCGTAAATGACTGTTTACAAAATCAAGCGTAACGCAGTTATTGCAAATTTAGACAATAATTTTATATTATTTCAGCATAAGTACCAAAATACCTGAACTGCTCGCCACACTCGTGCAGTTCGCACATGAGTGAAAGGAACTCGTCACTGTAGACCGATGCTTCAATGTCAAAGTAGAAACGGTATTCGAACTCGCGCTCGGGAATTTGACGGCTCTCGAGTTTAACGAGGTTCACGCCGCTTGCATTGAAGCGGGACATGATGCGGAATAGGGTTCCGGGGCGGTTGGGGATGTTAATCATCACGCTTGTGCGGTCGGCACCGGAATAGATTTTGGACTCTTTGGCAATGCAGATGAAACGGGTGTAGTTGTTATCGCGGTTCTGCACTGATGACTTGAGCACTTGCATCTGGTAGAGTTCGGCACAGAGACGAGAGGAGAGCGACGCCTTTGTTGGGTCGCCACCCTGCGCAACCATGCGGGCAGCCTCGGCTGTGTTTTCACAAGCAATAACGCGTACGTTCTTGAGGGTTGAGAGGAACTCTGAGCACTGGTTGATGGCCTGCTGGTGCGAGTAGATTTCGCGAATGTCCTCGAGTTTTGTACCAGGGAGTGCAAGGATTGCGTGGTCGACCTTGAGGCGCACGCCGCGCACAATGCTCACATTGTATGCCGCAAGCAGGTCATAGATTGCATTCACCGAACCTGCAAGGGAGTTCTCGATTGGCAAGACACCAAACTCGCAAAGGCCGCTGCTCACAGCCTTGAACACGCCCTCGAAATTGTTCATATACATTATTTCGGGGAGGTCGAAAAGGCGCTCCGATGCAAGGTGCGCATACGAGCCCTCGCAACCTGCACAAGCCACAGAGCCGCGCTTAGGGAACGGCTGCGGTGGTACCGATGCTATCTGCTTGAAGTGGTTGAAGAATTCGGTACCCTCGGAGAGCATACGTGTCTCGTAGGACTCGCTAAGGTCAAAGATTGTGCGATAGAGAGTGCGGCCATAGCCCTCGAACTCGGGGCCCAGGCGCTTTGACACGTTCTGCAGCACGGTGCGCGCACGCGATGGGTGATACACCGGCAGGTTATTCTCTTTCTTATACTTTCCAATACCCGACACCACCTGCATGCGACGCGCAAAAAGGTCACACATCTGGGTATCGATTTCATCTATCTCCTGACGTAATTTTTCCAAATCCATAATATATTGTTTTAATTTATCCTCTTTTTTATAAAAACACTGTCATCCCGACAGAGCGAAGCGACGAGGGATCTCAAAAACGATTCGGTAGGAGATTCCTCCCTACGGTTCGGAATGACAAATAACACGTTACTCAACATTCCCTCCAAGCATTGCAAAGTCATTGAAGAAGGTCGGGTAGGACTTTGCCACGCATGTGTATTCCTTTATTGTTGTCACCCCGCTTGCAACGGCGGCAATAATTGCTGCCGACATTGCTATGCGATGGTCGCTATAACTGTCAACCGGCGCTGTTGCCACAGGCTCGCCGCCAATGACGGAGAATGTATCCTCGCCAATCTGCGACGCAATCCCAAAGGATGCGAGCAAATCCCTCACTGCCGCCAAACGGTCGCTCTCCTTGTAACGCAAGCGGCCAACACCTGTGAAAACGGTTGTTCCTTGTGCAACAGCCGCAGCAACGGCAAGCACAGGGACAAGGTCGGGAGTATCAGTGCAGTCGAGTTCAGCGCCAAAGAGTTGTGACGGCATTGCCACCACTCCATCCTCGCCACACTCAATGAAAGCGCCCATTGAGCGCAGATGTTCTATGATGTAACTGTCACCTTGCAACGACTCGCTGTTCATGCCGCAAATGGTAACGGGACGCTTGCCGGTGACACCGGCAACAACCCAAAAGGCTGCCGATGACCAGTCACCCTCAACAGCCACGCGCTGCGGCATACGGTATTGCTGACCACCCTTTATCCTGTATATATTGCCACGCTGCTCAATCTCAATACCCGCAATGCGCAAGGCGTCGAGCGTCATTGTAACATACGAGGCACTGGTAAGCCCGTCGGTAACCTCAATCTCGCTGTCTTCGGCCGCCAAAGGCAAGGCGAAGAGCAAGCCGGTGAGGTACTGCGATGAGATATTGCCCGGCAGGGTATACTTGCCGCCGCAAAGAGTGCCTTTGCAGGTCAATGGCAACTCATCGGCAGTGTGGCGGGTGAATGTAATGCCATGCGGCGCAAGAGCATCGAGCAGGGCGCCCATAGGGCGCTGCGGCAACTTGCCCGCACCAACAAAGGTTGCATCGGCACCAAGCGCCGCTGCTACCGACACAAGGAAACGCAAAGTGGAACCGCTCTCGCCACAGTCGAGCGTTCCACCCTTGACAACCTTCACCGGGGTAACATCAAAAACGCCCGATGAATAGGTGATTTCTGCGCCCAATGCATTGAGACAGCGCATTGTCGCCATTATATCGTCGTTCACGGCACTGCACACAATGCTGCATGGCCCGGAGCCAAGCGCAGCACATATTAACAGCCTGTGTGCCTGCGATTTTGATGGCGGCGGTGTAACGCAGCCCTCCAATGTTCCATGAACTTTTATTTCCATAATCAAATTTCATATTCATTCCCCAACACATTTTTTGTCATTTTGAGCAAAGCGAAAAATCTCATAAATGATACTATGAGATCCTTCACATACGTTCAGGATGACATATCAATGGATAGGAAGTATTCTATTTATATCACTCTTTGCAACAACCCCTTCAAATCCTCAACCGGCATATCATAGAGTATGCAGTCGCCAACGGCGCGGGGCAGGACAACTGATATGTTGCCGCCACGACGTTTCTTGTCCGACAGGAGCGCATCATATATCTCATTTGCCGCATAAGGGCAAGTTATGTCAAAGCCATACTGCACAAGCAGCGCCGAGAGTTCATCGGCAACATCGCACAGGCCACACATGGGTGCAATCCTTGCAGCAATAACCATTCCCTTTGCCACTGCCTCGCCATGCGAAACGCCAAAATTGCTTAGTTTCTCAATGGCATGGCCGAATGTGTGGCCAAAGTTCAGCAAGCCGCGCACACCGTTGTCGAACTCATCCTGCTGCACAACGTCGCGCTTTATCTCCACGCAACGTGCAACGACCGCCTCGCGGTCAAATGGCAAGGTGTGCAGCGTGTCGTAGAGCGCGGCATCGAGTATCATTCCGTATTTGATAACCTCGGCACAGCCGTCGCGATAGATTTCGGCAGGCAGGGTATCCATCAGCGCAGTGTCGCAACACACCAGCGATGGCTGGTAGAAACTGCCTACAAGGTTCTTGCCGGCAGGAATGTCGATAGCAGTCTTGCCACCCACCGAGCTGTCAACTGCCGCAAGCAGTGTTGTTGGCACTTGTATATACTTGACACCACGCAGATAGAGCGATGCCGACAGGCCGCCGAGGTCGCCAACCACACCACCGCCAAAGGCGATGATGGCATCACTGCGTGTGAGCTGTTCACCGGCAAGAAAGTTGAGGAATGCCAACAGGTTGTCGGCACACTTCGAGGCCTCGCCCGCAGGGATAACGAATTTGCAGGCATCGTACCCTGCCGCTGCAAGATGCTCCATAATTGCACTGCCGTAGAGCGCATTGACATTGCTGTCGGTGAGCACCGCCAGGCGGCACTTGCCAAGCACCGGGGCTATAAACTCCCCGATAGCAGAAAGCACTCCCCTGCCAATGCAGATGTTGTACTCCTTTGTTGCCTTGACGTTTATTGTGTTATATTGCATATTCACTATTTTTCGGTCTCCTCCTTTGCAATGCGGCCATCGCGCAGCAGCGAGCGTAGTACATCGGCATCATCGGCCGCTATCGCATTGCGGTATTCGTGGAGTGAGTTTATAAGAAGGTCAAGTTCGCCAAGCAGGTGCTCCTTGTTCTCAAGGAACAGTTCGGTCCACATATCCTCGTTAAGGCGCGACACGCGGGTAAAATCGCGGAAAGAGCCGGCGCTGTAGCCCTTGTGAAACTTTGCCGAAGGGCTCTTGATGAAGGCATTAGAGACTACGTGGCACATCTGCGAGGTGTAGGATATCATGCGGTCATGGAAATCGGCAGTGGTGACAACATATTTCTTGAACCCGAGCGGTGCAAGCGCCTGCTTCACGCGGTCGAGCAATGCAATGTCGTCGTGCACCGGCGGCACCATAATAAAGGATGCACCGCTAAAGAGCGTTGCCTTTGAGTATTTGTAGCCCGAATATTGCAGGCCGGCCATTGGGTGGCCGCCTACGAATGTAAAGCCATGCTCTGCGGCAAGTGCAAAGCCAAGTTCGCACACCTTGCGCTTTGTTCCGCAAAAATCGACTACAAGTGTCTGTGGACTTATATATTTGGCATTGTCGAGCAGATACCCCTCGACAGCCTTTGGCGTTGCGGTGAGCAGCAGCAGGTCGCACGTGGCAATGCTTTCAGCATCAACTACGCCATCCACAATGCCCTCGAGGCGGGCATAACTTACAATAGGCTCGTTTATATCACAAGCAAGCACTGTTGCACCGGCAGCCTTGAAGGCCTTTGCCGCCGAGCCGCCAATAAGTCCCAGACCAACAACACCAACTACCATAGCCACTATCAATGCATTATGCTGCGTATCTCATTTACACGCTGTGCAACCTCGTCGAACTGCTCGGGTGTGAGCGACTGCGCACCGTCGCACAATGCACACACCGGATTATTGTGTACCTCAATGATGAGACCATCGGCACCGGCTGCTGTTGCAGCACATGCCATTGGGCGCACAAGACGCGACACGCCTGTGGCGTGGCTTGGGTCGACAACAATTGGCAAATGAGTGAGTTCCTTGAGCACAGGCACTGCTGCCAGGTCGAGCACATTACGGGTGTAGTTATCGTAACTGCGTATGCCGCGCTCGCAAAGAATCACCTGCTCGTTACCCTCGGACATGATATACTCGGCACTCATGAGAAGTTCCTTGAGTGTAGCCGACATACCACGTTTCAAAAGGATAGGCTTGTCCGAACGGCCAAGTTCCTTCAGCAACTCGAAGTTCTGCATGTTGCGCGCACCCACCTGAATGATGTCGACATCGGCAAAGAGGTCGAGGTGCGATGCGCTCATAATCTCTGTTACAATGGGGAGCCCTGTAGCCTCGCGTGCCTTGAGAAGCAGTTGCAGGCCCTCGGCACGCAAGCCCTGGAAGTCATAGGGCGATGTGCGTGGCTTGAAAGCGCCGCCACGCAGGATGTTGGCGCCTGATGCCTTCACTGCGTGTGCAACAGCAAGAATCTGCTCCTCGCTCTCAACAGAACAGGGGCCCGCCATAATGGCGAAATTGCCACCGCCAATCTTCACCTGGTTCTCGCCGCTGCCGGCAACAACCACTGTATCCTCGGGGTGGAAACTGCGGTTCGCGCTCTTGAAGGGATCGGTAATGCGTGTAACGCGGTCAATTATCTCAAGACCTGCAAGCAGGTCAATATCTATCTTGCGTGTATCGCCAATGAGACCGAGAACAGTCTGCATCTCGCCCTCGGACACATGCACTCTCACACTCTGCGACTCAAGCCAATGAATCAGATTGTCACGCTGAGCCTTTGTAACTCCGCTTTTAAGTACTGCTATCATAGTTGTTATAATTGTTTTTTATTTAATAATGTGAAATGCAAAAATACAAATAAACTTTAATTATCCTATGCTTTTAACGAAAATGCAATCACCAACAGCAGTTTTTTGTCATTTTTTTAACAAAAGGAGCACTTTCGATGTGTTTTTGTAAAACCAAGACAAAAAAAACGAGGCACCCCTCACAGGGTGCCTCGCACAATACCGGACAAACCGATAGTTTATTTCTTGAGAGCCTTCTTCACCTCTTTTGCAATTGCCTTGTCAGCAGCAGCCTTAGCAGCGTCGAGCTTCTTCTGGGCCTTAGCCTCGGCCTTTGCATTGCCGGCAGCCTTGGCAGCCTTTACATCATCGTAAAGTTTCCAGAGGTTCTTCTGCGCAGTAACCTTCTTCTGTGCTGCAGAGTAAGCCTCAGCCTCTGCCTCGGTAGCAGCCTCAGCCTCAGGAGCAGCATAAGCATGCTTGTAACCCTCTACCTCATTCCAGTAACCACGTGTAAAGTCGGGGAATGTAACGGCTGCGCAGTTGTTGTCCATTGACAATGTACCGAGTTCGGCCAAGCAGCACCACTCTGCCATGTCATATACGTCCATATCGAGTGGGAGACCATTCTGCAAGCAGTAAACGAGACGTGAGTCCATTACAAAGTCCATACCACCGTGACCGAGGTCACGACCCTTCTCAACATACTTCTTGAGGATTGGGTGGTAGTACTTTGCCATCATGGCATTTCTCTGCTCGGCATTCATAAAGCCGTGAGCGTTGAGGTTGTCAACCTGTGGTGCGCCTGTACCCTTGAGTGCCTCGCCTGAAAGTGCAAGTTCCGGTGTTGGGTACTTTGTTGCATAACCCTTTGTACCTGTGAGCTTGAACAAACGGTTGTAGGGCTGTGGAGTCATTACGTTGTGCTGAATCTCAACAACCTTACCCTTTGCTGTACGCATAAGAGTTGTTGTGTGGTCGCCATTGCGGAACTCCTTGCACTCCTTGCCGGTCTTTTCCTTTACAAGTTCCTTACCGAAGAAAGGATCTGTATCCATTGCAACGAGTGTTGTGAAACGGTCACCACGGTGAATGTCCATGCACTGTGCAACGGGGCCGAGGCCGTGAGTAGCGTAGAGGTCGCCACGATTCTCCTTGTTGTACTTCAGACGCCAGTGGAGGTTGTCAACGTCGTTGTCGGCAGGATCCTTCCAGTATGCATCCCAGAACCATTCGAGGCTGTGGATGTAAGCACCCTCGGCACGGATAATTTCACCGAAAACACCGTCCTGAGCCATATTCAAAGCGTTCATCTCATAGTCGTCATAGCAGCAGTTCTCGAGGATGAAGCAGTGGAGACGTGTCTGCTCTGAAAGGTTGATAAGGCTCCAGCACTGCTCGAGGTTCATTGCAGAAGGCACCTCGATAGCAGCATGCTTGCCGTTCTCCATTGCATACTTTGCAATTGGATAGTGGTGATTCCAGTCTGCAGCGATGTAAACAAGGTCAATGTCGGGACGCTCGCAGAGAGTCTTGTAGCCATCGGCACCATAGTAGATGTCGGCAGGCATCAAGCCCTGCTCACGCAAGAACTTGTTGCACTCCTCGGCACGCTCATACTCATAGTCGCAAAGAGCAACAATCTCAACACCGGGGATACGGCAGAAACGGATAACAGCACCGTCACCACGCATACCAAGACCAACAAACGCTACGCGAACTGTCTTGATTGGAGCAACAGCAAGGTTAAGAACGTGCTCCTGACCAGCAGGACGCTCCGGTGTCTCAACTACGATAGTACCTTTGTCCCAATGCCATTTTGTAGAGGGAGAAAGTGACTGTGCCTGTGCGGTTGTGCCGGCAAATGCCATCACTGCAACAAGGGCTGCACCAAAAAATTTCTTCAAATTCATAATTACAGTTAATTAGTTAATTAGTATTGATTGTGTTTTGTCATCTTAATTATCGACTACTATTGCAACCCGAAGGTTTGCTTTTACTAATCGTAATCACAAAGATAGTGACAATAATATTATTTCACAAATAATCAGGTATTTTTTTGACTTTTAAAAGCCTGTCACAATTATTCAAGCGTTGAAAAATCAATATCGGGAACCTCGGAGAGATTGCCTTCACGCTCAAACCAGGTGCCGGATGTCATGAAGTCATCGAAGAAACCGCCCATTGAAAGGAAGAAACCCTCGCCTTCGACACCACCTGTATAGTCGAGACGGTGTCTGTAATGACCTGTCGTGTCACAAGTGAAACGGCCGCGTGACAAAGGAATCCAACGTCCATTGGCTGTACGTGCCCACTGATTGCAATAGTATGCCTTGCGGTTGATGTAGCCCATCACAGGGTTGAAGTTCTCAAGGAAAGAGTGCGCATTTGTGTACCAGGTTGTGGTTTTTGGACGACGCCACGATGCCACAAGCACCCATTTGACCTGATGGTTGTCGTAGAAGTAGGCTGTATAAACCGTGCTGTTATCACTGTCTGGATGTACACCCATCAGGAACCGGCAACGCTCGCCGGCCTTCCAGTCATAGTGCATATAACTTTGACCTCCCGAGCCTTCATTACCAAAATCGTTTATCTTTACATTTTCTCCCTTTTTTACGAGTTGTACCCGCAAGGAATCAGGAATATCCGCAGGGTTGTCAGTCTCAAATGGACTCCACACCGAGAAGAGTACTCTTCTTGGGTAAGGAGAATTGTTCTGCATTCCAAAATAGCCTTGGCCAAAGCCGCAGGCCATATAATAACTGCTGGGAATATCTCCATCCTCGGGCACGACAACCTCATTATAGAACCACTCTACATCCTCTTTCGGGAGAGCGTAGCCCATGTGTACCGATGGTCCACGGCGACCGAAATGAGTACTGAAATCGGGGGCGACGCAAACGACCGGAGCAACATCGCCGCCCACAAGCACTGTTGCTACATTGCCAAAATCAACACCCTCTTTTATTTTGACACCGCGAATATCCATCTTGACATAGCCGGGTTCCTTTACCTTGAATGTGCCAACCTCGACACGTGACAAAGTGTCGCTGTCGAGCCTGATTTTTCTCTTTTTACCCAAAAGCGACACATCAATCTTAGAGTGTCCTTTTGCCAGGAGCGCAACCTTCATCTTGCCACTCTTTTCTGTTTTGAAATAAAAACTGACAACATCATCAGTGCTGTCCCAGTTGCGCAATGCACAATGGTGTTCGTCTATAAAGACATTTTTTGTATCGGCACCCTCTGACGCTGCGGTCACATACGCATTGGCAGACAGGGTAACGACACTCTCATCCTGTGCAATTGACGGTGCTACCTGCAGCAGCGCTGCAGCCAAAAGCATCCATTGAAATCCTTTTCTCATAATGAATATCATTTAAAATTATTGTTTTATTTGACTTTGGTGTCACCCACCCATTTGCCATAGTAGACATGGTGGTCAGATTTCACAAGCATGCCATAGCCGTCGCGGTAGCCACCGCTATAATATCCATACCACAAATCACCATTTGTCCAGCGGTAGACGCCGTAGCCATGACGGCGGCCGTTGTAGAACTCCCCAAAATAGACATCGCCGTTCTTGTAGGTCTCTTTCTTGAATGTGTATGGTGAGGGCTTGCCATCGGGCGAGGCTGCAAGCGGGTACTCCAACGGAGCGTCGCCCTCCTTTGTGTGCAGGCGCATTATCTCGCCTGTCGTGAGGTCATAGATGACATAGTGCTCGTCACTGCCCACCCTTACCACATCGCTATTGATGAGCAGGCCAAAGAGCAGTTTGCCGTCACGGTACTGGCCGTAGGACTCGACACCTGTCGAGGAACGGAAAAATCCCCAACCATAGAACTTGTGGTCAATGAGCGTACCCACATACTCACCGGCCGCACCGGATATGTAGTTTGTCTGCGACTGGTTCCTTACATAGTCACAGAAGACAGCCTGCAAGGGATCGCACATCTCGTCATACAGCCTGAAGTTTTCCTGAGCCGCTATGGGCAAGGCAAAGAGAAAGAGAATGGCAAAAAGACTATTTCGCATCTTTATACATTTTTTTGTCATTGATAAAATCGGCAACAACGGCAGGGACAAGATGAGACACATCCTTGCCCTCACCGACAAGGGCGCGCACCATTGTGGAACTTATATCGTAGAGCCTCGCCGGCAGCCACCGCACACCGCAAGGCAATGCAGGCATGCTTTCACTGCCACGCGGATAGACAATAATGCCGTAACGCGAAAGGATTTCATCGCCCTTATACCAGCGGTCGAACTTCTCCCAATTGTCGGCACCTATGAGCAGCGAGAACTCGCAGCCCGGAAAAGCCTCATCGAGTGCATTGAGGGTGTTGAGCGTATATGAGGGTCGCGGCAGCGCAAATTCAAAGTCACTGGCCTTGACACCGGGCTTGCCATCAACAGCCATCTGCACCATGCGGTAGCGCAAATGCTCGTCACTCAACAAGGCATCCTGCTTGTGCGGGTTGCGGGGCGTTACCATAAACCACACCTCGTCGGCAAGGGCACGCGAGAGCACCTCGCCGGCAAGGGCAAGGTGTCCATTGTGGATAGGGTCGAAACTGCCGCCAAAAACGGCTACCTTTGTCTTGGACATAAAAGAGGAAAAGTGTTTTATTCGTTAAGAAATTTCTCAACAACAGTCATCAAATCCTGCTTCGCCTTGTCAAGGTCATCATTGACAATCACCCTATCGGCAAACTTTGCAAAGGTCATCTCATACTCGGCCTTGCTGACGCGTTTTTCAATCTCCTCCATAGATGTGTCGCCACGACCTATGAGACGCTGGCGCAGAACGTCAACAGACGGAGCCTGCACAAAGATGAAAAGGGCACGCTCGCCATAGTAGCGCTTGAGACTGCAGCCACCCTTGACATCAACGTCGAAAAGGATATTCTGCACCTCCAGTTGCTGTTCTACCTGCGATTTCAATGTACCATAGAAACGGCCGGGGTAGACCTCTTCATACTCAACAAACTCATCGGCAGCAATGCGCGCGCGAAACTCGTCGGCTGTGAAGAAATAGTAGTCGACGCCATGCTTCTCCTCGCCACGCGGCGGACGGCTTGTAGCCGAGACCGAAAAGCCGAAAGAGGAATCCTGCTTCATCAGAAAATGCACCAGGGTAGACTTGCCCGAACCCGACGGTGCCGAAAAGATAACGACTTTGCCTTTTTTCATATTTCTTTACATTACATTCAACACTTGTTCCTTGATTTGCTCCAGTTCGTCCTTCATGCGAACGACAATCTTCTGCATCTCGGCATGGTTGCTCTTGCTGCCAAGAGTGTTTATCTCGCGGCCCATCTCCTGAGCGATGAACCCGAGTTTCTTGCCCTGTCCCTGGCCATCGTTCATTGTCTCAATAAAGTACTGCAGATGGTTGGCAAGACGTTGTTTCTCCTCGTTGACATCGAGTTTCTCAATATAGAAAATCATCTCCTGTTCCAGGCGGTTGCGGTCATAGTCGACACCGGCAAACTTTGCAAGCGACTCCTCGATGCGCGCGCGGATTTTCTCGACACGCTCTTTCTCAAACGGTTCTACCGATGCCAGCAGTTGCGAGATATTCGATATCTTGCTCTGGAACTTGAGCGCCAGCGCCTCACCCTCTTGCTTGCGAAAGGCAACAAGGTCGGCCAGCGCGGCCTTTACGCCCTCGAGCACCACTGCCCACTCCTCATCGGTCACTTCGTAGACCTCCTTGCGGGCAATAACCTCGGGCATCTTCAGGAGCACCTCAAAGAGATTGCCGGGCAACGCAATGCCGCTGCTGCCAGAGATAGCGGTCATCTGCTCAAGATAGCCCTGCATGACAGCGCTGTTGATTGAGGGTGTATCGGCCTTCTCGCCCTGCTCCACCCACAACGCAAAGTCAACCTTTCCGCGCTCGAGCACGTTTGTCAACAGGGTGCGTATCTCCATCTCGCGCCCTTTGAACTGAGGCGCAATGCGTGTTGACAGGTCCATTGCCTTGCCATTGAGCGAGCGAACCTCGACACAGATTTTCTTATCCTGGAAAATGGTTACGGACTTGCCATAACCGGTCATTGAATATATCATACTTTCACAATTCTTGCTACGGCGGCCGATGCCCCGCGCCATTAAACATTCATCAAAATAGGTTTCTAATTTGGCAAATTTAGTCAAATATTCGGAATTGAACGCCCTAATAAGCCTTTTTTGTTCGCCGAATGTGAAACTTATTTAAAATATAATATTTATTAGTTACTCTAACAATTAATTTGTATTTTTGCATTTAATTACCCAGACACCGCACTGTGCGGTAGACATAAAGACAGGAAGTATGACAACAATAATACTACACATTGAGGCATCGACGAGTGTATGCTCGGTTGCATTGAGCCAGGACGGCCGCGTATTCTTTGAGAGAGTGAACCGCGAGGAGATGTCGCATGCAAAGGTGCTTGCCCCATTCGTCGAGGAGGCACTGCAGACTGCCGACGAGCAGGGAGCAAAAATCAACGCAGTGGCAATAAGCTGCGGCCCGGGTTCATACACCAGCCTGCGCATTGCATCGTCAACAGCAAAGGGTGTGTGCTACGGACGCAACATTCCCCTCATTGCAATACCCACAACGGCGGTGATGAGCGTGCCGATACTGTTCCGCGACGACATTGACGAGAACGCGCTACTGTGTCCAATGATTGACGCACGCCGCAACGAGGTGTACGCAACAGTCTATGACCGCGCACTGGGGGTCATTAGGCCTACACATGCCGAGGTGGTGACCGAGGAGAGTTACAAGGAACTGCTTGACAAGCAGCCGGTATACTTCTTTGGCAACGGCGCCGAGAAGTGCAGCAAGATTATCACCCACCCCAACGCACGTTTCCTCACCGGACACCGCGACCCGCTGGCAAAGAACATGATGCCATTGGCCGAGAGAGCCTGGTTCGACGAGAAATTCGAGGATATTGCCTATTTTGAACCCTTCTACCTGAAGAATTTTGTTGCAACAAAGCCAAAAGAACTTTTAAAGAACAACTAAACCACATACCGCTATGATGGAATACAATACCAAACAGAAGAGGCTTCCGTTGCCCGAATACGGACGCTCGGTGCAGAAGATGGTGGACCACGCGCTCACCATTGAGAACAGAGAAGAACGCCAGAGATGCGCCGAGACCATCGTACGCATTATGAAGAGCATGTTCCCCGACCTGCCCGACCAGGAACGCAAGCTGTGGGACCACCTGGCGATTATGTCGGATTTTCACCTCGACATCGACTACCCCTGCGAGGTCATCAAGCCCGAGGAGTTCCACGTGGCACCGCAGCACCTGTCATACCGCAACAGCGAGATAAGGAACAGACACTATGGCCGCATAGTGGAGGAGATGATTGCCCATGCACTAACGCTTGAGGATGGCGAGGAGAAGGCGCGCTTTGTGGAGATGATTCTCATTCAGATGAAGAAGAACTACACCTCCTGGAACAAGGACGGCGTGGAGGACCGCAAGATCATTGAGGACCTGAAATTCTACACCGGCGGCGCAATCGATGTCACCGGCAAGGAAATCAGAATCAGCCAGAACCAGAACGGTGGCACACGCAACTTCGCAAACAAGCGTGGCAACAATAACAAGAAGAACTTCAAACGCAAATTCTAACACAGGAACATTATGGCATCATTCATTATAGAGGGCGGCCACAGGCTGCACGGCGAGATTACACCACAGGGTGCAAAGAACGAGGTGCTGCAGGAGATTTGCGCCACACTGCTGACAAACGAGAAGGTGACAATTGAGAACATCCCCGACATTGCGGATGTGAACAACCTCATCAACCAACTCATAAACATGGGTGTTTCGGTCACCCGCAACGGAGTGGGCTGTTTCACTTTCCAGGCCGACAATATCAACCTCGACTACATTGAGAGCGAGGAGTACATAGGTGGCTGCTCAAGGCTGCGTGGCTCGGTGATGTTCATTGGCCCGCTCCTGGGACGATATGGCAAGGCTACGATGTCGGAGCCCGGCGGGGACAAGATTGGCCGCCGCCGACTGGACACTCACATCATTGGACTGCAGAAACTGGGCGCACAGTTCTCATTCGACACCGGGAAGCGCGTGTACCGCATGAGCGCCGACAGACTCAAGGGCTGCTCAATGCTGCTTGACGAGGCATCGGTGACAGGTACTGCAAACATCATTATGGCAGCAGTGCTTGCCGAGGGCACAACAACAATATACAACGCGGCCTGCGAGCCATACATACAGCAGTTGTGTAGGATGCTCAACAAGATGGGTGCAAGGATTTCGGGCATAGCAAGCAACCTCATCACCATTGAGGGAGTGGAATCGCTTGGGGGCTGCACACACCGCGCATTGCCCGACATGATTGAGGTGGGCAGTTTCATTGGAATGGCTGCCATGACACAGAGCGAACTTACAATAAAGAATGTCTCGTTCGAGAACCTGGGCATCATCCCCGAGAGTTTCCGCCGCCTGGGCATCAAGTTTGAGCAGAGAGGTGATGATATATACATCCCTTCACAGGAGCACTATGAGATTGACTCGTTCATCGACGGCTCAATCATGAACATAAGCGATGCTCCCTGGCCGGGCCTGACTCCCGACCTGCTGAGCGTGCTGCTGGTGACTGCGATACAGGCAAAGGGCAGCGTGCTCATACACCAGAAGATGTTCGAGAGCCGCCTGTTCTTTGTGGACAAACTCATTGACATGGGCGCACAGATTATCCTTTGCGACCCGCACCGCGCTGTGGTCATCGGCCACGACAGGCGCTTCACGCTGAAGCCACGCGCAATGAGTTCGCCCGACATCAGAGCGGGTATTGCCCTGCTCATTGCAGCCATGAGCGCCGACGGCGTGAGCCGCATCGACAACATCGAGCAGATTGACAGGGGCTACCAGAACCTTGAGGAGAGACTTAACCAGATTGGTGCAAAAATAACACGTTCATAGAGATATGCTCAAGAAAGAGGATTTCGTATACTTTGGCAAGTTCCTTAAGCCACACGGCACCAAAGGAGAGATTGGACTGCAGGGCGATACCTTTGCGCTTGGCGACGGGTGCGATTTTGTTGCCTGCGACATCGACGGCATACTGGTGCCTTTCTTCTTTGAATCGGTGCGTTCAAAAAGCAATGACACACTGATTGTCAAGGTAGAGCGCATGGAGACATCCGAGGAGGTGCGCTACCTCACAAACCGTGAGGCATTCATTCCACGCAAGTGGGTTGAGGAGAGCGAGGAGGTGTCATTGGGATACTTCATTGGTTTTGCCGCAACCGACAGGACACTGGGCAACATTGGCGAGATTGTTGACATTGACGACAGCACAATGAACACCCTGTTCGTGCTGGAGAAGGATGGCGAAGAGATACTTGTTCCCGCACAGGAGGAGTTCATTGCAGACATTGACCACGATGGGCAGACAATAGTATTTGACCTGCCGCAAGGACTTGTCTCCCTTTAAAAGAGAAGAGATATGAAAAAGAGAAGTTTAGGCAACAGGCTGCTGCGCAAATACCGCCTGACAATACACAACGAGAGCAAGATTGACGACGTTCGCGGTTTCTACATATCGCCGCTGAGAGTTATTTTGTCGCTGGTGGTGGCACTGTTGCTGGTGGTGGGCGTACTCTTTCTTGTGATTGTATTCACGCCGGTAGGCAGTATGCTGCCCGGATTTGTGAACAAGGGCGAGAAGGACAAGATTGTGAGCAACAGCCTGCGCGTTGATTCGCTAATGCTGGAGATTGAGAAACAGGATGCCTACCTGGCAAACATACGTGCGATAATGAACGGCGACATAACGCTCGACTCGCTGAAAAACTCGCCCCAGCCGGTATCGAACAAGGATTTCTCGGTGGAGACAACTGCACTTGAGGCCGAGTTTGTAAAGAACTGGGAGGAGCGCGAAAGATATAACCTGACATCGCAGGCTGCCAGTGTTGCCGCCCTGCAGGAACTGAACCTGCTCCGACCAACCAAAGGAGAGATTATAAAGAACTTTGACCCCAGCAAGGAGCATTATGGCGTTGACATTGCCGAGGTTGCCGGCGAGAATATTATGGCTATCCACGACGGTGTTGTGGTTTTCAGCGACTACACAGCAAACGATGGCTACACCATTGTGCTGCAGCACCGCGAGAACCTCATTTCAATATACCGTAACTGCTACCGCCTGCTAAAGCAGGTTGGCGACAAGGTCTATGGCGGAGAGGTGATTGGAACGCTCAGCGACGGTTCGGGCAAAAAGGCGGAAGAGAAGGAGAGGAAATTCCTGCACCTCGAACTATGGCACAGGGCCAAGCCACTCGACCCAAACATTTATATACCATTCTAACGGCAAACAAAGATAAAGATGAACGAGATAAAGAAAAGGTGCATTGCCATATTGGGCTCAACAGGCTCTATTGGAACACAGACACTACAGGTGGTAGAGGAGCACCCCGACAAGTTCGAGGTCTATGCAATCACAGCAAACACACGCGTTGACGAACTCATACAGCAGGCGCGCAAGTTCTTGCCCGAGGCTGTGGTGATTGCCGATGAGAGCAAATATCCCAGACTGAAGGAGGCGCTTGCCGACCTGCCCATAAAGGTATATGGCGGATATGAGTCAATATGCCAGATTGTGGAGTCAAAGCCCATTGACATTGTGGTTACTGCAATGGTGGGATTCTCGGGTCTGCGACCAACAATCAACGCCATTAAGGCGGGCAAGGCCATTGCCCTTGCCAACAAGGAGACAATGGTTGTGGCCGGAGAGATGATAAACGAACTGGCAATGAAGCACCAGACACCGATATTGCCTGTCGACTCGGAGCACTCGGCCATTTTCCAGTGCCTCGCCGGCGAGATGCACAACAAGGTGGAGAAATTGATACTGACAGCATCGGGAGGCCCTTTCCGCACATTCACAAAGGAGCAACTTGAGCACGTTACACGCGAGCAGGCACTCAAGCACCCCAACTGGAGCATGGGTGCAAAAATCACCATCGACTCGGCGTCAATGATGAACAAGGGCTTTGAGGTGATGGAGGCAAAGTGGCTTTTCGGCGTGGGAGCCGAGGATATCGAGGTGGTGGTTCACCCGCAATCGGTAATCCACTCAATGGTGCAGTTTGGCGACGGTGCAATAAAGGCACAGTTGGGTACTCCCGACATGCGATTACCAATCATGTATGCGCTCACCTATCCGGTGCGCCTGCCTTCATCATTCGAGCGCATAGACTGGAATACCCTGAAGGAACTCACATTTGAGAAGCCCGACCTTGACCTGTTCCCCAACCTGCGCCACGCCTACACAGCACTGGCCGAGGGCGGAAACATCCCTTGCGTGGTAAATGCTGCAAATGAGATTTGCGTGGCGGCATTCCTTGAGGAACGCATAAAGTTCACCGACATGCCAAGACTCATTGAACGCGCAATGGGAAAGGCGACATACATACTGAAGCCAACACTCGACGACTACCTTGAGACAGACAAGGAGATAAGAGAGATGGTCAAGTCGTGGATTTAAAGAAAACGGAAAGGTGAAAGGTGAAAGGTGAAAGCTCGTGCAAGCGAGTGAGTGAAAATTTATTTTCAATCGCAACGAGTGCAGCCGAGGTTCAATCGCACGAAGTGTGATTAAAACCGAGGGTTCGACAACATCGACATAAAACAGAAACAAAAAAACAAATAACACATTATGGAAATATTTTTGATACGTGCACTGCAACTGATATTGGCGTTGAGCCTGCTGGTGCTGGTTCACGAGTTTGGTCATTTTCTTTTTGCAAGAATATTCAAGGTAAGGGTTGAGAAGTTCTACCTTTTCTTTGACTGGAAGTTCTCGCTTTTCAAATGGAAACCCAAGAACAGCGATACCGAATATGGCATCGGCTGGGTTCCCCTCGGCGGCTACTGCAAGATTGCCGGAATGATTGACGAGTCTATGGACACCGAGCAGATGAACAAGCCTGCCGAAAAATGGGAATACCGCTCTAAACCGGCTTGGCAGCGCCTGCTCATCATTGTCGGCGGTGTGATGTTCAACCTTATCCTGGCGCTCTTCATCTATTCAATGGTGCTATTTACCTGGGGCGACAGATATGTAGACCTGCACAAGATTGAGCATGGCTTCACATTCAATGAAAAGGCAAAGGAGATTGGCTTTGAGGATGGCGACATCATTGTAAAGATAGATGGCGAGGAGGTTCACGAACTGTATCTTGACAAGATAAGAGGCGTAAAACTCATGCGCAGCATTTGCGCTGCCGATGAGGTTACCGTGCTGCGAGCAGGCAAGGAGGCAAGCATTGCAATCCCCGAAGAACTCGGCCTGCTCGACATGAACAAGCCTACCGTGTTCCTTGCCACAAGACTGTTGCCCATAATTGGAGAGGTTGACAGCACCGGCTGCGGCTGGAGCGCCGGACTCCGCGTCAACGACCGTCTCACAAGCATAGATGGCAACCCCATCAACTCTTGGAGCGACATAAAGAGAGTAATGGATGGCCTGAAACTGGAGGGCAAGAGAAGCGTTAGCATAGAGGTTATGCGCGACAGCCTCATGCAGTTGAGCGCCAATGTCGACACCACATATATGCTTGGCATTATCCCCGCAGGTGCCGACTACCCCATTGAGCACATAACCTACTCGTTCCTTGAGTCATTCCCTGCCGGTGCGGCATACGCAATGGATGTACTCAAGGGATATGTGAGCGACTTCCAGTATGTATTCAGCAGTGAGGGTGCCAAGTCGGTTGGCATGTTCGGCTCCATTGGCAGCCTTTTCCCTGCCACATGGGACTGGCACGCATTCTGGATGATGACTGCATTCCTCTCAATAGTGCTTGCTTTCATGAACATACTGCCAATACCGGCACTCGATGGTGGACACGCGGTGTTCCTCATCTATGAGATGATTACAGGCAGGCAGCCAAGTGACAAGTTCATGGAACGCGCACAGATGGTGGGTATGCTGCTGCTTTTGGGTCTTTTCATCCTGGCAACGTATAACGACCTTGTGAAATTTGTATTCTAATATGATAAAAAAAGCATTATACGCCACATTGGTTGCTGCTATGGCATCGTGCGGCACCACCAGGAACAGCGTTGGGGCAACGACACAGGCAGGCTGCCTTGAGGAGAGCGCCACAACTGTTGCTGCAGCCGAAAGCAAACGCACTGCTGACTGCGCCTTTTGGGGCGGGCTGCTGGGCGAGGCGTGCAGGGAGATAGAGAAAGAGAACATCTGCCTGTCGCCGCTGAGCGCGCAACTAGCAATGGCAATGGTTGCAAATGGTGCCGAAGGCAAGACCAAGAAGGAGATTCTCGATGCCATGCATCTTGGTGACAGCGCCAACGCAAGTAGCCGCAGGCTGTTAGATGATATTGCAGAAAAGACAATATACAGCAAGCACGGTGACGTGAGAATCGCGAACTCAATATGGATTAAAGAAGGTTTTGACGTAAAGCAGGAGTTTGTTGACACAAACAAGGAATATTTTGATGCGCTTGTCGAGAGTGCCGAGTTCAGCCAAGAGACTGTCAAACGTGTCAATGACTGGTGTAACGAGAATACCAACGGCAAAATCCCGACAATACTCGACCGCTTTACAGAGAGTGACAGAATGCTCCTTATCAACGCGCTCTACCTGAAGGCGGCGTGGAGCAAGCCGTTCCAGGAGAACAACACAACAAGCAAGAAGTTCACCACCGAAAAAGGCGAGGAGGTTGAAGTCCCCACCATGATGATGCGCTCAAACGAACTGTTCTACAATGACGATATGGTAGCAATGGTAGCAAAGAGATTGCAGGGCGGCTACACCATGCTCTTCATTTTGCCTGGCGAAGAAGTGAAGTGCGATGAAGCTGCAGAATATGTAGCAAAGGACTTTGACACTCTCCTCAAGAACATGGAGGTAACGGATGTACACCTTTCGCTCCCCAAGTTCACCACCGATTTTGGCATGAGCCTAAAATCAACACTTGCGAATCTTGGCATAAAGAGGGCATTCGGCAGCAAGGCGCAGCTTGGCGGCATATCGGACGAGGCCTTGTATATAAGCGATGTGGTACAGAAGACATACATAGATGTAAACGAAAAGGGAACAGAAGCCGCCGCCGTAACTATGGCTGTGACAGGTCTTCTATCCATGAGACCGCCAAAGATTGAGGTAATCACGTTTGACCGCCCATTCATCTATGCAATAATAAAGGACAACAGCAATCAGGTGCTATTTGCCGGCAAGGTAGGCAATCCGACTGCAAAATAAAAAACTACGGATATGAAACGATTTTTAGGAACACTGCTGCTATTGCTTATAGTAGCGACCGGCTTTGCACAGCCAAAGTACATTTTCTACTTCATTGGCGACGGCATGGGACCATCGCACGTTCTTGCAACAGAACTCTACTTGGGCGAGATGCAGGGAGTCATTGGGCGCCCACAGAAACTGGTGTTCACACAGTTCCCCGAGAGCGCATTTGTCACCACCTTCTCGGCAAGCAACGGAGTGACAGACTCTGCAGCATCGGGCACAGCGCTCTCAACAGGCAGCAAGACAAGCAACGGTCGCATTGGCACCGACGCGGACGGCAATAACCTCTACAGCGTCGCCCTCGATGCAAAGAACAAAGGAATGGCTGTGGGCATTGCAACCACCGTGTGCATAAACCACGCAACCCCATCGGCATTCTATGCCCACAACGCAAGCCGCCACAACTATAACGAGATTGCACAGTGGATGCTTGAGGCAGACTATGACTTCTACGCAGGCGGCGATGCAAAATGCACAGCCGAGCAGCGCAATGACCTCTACGGCAGAGCCGAGGAGCAGGGCTATACAATTGCGCGTGGATATGACGATTTCAAGTCGAAAGCCAAGAAGGCAGAGAAGATGATGCTCTACCAGAAGAACGTTGCCGAGGAGATACCTTACACCATTGACCGCACAGCCGACGACCTGACCCTTGCACAGATAACAAGAGCGGGAATAGATTTCCTTAGCAAAAAGAGCAAGAAGGAGGGATTCTTCATGATGATTGAGGGCGGCAAGATTGACTATGCATCGCACAGCGACGATGCAGCCACAATGATTCACGAAGTGCTCGACTTCAATGCAGCCATCGCCGAGGCATACGAGTTCTACAAGAAGCACAAGGACGAGACTCTCATAATTGTGACAGCCGACCATGAGACCGGCGGTATTGTACTTGGCTACACAGGAGAGTATAAACTAAATCTCAAGGAACTCGCATCGCAGAAGGTGAGCGTCGACAGACTCACAGCAATGCTGAGCGCAATGGGAGAGACCACATGGGGCAAAGTCGCAGAATGTGTAAAGGATAACATCGGTGTGGAGCCACGCGGCAAACACAAAGCCAATGAGGTTGTAGAAATGACAGCCGACCTTGCAAAGAGAATTGCCAACGAGGCAATATATGACCTCGACCGCAAGGCTCTTATCTCTTGGGCAAGCGGAAACCACTCGGGCACGTTCGTCCCCCTGTTCGCCATTGGCGAAGAGGCCGATAGATTCAACGGAGTAATCGACAACACCGATATTCCATTGACAATTATGGATTTGTTAGGTGTAGATATAAGATTAAAAGGAAAATATTGCGGGAAAAGGGAATAACGGCACAAAGGTCAAACATAAAAAGCATCGCCCCACGCACGTGCGTGGGGCCATGCTTTTTATGTGGCAATCGTTATTCAAATTCATAATCCCCAATAAGTTCTTCAGTCTTTTTCTCTATGGCAGCTTCAAATTCAGCTATTTCAGCCTCTATTTTTTTCTCATATGCAGCCTGCTGTGCCTCGGTGAGTGT
>JAZLBZ010000069.1:0-31225 GCA_045613945.1 Bacteroidaceae bacterium
GTACAATGGTAATATCAACAAAATACCGGCACCGTTGAATTTCACAGCTTGAACCTGCTTGATTTTTGGATCAAGTGAGAGGACTGTTTGCCCGCTAGTTAGGTGCTCGCTGATAAGCGAGTGACTAACTGAGGAAGTTCCGCATCACCCAAAAATCAAGCAGACAGTTCAAGTGGCAACACCTTTTCGACTGAGGGATGTTGCTTGCAACTCTTGAACAAAGAAAAGGTGGACTGAAATTCCCGTGTGCCGGAACCTTTTGGTTCTTTTCAGTTATGAAAAGAACGTATAGAACGACTTGAAGAGAATACAAGTGAATAATTAAGGTTGAGGACTGCCGTTTGATAAGTTACTTGCACCGTAAAATAATACTATAGCAAATCAATATCCACACCTTTTTTGCTACTGAACCTCAATAACCGCAGGGGCAAGCCAAAAAAAAAGAGAATCGCTACCGCGATTCTCTTCGGTGGGCCATCTTGGGCTTGAACCAAGGACCTCCAGATTATGAGTCTGTTGCCAAGCATGCTGAATTTTGCAAATTCAGCACGTGTAACCAACTGAGCTAAAAGCCGTTGTAAGCAATATATCTACCTGTTAATTAACTCTCGAAATATCTATCGGTAAACATTTGTTGATTGCAAATTTACACAATGCAACCCTCGATTGTGATAATTTGCATCGGTGTAGAATCTTTTTTAAGCGTTTCCATTTACCATATATCGTGGTATTTTACAATAATGTGCCTTTGTTGCAGGCAAAGGTAATAAAAAGGGCAATATGGATATAATAAAACAGACGTTAACCGACTGTTAACGTCTGTCGTTTAGTTGTTGGGTTCTTCTTTCTATTTCTTGGGCCAATGATGGATGAGCGAGCTATTGCGGCTCAGGTAATCGTATTTGGTGTCGCCTTCTATGTAAATGTACTTATGCTCTTCGGGTACCGTGTAATATACCTTCCAATATCCGTTTGTCAATTTTCCATCGGGAGCAAGATACTGCTGTTTCACTCCCGGCTCGGTGCTTGAGTATATCCTTATGGATGGCTTCTCGTTGTCGTAATACAGGCCATACCACATCTCCAGGTGATGTATATTGTCAACGGGGGTAGTGGTGTATATGTACCAGTTGTTGGCAACAACTTCCAGACGCTCGGGCTTTTTGTACTGGATGTTCATGTATTTTAGACCCAAGTTGTAGCAGCTGTCCTCATATTCTACTCCGGGAGTTACCGCAGTGGACAAGAACCTGTAGTAGATTCCGGTAATCTCGAATTCGGGTATGGCAATCTCTATTGAGGATGGTGTGGTATCTTTGAGGGCATGTCCCTCGGCGGGTATTGGCTGAACGTACAGGATATATGTGCCGGGGTACATAGAGCCTTCATGTCCGCAGCTCCAGGTTCCATCGCCGTTGTCAACTGCTTCAATCTCTGTAGCATCATTCTCGCCCTTATACACATACCAACACTTGTAGCCGACAGCGTTTTCAACACTTTCCCAAGTAGCAGTGAACTGGTCGGCCGGAGTGTTAAGCGTGTAGCTCAGACCGCTCACTTTTTCAACATCGCCGCTGTCAGCGTCGCTGTTGCCATTATCGTCGCCATCACTTCCGTTGCCGTCATCTCCACCGAGCGACTCTGCAACATAGACCATGCAGGTAGCAGTCTTGCCGCCATCGCTTGTTTTGACGGTTATTGTGGCAGTTCCAGCTCCAATCGCTTTCACCTTGCCTTTGTTAACGCTGGCAACGCTTGCATTGTCGCTGCTCCATGTCACCTTTTTGTTGGTTGCATTTTCGGGGTAGATGGTAGCAACTAGTGTAACCTCGTCGCCTTCTGTCATCTCCAGCGTGTACTCGTTAATGGAAACCGATTCCACACCAACAAATAAATCCTCAAGGCCGCAAGCACAGGTGAATACCAATGTCACGGCTGCAAACAGAACTTTAGTAAAATGTCTCATATTGCAATGTTTATGTAGTACATGTCGCTTTTAACCTTGTAAAGGTATATTAAATATGCAAAAAAACAAAATTGAACACTTCGACTTACTTGGGTTTGAGATTTTTTCGGGTAGGCCCTCAACAACACGTGTCTCAAAGAGACCCATCGACTTCGTTGTTTGCTGTCGGCGCAGCCGGTGCAAACGAACAAAACGAAGTCAATAACCGCAGGGGCAAGCCAAAAAAAGAGAACCGCTACTGCGATTCTCTTCGGTGGGCCATCTTGGGCTTGAACCAAGGACCTCCAGATTATGAGTCTGTTGCTCTAACCAACTGAGCTAAAAGCCCGTGTATCTCCTTTTTGAAATACTGCGCAAAGGTAGAGCAAAAACTTTTAGATTGCAAATTTTTTGGCATTAAAAATTGTTATCGGTGGCAAGATGTGCTGCATCACTTGTATCTCATCCACTGCACCAGCTCCTTGAGGCTTGGTTTCTTGCCGTGCATGAGTATTCCCACGCGGTATATCTTTCCGGCACCCCAGACAACAAGGATGAATGTGGCGTAGAGCAGTGCTGCCGAGAGGCATATTTCCCACGTTGGTATCTCATAGGGGATGCGTGCCATCATCACAATGGGTGATGTGAGTGGTATCATTGAGAACCAGAATGCCAGGTTTGATGTGGGGTCGTTGATGACCGACAGCATAACGAACAGTGCCAGTATGATGGGCAGCATGATTGGTGTCTGCAGTTGCTGTGCATCCTGCGGGCTGTCAACGGCTGATCCCACAGCGGCGAACATGGCTGCATAGAGCAGGAATCCGCCAAAGACAAATACCAGCAGCCAAATGACGATGCCGCCAATGTACTTGATGTTGCTTAGCATGAGAATTGCCTGCAGCATGCCCATCTCGCTGCCGCCTGCTGCCGATGCAGGCACGCCTTGCTTGAGCAGATCCATTGCAGCAACAATCTCATCGGGCAGTATGTGCGGTAGCACAAAATATGCGATTCCGCCAATGAACACAATCCATATTACTATTTGCAGCAGTGCTACGCATGCAATGCCCAGTATCTTGCCCATCATCATGTCAAATGGCCTTACTGTCGACACCAGCACCTCGAGCACGCGGTTGTTCTTCTCCTCAATGACAGACTGCATTACCATTACGCCATAGAGAATGAGGAACATATAGAGAATGAAACTGAGCACATATGCCAGCACCGATGCTACTATTGCCGATGAACTCTCGGCATCTTCCTCGCTGGGGCTGTTCTTGAGCGACTGCAGTGCTACGCGGGTGTTGAGTTGCTGCATAACCTGTTGTTCCACGTTGTACATCTTCATCTTCTCCTTCTGCACCGCCATTGTCAGTTGCGATGCGATGTTCTGCTCTGCTCCCATTGCAGCCGTTCCGTTGGTGTACAGGTAGGCGTCGGAAGGGTTGCTCACGATGTCGCGCCCAATGTGCAGTATGGCGTAGCAGTCGCTGTACTCGTTTCTCGCAATCTCCAATGGCAAGGGTGTCTGCTCAAACACAATTTCACCGGTGTTGCTCAGTTGTGGCGCAATTATGCCGCTGTCATCAACCACAGCAACTCTTTTTGTGCTCTCTTCGGAGTATCCCGATATGAGCAATGGCGCAAACATCAGCAACAGCATCAGCAGCGGTGTCAGCAGGGTGGTGATGATGAACGATTTCTTCTGTACTCGCTCGCCAACCTCGCGGCCTATAATGATTCCTATATTGTTTTTCATCGTTTTTCCTTGTTTCTTGGTTACACATTATGCTCTACCGCACGTATGAATATGTCGTTCATTGTTGGTATCACCTCGCAGAATGAGCGCAACTGCACGCTCTCGTTGACAGCAGCAATGACATTGCGCACGTCGCTGTCGGCAGCAATGTGTATCTTTGCCTTGTTGATGCCTATTGGCGATGCCTGTGTCTCCAATACCGAGCATTGGCCGGCTATTGTATCAAGCAGTTGCTGCTCCCCGCCGCGATAGATTATCTCAAAGATGTTCGTGCCGTGACTGTGACGTATCTCCTCGACATTGCCCGAGAGGATGTTGCGCGACTTGTCGATGAGCGTGATGTGGTCGCACACCTCCTCGACCGATGACATGTTATGCGTAGAGAATATGATTGTGGCGCCCTTGTCGCGCAGTGCCAGAATCTCCTCCTTGAGCAGGTTTGCGTTTATAGGGTCAAAGCCCGAGAATGGCTCGTCAAAAATGAGCAGCCTGGGCTCGTGCAGCACTGTTACGATGAACTGCGCCTTCTGTGCCATACCCTTTGACAGGTCGCCAATCTTCTTGTTCCACCAATCCTCGATGCCGAATTTCTCGAACCACATCTTTGCCTTTTGTGTTGCCTCCTTGCGCGAGAGTCCCTTGATGCGTGCAAAGAACACAGCCTGCTCGCCAAGCTTCATCTTCTTGTAGAGGCCGCGCTCCTCGGGCATATAACCGATGTGTGCAACATCGTTGGCAGTCATCTCCTTGCCGCCAAGCAGCACACGCCCGCTGTCGGGTGTTATAATGCGGTTTATTATGCGCAGCAGGGTTGTCTTTCCGGCGCCATTGGGGCCAAGCAGGCCATATATGGAGCCTTCGGGTATTGACAGCGACACGTTGTCGAGTGCAGTGTGTCCCGAATACCTCTTTGTGATGTTCTCAATTCTTATCAAATCCATTGTTTATTCAGTTTTGTTCTTTGTTCGCAGGCAAATGTAGTGCAATTCTCCAAATTACTCCCCCCGTTGGTTAATTTATGTTAAAATATTTAAGACAAAGGGGCTTGCACTCACTGTGGTGTTCAAATATAGATAAAATTTGTGGCATAAGGCATTTTTTATGTAAATTTGCGATAATTACGGAATATAAAAGTATAAGTTGGCAAAGAGTTATGTTATCCGGTAAAAAAGTATTGATATTTGATTTGGGCGGTGTGGTCATTGACCTCTTTGTCGACCGCACATTTGCTGCCCTTGTTGCATTGGGCGTGCCCGCCTCAATGCTCACCGAGCAGGCGTGCCTGATGAACTCCATGATGATGCAGTTTGACCGGGGTGACATAACAGCCGATGAGATGTTCGGCTACATAAAGTCGTTCATCCCGGCCCGGGCGCTCAAGAGGTTTGGCGCAGGGCTTGACAGCGAGATACAGCGCGTGTGGAACCTTATGCTTGGCGATATCCCGCCGGCAAAACTGCAGCGCCTTGAGGCGCTGCGCAGTGCTGGGTTTCGCGTGGTGATGCTCAGCAATACCAATAGCGGGCATTGGCCGCGTATTGAGCAACTGTTTGCCGGGGCATGCGGCAGGTTACCGTCGGAGTGTTTCGATGCCCTCTACCTTTCATACATCATGCGCCATCGCAAGCCCGAACCAGAAATTTTCCTCTCCCTCCTTGAGAGCGAAGGGGTAGAGGCGGCCGATTGCTTCTTCCTTGACGATTCGGCCGAGAACTGCGCCGCTGCACGTGCTGTGGGCATTGATGCAGTGCTTTTGGAGCGCAACGCATCATGGAGCGGATTATTTAACGAATGACTATGCAGATAATAACAGATATAACAGAATACGACAGAACACCCTGTGCTGCCACTATCGGCTCGTTTGACGGTGTGCACTTGGGGCACATGGCAATGCTTGGCGAGTTGCGCGCTGCAGCAGCGTCAAAGGGATTGCCACTAATGGTGGTGACTTTTGCCACCCATCCGCGCAGGCTCTTTGACAAAGAGTGCGCGCCGTTCCTGCTCACGCCCTTGAGCGAGAAGGTAAGGCATCTTGAGGCTGCAGGCGTGGACATCTGTGTTCTGCTCAATTTTGACCACGCAATGTCCGCCTTGTCGGCCGAGCGCTTCATGAGAGAGGTGCTTGTGGAGCGTCTTGGCGTGCAGTTGCTTGCTGTGGGCTATGACCACCACTTTGGCAAGCCTGCCACCGGCGAGGGGCTGGAGCAGTACATTGCAATGGGCAAGGAGATGGGTGTCGAGGTCTTTGGGACACATCCCTTTGTGGTTGATGGCGTTGCTGTGAGCTCGTCGGCTGTGCGCCGCGCCCTGTCGGGTGGCGATGTCGCTTTGGCTGCCCGCCTGCTTGGCCGCGACTACGTGTTGCAGGGCACCGTCGTTCACGGTGCCGGCATTGGCCGCGTGCTTGGTTTCCCCACAGCGAACATCTCGCCTGCCGACAATGAGCAGGTGCTGCCGTTGGACGGCGTCTATGAGACCGATGTAACGGTTGGCGGCAACCTGTTCAAGGGTGTGATGAACATTGGCGTGAAGCCCACAGTCAGCGGCAAGGAACGCACAATAGAGGTGCACATCATTGATTTTGCCGGTGATATATATAACAATAATATTGCAGTGCGCTTTGTGCGCCGTCTGCGCGGTGAGCAGAGTTTTGATAATGTCAATGCCTTGCGCTTCCAGATTGAGGTTGACGTGGCAAGGGTAAAACGTGGAATTTGAATGGGTTCAAAGGAGATGAAAAAAATATTGCATGTGCTTGGCGCAGTTGCGCTTCTGGTTGCAATGTATTTTCTGCTACAACTGTTGTTCATAGTGGTGGCAGAGATTGTTGCTGTTGGTGCCGGTGTTGCCATTGGCGATGTGCCAAGAGAGGCAATTCATATGATTGACAACGCACAGTACCTCAAGGAGAACCCCGTGATTGCCGCCTATGTTGTGAAGGGCCAGGCTTGGGGAATGCTTCTCTCAACCATCTCAATGCTCCTTTTCCTTCATTTTACCGGCTATTACAGGCTGCGCAAGGGGCTTTTGCATTCAATAGCGCCGCGCCCGCTTCTCATATCTACACTGCTGGTGTTCACATCAATGTTTGCGCTCAACATATTTGTGCAGTGGTTCCCGCTCAAGGATAATTTGAGCGACATCTTTTCGGGGCTGTCGCGTAATGTGGTGGGCATAGCATCCCTGGCCTTCTTTGGCCCGTTGCTCGAGGAGGTGCTTTTTCGTGGCGCCATTCAGGGCCTTTTCATGCGCTATTTTGGCCGTCCCTGGCCTGCGATACTCCTCTCGGCGCTGCTATTCGGCGTCTTTCACATGAATCCTGTGCAGATTGTCTATGCCACCCTCCTGGGTATTGTCTTTGGTTGGATATATTACCGCACCGGCAGCCTGCTGTCGGTCATTGTGGGTCATGTGCTCAATAACTCCTTTGCTGTAACAACAACGGTGCTCTATGGCGCAGAGCAAGAACAGGCTGTTGCCGATAGCGCAGCAGGCATTGCCGGCTTTGCCCTCTTTGCAGTGCTGTCGGTCTATCTTGCGGTGAGGCTCAATAAGGAAATGGTGGTTAAATCTGAAAACTGAAATGTGAAAGGTGAAAACCGAAAGCAGCGAGTAAGCGAGAGCAGAGGAATTCACAAGTTTTCCGCTTTCCGCTTTCCGCTTTCACCTAGAACTGTGTTCTGTACCCTTTGAGCCTTTTGCGTAGTTCCTTTGCTTTTACAGGGGTGGTGACCTTGTCCATCAGTGCCCAGAACCTCTCGCTGTGGTTCATCTCTACTGTGTGGCACAGTTCGTGCAGCAGCACGTAGTCAATGAGTTCGTTCGGGAGCAGTGCAAGGTATATGCTAAGGCTTATGCTGCCCTTTGTGTTGCAGCTTCCCCAGCGGCTGTGCACGTTGCGCACGGTGCAGCGGCTGTAGGTAAAGCCCTTTTCATTGGCAAGGACCTTCAGGCGCGGCGGCAACAGTTGCTTGGCACGGCGTGCGAGTGCTGTCGTCACCGCTTTCCTCAGCCACTCCTGCATTTTCCTGTCGCTGTAACAGGTGCCTGCGGGGCACAGTAGCAGTGCCTCCTTGTCGTTATGCTTTATTTGGAAAAAGTCCGCAGGGTGCTCCTCTATGCGGAATATGAAATTCTCGCTCTCGATGCGGTAGTTGCAGTCAATGATGTTATCCTCCGCTTTGGGTTTTCTCTGTAGCAGTTTGGGCACGCACTCCACAATGGCCCTTTCAATGTCGCGCTGTGTGGCGAATGTGGGGGCTGTGATGTGAATGGCGTCGGGGCGTGCGCGTAAAATAATGCGGCGCGCTCTTGCGTTGCGCGCCACTATGATTGTACCCCACTGCGGGTGTTCCATTATGCTCTTTGTGAGCCCCATTCCCTTTATGCTATGATGTGAGTGCCCTGCGTGCCGTCAATGGCGTCGGCCCTGGTTATGATTACCTTTGACACACCGTTTCCAATGGCATTGAAGGCGTTCTCCATCTTTGGAATCATCCCGCCGCTTATTATGCCGTCGGCAAGCAACTGCCTGTAACTCTCGCCTGTGATGGTTGGTATGAGGCTGCCGGCATCCTCGGGGTCACGCATCACGCCCGGGAACTCAAAGCAGTAGATGAGTGTTGTGTCATACACTGTTGCCAGTGCCTTTGCCGTCTCTGCTGCCATTGTGTCGGCGTTGGTGTTGAGGATGGTTCCCTTGCCGTCGTGCGTTAGCGGAGCGACAATAGGGGTGATGCCCTGCTCAATAAGCCTTGAGAGCATATCGCCGTCGGCGCTCTCCACGTCGCCCACAAAACCATAGTCAATGCTCTTTACGGGGCGCTTGTGGGCTGTGATGATGTTGCAGTCGGCGCCTGTGAGGCCAAGCGCGTTCACGCCACGTGCCTGCAGGCCCGCAACAATGTTCTTGTTCACAAGGCCTCCATACACCATAGTTACCACCTTCAGTGTCTCCTCGTCGGTTATGCGACGGCCGTCAACCATCTTGCTCTCAATGCCCAATCTCTCGGCAATGCGTGTTGCCGAGCGGCCGCCGCCATGAATTAGCACCTTGTGGCCTTCAATGGCGGCAAAACGGTTGAGGAGGGCGGCAAGTGAAGCCTCCTCCTCGACAATCTTTCCTCCCACCTTTATAACGGTAATCTTCTCTTTCATCAATAGTCAAGATATGTATATCCGTAGAGTCCCGAGCGGTAGTTCGAAAGGAACTCCTTGCCCTCCTCGAGCGTGATGCGTCCCTCCTTCACGGCGCTTGTCACCCAGCGCTCAAGTGTGCGCACAAGTTTGCGTGCATCGTACTGCACGTAGTCGAGCACGTCGGCAATTGTCTCGCCGTCAATAATCTTGTCAATGTGGTAGCCATCCTCGTCCACGCTCACGTGTACGGCATTGGTGTCGCCAAAGAGGTTGTGCATATCGCCCAGAATCTCCTGGTAGGCACCAACGAGGAATACGCCCAGGTAGTACGATTCGTTCGACTTCACGCGGTGAACCTTCAATGAGTCGGCCTTGCTGTTGTAGTGTATGAAGTCGGTAATCTTTCCGTCGCTGTCACAGGTCATGTCCTGAATGGTACAACTGCGGTCGGGGCGCTCGTCAAGGCGGTGAATTGGCATGATGGGGAAGAACTGGTCAATACCCCAACTGTCGGGCAGGCTCTGGAACAGTGAGAAGTTGCAGAAGTACTTGTCGGCAAGCAGTTTTGGCAGTTTGCGGAAATCGTCGGGCACGTGCTTCATGTTCTTTGCTATGGCAAGTATCTCTCGTGTCACGCTCCAAAACATACTCTCAATCTGTGCACGTGTCTTCAGGTCAACAATACCGTGACTGAAGAGCTCAAGTGCCTCCTCGCGAATCTGCTGTGCATCGTGCAGCGCCTCGAGCATTGTGCGCTGGTCCAGTTCGCACCAAATCTTGTAGAGTTCCTTTGCCAGTTCGTGGTCGTTCGCTGCAACCTCCCAGTCCTCGTCCATCTGTGGCAGGGCTGCAGTCTCCAGTACCTCAAAGATGAGCACCGCGTGGTGTGCCGATACTGAGCGTCCGCTCTCTGTGATGATGTTGGGGTGGGGGATGCCGTTCTTGTCGGCAGCATCGACCATAGTGTATATCGCGTCGTTCACATACTCCTGGATAGAGTAGTTCACGCTACTCTCGCTGCTCGACGAGCGTGTGCCGTCATAGTCCACGCCCAGGCCGCCGCCAATGTCGGTGAATTCGATGTTGTAGCCCAGTTTGCGCAGCTGCACGTAGAACTGCGATGCCTCGCGCAGGGCTGTCTTTATGTGGCGGATGCGTGTCACCTGGCTTCCAATGTGGAAGTGTATGAGGCGCAGGCAATCCTTTATATCGTATTTCTCGAGAATCTCAAGTGCCTCGAGCAGTTCGCTCGATGTGAGGCCGAACTTGCTTGCGTCGCCGCCGCTCTCCTCCCACTTGCCGCTGCCTTCCGATGCCAACTTTATGCGTATACCGATGTTGGGGCGCACACCCATGCGCTTGCCAATCTTTGCAATGCGCTTGAGTTCGTTGAGTTTCTCCACCACAAGGAAAATGCGGCGTCCCATCTTCTGTGCCAGCAGGGCAAGTTCAATATAGCTGTCGTCCTTGTAGCCGTTGCAGATGATGAGCGAGTCGCTGTCGGTGTTCATGGCAATGACGGCGTGAAGTTCGGGCTTTGAGCCTGCCTCAAGACCAATGTTGTAGCGCTTGCCGTGACTTGTAATCTCCTCTACCACAGGGCGCATCTGGTTCACCTTGATGGGGTATACGATGAAGTTCTCGCCCTTGTAGTTGTACTCCTCGGCAGCAATCTTGAAACAGCCGGCAATCTTCTCGATGCGGTTGTCCAGGATGTCCGGGAAACGTATAAGCACAGGTGCAGCCACATCGCGCAGTTGCAGTTCGTCCATTAACTCCTTGAGGTCAACCTGTACGCTGTCCTTCTTTGGCGTCACAGCAACGTGACCTTTCTCGTTGATGCTGAAATAGGATGCTCCCCAACCGTTGATGTTGTAGAGATCCTCCGAGTCCTCAATGCGCCATTTTTTCATTTTTCAAGTGGTGTTTGATGTCGGGTTATCAATGGTTCTTATCTTGTGTTTATCTCTTTCTCATACTCCAAACTCGCGGCGGAATGCCTCGACCGATTCCTTCACCTGCATGGTGTCCTCGAGCCTGTCGGCCCTGAACGAGTACTGCGCCTTGCTGTAGTGCGGCGCGCGTTTTGCCAACTGCTCGGTGATGAACGTCATCAGTTCCTCGTCGTTCTTGTCCTTTATGAGGGGACGTTTGCCCTTTGCAATACTCAATCTTATGTGCAGCCTCTCAACAGGAACATCCAGGTAAACGGTTGTTCCCTGCGAGTTCATGTATTCTATGTTGTCAAAGAAGCATGGTGTGCCGCCGCCTGTTGAGATTATCACATCCTCAAACTCGCCCACCTCGTGCAGCATCCTGCGCTCAATCTCGCGGAATCCCTCCTCGCCCTTCTCGGCGAACAGTTGCGCGATAGTCTTGCAGTAGCGTTTCTCAATGTAGTGGTCGAGGTCAATGAACGGAATCCCCATCTCGGCTGCCAGCGCGCGTCCAAGAGTGGTCTTGCCGGCGCCCATATACCCTGTCAGGAATATGCGTGTCATTTGCTCTTCTTTGTGTATCGTCTTTTGGCAGGAGCCTTGCCGCCATCCTGCTGCTTGCTTACAATCTCAAGGCACTCCTGCAGTGTCAGTTCGGCGGGGGTTACAGTCTTTGGCAACTTGTAGTTGCTGCCCTTGTAGGCGATGTAGGGTCCAAAGCGGCCGTTGAGCACCTGCAGTTCGGGCTCCTCGTCGAATGCCTTTATTATTCTCTCGGCCTCGCTCTTCTTCTTTGCCTCGATGAGTTCTGTTGCCTCCTCAAATGTAACGGTGAGCGGGTCGTGTGTCTTTGGCAATGAAACATACGCATCGCCAAATTTTATGTATGCACCAAAACGGCCTGCGCCAATTGTCACTGTCTGTCCGTCGAACTCGCCAAGTGTGCGTGGCAGGCTGAACAGGCCAAGAGCCTCCTCAAGGGTTATTGTCTCCAGTGTCTGTCCGGGTTTCATCTGTGCAAAGCGTGGTTTCTCCTCGTCGCTTGCCGAACCAATCTGCACAATAGGGCCAAAGCGGCCGATTTTTACCGACACAGGCTTGCCGCTTGCAGGGTCGTTGCCAAGCACGCGCTCGCCAACCTTGTGCTCCTTCTTTGTCTGTATGATGCCGTCTACCTTTGGTTCGAACTCCTTGTAGAATACCGATATGTGGTCGGCCCAATGTCTCTTGCCGTCGGCAATCTCATCAAACTCCTTCTCCACAGTAGCGGTGAAGTTGTAGTCCATAATCTCGGGGAAGTACTCAAAGAGGAAGTCGTTCACCACAATGCCAATGTCGGTTGGCAGCAACTTGGCCTTCTCGGCACCAACAGTCTCCTTGCCCTCTTTGGTGGTGATTTTGCCGTTCTTCAGTGTGATTATGTTGTACTTGCGTGTCTCGCCGGTCTTATTGCCCTTCTCAACATATCCACGCTGCTGTATTGTGCTGATTGTTGGAGCGTATGTTGACGGGCGGCCAATGCCAAGTTCCTCAAGTTTGCGCACAAGGCTCGCCTCGGTGTAGCGTGGCAGGTGCTGTGTAAAGCGTTCTGTTGCCACAATCTCCTTTGTGGTGAGCACGTCGCCCTTGCGCACTGCGGGAATTGCAGGCAGGTCGCCGCTGTTCTCGTCGTCGGTGCTCTCGCGGTAAACCTTGATGAAACCGTCGAACACTGTCACCTCGCCGGTTGCCACGAATGTCTCTGTGTGTCCGCTGATTGATATGCTGACGGTTGTCTTCTCAACCTGTGCGTCGGCCATCTGCGAGGCACAGGTGCGCTTCCATATAAGTTCATAGAGTCGCTTCTCGGGCACTGTGCCCTCGATTGTGGTGTTACTCATGTATGTTGGGCGTATTGCCTCGTGAGCCTCCTGCGCGCCTTTTGTTCGTGTGGCATAGTTACGGCTCTTGTGATACTCCTTGCCGAACATCTCAGTCACCACCTCCTTGCACGAACCGATGCACAACGACGAGAGATTGACCGAGTCGGTACGCATGTATGTGATGTATCCCGATTCGTAGAGTCTCTGTGCCACCATCATTGTCTGCGACACTGTGAAACCCAGTTTGCGGGCAGCCTCCTGCTGCAGTGTAGATGTTGTGAATGGAGCAGCCGGGCTCTTTTTCAGTGGCTTGGTGCTTACATCCTCAATGGTGAATGTGCTCTCCTTGCATGTAGCGAGGAATGCCTCGGCCTCTTCCTTTGTCTTGAAACGCTTTGAAAGTTCTGTGTTGAGTGTGTTGTTCTCGCCGTCCTCGCCTGGCAACTCGAACTGCGCTGTCACGCGGTATCCGCTCTCGCTCACAAACTTGTTAATCTCGCGCTCGCGCTCAACAATGAGTCGCACTGTAACGCTCTGCACGCGGCCTGCCGAAAGAGCTGGCTTTACCTTGCGCCACAGTACGGGCGATAGTTTGAAGCCCACAATGCGGTCGAGCACGCGACGTGCCTGCTGTGCATATACAAGGTTGATGTCAATCTCTCTTGGATTCTCAATGGCTGCCTGAATGGCATTCTTGGTAATCTCGTGGAACACGATACGCTTTGTCTTCTCGGGCGTGAGTCCCAGTTCGGTGAACAGGTGCCAACTGATAGCCTCTCCCTCGCGGTCCTCATCGGATGCCAACCAAACCATTTCGGCCTTCTTCACCTCGCTGCGCAGGCTGTTTACCAGTTTCTCCTTTTCGGCAGGAATCTCATAAAGCGGCTCAAAGGTCTCGGTGTTTATACTGAACTCCTTCTTCTTCAAATCACAGATGTGTCCATAACTGGACAGAACCTTGTACTCCTTGCCGAGGAATTTTTCAATTGTCTTTGCCTTGGCAGGTGACTCAACTATTACTAGATTTTTATGCATAGTGTTGGAAAGCGTTTCAAATTTGCCGCAAAAGTAGGAAAGTTTCCCGTATATTGAAATCAAAAAATCGAAAAAAATGAAAAGAAAATTCGCCCTTTTTCCCTAAAATAATATATTATTTTAAATAGGAGAAAAAAACGGTGGCATCCCTAATGGGAAACCACCGCTAAGGTAAAATCGGAAAGGTGAAAGGTTGAATGTGGAATCCAATAAGTAGAAATCGCGACGATTGCATTGCAAACGTCGCGATTTCCGCTTTCACTTTTCCGCTTTCACCTTAAAAGTTGGCTGTTATTCCCAAAGAGCCTCTTATGCCACGTGTCCAGTACCCTGCGTAGTCGTAATAGTTGCAGTTGAGCAGGTTGTTGCCCTGTATGTAAGCGCCAAAACGCTTGTTTATCTGATAACTGATGCGTGCATGCAAGTTGTGTTTGTCGTTCATGCGTCCGTTGTCAGTCTTTGTGTAGTGGGCATAGTTGTATCCTATTCTCAAAGTAAGGTCCTCAATAATCCTTACCTCGGCATTCAGGTTCACGGCAACCTCCGGCTTCATAATCAACAATGTATTGTCACTGCAGTTCCAATAGTTGTATTTTGCATCGGCCGACAAATTCAACCAACCGCGAAGGTCATATCCCAGGCTCAACGCTGCAAAGACATGGTGCATATTGTCCTGCGCAAAGTTTGAGTAAACAAAACCATTATTCTGCTCCATGACCTGTATCAAGTCGTCCTTTGTGTAGGCATAGCCTGCATTAATCTCCATTGACAGTGGGTCAAAC
This sequence comes from Bacteroidaceae bacterium, assembly GCA_045613945.1. Taxonomy (GTDB): domain Bacteria; phylum Bacteroidota; class Bacteroidia; order Bacteroidales; family Bacteroidaceae; genus HGM04593. Next base: position 14,463 of record JAZLBZ010000069.1, read on the forward strand.
GAGATGCGGCTGCCAATGCAGGCATCAACAATGGTGTATGTAGGCTTTAGTCCCTCCTGTCCGTTAAAGCCCCAATAGGGGGTGATGCTCTCCAGGCGTGCAAGGCTGTTGTTTGTCCTGCCGCCGCCAATAGCGCCATACACAGTGAAGTGCTTGTTTATGTTGCTCATAGCCTTGATGTCGGGCGCAATGGCAAATGCACCTCTGCCGCGTGTGAGGATGTTCATCCTTACTCCGGTCTTCATCGTCCACTTACCCAGTTTGAGGTTTGCATAAGGGTCAACATCAATTGAGAAATATGTGTCATATCCCTTGCCGGCATCCTTCAGTGTCGCGTTGTATGTGAATGCCTCCATGCCAAGGCCTACACCAAAGTTGCTTACCCATTTGTTCAGTGTCTCATAGGCAAGGCCCAATCCTGCGCCAAAGCGCATTTCGCCAACAGGGTTCTTTGCGCCCGCCGACCAGTTGCGTACAAGGTAGTCCCAGCCTGCATTGAAGTCATAGGACCACGCGCCGGCAAGGCTTGACACACCGTTTATCGCCAGTCTGTACTCCTGGCCGCTCTGCTCGTCCGAGAGACCGCTTGCTCCAAGCCCCTGATAGTTGAACGCGCTGTTCCTGAATGCTCCGTTCACGCCCAGTGTAAGGCCCTTGAAACGGTGGTCATATCCAACACCGGCAATTGTCTTGAACAGGCGCGAGTCCCATTCGCCGGCCAATCCGTCGACCTTGCACTTGTAGCCGTCGAACCCGGCATAGGCGTTGAGTGTGCCGTTGTTTCCCACCCCAAGCCTGTAGGCCGCCTTTGCGTCAATGTCGTTGGTGAGGCCATAGCCCAGGCGCACATATCCCGGGAAAGGTTTCTCCTTCTGGGGCATTGCATCCTTTATATCCATTTCGCTTGTGAACCCGTTGAATGCCTTGCCGCTCTTTGAGAATACCAATGTCATTGGCTCGGTGTCGGCCTCCTTCTTGCCCGATGGCGTGAAATTCTTCTTCGTCACCTCCATCACCTCGGGGGTGTAGTCGTTCTCCACATTCACAACGGCATTCTTGATATCGGTCTGCGCTGTGGCTGCCACCGACAGTGCCAGTGCCGAAATAAGTAAAAGAGTTCTCTTCATATCTTTTCTTGTCATTTGTTTTCGGTTGATAGTTCTTTAAGGCGCACCTCAATCATCTCTGCAATGTTGTCATCGCCATCGTAGTTGTTCTGCAATGAAAGCAGATACTGCCTTGCCTCCAGAGTCTTGCCCTGCTCGGTGTAAAGGTCGGCAAGCAGAATGAAACTGCGCGCCATCCAGTATGTGTGCGGGGTGCTCATTTCAATGAACTCATTGATTTCGTCTTCGCAGAAGTCATAACTTCCGTCCTCGAACAGAATCTGCGCAATGAGGAACTTTGACTCGGCTCCCTCTTTGGTGCGTGTGTCCTGTGCCAGTTGCTCAAGGTCCTCAAAAGCCTTGTCGCGTTCGCCAAGTGCAAGGTTTGCCTTTGCCCTGCTGAATACGGCCTCGCGCACCATGTCGGGCGACATATCCTGCAATGCCTCAATCCTTGTGGCATACTCTATGATGTCGCTGTTGTTCTCCTGCTCAATGGCAATGTGCAGCACTCTTGTCAGTGCGGTCTTGCGGCGCTCGGCATTGCTGCTCTCAACTGCAATCTCCTTGTAGAGAGTGCTTGCCCTCTCGAGTTCCCTATTGTCGTAGCATATGCCTGCCACCACCACCATAGCCTCCTCGCGGTACTGGTTACCGGGTATTTCAAGTACCTTGTCAAAGTTTGACACTGCACCCTCTTTGTCACCCTGGTTGTAGCAGATGACACCCCTGTAGTAGTAGCAGTTGAGCCTGAATGCGCCTGTAGGGAAGTTCTGCAGATAGGTGTCGAATGCGCTCTTTGCCTTGTCCAGTTCTCCGCGTCCGTATGCCTTTTCGGCAGCGATGTATGTGAGCGTGTCAATCTCGCTGCTCTCAACTGGCTGCATGCCGGCTGTTGCCGATGCGTACTGGGCATACTGCTCAACATTGCCCATGTCTACATATATGCTCTTGAGGTCCTGCATTGCCACCTGTGCCTCTTCGCTCTGTGGGTATTTGGCAATAATCTCCTTGTAGGCCGTAATGGCATTCTCCCTGTCGCCTATTGAGTTGTATATCATTGCTCTCTCGGCCATTGCGCGTCGTGCTGTGCTGCTGCCCGGGAATGTGGCAATCAGTTTGTCGTATGTGCCAATTGCCTCGCGGTACTTCTCCTGCTTTATGTAGTTGCGTCCCATTTCGTACAGCGCCTGCTCGGTGTGCGGGCTGCCCGGGAACTTCTCAATGAGTTTCTTGTATGTGCTGAGGCTGCCTGCCTGGTTGTTCTCCAGGCTCTGTATCTGTGCATATCGGTAGAGCGAATAGTCGGCATTCTTGTTGAATGTGTTTGCTGCCTTTGCATAGTATTCGCCCGCAGTCTTGTAACGGCGCTGGTAGAAGTGGCAGTCGGCAATGCGGTTGTATGCGTCGGAGAGTGTCTCGCCGTCCTTCTTGTCGGCAACTTTTACAAAACGCTCAAATTCGTTGCAGGCCTCTTTGTAACGCTTCTCCTGGAAATATGTATATCCGGTGCCATAGAGTGCCAGGCTGTTGCCTGCGCCCCCGGTGTTCAAAGACTGGGTGTAGCAGCGGCGTGCTGCGCTCATATCGCCTTTGCGGAACAGCGCCTCGGCCTTCCAGAACAGCGCCTCGCTATGTGTCGTTGCATTGTATTTGGAGAGTTGCAGCGAACTGTTCAGGTAGTCTATTGCGCCGTCCATGTTGCCGTTCACAAACTCCTGCACTCCCAGGCGATAGAGGATATTCTGCTTTGCCTCAAGAATCTTGGGCGATGGGTTCTTGATCTTGTTTATTGAGTTGAGCGCGACATTGTAGTTGTTGGTGTTGTTGTACACCTCAATGAGATACTCGCCAACCCTGTCGGCATGCCTTGACTGCGGGTAGTCGTTGAGGAACTGCTCAAATGCCCTCACGCTCTCGGCAAATGGCGAGTAGCGTGTCTGGTGAATGCAAAGGGCATAGTTGTAGAGTGCCTCCTCGCGCACGCTGTTGTCATAGGTCATTGTCGAGGCAACCTCCAATGCCATGCGTGCCGCCTGTGTGTTCCCGTTCTCAAGATTTATGAGGCCGGTGTACAGCAGTGCGCTCTGCGCAATGGCATCGTTGCCGTCGGTGCAGGGTGAGAGTTTTTCCATTGCCTTGTCGTGCTCGCCTGCCTGGTAGAGGCTCGCACCAAGCTGGTACTGCGCTATGCGCTGTGGTGTGGGGTAGTTCTCAACGTATGTAGTGAGGGCATCTGCAGCCTGTGCGTAATTGCCCTGTATGAACTCGGCGGCACCAAGCATCTGGTACATGCGATAATAGCCGGGGACGGTTGGCCCGTTGGTGTCGATATACTGTCCGGCCAGTTCGGCAGCACGCGCCACCTCGCCCTTTTTAAGGTGTATGCCGGCAATGTAGTATTGCGCCTCGTTACAATATTTTGCATCGAGTTCAAACTCCTTGAATGTCCTGTATGCCTCGTCGAGGTTGTCGCGGTTATAGTTTATCACGGCAAGGTAGAATGTGGCATCCTTGCCGCACGCCTTGCTTGTGAGCATCAGGTTCATGAGCAGATTCTCGGCAGCACCCTCGTTGCCGCAGTTCAGTAGCGACAGGGCATAGTGGAGTGTTGCCTCGTCGCGCTGGCGGGGCGTGAGTCTCTTTGTGTCGCATTGGCTGAACCAGTCGCAGGCCTTCTCATACTCTCCGCTCTGGTAGTACGACTCGGCAATGTAGCAGCCCAGCAGCCCGTCCTTTGCGCTCTCGGGGTAATCGGCAAGATACTGGAACAGTGCGGCACGCCCATCCGTTGTGTTGTTCTCGTAGGTTGCAAGCGCCTTCAGCAGTTCAAGTTCCTGTCGTGTCTGGCTGTCAAGCCCGTTTGTCTCAATCTTCTCAAGGATGGAGAGCGCTGTTGAGTATTCGCCGTCGGAATATAGTCGCTGGCACTCGTCAATGAGTTTTTCTCTGTTGTCGGTCTGTGCTGTTGCCACAAGGCCAAATGCAGCACAAAGCAATAAAGCAATGCTTCTCTTCATTTCTATAGTGTGTTTTTTATTTCCTTTAGTTTTTCAATGCCCTTTTTGATGGATGCCAGCCCAAAATTTTCGCTCTTCAAATCCTTGATGGCAATCCATTGCAGTTCGGCTACATCGTCATCGGCGGTTATTGCGCCGTCCTCCTCAACAGTGCAGTGGAAAAACATATCCATTGTGTGCAGTTCCATGCCCGAGTACATATATGTGTTGGGAATGCTGAACAGGTAGCGGGTGCCGCAGACTCTCAGCCCGGTCTCTTCCTCAATCTCGCGCCTCACGCCCTCTTCGGCAGTCTCATAACTGTCGCAGAAACCGCCCGGCAGGTCAAGTGTTCCCTTTGCCGGTTCCTTCGCGCGCCTGGCCACCAGCACCTCGCCCTTGCTGTTGGTGATTATTCCCACTGTCGCTGCAAGCGGGTTGAAATAGTATGTGAAGCCGCAGTCGGCGCAGCGTTTCGACTTGAAGTCGTTCTCGGCGAACTTGTCGCTGCCACATTTGGGGCAGTAATTGAAAAGGTGTAGCGGGTGTTGCATTGGCAGTCCTGTTGTGCCTTTGTGTGGCATTATTAACCTAATTTACCAAATAATTTCTGCGAAGATACCTAATTTTTGGCAGCTTTGCCGCCTGCTTTGCCGCTTTTTGTATGTCTATTTTAATATTTTAAATAATATTTGCTTTTTGTTGCTCTTTTTGTGCATTTTTCACGCATTTGTGCCAAACTACTGAATAAAAAGTAGTATCTTTGCCGCGCATTTTGTAGAATGCCGTTGTCGCGGCTGTTTCGTGGCAATAGGAGAACTTATTAAAATTTAAAACATTAAATACTATGGCAAACAAAGCATTATTGGTAATTCTCGACGGTTGGGGTGTTGGTAATCACGGCAAGGGTGATGTTATTTTCAACACACCTACACCTTACTGGGATCATTTGACATCTGTTTATCCAACATCACAGCTCCAGGCGAGCGGTGAGAACGTGGGTCTCCCTGCAGGACAGATGGGTAACAGCGAGGTAGGTCACCTTAATATCGGTGGAGGCCGCGTGGTATATCAGGACTTGCTCAAGATAAACCGTGCCATTGCCGATTGCTCTATCGCGCAGAACCCACAGTTGGTTGCTGCTGTTGAGTATGCAAAGGCAAACGGCAAGAAACTCCACTTCATGGGCCTTACATCGGATGGTGGTGTGCACAGTTCACTCGAGCACCTCGAGGCAATGTACAAGTTCGCAGCCGAGCAGGGCATTGAGAACGCATACGTTCACTGTTTCATGGACGGTCGCGACACCGACCCAAAGAGCGGTGCAGGCTTCATCGAGGACTTGACATCAAAGGGCCTCAAACTCGCTACAATCGTTGGCCGTTACTATGCAATGGACCGCGACAAGCGTTGGGAGCGCGTTAAAATCGCTTACGACCTCATCGTTGGCGGCGAGGGCAAGCAGGCAACAGACATGGTTGCGGCTGTCAAGGAGTCATACGCCGAGGGTGTTACCGATGAGTTCATCAAGCCAATCGTAAATACAAACTACGACGGCCGCATTGGCGAGGGCGATGCAGTAATCTTCTTCAACTACCGCAACGACCGTGCAAAGGAACTCACTGTTGTTCTCACACAGGAGGATATGCCTGCCGAGGGCATGCACACAATCCCAGGCCTGCAGTACTACTGCATGACTCCTTACGATGCAAAGTTCACCGGCGTTCACATCCTCTTCGACAAGGAGAATGTAGAGAACACACTCGGTGAGTTCATCGCAAAGCAGGGCATGAAGCAGTTGCACATTGCCGAGACCGAGAAGTATGCTCACGTAACATTCTTCTTCAACGGTGGGCGCGAGACTCCATACGATGGCGAGGAGCGCATCCTTGTTCCATCACCAAAGGTTGCTACATACGACCTGCAGCCCGAGATGAGCGCATACGAGGTCAAGGAGAAACTTGTTAACGAGATTAACAGCGAGAAGTTCGACTTTATCGTCGTTAACTTCGCTAACGGCGACATGGTGGGCCACACCGGTGTGTACAGCGCAATTGAGAAGGCTGTGCTTGCTGTTGACGCTTGCCTGAAGGATGTGATTGAGGCTGCCCGCAATCATGGCTATGAGTCAATCATCATTGCCGATCATGGTAACGCCGACAACGCAGTGAATGCCGACGGCTCGCCAAACACAGCACACTCATTGAACCCGGTTCCTTGCGTGTACGTTACAAACCAGGAGAACGCAACAATTGAAGACGGTATCCTCGCTGACGTTGCTCCAACAATCCTCAAGATTATGGGCTTGGAGGCTCCTGCTGAAATGACCGGTAAGGCATTGATTTAATTCAAATAAAGTCTTTAAGGTCTCTAAGGTCTTTAATGACTTTAGGGACCTTTTTCATTTACAGCATTATGGTACAAATAGGTGATACAATAGTTTCATTCGACCTTTTTCAGGAGTATTTCTTCTGTAACTTCTCGCACTGCAAGGGAATATGCTGTGTAGAAGGCGATGCCGGTGCGCCGGTGCTGATGGACGAGGTTGAAAAACTTGAAGAGGCCCTCGAGGTTATTGAGGACGAGATGACCCCCGAGGCGCGTGCTGTTGTCGAGGAGCAGGGCGTGGTGTATAACGACCGCGATGGCGACCTTGTAACATCAATTGTCAATGGCAAGGACTGCGTCTTTGCCTCACGTGATGAGAACGGCTGCTGCATCTGCCTCATTGAGAAGGCCTATCGCGAAGGCCGTACCCCCTGGCGCAAGCCAATATCGTGCTACCTCTATCCTGTTCGCCTGCGCAAGGTGGGTGACATGGTGGGCGTGAACCTGCATAAGTGGGATGTTTGTAGCAGCGCCTTCATCAAAGGCCGCCGCAAAGGTGTCAAGGCATACGAATTTCTTAAAGAACCCCTCATAGAACGCTTCGGCCAGGAGTGGTATGATGAATTATTAATTGTTGCCGAAGAACTCAAGAAACAAAATATGTTTTAATGCAACAATTAATAATCGACAAGGCTTGCAGCGATAGGTCACGGGCAGCGTGGAGTTAGTCACGCCCCGTGGGTCGCGAACAGCAAGGCTTGTCAATTGTTGTCAGTTGTTGCCGAAGAACTCAAGAAACAAAATATGCTTTAATGCAACAATTAATAATCGACAAGACTTGCAGCAATTAGTCGCGGGTAGCGTGGAATCAGTCACGCCCCGCGGGTTGCGAAGAGCAAGGCTTGTCAATTGTTTTAAACAAGGTTTCTTTAGCTCTTAAGCCGCAACGAGCAAGGCTTCTTCAATCAATAAAGCAAATGTATAAATTATACAAAGAATAGGAGTGTCGCGCACTCCTATTCTTGTTTTGTTATTGTATGTTTACCACAGTCTCATATTCAGGTACACTGTCGAGCCCGGAAATCTCCTTGATGAATTTTTCAACCCCCTCGGGAGTGAAATATTTCGCATGTAATTCCTTTAGTTCCCCTTTGCTTTTAGGCCTTATGCTTTCTGTTTTCTGTATAAAGCCGGTGTGCACATATTTAATGATGAATGTTGTCTTGTCCACCACCGTTACCTCATATAAGAAACGTAGGTCGTTGCCAATACTGCCGCTTGAATTCATTATTTTTTTACTGGTTTCAGTTCCCTCCTCCTCAAAGTGTTGGGATTGCTCCCAACCTATTGTTGAAAAAGGCGCAACGTGCCCCAAGTGCTGCAAAAGGAAATTTGCAATGCCTTGATTGGAGCAGTATTTTGTGTCAAGGAGCACTTGCTCATTGCTGTTCTTGGCAATAATGGTCTCTTCAATGTCCACCATTGTAGGCAGGTGGTACGATATGACAATTTCCCCTCCTTTGTAGGCTATTGCACAGAAACTGAATTTCTTGTCGTTGTGCTGTATGAAATACATCTTCTCAATGTCGGCGGCATCCCTTTGTGCAACTGCACTGCCGGAAATTACTGATAGCATGAGAACTGCAATAATTTTTTTTACAAAGCGATACATAATTTTAAAGTGTTGGTCTGTAGGTTAGTGTGTTTGGTTGCTGTGTTCGCCGCAAATATAACGAAAAAACTCAATTTCAAAAATGTTATGACTTTATTGGGGTGGTCATCAACCTTAATTGTTCACTTGGGTTTTCTTTGAGTCTTGCTTTCATCTCCTTTAGTCGCTCCAAGCAAGGCTTCTTCAATTACTTTCTGTAATCGACAAGACTTGCAGCAATTAGTCGCGGGTAGCGTGGAATCAGTCACGCCCCGCGGGTTGCGAAGAGCAGGGCTTGTCAATTGTTTTAAACAAGGTTTCTTTAGCTCTTAAGCCGCAACGAGCAAGGCTTGTCAATTGTTTTAAACAAGGTTTCTTTAGCTCTTAAGCCGCAACAAGCAAGGCTTCTTCAATCGATAAAGCACACAGCAAATGGTCACGCGTGGGATGGATGCAGTTCATCCCGCGTGGGTTGCGGACAGTGTGCTTTGTCAATTTCTGTTGATTTTTGCCAAAATTACTGTTTAACAGTAACTGCGCGTTTTTGCGCGTTTAATTTGTTGAAAATCAATGGCGTGAGAGCGGTGTTTTTTTTTGTTGCCGGAATTACAATTTGTTTATAAAACAACTGCACTTTAATTTTAGAAAGCCTCTTTTTGGAGTTGATTTAAAATTAAAATGCAGTTGTAATGCGTGGTTAATCAATGTCTTAACCTCAAAATGCAAAATAAGCGAATTTTTTAGGCTTATTTTTACATTGCGTTGAATTGCAGTAACTCCTGTTTCTTGTTTTTGTATAGATAATCGGCAATCCAATAGGCGTATATGGCCGATGGGATAAAGAGAATTTTGCCCGCATCAAATGTATACTTTCCATTCTTGGTTTTGGTAGTTGCGATGGTTGTCATTTTTTCTTTGTTGTTTTCCAGGAATTTATGAAGTGATTTCAATTCTGTGGGGCATTCGGCATATCTGTCACTCCATTTAATCTCTGTTAGCGAGTAGGGCTTTTGTGTTGCTTGGTCTATCCACACAATGTCAACTTCTCCTTTCTCCCTGCCTTTTGTCCAGTTTGCATAGTAAAAGTCACTTTTGCCTCCTTGAATCCATTGTGCAAAAATAGCAGTTTCTACCATACTGCCCATAAAGTCATCATCACTATTGATAGGTGAGAACAGAGCACATCTTAGGGATGGATTTGTCAGGTATATTTTAAACGATGTAACCCTCTGCATCTGTTTGGCATTTTGGTCAATTCTATTCACTACTTTGATAAGGAATGCAGCTTCAAGGTACTCCAAATACCTTTTCAGAACCTCTTTTTTTATGCCGGCTTCTTTTGTCAGTGATTCGTATGAAAATTCATTGCCGGAGCGGAAAGCTATGTGTACAAATAATCTGTTCAGTTCCTGAATGTCGGTTATTCCATAAAGACTTGGTAGGTCTCTTAACAAGACCTTGTCAATAATGTCGTTTTTTATGTATTGTCCAGGGTTTTGCCTTATTTTTTCCGAGAAAACAACCTCGGGGTATCCTCCATAGTTTATGTAGTCGATAAAATGACGATTCAGTTCATCAATGTTTATTGTGCCGTATGGTGGTATTCCGCTTATGTTTTCTGTGATTATAGAATTGAGTTTCAATAGGTTTATGTATTCAAAGAAAGTGAGTGGCGGCAACATGAAATCTGTAAAACGACCGGCACCGCTTTCATTACTTTTCATTTTAAGGGCTGCGGCGGCAGAGCCGGAGGCAACAAACTTTACATGTCTGTATGTGTCTACCAATGATTTAAGATGTACTTCCCAATTTTTGAGGTACTGAATTTCATCAAAGAAAACATAATAACCCTCATTGCTATTCTCTTGTAACAAGGCTTCTCTTGCGTAGGTAAATAGTTCTTCGAGCGATGTGTTGTTATATATTGGAGTGTCTATTGATATATATATGATTTTGTGTGGGTCAACTCCTGCCGATATAAGTTTGTTGATGGTGTGAAAAATCATAACAGTCTTTCCCACGCGGCGAGGCCCCATTAAAATGATAGCGCGTCTAATGTCTGTGTCTTCAACAAGAGGGTGAAACTCTTTGAGATATGCTCTTGGAGGCATTTTTTTATAATCCTCGGGGATTGTTGATGTTATCCACCAAGGATTGTCTATCGACATCCTTTTTATTATTTGCTCTTTCAATTGTTCGCTAAGTTTTTTCATATAACTGTATTTTAGTAACGCAAAAATAACTTACTTTGTTCTAAAATGCAAATTTTGTAAGAATAAGATGTTTTGTATATGCTTAATATGTGTGTGTTTGTTGTAATAGCGATGTTTGTGTATGCTTATTATTGCAGCAACTTTGGAGAATTACAGAGAAGGTGTTGATGCACTTTAATTTTGAAAAGCCTATTTTTGGAGTTTGTTTGAAATTAAAATGCAATTGTAATGCGCGGTTAATCAATGTCTTAACCTCAAAATGCAAAATAAGCGAATTTTTTAGGCTTATTTTGCATTGATGTAATGTTCTTTCTCTTTTAAAATATTCAATAAGAAATCTGTGAAAGTTTGTTAATTATCGAATTTTGGAGTATCTTTGCACCGACTTATGGAGTGCGCTGTCGATGGCGGTGCAAGAACCTTGCCCACAGGTGCTTTAAAGACCGTTTTTAAAGGCGGGGGTCAAATAAATTGCAAAACACAAACAAACTATAAAACAAATTATTATGAAAAAATTTTTACTTTCAATTTTTGCCGTAATGCTGGCAGTGCTTGGTGTGCAGGCGCAGAGTTATGTGAAGGTAACATCTGCTCCGGCTGATTGGAGTGGTGATTATCTTATAGTTTATGAGGCTGGTAATGTGGCTTTCAACGGTGGGCTGACAACTTTAGATGCAACCTCTAATACAGTTGCTGTTACAATTTCAAACGGCGAAATTGCAGCAACTGATGCTATAAATAAGGCGAAGTTTACTATAGCAAAGAGTGGTACAACCTATACTATAAAGTCTGCGTCGGGGTATTATATTGGAAATAATTCAAACTCAAATACGTTGACATCATCAACCGGTACCAGTTATTCAAATACAATAACTTTAAATAATGATGGTACAGCTCATATTGTTGGTAAAGGTACATCTGTTTTAAGGTATAATGCATCTTCGGGACAGTATCGTTTCCGTTACTATAAGTCATCTTCTTATGCTAGTCAGAAGGCGATTGCTCTTTATAAATATGTTGATGCTGAAGGTGGGGAAACTCAAGAGCCTGAGGTCGGACTTCCTGCGGTAAGCGTTGATGACAAATCAACTATTGATCTTGGTGATGAGATTATAATCTCTCCTGCCGTTGATAACACAGTTACATATAGTGTAAATAACGGTGCTTCTATTCAGATAACTGAAACAACAACCATTACAGCAGACAAAGCTGGCGTAATGACATTGTCAATTGCTTCTACTTGCAATGATGAGACATTGACAGCAGAGTATACTTATTATGTTAAGCCCGCAATGCCTACAATGACTGATGCGGTAGGTTTTGAGGAGAGTCTTGATGTTGAAATTGAAGGAGAGGGCGAAATCTACTACACATTGAATGGTGATGACCCTACAACAGAGAGCGATATTTATGATGGCGCAATTACTATTACAAAGACAACAACAGTAAAGGCTATTGCCGTTTCAAATGGCGTAGCGAGTGATGTTGCGAGTGAAATATATACAAAGAACGAATCTCTTCCTGATGGTTGGTTTGTTGACGTGCTCAATCGTGCGTTGACAGGTATAACAACTACATCGTACTCTAACTGGTCTGGTAAAACTGTAACATCAGACGCTGTTTATGCCGGTCAGTCTGCAGGTGGTAATGATGCTATTCAGTTGCGTTCATCAAATAGTAACTCGGGTATTATTACTACTAAATCTGGTGGTAAGGTAAAGAAGGTTGTTGTTGAATGGCAGAGTTCTACTTCAAACGGTCGTACTTTAAATGTATATGGCAAGAATAGTGCTTACACTGCAGCGACAGATTTGTATAACAGTTCAAATCAGGGTACATTGCTCGGTACTATCGTCAAGGGTACATCTACAGTACTTGAAATCAACGGCGACTATGAGTACATAGGCTTGCGTTCTAACGACGGTGCAATGTATTTGACAAGCGTAAGCATCACTTGGGATGCAAGCGCAGGTGTTACCGTTGTTCCTGATGCTCCAGCACTCCCTGCATCAGCAAACTTTGAGAATGAGTTTGAGGTGGCTATCACAGCAGAGGATGGTGCTGCAATTTACTATACAACTGATGGTACAGAACCTACAACAGCAAGCACTGTGTATAGTGCTCCATTTACAATTTCAGAGACAACTACTATAAAGGCTATTGCAGTCAAGGATGATGTTGTAAGTACTGTAGCAGAGGCTACATATACCAAAGTAAGACTCATTGACCTTTCTAATTGTACTGTTGCAGAAGCAATAGAGGCATATAAGAATGGCCAGACAGGTACTGCTACTATCACAGCATATATCGTTGGTGCTGCGAATGGTGGATTAAGTAAGGCTGAATTCACTTCGGAGACAGGTGTTCTAACAAATATTCTTATTGCTGACAATGCCGATGAAACAAATGTTGATAACTGTATGCCTATAAAAATGGCGTCAGGTACAGCCGTTCGAAATGCATTGAATCTTGGTGAAAACAAGTACGTATATAAGAAAAAGGTTGTTATCGTTGGTGAGTTGGAGGCGTATTTTAGTGTTGCCGGTATGCAGGATGTTGAAAAAGCTGGTTTGTATTGGACGGTTTCAAATGCGGGCTATGCAACATTGTACTTGGGCTATAAGGCAGAGATCCCTTCAACAGTTAATGCTTATATCGTAGAGAGCACAAATTCTACCCATGCTATAATGACAAAGGTTGAGGGTATTGTTGCAGCTAATACCGGTCTTATTTTGGAAGGCGAGGGTGAGCACCTCTTCAACATTACATCTTCTGCTGTTACAGCCGATGTTGAGAACAACCTCCTTGAGGGTACTGTTGCTGCAACAGAGATTGATGTAGAGGCTTATGTTCTTGGTTATGTTGACGGTGTTGGCCTTTACAAGGCTGAGATGACAGACGGCAAGTGGCTGAACAACGCCAACAAGGCTTACTTGCCTGCAAGTGCAGTTCCTAACAAGACTGTTGCATTCTACGGCTTTGACTGGGATGGCACAACAGGCGTTGAAGAGGTGAAAACTGAAAACGGAGAGGTGAAAACTATCTACGACCTCACAGGTCGCCGTGTTGAGGAGATTACCGCTCCTGGTATTTACATTGTAAATGGTGTTAAGCGCGTAGTTCGCTAAGAATAAGTTTTAGGCATAAGAACAAAACTCCCCCGTCACTTCGTGACACCCCCTCTTTAAAAAGAGTGGGAGTTTATGGGGCTGTTCTTCTGTCCAAAAAAAAGAGATCCTTCCGACGCTACGCTCTGTCAGGATGACATTGTGCGCGTAAGGAGATTCTTAAAAATGAAACAAAAAAAGAATTTTACGATATATGAAGAAGACTTATGTATCACCTCTTGCAACAGAGGTAAGCGTAGCAGCAGAGTCAATGCTTGCAGCGTCATTGCAGATCAACAATGAAAAGACAGTAGATACCTCAAACGGTGGTCAGCTCTCAGGTGGCAACCGAGGAGAGTGGGGTAACCTTTGGAATTAAATAGTTGGGGCGCATCAAAGGCGCCCCAAACTATTTAATCGATAAAGCCGCCAGCAGTTAGTCGCGCGTAGCATGGACATTGGTCATGCCGCGCGGGGTGCGATTAGGCGACTTTATCAACTTATAGGTTTTATTGACGAAATCTCTTTTGGTTTGCAAAAATGTTATCTTTGCAACAAATGATTTGTCCTTGTACAATTTGAATAAAACATAAATCCAAAAAATATAACTATGAAAAGATTTTTACTTTATCTGTCTGCGCTGTTCTTGAGCGTCTCTTTCGCTAATGCGCAGACAACTTATGAGATTAGTTCAAGCACTGGAGATGTTGCTGCCGGCGCAAAAAGTTGTGAGTGGAATTATACAGTAGATGGCAATCCTACCGGATTGAAAATTGTTGCAACGGATGCTAATGGTAGTAGAGTAAACGCAATATCTGCAACCACAGGTAATTCTCCCAAACTTAAATTTAGTGCGGGTGCTGCTTTTGAAGGATCTGAAACTGTATCTTCTGCACCAACAACTTTCACTGTCTCTGTAAATGAGAACTACTTGATAACAGGTTTTTGTATGGTTTATATACCAACATCGGGAGGTCGAGTTACTATTTCAAATGAGTATGGTTATAATGAAACACCAAGCAGGACTACTCAGACAATGGAAAAATACGAGATAAGTTCGCAGTCCATAAGATTCAATGTTTCTGCAACTGCGTCACCTGCATCGTATGCAGCACAAGTAAACAGTTTTACTATATATCTCCAGAAAGTTGGTGGCGAGGCTCCTGTTACATATACTGTTTCTGCAACAGCAACTCCAGCCGAGGGTGGTGTTGTAACAGTTAATGGTGTTGAAGGTGAGACTACAACTACCGGTAGTGTGGCATTGGAGGCTGTACCTGCCTACGGTTACAAGTTTGTCCGTTGGGAGGTTGAAGGCAATGAGGTTTCAACGACTGCTCAGTATGCCGAGAATATTAACTGTGACAAACAGTATGTTGCAGTGTTTGATAGATTGACGAATACCGACGAGTGGTACGCTGCAATCGAAAAGCCTACATTTGGCAAGGCTGGTAATACCACCTTTGTTAAGGCTGCAACTTTGGCAGGTGATGTAAATGCTGAGGTAGCCGGTATTCAGGCTGCAGCTGGTCAGGCTTGTGTAACCAACGCAATTGAGGTTGCTGCCGGTGCAGAGTTTGACCTTAATATCACATATAAACTGAACTGGGGTGACCTTGCAATCTATCAGATTGACAACGACGGCGCAACAAAGGAGTATGGATATTACTATGGCTCGTGGGAGCCAAACGGTAGCACAGCAAAGGTTGCTCAGTATATTGCAGAGGATGGCATTTCTGTTACAGAAGTTGTGGATGAAGTTTGCACTGCAACATTCCCAATTACAATCAATGAGAGCCATAACCCCGGTGATGTTATTGTTGTCCGCGCAATCACAGGTGTTAAGAACGATGCAAAGAACTCTGCTTTTGAACAGGGTATTTCAGAAGGTGGTTATGTCGATTTCCTCTTTGTTGTAACAGAGGAAACTGCCGAGAAGTCTTACACTCTTACTGTAACTGACTCCGGTTATGCTACATTGTTCCTTGATTTTGCTGCTGCTATCCCTACAGATGTTGAGGCTTACACAGTAACAAAGGTGAATGATGGTTATGTAACTTTGACACCGGTTGAGGGTGTTCTCCCTGCAAATACTGGTGTTATTGTTAAGGCAGATGAGGCTAACTACACATTTGCTTATTCAACAGATGAGGCTGCAGATGTAACAGGCAACCTCTTGAAGGGTACAGTTGCTGATAAGAATATGGAGGGCGAGGCTTATGTTCTTGGTGTTGTAGATGGCGAGGTAGGTCTTTACAAGGCTGCAATGACCGGTACTTCTTGGAAGAACAACGCTAACAAGGCATACTTGCCTGCAAGCGCTGTTGCAAACAAGAGCGCAGAGTTCTTTGGCTTCGACTGGGACGGCACTACAGGCATCAGCGAGGTGAAAGGTGAAAACGGAGAGGTGAAAGCAATCTACGACCTCACAGGCCGTAAGGTTAACGAGATTACCGCTCCTGGAATTTACATTGTTAACGGTGTTAAGCGCGTTGTACGCTAAGAATAAGTTTTAGGCATAAGAACAAAACTCCCCCGTCACTTCGTGACACCCCCTCTTTAAAAAGAGTGGGAGTTTATGGGGCTGTTCTTCTGTCCAAAAAAGAGAGATCCTTCCGACGCTACGCTCTGTCAGGATGACACAATTCGCAAAGATTTGTCATTTCGAGCGAAAGGCGAGAAATCTCAAAAAGAATCTAAAGATAAAATAATAATCAACAGATATATGAAGAAGACTTATGTATCACCTCTTGCAACAGTGGTAAGCGTAGCAGCAGAGTCAATGCTCGCTGCATCATTGCAGATCAACAATGAAAAGACAGTAGATACCTCAAACGGTGGTCAGCTCGGTAAAGAGAACGACCGCCAGTGGGGCAATCTTTGGGACTGATAGAGTTAAAGGCGAGGAAATTTCCCTCGCCTTTAATATTTTAATTCCCAAACGCCCAAAATGGCAGAAAGGGGGCTACGAACTCCCTCCCGGCTAAAGCCGTACTCCCTCTTTAAAAAGCGGGAGAGTTGTCATGCAGCAAAAGGTCGCGGGTTGCGCATTAACTGGCGATACAAGAAAAGTTATATCCGTGTAAATCTTTAGACAGTCCTCACACAATATCCTGAAAACAAGAGGTGGGAAATTACCATTTGCAATGGAATACTCCGCGAACTTTACGTATACAATGGTAATATCAACAAAATACCGGCACCGTTGAATTTCACAGCTTGAACCTGCTTGATTTTTGGATCAAGTGACAGGACTGTTCGCCCGCTAGTTAGGCGCTCGCTTGGCGAGTGACTAACTGAGGAAGTTCCGCATCACCCAAAAATCAAGCAGACAGTTCAAGTGGCAACACCTTTTCGAC
>JAZLBZ010000070.1:0-12924 GCA_045613945.1 Bacteroidaceae bacterium
TGCGTGTGCGTACAAGGTCGGTGAGGTAGCCTCCGCTCTCAAGGGCTGCGCCAATGTCGCGTGCCAATGAGCGTATGTAGGTGCCTTTGCCGCATACTACACGTATTCTAATCTTTGGCAGTTCGCACTCCAGCAACTCTATTGAGTCAATGCGAATCTGCTTGGGTTCCAGCTGCATGTCGCTACCTTTTCTTGCAAGGTCATAGGCTCGCTTGCCGTCTACCTTACAGGCCGAAAAGAGCGGGGGGCGCTGGGCAATGTCGCCAACGAACTGCTTGAGTGTCTCCTCGACCATCTCCCTTGTGATATGCTCATAGGGGTATGTTGCGTCGACAGGGTGTTCCATATCAAACGACGGCGTGGTTGCGCCAAGCATAATCTCGGCCTCATACTCCTTTGTGTGGCTCTGCAGTTCTTCTATTCTCTTAGTCGCCTTTCCTGTGCATAGCAGCAAGACGCCTGACGCCAATGGGTCGAGTGTTCCCGCGTGTCCAACCTTGAATCTCTTGATGCCGTACTTGCGGCTCAGGTGGTAGCGTATCTTGTTCACTATCTGGAACGACGTCCAGGTATAGGGCTTATTTATAGGTATTATCTCTCCTGCAACAAAATCCATTATATGATAGAGAGGTTATGTCCGGTCAAGAGCATGATGAGGATCGCGCCTCCAACGATGATGCGGTACCATCCGAATGCCTTGAAACCGTACTTTGTTACAAAATTAATGAAAAACTTTATTGCCAGCATTGCAACAATGAATGCTACAACGTTACCCACAATCAATGTGTCAAGGTTTTCCTTGAGTATCTGTGCGCCATTCTCCTCGGTAAAAATCTTGAGCATCTTGAAGAGTGTTGCTGCAAGCATGGTGGGCACTGCAAGGAAGAACGAGAACTCGGCAGCGGCCTTGCGTGTCAGTTTCTGTGCCATACCGCCCACAATGGTTGCCATTGAACGAGACACGCCGGGAATCATTGATATGCACTGGAAAAGTCCGATGCAGAACGCACGTCTCTCGGTGAGTTTGGTCTTCTCGCTGCCCTTGTTGAATATCTTGTCCGAGAAGAGCATGAATATACCTCCCAGGATGAGTGTCACTGCCACGACCTCCACGCTCTCAAGCATTTCGTCAATGGCGTCGCTGAACAGCAGGCCCAGAACGGCTGCCGGGATAAAGGCGACGAAGAGTTTCCAGTAAAAGTCATATTTGTGAAGGAAACGTCTGAATGCTCCGGCTCCCTCGGGGGCGGGGGAGTGATTGAGCTTGAAAAAGCGCTTCCAGTAGAGAACCACTACCGAGAGTATTGCTCCAAACTGTATTATAAAGGTAAAGGCCTTTACAAAAGGTGTGCTTTCAACGCCCAGGATGTTCTGGGTGATAATCATGTGTCCGGTCGATGATACCGGCAGGAACTCTGTCAAGCCCTCTACGATGGCGATGATTATTGTGTCTAGTATGCTCATATTGAGTGTTTATTTGTTTTTGTTATTCTTGCTCTTTGCCTTGTACATGATGGCTATGATGACAAAGATGAACCCCAAGAAGCAGATGGCCGGTGCAAGTTTTATTCTCCTGAAACTGAAGATGTCCGGTTCAAAATGTGTCTCGGTAGAGCCGGGGCCAATCATCAGCGCAAATCCCAAAACAATGGCTGCTGCACCTATTGCAAGCAGTATGTAGTTCCATTTTCCGAAAGCAAAGTCTGGTTTATCCATAATGTCTGTTATTTTCAAATGAAATAGAGGTCGTTATTGCGCATACGCAGGAACCGGTTAACCGATAGGAATGCGCATAGTGTACAAATTATTATGCCAAAGGCCACAACGCCTGCTCCAACTATTGCAAGTTCTTTCACAGGTAGCAGTTGTGCTATTTCGGGAGAACGCATCTGCAGCAGGTACAATGCCGCGCCCAGAATGGCATTTGCAATGATGCCGGCAACAAGGCCAATCCACATGTTATGGAGAAGGAACGGGCGTCTTATGAAGCCCCATGTTGCGCCAACCAGTTTCATTGTGTGTAGCAAAAAGCGCTTTGAATATATTGACAGCCTTACAAGGTTGCTAATCAGTGACCATGATATGACGGTGAGCAGCACAAGCAGTGTCAGCAGCAGCAGTGCCACCTTGTGGATGTTGCGGTTTACAGAGTCAACGTGCCCTTTGTGGTATATCACTTCGGCCACAGCCTTGTTCTTTAGCAGTTCCTTCTCGATTTCTGCCATCTTCTCCACATTGGAGAACTCTTTCTTTAGGCTAATCTCAATCTCGGCCTCATACGGATTCTCGCCCAAAAGTTCCATCGGGTCGGCGCCGAGACTCTCCTTTGCCTCGTTGAGGGCATCCTCCTTTGAGATATACTTGCACTCAAGGGCATACTCTTTCTTGTCAATACCGCTCTTTAGTCTCAGTATCGCAGCCTCCTCGGCCTTGCTGTCCATGACAACGGTAATCTTGAGGTTCTCCTTGATTCTCCTTGATACCGCCTGTCCGCTCACCAGCAGTATGCCCATGATGCCAAGCAGCAGCAACACAAGCGTTGTGCTGATGTAGACACTCAAGGTCTGTATGTTCACAATAGGCTTCTTCATCTCTTCTTCCTGAATACATATATAATGGAACTGCTTGCACTGCGGTTGCGGCATTGTGCAATCCATCCCTTAAATCCATTCCAAAAACCCTTTACGGCGTGCAGCCCGGTTCCCATATTCTGTTCGCTGAGCATTGATATGTAAAACCCGTCATAGGGCATGGGGTACTGCTTGCAGGCCTGGAAACCGTGCTTCTCGCCCCAGCGCACAATGGTGCTTGGGGTAAAGTGCCACAGGTGGCGCGGCACGTCGTATGCGGCCCAGTGCTCCTTGTACTTCTGTGCGTCGTATGAAACACAGTTGGGGACTGCAATTATAGCAACTCCGTCATCGCCAAGAATGCGGTACAGTTCACTCCACATCTTGTCGGGGTCCTGTATGTGTTCCATAACGTGCCACATAGTAACCATGTCAAGGCTCTTGTTCTCAATATGCGCCAACTGCTCAATGGCGTGCATCTTGAAACTGAATTCCTTCAGTGCCAGCTCGCGTGCCTTGTCGCTCTTTTCAATGGCTGTGACACTCCATCCTTTAGCGGCCATCACACGTGCGAAATGCCCTGTCCCGGCGCCATAGTCAAGGAGTCTGCCGTTCTTCTTTGAGGCAATGCGCTCCACCAGGCGGGCCTTGCGCTTGAGCATTATCTTGCGCACCAGTTGGTATATGCGGTTTATGACGCCCTTGCTTGTGTTGCTGTGGGATATGTATGCCGGCGACTCGTAGTACCTGCCAATCTCCTTTTCCTCGGGGAAATTCCGGGTAAACACCATTCCGCAATCACAGCATTCGTAGATGTCGAACTGCTCGCCGGTGGCAAAATTGTCAATGCAGGCAAAGCGCTTTTTTATTGCGTTGCTGCTGCATAGCGGGCATTTGTCATGGCATATTACGGTCATTGTTCCTTGTTTACGTTTCGTTAGAGCACACTCCTCCATAATTTGTTACAAAAATATACCATTTGTGGCAAAATTGTTCTCGTTTTTTGAACTTTTCCCTCAAAAAAACGATTTAATCACATTTTTTAACATTTTAGGTTGCCGTTTTTTAGTAGTTTTGCACTCCGAAACCGAAAAACAGATAAAAGACGTTGAAGATGGAAAAGTTGTATCGTTCAGAAGACAGGAAGATTGCAGGTGTATGTGCCGGAGTGGCAAAGCACTTTGGCTGGGATGTGAATATGTTGCGCATGGTTTGGTTTGTGCTCGCTATTGTGCTGGTGGGCTCACCCATTCTCTTTTATGTTATATTGTGGTTCCTGATGCCCGATAAGAACCAGGAGAGTTATGCCGAGCGCATGCAGAAGCGCCTTAGCAAGTGATGACGCCTCAGAATTAAGACAAAAGAGGAAACGCAGCAGCGTTTCCTCTTTTTGCTTTAGTCTACTATCTCGCCCAGTAGCGTGGCGGCCGTGGAACCTGTTATCTTCACTTTGACAAAATCTCCAATCTTGTAGTTCTTGCGGTCGAACACCGCTGTGCGGTTCTGCTCGGTGCGGCCATAGAACTGCTCCTTTGAGCGCTTTGATGTGCCTTCGATGAGGACTTCGTATGTGTGGCCTATGCAACCCCGGTTGTTGTTTGCCGAGCACTCCTGCTGCAGCGTGATAATCTCGTTCAGGCGGCGCACCTTTTCGCTGTCCTCGATGTCGTCCTTCATGTGGCGGCTGGCGAATGTGCCGGGGCGCTCCGAGTACTTGAACATGAATGCAGCGTCGTACGAGCAGTATCTCATCAGCGACAATGTCTCCTGGTGGTCCTCCTCGCTCTCGCCACAGAAACCTGCGATGATGTCGGTCGACAGTCCGCAGTCGGGCACAATGCGGCGTATTGCCTCAATGCGGTCAAGGTACCACTCGCGTGTATATTTGCGGTTCATTGCCTTGAGCATTGTGTTGCTGCCGCTCTGCACCGGCAGGTGTATGCTCTTGCACACGTTGGGCTCCTCGGCTATCACGCGCAAGGTGTCGTCACTCATGTCTTTGGGGTGCGAGGTGGTGAAGCGTATGCGTGTCTGCGGAGCGTGCTGTGCAACGCGGCGCAGCAGTTGCGGGAATGTCACATCCTCGCCGTTTTTACCGATGAAATGGTAGGAATTTACATTCTGTCCCAAAAGTATAATCTCCTTGAACCCCTTTGCCACAAGGTCATCCACCTCGTTTATGATACTCTGTATGTCGCGGCTTCTTTCGCGTCCGCGTGTGTAGGGCACCACGCAGTAGTGGCAAAAGTTGTTGCATCCTCGCATGATGGAGATGTAGCCCGAAACCTTGCCACTGCATATGCGCATTGGGATTACATCGCGGTAGGTCTCGGTTGTCGACAACTCTATGTTCATTGCCGGGTGTCCCAGTTCGGCCTGTGCAATGAGTTCGGGGAGCGACAGGTAGGTGTCGGGGCCGGCAACGATGTTCACCTTGTAGTTCTTTATGAGTTCCTCCTTTACGCGCTCGGCCATGCAACCCACCACGCCAATCATCGTGCTCTTACCCCTGCGTGCGGCGTTGAGCTGGTCGAGGCGGCCGTAAATCTTCTGTTCGGCATTGTCGCGTATTGAACAGGTGTTCAGCAGTATCAGGTCTGCCTCCTCAATCTTGTCGCAGACGCTATACCCGGCCACTTTCAGTATTGAACCTATGACTTCGCTGTCGGCAACGTTCATCTGGCAGCCGTATGTCTCAATGAATAGTTTCTTGTCGTTTTTCACTGTCTAATATCTTTTGGAACCGGGTGCGAAGATAGTGATAAAAAATGAAACAATAGCAAAAAAGTGGCCTTGTACGCGGTTTCATATGAAAATATAATATTATTTTAATATTTAGTTTGAATTTTCTCCGCATTTCATATAACTTTGTAGGTTGTAGCATGGCAAATTTGTGATTATGAATGACAGCGTAATAATTATCCCTACATATAACGAAAAAGAGAACATCGGCCGCATGATTGATACGCTGATGGCTCTTGAGCACGGGTTTGATGTGCTTGTTGTTGACGATGGCTCGCCCGACGGAACTGCAGCCATAGTCAGACAGGCTATGCAGCAGTATGCGGGCAGGGTGCATATGATTGAGCGCTCCGGCAAACTGGGGCTTGGAACGGCGTATGTCACTGGCTTCAAATGGGCGCTGGAGAAGGGCTATGAGTATATCTTTGAGATGGATGCCGACTTCTCGCACGACCCAAAGGATGTCCCTTTGCTCTATGAGGCTTGTGCAAAGGATGGCTATGACCTGTCAGTGGGCAGCCGCTATGTGACTGGGGTGAATGTGGTGAACTGGCCAATGGGGCGTGTGCTGATGTCTTATTTCGCATCCAAGTATGTGCGTTTCATCACCCGTCTGCCGGTGTATGACACAACTGCGGGTTTCAATTGCTACAGGCGCAAGGTGCTTGAGACCATTGACCTTGACAACATACGTTTCAAGGGCTATGCATTCCAGATTGAGATGAAGTTTACCACTCACATGTGTGGTTTCAAGATAAAGGAGGTTCCGGTAATCTTTGTCAACAGAGTGCTTGGAACATCCAAGATGAGTGGCGGAATCTTTAGTGAGGCTCTCTTTGGCGTGATAAGGCTGAAGGTGGGCAGTTGGTTCCGCAAGTATCCAAAAGCAGATAAATGATTTTCTATAATGGCAAGTAATACAAATAAGGAATTTGAGAAAGTGCTGGCTGTGTGCCGTGAACTGTTCAGCAAGAAACTCTATGACTATGGCGCATCGTGGCGCATTATGCGCCCCGAGTCTTTGACCGACCAGATTTTTATAAAGGCAAAGCGTATACGTAATCTTGAGACAGGCGCCGAGAACCTGGTGGGCGAGGGCATTGTTCCCGAGTTCATAGGAATTGTCAACTATGGCCTTATCTCTCTTGTGCAACTTGAGAAGGGCTTTGCCGATGATTGCGACATCACCCCCGATGAGGCTATGGCGCTCTACGACATCAAGGCGAAGGAGACGCTTGAACTGATGAAAAAGAAGAACCATGACTACAACGAGGCGTGGCGCGGAATGCGCACAACATCGTACACCGACCTTATCCTCACAAAGATTTGGCGCACAAAGCAGATTGAGGAACTTGGCGGTGCGACAAAGGTTTCCGAGGGTGTAGATGCCAACTACATGGATATGATTAACTATGCAGTCTTTGCACTGATAAAGAATGGTGTTGCCGAGCAGGGATAAAAGAAGTTATATTGTCTTTGTCAACGTTTGCCGCTGGCTGCTTGCGTTGGTGATGATGTTGTCGGGCTTTCTGAAGGCTGTCGACCCGGTTGCGGGTATGTATAAACTGCAGGAGTATGCCTCGGCATTCTCGCTCACAGGGATATCGGCCGATTGGTTGCAGGCTGCCGCAGTGGCGCAGGCTGCCGCAGAGTTTCTTGTTGGTCTCTATTTGCTTGTGGGAATATATCGCTGTGTGGTGCCATTGCTGGCGCTTGTTGCAATGCTGCTGTTCACTCCTCTCTCATTGTATCTGTGGGTGGATGGTGCTGTGGGCGACTGCGGCTGTTTTGGCGAGTCAATCATAATGTCGAACAGGGCCACTTTTGTCAAGAACATGATTCTTCTTGTCCTTGCAGTTGTGGTATTCAGGGGCAGGAGGGCGTTTGCGAGGAACCTGAGCAGCAGGACTCGCTGGATTCTTGTGCTGTTCTCTCTGGTGTATATATTCGGGATGCAAAATGTCGCTCTGCAGCATCTTCCACTGGTTGATGCCGGTTCCTACACAGTGGGCACCAATCTGCGTGCAAGGTCCGGGCTTGCTTCTGATGTCGACGGTTTCTCGGTCATTGACTGGGATACTGATGTTGAGATGGCCGACGAATTGCTTGCCGATACCGGATATGTGTGCATTGTGCCAATTGAGAGCGTTGAGACGGCGTCTGTCACTCATATTGACAGGATAAACGACCTGTATGAATACTGCACAGCCAATGATATACGTTTCTGTGCCGCCTCTTCATCGGGTGAGGATGGTCTGTCATTGTGGGCCAAGCGTACCGGTGCCGAGTATCCGGTATATTGGGCCGATGGTGCGATGCTGCGCTCAATGGTGCGTTCAAACCCCGGCTTGGTGATGTTGAAGGATGGTGTGATAGTGGGCAAGTGGGCTGCGGCAGACATTCCCGGTGGCGAGGAGCTGGAGAACTCTCCTCTTCCAATGTCTGCTACAATGAATTTATCCAATGGCCAAGCACGTGAGTGGACTTTCTGGGTGTTTGTGCTGGCCGGTGCTCTGCTTCTGCTGTCGTTGCTCGATGCCGCTCTTTCGGCAATTGGCAGGCGCAAGCGTGCAGGTGTTGCCGATGCGGATGCACCAGCCGATGAAATTGTTGAAAACAAGTGATTTTAATTAATATAAACCTTAAAAATTTATCAAAATGAGAAAAAACATTGTTGCAGGTAACTGGAAGATGAATATGAATCTCCAGGAGGGTATTGCTCTTGCAAAAGAACTTAACGAGGCTCTTGCAGCCGACAAGCCAAATTGTGATGTAGTAATCTGTACTCCATTCATCCACCTTGCGTCAGTAACTCCTATCGTTGACGAGGCTATCATCGGCGTTGGTGCTGAGAACTGCGCAGACAAGGTATCGGGTGCATACACAGGTGAGGTTTCTGCCTCTATGGTTGCATCAACAGGTGCAAAGTATGTTATCCTGGGTCACTCTGAGCGTCGTGCCTACTATGGCGAGACAGCAGAGATTCTCAAGGAGAAGGTACAGCTTGCGCTTGCTAACGGCTTGACTCCAATCTTCTGCATCGGTGAGGTTCTTGAGGAGCGTAACCAGGGTATCCAGAATCAGGTTGTATACGAGCAGCTCGCAGGTTCACTCTACGATCTTTCTGCCGAGGACTTCTCTAAGATTATCCTTGCTTACGAGCCGGTATGGGCTATCGGTACAGGCTTGACAGCAACTCCCGAGCAGGCCGAGGAGATTCACGCTTACATCCGCTCAACTATTGCCGAGAAGTATGGCAACGAGGTTGCTGAGAATACTTCTATCCTTTACGGTGGCAGCTGCAAGCCAAGCAACGCAAAGGAACTCTTCGCTAATCCAAACGTTGACGGTGGTCTCATTGGTGGTGCTGCTCTCAAGGTTGCCGATTTCAAGGGTATCATCGACGCATTCAAGTAATGAAACGCGTAGTAATGCTTATATCAATGTTGTTCTGTGTCCTCTGTGCGGGGGCACAGAGCAATATTGTCTCTGAAATTGAGAACTGTTCATTGGGCGAGGGAAGGGTGCGCATCAACCAGCCCGAGAAACTTGTGAGCCTGATGGGCTCAATGGCCGGCGAGGTGCAACAGGTCGAGGGCTACAGGGTGCTTGTCTACTCGGGAAACAACTCGCGCCAGGCACGCGATGAGGCTAATGCAATGGCCGAGTATATGCGTGCAAACTATCCCGGTGCCGAGGTGTATGTGGTCTTTGAGTCACCAATCAGAAGTTGCGAGTATGGTGATTTCCGCACGCGCGAGGAGGCTGAACTTCTAATGTACCGCCTGAGGGCAACAAAGAAGTTTAAGGAAATTTCGGTGAAGAAATGTTTGATAAACCTGCCTTATTAAAAGATAGAGATGAGCGGAGAAGATAGAGAAAAACGTATCGAGGGCCTCAAAGAGTGCTGCACTCAAATGCTTGGGCTTATTGGTGAGGATGTTGAGCGCGAGGGCCTGGTGAAGACTCCCGAGCGTGTTGCGCGTGCAATACTTGACACCACTGCCGGCTATTACGAGGACCCCGAGGCGATACTGCGCGGAGCGATGTTCAAGGAAGATTACAGCCAGATGGTGATTGTAAAGGACATTGACTTCTACTCATTGTGTGAGCACCACATCTTGCCATTCTTTGGCAAGGTACACGTTGCGTATATCCCTAACGGCTACATCACGGGACTCAGCAAGATTGCTCGTGTCGTTGAGGTGTATTCGCGCCGCCTACAGGTGCAGGAGAGGCTTACGCTGCAAATCAAGGAGTGTATCCAAAAGACTCTTAACCCGCTTGGCGTGATGGTGGTTGTTGAGGCGCAGCACATGTGCATGCAGATGCGTGGCGTGAAAAAGCAGAACTCCATTACCACAACGTCCGACTTCTGCGGGGCGTTCAACCAGGCAAAGACCCGTGAGGAGTTCATGAATCTGCTGAGGAATAAGTGATTCCCTTTTGTCATTCTGAGCGTTAGCGAAGAATCTCAATCCAATATAAACGTTGGCTTTGCAAGAATAAGGCAGGTTGCACCATTTGGTGCAACCTGTTTCATTTGTATACCTTATTATAATATACGTGTGCGCGCGTCGGAAGCTGAAAGGTCAAAACTGAAATGGGAAAACTTAAAGGTAGAATCTGGAAATTTGGTTTTCCGTTTTCACCTTTAATCACTCTTCGCGTGATTGAACCTGCTTTCGCTCGCTGTGCAACTTGCAAGTTGACTTGCGTTGCGCTCGCTTAATTGCAGCTTTCACCTTTCTAGACGTTCATTGCAACGTTTCCGAATCCGTAACTTTTCAATACGTCGTTCAGTGCGCCTTGTGTCTCTTTCAGGTATTTGAAATCCTCCATTGCTTCCTGTAGTGCCGCCGGGTTGCCTGCTGTGGCGGGGTCTTTCAGGCGGTTCATAGTCTCCTTTAGCATTTCGTCAACAATGCTCAGTTTGTAGGCAATAGCCAGGCGCGTGGTCTGCTCAAACATTACGGCCTGCTCGTTACGCTCGTCGCCGGCCTGTTCTGTAAATGTCTTGCTAAGAAGATATCGTTCTCCGCACAGTTCGGCCGTCAGTCTTGATATCTCAACATCCGGGTGTGCCATGAAGTGGCTTTCGGGGTTGAAGCATGCGTCATTGGCGTGCTCTCCGGCCTCGGCAAATATTTTTTTGTATAGCGGGTGCGACAGTTCTATGCCGTCGTCGCTGAAAGAGTAGTGCAGGTGCGAGTTTACTGTCTCGGTGAATGCAGGCGTGCCGGCACTCTTGTTCTCAGGCACTTGCAGCATCTTGGAGCCGTTCTTCAACAGGAACTGTATTATTGCTTTCTCCTTGTTGTGGAGCGGGTTGTTGTAGTTGCTGATGATGCTTTGTTGGAACTCGTCAATGGTTGGTTTGTCGCCGGTGGTGTTTGCCTCTTCGGCTGCGGTGTCGTTGCCGGCCTGTTTCTTGTATGTCTCTTCGGCCTTTTGGCGTCTAAGTTTGGCAACTTCCTTTACAAGTAACTGCTCGCCGATGTTCAGCATTTCGCTACACTTCTTTATATATTCGCTGCGCAGAATCTCATTTGGTACTACGGCTATGCTTTTCACCACGTCGCTTACAAGTCCTGCGCGGCGAATGGGGTCCTCACCTACCTCATCGAGCAACAGGTTTGTCTTGAAACGTATGAAATCGACCTTGTTTCTCTCAATGTACTGCTCGACCTCTTCGGTGGAGTGTGTCTGTGCATAACTGTCGGGGTCTTCACCTTCGGGCAACAGCACAACATTGATGTTCATATCCTCCTCCAGGAGCATGTCAATACCTCGGATAGATGCCTTGATGCCGGCCTTGTCGCCATCATATAACAGTGTTATGTTCTTGGTAAAGCGGTGTATGAGTTTTATCTGTCCTGTTGTGAGAGATGTTCCCGATGAGGCCACAACATTCTGTATGCCGGCCTGGTGCATTGAGATTACATCAAGGTATCCCTCGACAAGAATGCAGTGGTCTTTCTGTATTATTGCCTGCTTTGAGAAGTAGAGGCCATAGAGGTGGTCGCTCTTGTGGTATATCTCGCTCTCGGGCGAGTTTACATATTTTGCGGCCTTTGCATTGTTCTGCAGTATGCGGCCGCCGAATGCGACAATCTTGCCCGATATTGTGTGGACGGGGAATATTACGCGACCCCAGAAGCGGTCCTGCAGGCGTCCGTCGTCTGTACTGTAACACACGCCGGTCTTGGCAATGAGTTCGGGGTTGTAGCCTGCGGCCACAGCCTTTTTGGCAAAACTGTCGCGGCGCTCAAAGGAGTATCCCAGGCAGAACTTCTTTATTGTCTCGT
The DNA here is from genome assembly GCA_045613945.1 of Bacteroidaceae bacterium. GTDB lineage: Bacteria > Bacteroidota > Bacteroidia > Bacteroidales > Bacteroidaceae > HGM04593. The sequence goes on from JAZLBZ010000070.1 coordinate 11,621, forward strand.
CGCGCAGGCCTCGGTGGCGGAAGTAGTTCAGTCCAATAGCCTTTCCTTCCTCGCTCTCGTGCAGTGTGTCGATAAAATGCTGCAGTGCATACTGGTTGATGACAAAAAGACTCTCGCGTATGCTCTCCTCGCGTTTCTCCTCGTCGGTCATTTCGCGCTCTTTTATTTCAATATGGTATTTCTTCGCGAGCCACCTGAGTGCTTCGTAGTAACTCAGTTGCTCGTGCTCCATAATGAAGTGCACCGGGTTGCCCCCTTTGCCGCAACCAAAACATTTGCACAGGTTCTTTGCCGGCGAAACGGTAAACGATGGTGTCTTTTCATTGTGAAAGGGGCAAAGACCAATCAAATTGACTCCGCGTCGTTTCAACGTCACGAAATCACCGACCACCTCCTCAATCTTTGCGCTGTCAAGGATGCGTTCTATTGTCTCACGGTCTATTTTATATCTGCGACTGTCGGAATGTGCCATCACCTTATTAATATAATTATATTGTAAAGATACTGCAAACTCCGCGTTGTGCAAAACAAATTATTTCCTTTTTAAAAAAGAATGGGCGTGGTGCATAATTTAAAATAAAAAATCTTTCTGTAGCCACGTGGCTAAAACAACCATTTATTTGATATATTTGAGCAAAAATTCATATAAATGCTATGGTTTTTGTGAAAAATGAATTTTTCTTGCAATTTTTTGAAAAAAAAGATGGGAATAGTTTGCAGGTATAAAAAATAGTACTACCTTTGCACTCGCTTTCGGCAAGCAACGCGGTAACGCAATGCGAACGATAGCGACGATAGATCCTTGACAACATTCCATTACAGACAAGCAGTACAACCTTGCTTATTTTTTTAAGCAAGAAGCGTAAGGAACGAAAAACGAACCGTCAATAATTTGAAATAATTTATTCCGGCCAGTACAAACAAACGATTATATAATGCTTCGGCATTACAGAGATAATTTACAACGAAGAGTTTGATCCTGGCTCAGGATGAACGCTAGCTACAGGCTTAACACATGCAAGTCGAGGGGTCTTGTGGGGCTTGCTCCACGAGACGACCGGCGCACGGGTGAGTAACGCGTATCCAACCTGCCCTTCATATTGGGATAGCCTTCCGAAAGGGAGATTAATACCGAATAACATGAGAAAGTTGCATGATCTTTTCATGAAAGCTCCGGCGATGAAGGATGGGGATGCGTTCCATTAGGTAGTAGGCGGGGTAACGGCCCACCTAGCCGACGATGGATAGGGGTTCTGAGAGGAAGGTCCCCCACACTGGAACTGAGACACGGTCCAGACTCCTAC
>JAZLBZ010000071.1:0-8579 GCA_045613945.1 Bacteroidaceae bacterium
ACGCTTAACCAAAGGAAGGTCGCCATTACCGAAAAGATGGTGTATCAAAGGAACTATCTCCGACATCTTTTTGTCGATGAAACGCTCAAATAGTTGCTCTTTGGTACGGAAATAATAATGCAACATTGCGTGTGTTACATCGGCCGCCTTGGCTATCGATGTGGTTCTTGCACCATTATATCCCTTTTCCAAGAACTCCTTTTCAGCCGCTTCAAGTATCAGTTGCTCTTTGCTTTGCACTGTTTGCTCATTCATTTTTTGATATTAATTTTGCGGTTTAACAAAATAGTTTAACAAATCTGTTAATGCAAAAGTGCGATTTATTTTTTAATTCGCAAAATATTTGGAGAATTTATTCAAGTTTGGTTTATTCCAATACTTTTTCGCCGTTTGAGATACTAGAAAGCCCATTTTTGTGGGGTGTTATAATAAAAAAAGAAGGTTTTCACCGTCAGAATATGCTCTGGCAGGGGTTGCTTGTTCTAAAAGCGGGCTTTTAGGTCACTATTTATCTTGTAATGAGAATCTTTGTTGCGACACCTTCCCGCCCGTCGCTGTCATATGTGAGAACATAATAGACACCGCTTGCGACTTTCTCGCCACGCGTGTTACGTCCATTCCAGGAATACATACCACCGTTCGACAAGCCCTCGTTTACCAGATATCCCGCCGCGTCAACGATTTTCACATTACAGTCGCTAGTTAGTCCTACGATTGAAATATTACCGCTGTAATCGGCTCTCACAGGGTTTGGATAGACGTGTATGTTTTTCTTGTCAAGAGCAGGAGCCGATGCGGTTGCGTCACTCTTGTAACTTGCTATTCCCTTATCAGTTCCAATGAACACCTCACCTGTGGTATCATTGATTGCAATACTCTCAATGCAATCCGATGGCAATGGTGAATTCGCGGTTGTAAAGTGATGGATAGTCTCCTGCCCATCGGCGCTAACAAGATAGATTCCGTTGCTGTTTGTACCTATCCATTTGCGATTGGCACCGTCGATTTCAATATCCTTTATGTAGACACCACTCATGAAATAATCGGCAAGACCTGTACCGTCGTTGCGGGCAATCTTTATCTGCTTGAATATGCCATCATTGAAGAACTTCTCAGGGTTGTCAATGACAAAGATACCGATATTTGTACCCACCCATATTACACCGCTCTTATCCTCGGCTATGTCATAGAGCTGATATATGTCGTAACTGATTCCATCCTGATTGGTGAATTTGTGCAACCATTTTTTTGCTACATCATCACTTGTATCAAATGGTGTATTGTTCATTTTTGCACAGAAAAGACCCGGTTGCCCCTGAAGTACCGTCACCCACAGCCAGCCTCGCGAATCAATATAAGACTTGGCTGCTGTTGCCATATATTCCATCTCCTTGTAATTGAGAGAGACCCAGGTACCATCCTTCTTAAGGACTTTGACAATATCCTTCACATCCGAATTGACACACCACAGATTGCCGCCCTTGTCAAACGCAACCGTTGGAACACGCACATAATTCTTGTTGCCAGGCACAGCACTCTCAAAAACACTGTTCCCAAGAGTATGATGCTGCACGAATCTGCCATCCCTGAACTCATAGACACCCAGACCGAATGAACCGGCAAAATAGTGCCCCGGTTCCAATGGGTCTTCATCTATGGAGCAGAGATTGACATACCTCAGCCCGGTAACACCCTTTATAGTATCCTCGGGAAGATTTATCCATCTATCGTCCTTGCTGTGATATTCCATCAATGTACCATCATAGAAAATCACATCGAAATAGTTTATATTTCCACCTGCAACAAGGAGTTTCCCTGTCGAGCTGAACTTCATATATTCACTATAGTTCCTTATTGGAGAGTTAGGCACAACAGGCATAGCCGATTCTTCTATACAGTCATTTACTACCTTGCACTCCACTACCCCTTTATAGCCCTTGCAATCCCAAAAAGAGTCTCCATCCCTTACGATATGGTTACTACCGTTGTTCTTATAAGTAACAACACTCTTGTCATCGGTTATCACACTTACCTTGCTCTTGGCCGGGGCTATAATCTCATTGCCAAGTCTATACATGGTATGATACCTTTCGCCATTATTATAAATAACAGGGTATAGCCTCTTGGGATTAAGGGTAAATGTATATATACCCAAATTATTAATCTGACAATACAGTTTCCCGCCGAGTTCGCAAAGAGATGTTATTGTATATTCAGAATAGAGTTGCTGCCAGTTATTCTTGTCAAGAAGATTCTTGGATGCATCACAACAGTAGAAACCACTTTTTGTACCGGCATACAAAAAGCCATTGTAGAGATAGGCACAATAGGTGTCAAACCCGGTATTGTAGGTATTGTCGAACTCCATATTCTCAAGATCCAGCACAACAATGCCGAACGATGTTGAAATATATGCAGTACCGCCCTGAATGTCAATATTGTTTATAGTCTTGTCGGGCAAGGTTTTATTCTTGAAATCCGAAATATTGTAGACTGATTCGTCATCATAGAGAATATCTATATTTGCATTCCTGTATACAATCACCAGGGCATTGAGAAAGGTTGAATACCTGATGTGCGCTATATCAACATCACTGAGTGTTGTTATCTTGTCATATACCCTCACCTCATTATCGCTCTTGTTGTACGAGTATAGCGCACCCGATGCCAGCACATAGACCTTGTCACCGGCCACCTGGCAATATGTTGCATTGTGGTACGACGGATAAAGTGTCCAGTTCTCATCGGTAGCCCTTACTCCTTGAAACAATACAAGGATAAAAAGAAAAGATATCAACAATCTCCTAATCATAGTTCTCTTTCAAATAATCACCAAGTTGCTGCGTTGCGCGGAAGCGGTGGCTCATACTGTTCTTCATCTCACTGCTCATCTGCGCAAAGCTGTCGGAGTGCCCCTCGGGAACAAATATCGGGTCATAGCCAAAACCAGAATCACCTTTCTTCTCCGTTGCAATAGTTCCCTTCACAACGCCATTGAAGAGCATCTCCTCGCCCTTTATGATTAACGCAATAACTGTGCGAAATTGTGCATTACGATTAGATATTCCTGTTAAATTTTCCAAAAGCATGTGCATGTTAGCCTCGGAATTGCACTCCTCGCCGGCATAACGCGCCGAGTAGACACCCGGAGCACCACCAAGCGCCTCAACCTCAAGACCCGTATCATCGGCAAAACAGTCAAGACCATACTTCTCATATATATGCCTTGCCTTTATAAGCGCATTCCCCTGCAGGGTGTCGGCTGTCTCCGGAATATCATCGTAACAACCGATATCGGCAAGCGAGAGCACCTCTACCCTATCGCCCACAATATCCCTCACCTCCTGAAGTTTATGCTTATTGTTGGTTGCAAATACAAGTTTCATTTTACGCCGTTTGTTTTGTCATCACCAGAATTCACACCCTTAAATTCAACCTTCTTCTTTGCTTTTATCTTGTCGAATCCAAGACCATACACAGCCATAACCTTAGACTGCGATACAAGCGCATTTGGGTCAATCTGCTTGATTGCACTCAGGAGTTGGTTTGCCTGTGTTGCACGCGTAATTGTTGTAACGACCTTACCCTCCTTGCCCGAATAATATCCTACAGAATCAAGCAATGTCACACCACGTTTAAGACCTCTTGTGATGTAATATGCAATCTCATCATACTTGCTCGAGAAGATGAAGAACTGCACAGCCTGACGGTTGCTGTTAACCATATAATCAAGCGAAACATTCACAATGACAAGGTTTATGAAACCATAGAAAATCTTCTGCACACTCATTGACATACTTTCACTTGGTATGACAAAGAAACTGCTTATGATGATGCAGGAATCGACATACAACATTGCACGGCCAAAACTTATATCCTTATACTTGTTCACTATAGCCGCTATGATATCCACACCACCCGTGCTGCCGTTACTCAAGAAACAGAATGCTATACCCATGCCAATAAAGATGGAACCTACGATACAAGCCTCCAACTGCTTGTCGGGGCCAAGAATCTGATAGGCTGTGGGCCAGGTCTGGAACACCAGGTCAAACATCTCAAGCGCCAGCGTCATTACAGCTATTGCATATATCGTCTTGACGCAGAATTTCCAACCAAGCTGCTGTATTGCAATGATTATAAGTACAATATTTATGGCAAAATAGGTATACTGCATTGGGATGCCTGTGGTATACTCCACAATACCACCGATACCGGTTATACCACCTGTCACAAACTGGTATGGAGCCATAAAGAACTTCCATGTAAAGGCATAGAGTGTGAGTCCGACAGTAATCATGAAGTAATTCTTGAGTTCACTCATGATTGTTGGTCTTGGAATGAATCGCTTGCCCATAGTTGTATATAATTAAAACTGTTTTTACCTAAATCAACAATATCAGATTACGATATTCACAATCTTCTTTGGTACAATGATTACCTTCTTGATTGGCTTGCCATCGATATACTTTTGGCTGTTCTCATTTGCAAGAACTGTCGCTTCAATCTCGGCATTTGTTGCATCTGTTGCAAAATCAAGAGTAAAGCGCGCCTTTCCGTTGAATGAGATTGTGTACTTCACTGAATCCTCCCTGAGATACTCCTCGTTGAATGAGGGCCACTGCGCATCACACACAGTTGTGGTGTTGCCAAGAGCCTCCCACAACTCCTCGCAGATATGTGGCGCAAACGGCGAGAGCACAACAACAATATTCTCAAGGATAGCCCTTTTGTTGCACTTGAGCGCTGTAAGTTCGTTGAGACAAATCATAAAGGCACTCACAGTGGTGTTGTATGAGAACACGGCAATATCCTCAGTTGTTTTCTTAATGAGTTTGTGTAGCGACTTGAGTTCCTCCTTTGTTGGCTCGGCATCGGTCACAATGCAGTTGTCATCCTTGTCAAAGAACATACCCCAAAGTTTGCGCAGGAAACGGTGACAACCATCGATACCGTTGGTATCCCAGGGCTTTGACTGCTCGATGGGACCGAGGAACATCTCATACATGCGCAATGTATCGGCACCATACTTCTCAACAATCACATCGGGGTTCACAACATTGAACATAGACTTACTCATCTTCTCCACAGCCCAGCCGCAGATATACTTGGCATTCTCAAGCACAAACTCGGCATTGGCATACTCGGGACGCCAAGCGCGGAATGCATCAATGTCAAGCACATCATTTGCAACTATGTTCACGTCAACGTGCAATGGTGTCACGTCGTACTCCTTTGAAAGGTTATATGAAACGAATGTATTTGTATCCTTTATGCGGTAAACAAAGTTACTGCGCCCCTGAATCATACCCTGGTTAATGAGTTTCTGGAATGGCTCTTCCTTCACGCTATAACCACAATCGAAGAGGAACATGTTCCAAAAACGTGAGTAGATGAGGTGACCTGTTGCGTGCTCCTTGCCGCCAACATACAGGTCAACATTCTGCCAGTAACCGTTAGCCTCTTTAGAAACAAGTGCATTGCCGTTCTTCGGGTCCATATAACGCAGATAGTATGCGCTTGAGCCCGCAAAGCCGGGCATTGTATTGAGTTCCAATGGGAACACTGTTACGTTGTCAATATTATCCTTGCTTGTGATGCTGTTGGCTGCAGTGTCCCAAGCCCACATCCTTGCGTGGCCGAGCGGTGGCTCGCCGCTCTCTGTTGGAAGGAACTTCTCAACCTCGGGGAGCTCGATAGGCAGGCACTCCTCGGGCACAGGATAGGGCACGCCGTTCTTGTAGTAGATTGGGAATGGCTCGCCCCAGTAGCGCTGGCGGCTGAAAATCGCATCGCGCAAGCGATAGTTAACCTTCACGCGGCCAAGTTTGTTCTCTGTAACGAACTGCTTTGTCTTTGCAATGGCCTCCTTAACGGTTAATCCGTTGAGGTTGAGTTGGCAATCGCTGAAAGATGCTACTGGTGAGTTGGTCATTATACCCTCCTTAGCATCAAAGCTCTCCTCGCTAACATCGCAGCCCTCAATAAGCGGACGTATCTCAATGCCAAAGTGCTTTGCAAAGGCATAATCGCGGCTGTCGTGTGCCGGAACAGCCATAATGGCACCTGTTCCGTAGCCCGAGAGCACATAGTCGCTCACCCAAACAGGAATCTCCTCACCTGTAATTGGATTGATTGCATATGAACCGGTGAACACACCTGTAACGTTGCGGTCAATCATACGCTCACGCTCGGTGCGTTTCTTTGTGCGGTCAAGATATGCATCAACAGCCTCTTTTTGCTCGACTGTGGTAAGTTGTGCCACGAGCTCGCTCTCCGGAGCAAGCACCATGAATGTGACACCGAATATTGTATCGGCGCGTGTTGTAAAAATTGTGAACCTAACATCGCTGTCCTTGATGCGGAACTGCATCTCGGTACCCTCGCTGCGACCAATCCAGTTGCGCTGTGTCTCCTTGAGCGAATCGCTCCAGTCTATCTTCTCAAGACCATCGAGAAGACGCTGTGAATAGGCCGACACGCGCAGGCACCACTGCTTCATCTTCTTTTGCACCACAGGATGGCCACCACGCTCCGAAACACCGTCGACAACCTCGTCGTTGGCAAGCACAGTACCAAGAGCCGGACACCAGTTAACCATTGTCTCATTGAGGAAAGCAATGCGCCAGTTCATCAGGAGCTCCTGCTGCGCAGCCTCGCTCATGGCATTCCACTCAGCAGCTGTAACATCAACCTCCTCGGTACATGCGCCGTTGATGCCAGCACTACCCTCCTTGCCCAACTTCTCAATGAGTTCAGAGATTGGCTTTGCACATTTTGCTTCGTTGTCGTAGTAACTGTTGAACATCTTTATGAATGTCCACTGTGTCCAGTGATAGTAACCCGCATCACAGGTTCTTATTTCACGGTCCCAGTCAAAACAGAAACCAATCTTGTCAAGCTGCTCGCGGTAGCGTGCGATATTCTGCTCTGTTGTTACAGCAGGATGCTGGCCTGTCTGTATCGCATACTGCTCGGCAGGAAGGCCGTATGCATCATAGCCCATTGGATTGAGCACATTGTATCCCTGCAGGCGCTTGAAACGCGCAAAGATATCCGATGCGATATATCCAAGAGGGTGACCAACGTGCAGACCTGCTCCCGATGGATAAGGGAACATATTGAGAATATAGAACTTCTCCTTCTCTGCGTTTTCAACTGTCCTGTATGTCTTGTTCTCTCTCCAGCGCTGCTGCCACTTCTGCTCAATTTCGTTAAAATTATATGCCATTGTCTTTAAGTTTTTAATCTTTCCTAAACCCCACCATCCACTTTGTGGGCATATTAACCTACAAAAATATATAAAAAAAGTAATAATACGGTTTAAGTTAGATTTTTTTGAAATATTGATATAAAAATAATGATGGCGAGCCTATTTTACTTTCAGGTCGCCATCATTGCACTTTCGAAAAACAAGTTTACATTATGCACGATTTACACTTGCCTTCTTATGTTCTTTTGTCTTAAATCATTTCTTACTTAACAACAACCTTTTTGCCGTTAATTATATATAGGCCTTCACTTGGAACTTCAACTTTTCTGCCTTGTAAATCGTAGATAGTTTGCACCCTTTCACCTTCTGCTTCCACATCCTCTATTCCGGTGAAGTCAATTTCAACAATATCAAAGAATATATTCCACGGTTCTCTCTTTTCATATAAAGATTTTGTGCCATTAGGTATATACAATGTCGCATTGTCATAAACAGCATTGGCAAATATATCGTCACTTCCTTTGATTGGTTTTTCCAAAGCTACTTTTATTTCTATTATCTTTTCGCAACCGGCAAAAGCCTTATCACCGATACTCTCTACCGAACTGCCTATGTATAATTTCTCTATATTATTGCATCCTTTAAATGCCGAGGCACCAATGCCTGTAATGTTGTTATGAATAATTAGTTCAGTAGCCAAACCTGTATAGTTTTGAAAGGCAGCTGCGCCAATAGCATAATTTTCACCATTATAACCGGCAGGCAAGGCCAATTCTGTATCATTGCCCAAATAGTAAAGCAATGTATTCACATCATTTGGTTTACCGAATATAAAATCACCCTCAATTGAGCCATTGGGCGCATTATAAACTTTATCGGCATAATATGCAACATAACCATTGTTGCTTGAACCTTTACTGAATGTGAGATTAGAGAAATTTATAACAGTCTTTAGCCCGGTGCAACCACCGAACGCAAAATTTCCAATGCTTGTAACGCTGTTAGGGATTGTAATGCTTGTAAGCCCGGTGCAATCACGGAACGCATCATACCCAATGCTTGTGACGCTGTTAGGGATTTCAATGCTGGTAAGCCCGGTGCAACCACGGAACACTTCATCTCCAATTCTTGTTACGCTCTTGCCATTATAATCAGCAGGTAAGGCTAATTCTGTTGCATTACCCAAATAACCGGCCAAAGTCATCCCATCTTCATTCTCATACCAAATAAAATCGCCGTCAATAAAGCCATTGGGCGCGTTGTAAACCTTATCGGCATAACATGCAACATAACCATAGTCTTCTGAACCTTTACTGAATGTCAAATTTGAGAAATTTATTACTGCTTCAAGGTTGGAGCAACCATA
>JAZLBZ010000072.1:0-15494 GCA_045613945.1 Bacteroidaceae bacterium
AATAAGAAAAAATAGAAAATAGATTAAAGGTAAATTCTGCTGTTAAATTAAATCTTTATTTATATCACCCCAGAGTTTGCAGGTGAGCCTTTGTTCAGGAGTTGCGGGCAACATCCCTCAGTCGAAAAGGGTGCTAAAGCACACTCCTTTGGGGAGCTAAAGTTCCCGTCGTCGCAAACATTGCTCGCCCGCAATGGTGCCAGTTGAACTGTCTGCTTGATTTTTGGGTGATGCGGAACTTCCTCAGTTAGTCACTCGCTAAGCGAGCGCCTAACTAGCGGGCAAACATTCACTTCCTGCAAATTCTGCTGCACTCGCTGTGCGTGTAAACAAGTTTCCACGCGCTAGTTGGCAAGAATTTTCCTGTCACTTGATCCAAAAATCAAGCAGGTTCAAGCTGTGAAATTCAACGGTACCGGTATTTTGTTGATATTACCATTGTATACGTAAGATTCGCGAAGATTTACCCACACCTTTTTGATACTGAGCCGTAATACACCCATGCACCTGTTATTAGGTTGAACATAAGGAACGCTGCAAGGCTTTTCCTTGTATTTGTATACTTGTACGCTTAATCCATATAAAAACTAGCAATAAAAAATCTGCGGCATCGATGCCGCAGATTTTTTATTCAACAATATTATCATTACTTGCCGCAACAGAGTAATTCAAACAATAGTTATTATTACTCTTTACTTGCTCAGATGCTCGTGCATTGCTGCTGCCGCACGACGGCCATCGCCCATTGCAAGGATAACCGTTGCACCACCGCGAACAATATCGCCACCTGCATAGATGAACGGAATTGACGACTGCATATTGTCGTTCACCGCAATGGTGTTCTTGCGGCCAAGTTCAAGCCCCTCAACAGATGTTGGCACAAGAGGATTAGGCGACACACCAACTGCAACAACCGCCACGTCAATGTCAATTGTCTCAATTGCTCCCTCAACAGGAACAGGTGAGCGTCGGCCCGATGCATCGGGCTCGCCAAGTTCCATCTTCTGCAGCACAATCTGCTTCACGCAGCCCTTCTCATCGGCAATATACTCAATGGGGTTATGGAGTGTGAGGAACTCAACGCCCTCCTCCTTAGCATGCTTCACCTCCTCGAGACGTGCAGGCATCTCGGCCTCGCTACGGCGATAGATAATCATCGCACGCTCTGCGCCAAGACGCAGTGCTGTGCGCACAGAGTCCATAGCGGTGTTACCGCCACCAATGACAGCCACGCGCTTGCCCATGCAAATTGGAGTGTCGGTCTCGGGGTTCGATGCATCCATGAGGTTCACGCGTGTGAGGTACTCGTTAGATGACATAATGTTATTTGAGTTCTCGCCCGGGATGTTCATGAAGTTTGGCAAGCCTGCACCCGATGCCACAAACACGCCCTTGAAGCCCTCGTCCTGCAACTGTGCAATAGAAATTGTCTTGCCCACAACACAGTCCTTCACGAACTCGACACCCATTGCGCGAAGATTCTCAATCTCATGCTCAACAATTGCATTTGGCAAGCGGAACTCAGGAATACCATACTTGAGCACACCGCCAATCTCATGCAGCGCCTCATATACTGTAACAGCGTAGCCTAATTTTGCCATGTCACCGGCAAATGAAAGACCTGCGGGGCCAGAGCCAACCACAGCAACCTTAATGCCGTTTGACGACGCAACCTGTGGAGCAGGCATCTCGCCGCTCTCACGTGCATAGTCGGCAGCAAAACGCTCGAGCGAGCCAATGGCGACAGCCTTGTGGCCCATCTTCAGGTGTATACACTTGCTCTCGCACTGCTTCTCCTGTGGGCATACACGGCCACAGACAGCGGGGAGCGAACTTGTCATCTTCAGAACCTGCGCAGCCTTGATAAACTCGCCGCGCTCAATGTTCTTCACAAATGAAGGGATATTGATGCTCACCGGGCAGCCCTCCATGCAGGCAGGCTTTGGACAGTCAAGGCAACGCTGTGCCTCAACAAGCGCCATCTCCTTTGTAAAGCCGGTGTTCACCTCCTCGCGCAACTTTGTTGCACGGTAAGCAGGCTCCAGTTCGGGCATTGGACAGCGCTCAATAGCAGTGCGCTCCTTTGGTTTCATCTTGCTGCGGAGTTCAACACGCCATGCAGCATCGCGGTTTGTGAGTTCGTCGCACTCGCTCGCACACTCCTCACTCTTGCCCAGTTTCTCAATCTCCTGTGCCTCCTGTGCCCTGAAAGAACCAAGACGCTGCATCATTCCATCGAAATCGACCTCGTGACCGTCGAACTCAGGACCATCGACGCAAACGAACTTTGTCTTTCCGCCCACAGTCACACGACAAGCACCGCACATACCGGTACCGTCGACCATGATGGTGTTCAAAGAGACAACGGTAGGAATCTCGTACTGCTTGGTGAGTTTACACACAAACTTCATCATTATGGCAGGACCAATGGCAACGCAGTGGTCAACCTTTTCGCGCTTGATGACGCGCTCAATACCCTCGGTAACGAGTCCCTTGTCGCCATAAGAGCCGTCGTCGGTCATGATGATAACCTCATCCGACACCTCGCGAACCTCTTTCTCAAGGATAATCAAATCCTTAGAACGGCCGGCAAGCACCGAGATGACGCGGTTGCCAGCCTTCTTGAGCGCCGCAGCAATTGGGAGCATAGGCGCAACGCCCACACCACCACCGGCACACACAACAGTACCGAAATTCTCAATGTGTGTAGCCTGGCCAAGAGGACCAACAACATCGGTGATGCAATCGCCCTCGTTGAGGTCGCACAGACGGCTTGAACTCAAGCCCACTTTCTGGATTACAAGAGTGATGATACCCTTCTCGGTATCGGCATGAGCGATGGTCAACGGAATGCGCTCACCCTTCTCGCCCACTCTCACAATAACAAAGTTACCGGCCCTGTATGCCTTTGCAATAAGCGGAGCCTCTACACGCAGACGGAAAACCTTTTCCGAGAACTGCTCTTTCGATACTATCCTGTACATAATAATGTTTTTGTTCTATTTATATTGTAACGGGCGGGCAAACCCCGCCCCTACAGTTTTATTTCAAAGCCTAACCGTTGTTTGAGATATTTCGCTACGCTCAATATGACAAATCACGCAGTTATCACCTTTTTACCACTAAATCCCTAAAGTTCAATAAAAAGTGGGAGAACAAGGCTTGCGAAGATTTTGAAAACAGGAGTTTAGTAAGCCTAAATGACTGTTTACAAAATCGAGCGTAACGAAGTTATCACCTTTTTAGTGAATTTTAATCAATTATTTCAAAACCACAATATGGCACCAACGCCTTCGGAATGCGAATGCCCTCGGGGGTCTGGTTATTTTCAAGGAGTGCTGCAACGATGCGTGGGAGCGCAAGAGCAGAACCATTGAGGGTGTGGCAGAGTTCGGTCTTCTTGTCGGCATTGCGATAGCGGCACTTGAGGCGGTTTGCCTGGTAGCTGTCGAAGTTAGAGACTGAAGAAACCTCGAGCCAGCGCTGCTGAGCCTCGGAATATACCTCGAAGTCAAAGCAGAGGGCAGCAGTAAAACTCATGTCGCCACCGCAAAGACGGAGAATACGGTAAGGGAGTTCAAGTTTCTTCAAGAGACCCTCAACATGCTCAAGCATCTCCTTGTGTGACTCCTTGCTGTGCTCGGGGGTGTCAATGCGTACAATCTCAACCTTTGAGAACTCGTGCAGGCGGTTAAGGCCACGCACGTCCTTGCCGTATGAGCCTGCCTCGCGACGGAAACACTGGGTGTACGCGCAGTTCTTGATTGGGAGCTGCTTCTCGTCGAGGATGACATCGCGGTAGATATTTGTAACGGGAACCTCGGCTGTTGGGATGAGATACAGGTCATCGAGGCCGCAGTGATACATCTGGCCCTCCTTGTCGGGGAGCTGGCCTGTACCGTAGCCCGATGCCGCGTTGACAACTGTTGGAGGCATAATCTCTACATAGCCTGCTGCGCGAGCCTCGTCGAGGAAGAAGTTGATGAGCGCACGCTGCAACTGCGCACCCTTGCCCTTGTATACAGGAAAACCGGCACCGGTAATCTTGACACCGAGGTCAAAGTCAATGAGGTCGTACTTCTTTGCAAGTTCCCAGTGAGGGAGCGCATTCTCAGGGAGAACAGTCTCCATTCCACCGGTCTTCTCAACCACGTTATCCTCGGCAACTGAGCCCTCGGGCACCTCGTCGTAAGGGATATTTGGGATTGTATAGAGAACCTGCTGCAATTCATCGGCAGCAGCGTCCATCTTCTCCTGCAATGCGGCAGCCCTTGCCTTGAGGTCGGCAACCTCGGCCTTTACAGCATTCGCCTCGTCGGCAGCACCGGCCTTCATCAACTGACCAATCTTTGCAGCAAGTTGCTTGTTCTGTGCAAGGACAGTGTCGAGTTCCTGCTGAGCAGCACGACGTGCCTTATCGAGTTCCAAAACCTTTTCAATTGTCTCCTGCGCATTCTTGAAATGCTTCTTCTCAAGACCTTTCAAGACCTTCTCGGTCTCCTGAGCAATTACTTTAAGTGTAAGCATAATCTATATTGTTTTAGTATTTTTACAAATAATGAACAAAATTGTCCCATTGGTTTACAAAAATACAATTATTTCTTAATTATCAATAGCATATTGTAAAAATAATACAAAAAAAAGGCAACCCTCTAAAGGATTGCCTTATAACACAGCTGATTTATAATCAGTTCTTCTCTGCAAATGGAGTAACTGAAACGTAGCTCTTGTCATTCTTGCCACGCTTGAAAGTTACAATACCGTCAACCAAAGCGTAGAGAGTGTGATCGCTACCCATACCGATGTTTGCACCTGGGTTGTGAACTGTACCACGCTGACGAACGATAATATTACCGGCTTTACAAGCCTGGCCACCCCAGATCTTAACACCAAGTCTCTGACTTGCTGACTCACGGCCGTTCTTTGAACTACCAACACCTTTCTTATGTGCCATACTGTTTTAAACTTTAAAAATTAACCGATAATTTCCTTTACAACTAACTCTGTGAACTGCTGACGGTGACCGTTCAGCTTGCGGTAGCCCTTACGACGACGCTTGTGGGACACCAACACCTTGTCACCCTTAACCAATGCAGGGTTAATCTCGCGTGTTGTAACGATGTTCTGACCGTCCTTAGACTTGCGAACAATCTTCTGCTCACGAACATTGCCAATATAGCAAACTACCTTTGCGCCTTCTACTGTAGGAGCACCTACTGTTACTGCGCCTTCCTTGTCCAACAACAACACGCGGTCAAACTCAACGGTTGTGTCGTTCTGAGCACCCTTGATGTGGTGCACGAACAGCTTCTTGCCAGCCTCAGCCTTGAACTGCTGTCCATTAATCTCAACAATTGCGTACATTTATTTTATCGCTTTTATTGTGAATTCCGCGAGGTGCGCTCCCTTCGTGGGCACGTCTTATTCAACCCCTACGGACTAAATCGGGTGCAAAGATAGCACATTTTCCTAACATAGCGAAACAAATGCGCCAAAATCTTTGCATAAATATAATGTCTTTTAGCCCTTTTGGCCCTTTATCGCATTACTTGCTTGACAAGTAGCGCTCGGCCTCCATTGCAGCGCGGCAACCGCTTGCAGCAGCATTGATTGCCTGGCGATAGTGAGGGTCGGCAACGTCACCGGCAACAAACACGCCCGGAACAAGCGTCTTAACACCGCTAGCATCGGCTGGCACAAAGAAACCGGTCTCGTCGGTCTTCAGGTACTTCTTGAAGACATCAGAGTTTGGCTTGTGTCCGATAGCGAGGAAGAAACCGTCAATAGCGATATCGTAGCGCTTTTCATCGGGCTCGCCCTTGCGGTACACTACATGAGCACCCTCAACGCCATTCTCACCGAACAGCCCTTCTGTGTTATGCTCAAAGAGCACCTCAATCTTGGGATTCGCCAATGTGCGGTCCTGCATAGCCTTCGATGCGCGCAGATATGGCTTGCGCACAATGAGATACACCTTCGCCGCCAAAGAAGCCAAGTAGTTGGCCTCCTCGCAAGCAGTGTCGCCACCACCCACAACGGCAACAATCTTCTTGCGGTAAAAGAAGCCATCACAAGTAGCGCAAGCGCTCACGCCCATACCCTGATACTTTATCTCATCGGTAAGGCCAAGATACTTTGCCGCTGCACCTGTGGCAACAATGACAGTCTCGGCCTCAATAACCTTGCCGTCATCGAGTGTAACCTTGTAGGGCAAGGTCTCGAAATCAACATCTACAACACTGCCAGGAAGAATCTCTGCTCCCACATTGACAGCCTGCTGACGCATATTCTCCATAAGTTCTGGACCTGTTATGCCATGCGGGAAACCGGGGAAATTCTCGATAACGGTTGTCTGTGTGAGTTGACCGCCGGGCTGCATACCCTCAATAAGAACGGGCGAGAGGTTAGCACGTGAAGCATAGATTGCCGCAGTATAGCCCGCCGGGCCCGAACCAATAATCAAACATTTTGTACTGTTCATAATATATCTATTTTTTATTCATTATCTCATATCAATAATCTCGGCCTCGCCAAACTCATCGAGCGGACACACAAAAGTGTCATCACCCACGCCGCACTTGGAAACGTAACCGTCAAGCGTCACCTCAACACAACCCTGACCGGGCATATTTATAAACATCGCAACAAGGCGATTGTTATTGTCTGCAATGTGCAGCACAACGCTCTCGACGCCCGCATCGGCCGCCTGCAGTGTCACAACGCACAAGCCACCTTTGACAGATGAGAGCACAGAGCGCCCATTGCGATAGTTCTCCATAACATAGAGCGGAGAGAGATTCTGCGCCTCGTCCGACATTGCATCGGTAACATAGACCTCGTTTATCTCCCGCATATAACTCCACTGGGTAGCACCGTCGCACCACACTTTCATGTCCTGCATGAGAAGAGCATAGCGGTTGCCGTCAATATATATGACACCCTTGTCCGCCTGCAGCACATCGCCATCAGCATCGAGCACCCTGTATGTATAGTCCATGCGGACAGGAACGTCGGCCTTGAGTGCCGCCACCGCCTTGTCAAGCACAGCATTAGCGTCACCAGCCGTTGTCTGCGAAAAGAGCGGCAACTGCAGCATTGAAAGGAGCAGAAACAGTATATATCTCATACCTTATTAATATTAAGAAGCAATTACATCATTGACTTGAGGCGGAACTCAAGGTCGGCCTCATCGGCACAGAGCACTTGGCGAGGTTTGCTACCCTCCTGTTCGCCAACAATGCCCATGCGACAGAGTTGGTCCATTATGCGGCCTGCGCGGTTAAAGCCAATCTCTAGTTTGCGCTGGATGAGCGATGTCGAACCATGCTGTGCAAGTACCACAACGCGCGCAGCCTCAGCAAATAGCGGGTCGAGTTTGTCGGGGCTGATGTCGCCACGTGCTCCACCGCCGTCGCCACCCATGTCAACCGCCTCATCGGGCTCGGGCAGGATATACGGAGTCAGATAACCCTGCTGCTTTGCAATGTGGGCACAAACACGCTCCACCTCCTTAGTCTCGACAAGTGCGCACTGCACACGCACAGGGTCATTGCCGGCAAGGAACAGCATATCGCCCCTTCCCTGCAACTGGTTGGCACCCGAGCGGTCAAGGATTGTACGCGAATCAATTGCTGCTGTAACCTTAAACGCCATACGTGCGGGGAAGTTCGCCTTTATAGTACCTGTGATGATATTTGTTGTAGGGCGCTGTGTTGCGATAATCATGTGGATACCAACGGCACGTGCCTTCTGTGCAATGCGGGCAATAGGCAACTCAACCTCACGGCCGGCAGTCATCATCAAATCGCCATACTCGTCAATAATCACCACGATATATGGCATAAAACGATGTCCCAGTGTTGGCAACAGTTCCTTGTTCAGGAACTTCTCGTTATACTCCTTCACAGAGCGTACCGACGCCATCTGCAGCAGTTTATAGCGGTTATCCATCTCAACGCAGAGCGACTTGAGAGTACGCACCACCCTGTTCACATCAGTGATGACAATCTCATCCTCACCCTCGAGTTTTGCAATAAAGTGCTTTTCAAGAACACTGTAAAGACTGAGTTCCACCATCTTTGGATCGACCATCACGAATTTGAGATATGCCGGGTGCATCTTGTAGAGCAACGATGTGATTATCACGTTAAGGCCTACAGACTTACCCATACCTGTTGCACCGGCAACAAGCAAGTGAGGCATCTTGGCCATATCCACCATATAAACCTCGTTTGAAATTGTCTTTCCAAGAGCAAGAGGCAACGCCATGTCGGTCTCCTTGTACTTGCGGCTGTTGAGCAGCGATTTCATGGGAACAATCTGCTTGTGGGCATTTGGTACCTCAATACCAACAGTTCCCTTGCCGGGTATTGGCGCCACAATACGTATGCACAATGCCGAAAGGCTCATTGCAATATCATCCTCAAGGTTACGGATCTTTGAGATTCGCACTCCCGGTGCAGGAGTAATCTCATAGAGTGTAATTGTTGGGCCTACTGTAGCCTTGATAGAACTTATCTCAATGCCAAAATTCTTGAGCGCTGTTACAATATTGTTGGCATTCTCGGCCTGCTCGTCCTTGTCTATCGAGTGTACGCCCTGCTCATACTCGTCGAGCAACTCAAGCGTTGGCGGTTTGTAGTAACTCAGTTCGTCCTTTGGATTAATGGGACGCAGCATGCGTCCACCCATGTCGTCATCGCCCTCGGCAGCCTCGACCTCCATCGACAAGCCCTCGTCACCGGCCTGCACAGTCTCGCCACAAGAACGTGATATCGCATCGAACTGCCTCGCAAGTTCCAGGTCCTCTTCACTGGGTTCATTGCTTTTAGCAGGCTGCACAGCAGGCTCTTCATCAACAACAACCCTTATAGGTTCGTTTTCTTCCTCATCATCAGCCGGAACATCTATGTCTATCTCTATCTTCTCATCCTCGGAATCCGGTTCATCCTCATCCTCCTCCACGTCTTTTTCCACCTCATCGGCATTCTCAGGTTCATCCTCATCTTCGTCCTCACCCTCTTCGTCATCCTCATCATCGGTATCCTCATCGGCAGCACCGGCATTGTTCTTGGGCGCAAGACCAAAGAGTTTCTGCAGCACTGTTATTGTACCACGCGACACATATATCATAAACAGAAGCATCGACAGCACAAGGACAAGCACAAGGCCAACAACTCCAAGCATATCATAAAGAAAGCCAGCCATAACCTTGCCATTGCCGCCACCCGGAGACATAAAACTCCCGGCAAAGAGATTGCCAAATGCAAAATCAAAGAATATTGAGCACCAAATGAGCAGGAACACCGTTATCACAGTCCAACGGGCCAGGCGCAACTGCCGACGGCCCATGAGACGCAACGACAGCAACACAAACAGTGGCAGCAACAGGATTGACGCCCAGCCAAAGCACCTGTTTATAAAATAGTGCGCAACGACTGCTCCACCCTTTCCCGAGGCATTAGCGGCCTCGCCCGAAGCCACAGACTCCACCACGCTCTGGTCATCAGCGCCCGATGAGAAGAACGAGATAAAAGAACTTGCAAGGAATATCGTAAACGCAAGACAAATCAACCCCAGCACAAACTGCACGTTATGATTCGAGAAGAAAAGCCTTGTACGAACCATAAAGAGCCTCAACTTATAAAAACGACCTTCCGATTGTTTCTTTTTAGCCATATCTGTTATTGTGTTTTCCGCTTTGTATTTAGAAACTGTTTAAATTTCTAAAAAAAAATTCTTATAAAGCCTATTGTTTCGCCGTTTTTTGTATTCAAAAATGCCTGTTTCTTCCTTTTTGGCGGTTACATAGCCCGCTATGTGCCCTTAAAAATAAATAAACATCCAATTTTTGCTCTATAAAAAACTTGGCGATATAATTTAAACAGTTTCTTTAAAAAGTGGCATCACCGCCACCACACTCAAGCAGCCTTAGAATCCCCAAAGCCACATTTAAACGCGAAGATACAAAAAAAACAAATACCAATTACCTACTCCTCCGCTATTTTTTTGTAACTTCGCAGCAAAATAACAACACAACAAAAAATGAGCGAAAGGGAAGATATTGTTTTTTCACGCAACACAGTGGAGTTTGTTACCGTTGCGGCCGAATTCTGCGCATACGTAGAGCGTAGCAACGAGCATAGCCGCAAGGATTTCGTCGACACACTGCTAAAACTGTTGCCACTGCTATACATAAAGGCACAGATGCTGCCCGACGAGGAGCGCATCAGCGATGACGACTTGGAGGACTTTGTATCAGAGGACAGTTATGAGATTGTAAGGATGACAATGCTCGACCTGCTGGCCGACAAGGATTCATACCTTGACGTCTTTGTAAGCGACATGAAATACAGCGACACCCCAATCACAAAGAGCATCTCCGAGGATATTGCCGACATATATCAGGACATCAAGAATTTTGTATGCCTGTTCCAACTGGGTATCAACGAGACAATGCACGATGCAATAGTCGAGTGCAACGAGCACTTCCGCCAGTACTGGGGGCAGACACTCACAAACACACTGCGTGCACTGCACGACATCAGGTACAACACATCACTTGACGACGAGGAGCAAGAGGGAAATGAGCTATAAGGCACGCATAGACAAGAACGAAGTAAGCGCAATGCCCACCATCGCCTTCGATGGCCGCATTATTACAATAGACACCGCCGCCGCTGTCGACCAGGCAATGATTGCCCTGTCGCACGAGACACACGTAGGCATTGACACCGAGACACGCCCCTCATTCCGCAAGGGAGTGCAGCACGACGTGTCGCTCATACAGCTGTCAACAGCCGACACCTGCTTTCTCATACGCCTGAACCGCACCGGCATGCCCGACTCGCTAATACAGTTCCTCGAGAACAAGAAGATTGCAAAGATCGGCCTGTCGCTCCACGACGACTATCAGGGGCTGTGCAAACGCCGCAAGTTCAAGGCCGGCAATTTCATCGACCTGCAGAAGGTGGTAGGCGACTTTGGAATTGAGGAGATGAGCCTGCAGAAGATATACGCCATAATGTTTGGAGAGCGCATCTCCAAAAGCCAGCAACTCAGCAACTGGGAGAACGACGTGCTAACCGACAAGCAGAAACAGTATGCGGCAACAGACGCATGGGCCTGCCTGAAGATTTACAACGAACTACACAAGAACCAATAACAGATATGGAAAAAGCCGTAATACTAAAACGAGGCAAAGAAGAGTCACTGCAACGCTTTCACCCCTGGATTTTCTCGGGCGCCATACAGCGCATCGAAGGCAAGCCCGAGGAGGGAGATGTTGTGACAGTATACACCAATGACCATAAGTTCATCGCACGCGGACACGTGCAGGTAGGCAGCATCGCAGTGCGAGCGCTCACCTTCAACGACGAACCCGTCGACCAGGCATTCTGGAAGCGCCGCATTGCCACCGCATACGACCTGCGCGAGCGCACAGGCATATCCTCCCGCGAGGACAACAACACCTACCGTCTTGTACATGGCGAGGGCGACAACCTTCCAGGCCTCATTGTCGACATATACGGCGACACAGCGGTCATGCAGGCCCACAGCGTAGGCATGCACGTATGCCGCATGGAGATAGCAAAGGCCATGCAGGAGGTACTTGGCGACAAACTCAAGAACATCTACTACAAGTCGGACACCACACTCCCCTACAAGGCCGACATCAACAAGGACAACGGCTACATCCTGGGAGGCAATGCCGGGAATATATCAACCGAATACGGGCTCAAGTTCCACATAGACTGGCTGCGCGGACAGAAGACCGGTTTCTTTGTCGACCAGCGCGAGAACCGCTCACTGCTTGAGAAATACGCAAAGGGACGCAAACTGCTCAACATGTTCTGCTACACCGGCGGATTCTCAATCTACGCACTGCGCGGTGGCGCCGAGATTGTACACTCAGTCGACAGTTCATCAAAGGCCATCGACCTCACCAATGCCAACGTTGAGATAAACTTCCCCGGCGACAAGCGCCACACAGCATACGCCGAGGACGCATTCGATTTCCTCGACCGCATGGGAAACAACTACAACCTCATAATCCTTGACCCTCCTGCATTTGCCAAGCACCGCGACAGCCTGCGCAACGCACTCATCGGCTACCGCCGCCTCAACGCAAAAGCAATAGAGAAGATTCAGCCAGGCGGCATCCTGTTCACCTTCTCATGCTCGCAGGTAGTAAGCAAGGAAAACTTCCGCACAGCAGTGTTCACCGCAGCGGCTATGGCCAAGCGCAACGTGCGCATACTGCACCAACTGACACAGCCCGCCGACCACCCCGTGAGCATCTACCACCCCGAGGGCGAATACCTCAAAGGACTGGTGCTGTACGTAGAATAAACGGGAGCATACATTATCCCGTTCCCAGAAGGCAAGTACCTCAAGGGACTGGTGCTGTACGTAGAATAAACAGAAGTATCACAATACATCAAGTGCCTCTAAAGCCCGAGTGGGTTTTGGAGGCACTTGTTTTTTCAGGTGTACATTTAGGTTCAGTAGAAATTTAGTGCGGATATTGATTCGCTTATAGTATTATTTTACGCAGTCCTCAACCTTAATCGTTCGCTTATATTTTCTCCTTACTTGATTTACCCTTTTATCCTTCCTATAAAATGCAACAACGAGAATTTGCGTTTGCGTTTGATATCAACAATAAGTACCACGCCTTCGTTGGTGAGTGTCTTTAGCTCAAGGGAATCATCCTCGGCAATGAGGTAGTTACGCAGTTCACTCATTGCAACATTATACAACGCCTGGGCATCCTTGCTGTCGCGGTTCCATATCCTGCGGCATATATCCTCTTTAAGCAGTCTGTATTCGGGTGCTGAGTCAACAAACACCTTCAGCACCTCGGCTCTCTTGTCGGTAAGTGAGAGTTTGCCACCTTTCCAATAGTAAACAGTGTTTGTATTGAAGTCTATGCAGGTGTTGCCGATGAACTTTACATTCTGCATATAACGCAGTCTCTTGGGTACATATATGGCAACCATGTACAACAGGGCGATGAGTGCCAAGGCGACGAACTGCCATTTTGCCAACGGTTCCATTCCTTTTACAATCTCACTTGCAGGAATATCAACAGTACCTATTATCTTGCCCTGTCCGCATATACCTAATGATACGCTGTCCGTTGTAAAGCCCTCAACCTCTCTTGCCTGGAATGTACGCACATAGGGAGCATTCACATTCATACTATCCTCGGAAACGAACATATCGAAGATGCTTTTTGCATATACGGCTGTTGCAACATCGGCATTTATTCCTAACCTTGTTACCATATTCTTGAACAGCGAGTCGGTTACGGAGAAGTAGTAGTCAAACTGCTGTTTATTGCTCACAAGGAAAGCGGTTTCAGTAATATCGTGGTCATATTTTAAATAACTGTCAGGGTTATAGAATTTAGGGGAAATGACAACTTCTCCTTCTTCCATTTCAAGATACAGGTTCTTGTTTTTAGGGAAATCATCGGAACAAGTACCATTATCGCTATGGAATTCATTTTTTATAATCATTATACTGTCACACCACGTGCGTGCTTCCTGTTTGAACTCGCGGTTTATTGTGCCATGCAGTTCGTCGCGGTGGTCGTTGTAGTTGAAAAGGTAAGATAACGCAAACAGCGTAACGGAGATAATGATGTAGATGTATCTGTTCATTCCTGAAAAATTTATGTCCGCAAAAATACTCTTTTTAGGCACTATCGGGCAAGGAATAGAGGCAAAATCGCATTTTTAGCCATCTAAAATCAACTTTTTAGACGTCTAAAGAACTGTTTTTAGATAGAATGTTTTGCCGTGGGTGAAATTTACTTTTCATTTGAGTTGAAGTTTCTTCCGAGATGAAAGAATGAGAAATCAATGTACCCTTGTAACAAACAGGCGGTTTGTCCGTCTTATAGGTATAAACATTCGCTTTATATGCTATATTAACATTTATTAACAGGGGGGGGTAAAACTGTTGGCTGATATTATTATAATTGCAAAATTTTAAATAGATTCAAAATAAACCGAATAATATGAAAAAACTATTTTTAACCCTAATCGTTGTATTTGCCACCGTATGTGGCTTTGCACAGGAGTGCATAGACTATAACAAAAAACTACATTGTCACATTGAGGGCGAGGTAAAAGAGAGTACTTTTACACGTATATTACTCATTATTGGTAACGGCGACCCAAGAGTAGTGCCCGTAGATACCATCTGGGTAAAGGATGGGCATTTCTCTCATGACCTTTATATCGACGAACCTGAATTTTATCAGTTGTTTGCTTGTGAAGATTACAACAAAGGTTGTTGGATGGCGCTGGATTTCTTTGCCGAGGAGGGAGATGTTTATGCTACATTCTATGGATATGCAATAGATGATGCTCCACTTCCTACACTGCATTCACAGACACCACTCAACACGGAGTTGCTTGCCTACAAAAGAAGCATTGAAGAGAGGTTTTATATACCGATGAGGCAAGAAGAGGGGGCTTTAGAGAAGGCTGGCAAGCTTTTGACTGCCGAAGGGGCAGCCCTCAAAAGACTATATGATGAATGCGAAGACCGCGATTCGCTTAGGAGTATCCGTAAACAGATTGAGCAATTGGAAAAGGATAACCGCCTTTATACACCCGAATACAAAGCATTTATGGAAAAAGGCGAAGAGTTAAGGAAAGAGATGTACGCATACGAACTTGATTATATTACAAACAACCCGAACCTGGTAGGACTTTATCTGCTCAATAAGGCAAGACGTAGGCTTTACAATACGGATAATGCGACAAAACAACCATACGTGGATTTATTCAAGAACATATACGATACAAAGTACCCTACAAACAACATGGCAATAAACATGCGCAATTGGGTGTCGTCAATGGATGTGCGTGTGGGTTCACGAATAATTGACTTTACTCTTCCCGACCTAAGTGGTGCAGCGCACACGCTCTCGAAAGAGATTGAGGGTAAGATTGCCATCGTTGACTTCTGGGCATCATGGTGCGGACCTTGCAGACGTCCGTCAATGAGTTTTATTCTTTTGTATAACAAGTACAAGGATAAAGGATTTACCATCGTTGGAGTGGCAAGCGAATTGGAAAGCGAAGATATGAGGCTTGCAGTGGAGAAGGACGGATACCCTTGGCTCAATCTGATTGCACTGCGTGGTGTGGAAAATATTTGGGAACGTTATGGTATCAGAGGTGCCGGAGAGGTTTTCCTTATTGACAGAGATGGTACAATTCTTGCAGTAGGAGCAACCGCCGAGGAGGTAGAACAGATACTAAAAGAAAGATTATAATTTGTAAGCATAAAATGGTTATAAAAAAACTATTCTTAACCCTATTGGTTGCATTTGGCACTCTGTGTGGCTTTGCACAGGAAATCAAGAGTGTTGACACAAAATTTGAAGACTACCAATTGGTCGCGACATTTGACGATTGTCTGTCACTGTTGCAACAGGCAGGATATAATATGTTTGTCTATGATATTTCGACATT